>NZ_JBIXJT010000016.1:0-144933 GCF_052871455.1 Pseudomonas sp. LARHCG127
CGCTCCCACATTGGACCTGCGGTGAATCAGCGGCAATCACACCCGAAACGCATTGATCAACTGCTTGAGCTGCACCACCTGGGCGGACAACGCACGGCTGGCATCTTCGGTCTGGTGGGCGCCTTCGGCAGTGCGTTCGCCGGCGCGGTTGATCTCGACGATGTTCTGGTCGATGTCATGGGCCACGGCCGTCTGCTGTTCCACAGCGGCGGCGATCTGCTGGTTCTGGTCGACGATCATGCCGACCGCACCGAGGATATTTTCCAAGGCCTGCTGGACCTTTTCCGACTGGCCGACGGTGCCACTGGCCATCTCGTGGCTAGTGCCCATCGCCTTGACGGCGGCACCGACACCGCCGTGCAGGCGGGTGATCATCGCTTCGATTTCTTCGGTCGATTGCTGGGTCCGCTTGGCCAGGGTCCGCACTTCGTCGGCCACCACCGCAAAACCACGCCCCTGCTCACCGGCCCGGGCGGCTTCGATGGCGGCATTGAGGGCCAGCAGGTTGGTCTGTTCGGCGATGCTCTTGATCACATCCAGCACGCGGCTGATGGCCTGGCTGTCGGTCGCCAGTTGATTGATCACCTGCACCGACTGGTCGATCTCGCTGGCCAAGCGGGCGATGCTGCCCTGCTGGGACTCCACCAGCCCGCGCCCGCTGAGGGTTTCGTCGTTCACGCTGTGGGCGCTGCTCACCGCGGCGGCGGCACTGCGGGCCACTTCCTGGGCCGTGGCCGACATCTGGTTCATCGCCGTGGCCACCAGTTCGATCTGGCTGCGCTGGCCGGCGACAGCCTGGTTGCTCCGGGCCGATACCGTTTCCACCTGCCCGGCCTGGCGTTCGACTTCCGCGACGGTGCGACCGACCTGTTCGATCAGGTCGTGGATCTTCGCCACCGTACCGTTGAACACTTCACCCAATTCGCCCAGTTCATCCTGGCTGCGGGCGACGAAATTGACCGTCATGTCCCCCGCCGCCACCTTGTCCATCATCTGGCCCAGGTGTTGGAGGGTGGTGCGGGTCGACGCGTAGAAGCCGGCGTACAGGTAAAAAATCAACAGGAACACCGCCACCAGTGCCACGGCTTGCAGCACCATATGGCTGCGATTCTGCTCCAGGCGCTGTTGCAACTGCACACCGAGAAAGTCCTGGGTCGCTTCGTTCAATTCATAGGTCTGCGCCATCAAGCCGCTGACCTGATCAAAGAATGCCGGCCACGGCGCATCGAGGGTGTCGGCCATCACCACCTGTTCCTCGATCAGTTCCGAGGCTTTTTTCAGGGTGCTTTTGCTGCCGTCGGCCTGGGTGGCAAGGGCTTGCCCAGCCGCTTTGCTGGAACCGAGGGCGTCCTGCAGTTTCAAGTCGTACTCACCCTGGAGCTTTTCGATCTGCCCCAGCAACTCATCGAAGCGGGTGCTCGACGCCGAATTGAGAAACCCCAGCCCCAACGAGGACGCACCCAGCGCCCGGCCTTCGCCGAGGATCTGGGTGACCTTGGGGGTGGTGCCGATGATCAGTTCGCTGAGCTGGCGGATGTCGCTCTGGTTGTCGCGGCTCAGCCCCGCCTGGCTGGCGATGATCTGGCTGAACATCTGGGCGCTGTTGAGCAATTTGCCGATCAGCGCACTTTTGCTCTGCAGGGAGCTTTCAGCTTGCTGGGCCTTGAAAGCGCCGATCATCTCGTCGCGCTTGGCCTCGAAGGCACTGACCTGCTCAGGCTCGATGGCCATGGCGGTCATGCCTTGCAGGCGCGTGAGGACCTGTTGTTCCAGGCTACCGATCTTCGCCTCCACATCACCGGCCTTGCCAGACTGGCCCAGGCTGGCATTGATCTGCACCAGGTTGTTGAGGGTTTCCAGGTCCCGGCGCAGGGCCAGGCTGCTGCCCAGCAGGTCGAGGCTTTGCAGCTCCACCTGGGTGCCCTGGAATTCCCGATAGGAATCACGCACCAGAAAGAAGTTGGTCACCAGCATTGGCAGCAGGAACAGCACGCTGATCAGGCTGAACTTCATGCCGAAGCTCAGGCGGTTCATCAGCGCGACGGCGGGCCAGAGCAAACTCTTCACAAGGAAGTCTCCCGGTAGTGTTCTTATTGTTATGAGCGCGCGCACGGAGACAGCAGAAAGCCACTATTCGGGCGCTGTCCCTGTATAGCCTAAATCGGCGGGGAGATTTGTAACTTAAGGTTAACGAGAGAGATGAACCACGAAAACACTGTGGTGAGGGAGCTTGCTCCCGCTGGCCTGCGAAGCAGGCCCCGGGGTTGCTCAGGCAGATCGCTTTGTCCGGGTTTGCGGCTGCTGCGCAGCCGAGCGGGAGCAAGCTCCCTCGCCACAAAAGCGCCTGGCTACAACCTTGCTTACGCTGATCAGGCCAACACCGTCCACAACGCGAACCCGGCATACCAGAGCACTGCCGCACGCAGCAGCAATTCCCATAGGCGATCCAGGCTGTTGATGCCGTCCGGCCCGGCGACGGGCTTGGGGATCTCGCCAGCCACCAGGCCAACCTTGTCGATAAGGTCGGCGGCGCTGATGTTCCAGTTCAACAGTTCATGCAGCATGACCCGGCTGACCGCAACGAAATTGCCCACCAGGGCGAAGCTCGCCGCCAGCAACCGCACCGGCACCCAATCGAAGGCATGGCGCATTTGCGCGGCCCGCTCGGCCACGCCGGGGTTCTGGCTGTGCTCGGCAGCCAGCGCCAGCAATCGATAGCTCAAGGCCGCGACCGGGCCCAACACGAAATACCAGAAAATCACCGCGAAAAAGCTCTGGTAGGCCTGCCACAACAAATGGCCCTGGACTCGCTCCAGTAACTGCTCACCGTCATCGGCTTCAATGTCCAGGTCGCGCTTGGCCACATGAGCCGCCGCTTGCAGGTCTTCCCGACGCCAGGCGTCGCGAAACGGCCCGAGGGCGGCCAGCAGATCACCGCGCCCCAGGCTATAAATCACCACCAGCAAGTGCACCGGCAGCGCCAGCAAGCCGTAGGCCACTGGCTCCAGTACCCACAAAAGCAACGCCAGCAGGGCCACGGGCAGCAGGACCATTGAGGTCAACACCAGCCAAGGCCGGTTGACCCACCGTGGGCTCGCCTCGAGTTTGTTCAGCTCGCGCAGCCAACCGCCGTCGCGCTGGACCCGCAGGCGCAAGGCCGAGAACTTCTCGATCCAGACGGCCAGCAGCAACACCAGAAAACTCATTGTCCTTCCCCTTCTGTCAGGGCCGCGCGATAGCGCGCCCAGTCGAATGCCGGTCCCGGATCGGTCTTGCGCCCTGGAGCGATGTCGCTGTGCCCGCAGATTCGCTGCACGGTGATCGCCCTGAACGCCGCTTGCAACTGCCGGGTCAGGTCCACCAATGCGACATATTGCGCGTCGGTGAATGGCAGATCATCCGTGCCCTCCAGCTCGATGCCCAGGGAAAAATCGTTACAGGTCTCCCGCCCCTCGAAGCACGAGACGCCCGCATGCCACGCGCGATCCAGACAAGAGACAAACTGGGTCACGCTGCCGTCACGTTCGATCAGGAAATGTGCGGAGACGCGCAAGTCGGCGATACCGGCAAAGTAGGGATGTTCCGTGACATCCAGACGATTCTGGAAGAATTCCTGCACCTTGCCCGTGGCGAATTGTGCCGGTGGCAGGCTGATGTTGTGGATCACCAGCAGGGAGATTTCGCCTTCCGGGCGCGCATTGAAGTTGGGCGACGGGCAATGACGCACCCCCTCGCACCAACCGCTCGCGGAGTCCAACTGCATACAGGTTCCTTCGATGACGACGGTGAGTGCCGTCAGTATGCCGTGATCGGGCCGGGCTGCGCGATCACTTGCCGCGATTGAGCTGGCGCAGATTGCCCAGCACCGACTCCAGCGCCCGGTCGAACAACAGGGTGTCGTCCAACAGCCGCGCCGCGCCCCGGCGGAACTCCAGGGCCAGGCTGGTGCGGCTGTGCTCCAGCACCTTGAGGCCAGTGCGATTGACGAAGACATATTTGCCGGTGGCCTCGATGATCGCCGCCAGCTTGCAACGCAGGGTATTATCATCGTCCTCCTGGAACTCGACCCAGCTCCCCAGGTGCAGTTGGTCGACCTGCAGCAGGCCGACGTCATCCGCCGGCAAATGCACCGCCACGCTCTCCCCCGCCGACTTTTGCGGCGCACGCAAAACAATTCTTTCCGACACCTCCACCATGGCCGGCGAATCGAGCGACTGGACCTGTTCCGTTGCCTGGCCCATGCGTTCGAGCGCCTGCACATGGAGGACTTCCAGCTCACTGAAAAACTCGCTGGTGGCGAATGGGTCGAACGCCGAACGGCTCAGGCCTTCACGCAGGGCCTTGAGCAGTTCCGGCACCATCGCCAGCAGACGCAGGCCGGCATCGGGCTCGTCGTGAGGCTGGACGCTCCAGATCAATTGCTCCAGGGTCAGGACGTCAGCCTGCCACTCGGCGGAATACTTGCCGTGCTTGAAACAGGTCAGCAACAACACCTGGCTCCAGGCCTGCTGCACGAACTCCACCACGGCTTGTGGCAAGACTTTGCCCAGCATCACCTGGTTCAGCGCCCCTTCGACACGCTGGCGCGCCAGTTCGGCCTTGGCCCGACCTTCTTCGGCGTCGCGGATACGCTGTTCAAGCAACTCGCTGCGGCGCCGCTCGTCACTGGTGAAGGCGAGGAAATCGGCGAGCAGTTCGGAGAAAATCGCCGGGTCATCGACGAAGTCATTCAGCAGGCGCTGAACGACCTGCTCGATGCGCAAGTACAGGCTGTCACGCTGATGATCGTCGCAATCGCCCCAACCCATGGCTGCGGCCGCGATTTCGTTGAGCAGTCGCCGGGCCGGATGGTTACCGCGGCTGAAAAAGCTCTTGTCCTGCACCGCGACCTTGAGCATCGGGATTTGCAGGCGACCGATCAGGGCCTTGAAGGAATCTGGCAGGTTATGGTCGTCGAGGATGAATTCGAACATCATCGAGATCAGGTTGATCACATCTTCATCAGCGCCGTCGACCACCCGGGACTTGCCACTCCTGACGCTGACCCGGGTCAGCAGTTGTTCGAGCTGGCTACGCAGGTCGAACTCGTCCTGCACGGCAGGTGCCGGCACGTATTGCTGCAAATGCGAGAGCAGCCGCAGCAGGTCACGGGTAGAAATTGGCTGGGGCGGCACACTGGGTTCCAGGGTCGGCGCCACGCTGCCACGCACTTGCATCAATAGCTTCTGCAAGGCGGCGAACACTTCCTGCACGCTGTCGTCGACTTCGGCATCGCTGGGTTTGGCGGCGATTTCGGCGTTGGGCCTGGGGTTATCCTCGGGGCGATCCGAAACCCGACGCGCCGGCGTCACCTTGAGCTCCGGCAGGATCCCCGTGGCCGCCAGCAACTGGTTGGCCTCGGTATAAAGTTGGTCGCACTCGCTGAGCACATAACGCTCGAACAGTTTGAGCAGGATCAGCTTGACCTTGATGCCCACGCCCAGGTTGCGCCCGGCCTGCAAGAACTTTTCGCACAGCAGTGCCGGGGTCAGGGGATTGTGCTGATTGCCCAGCGGTCGAGCCAGCAGCACGCCGAGCCGGGCCGTCAGTTGCTCCAGCGCCACGCCATCGCGCCTGAGCACCCGAGCGACCATGGCCTCGACCGCCAACTGCCGCTCCAGGTCGTCTTGGGAGCGCTGGGGTTGACCGTCCGACGCCAGGGTAGGCGCCAAGGTGGCGTGGGTCAGGTCGTACTGGGCCAGGCTGACGAAGGTCTCGAAAAACTGCTCGATGAATTCCCGCTCGATGCTTTTGCGCTTCAGGCGCAGGTCCCGCATGGCCTCGAAGTACAAGTTCTGCTCGACGTCATCGCGCGCCCGGTCGGCCATTTCGAACAAGGTGTCGTCAGCGTTATCGAACAGCCCCTGCAAGCCCAGGCGCAACTGCTGGGCGGCCTTGTCGCGAACCTGAAGCAGAATCACAGGCAGGCGGGCGAGCGGCGAGCGAGTCGCCTGATCGGTAGACACCTTGTGCAAAGGCACTACATTCCCGTCGTTGTGCATCCTGGCCTCCTGAAACGGTTCTTCGGCTCATGACGTCAAAGCTATGGCGTCAATCGAAAGGCGGATTATGGGTAAAAGAACCCCGCCGCACCAGCGGTACTCTGTGACGCAGCTCGAAATACGGCGCAACTAGTGACCGAGGAAATGAGGAAATGTTGCGAGGTCGCGACCAAATGCAGGTTTCGACACCCTATAATCCAGGCCACTTTGTTTGTGGAGCCCGTTATGCCGAATCTACGCCTCGCCGACCTGACCGCCGAAATCGAAGCCAACGTGCGCCGCGCGTTGCTTGAAGACGTCGGCAGCGGCGACATCACCGCGCAACTGATCCCCGCCGAACGCCTGGCCAAGGCCACCATCATCACCCGCGATGCGGCGATCATCAGTGGCACGGCCTGGGTCGATGCCGTGTTCCGGCAGCTGGATCCGCGTGTCGCGGTGCATTGGCAAGTGCGCGATGGCGACCGGGTCAGCCCCGACCAGGTGCTGTTCCACCTGGAAGGCCCGGCCCGTTCGCTGCTGACCGGCGAACGCAGCGCGCTGAACTTCCTGCAGATGCTGTCGGGCGTCGCCACCCGGGCCCGCTACCTGGCCGACTTTGTCGCCGGCACCCAGGTCAAGCTGCTGGACACCCGCAAGACCCTGCCCGGGCTGCGCCTGGCCCAGAAATACGCAGTCACCTGCGGCGGCTGCCATAACCACCGCATCGGCCTGTACGATGCCTTCCTGATCAAGGAAAACCACATCGCCGCTTGCGGCGGGATCGCCCAGGCCATCGCCGCCGCCCATAAGATCGCACCGGGCAAACCGGTGGAAGTCGAAGTGGAAAGCCTGGCGGAATTGAAAGAAGCGCTGGCGGCCGGTGCCGACATCATCATGCTCGACGAACTGAGCCTGGACGACATGCGCGAAGCCGTACGCCTCAATGGCGGCAAAGCGAAACTGGAAGCCAGCGGCGGGATCAACGAAAGCACGTTGCGCCCGATAGCCGAGACGGGAGTGGACTACATCTCGATCGGTGCGATGACCAAGGATGTGAAGGCGGTGGATCTGTCGATGCGGCTGAGCCTCTGACAGGCTGACGCCGGGTAATCAGGAACAAAGATAGTCCGTGGCGAGGGAGCTTGCTCCCGCTGGGCCGCGAAGCGGCCCCCTCTTTTGGGGCTGCTGCGCAACCCAGCGGGAGCAAGCTCCCTCGCCACAGTGTCGCTTTTACCGCGTGCTTTCAGACCACCAGATTATTCATCTCGCAGTATTCATCCCATTCCACACCCAACACCTCGGCCGCTTCCTTGTGCAATGCAAGGCGCTGCACCTCGAATTCTTCAGGCGTGCTGGTGTACTTGAGCGTCAACTCCCAGGGTTGCAGCCCCTGGGCTTCGGCCTCGTCCTCGAATGCCCATTGGATCTGGTCTTTCTGATCGTCGGCGGACAAGTCCTTGATCTCTTCCCGCAGTTGCGGCGTTTCTTTCAAGTACTTTTCCAAGGCTTCTTCGTGTCTGGCTTCTTGACTCAATTCTTTAACGGTCATGGCGTTCTCGCTGATCTGGGAATGGAAGATGGATCTGGATCATCAAGGATCTCTCTGACGCAGGAAGCCGTTGGAAGCCCGGTTCACCTGGCCTTCAGAACCATTCGTGGATCATCTGAAAACTGCTGGGCGGTGCTCATGCAGGCAGTGAATATAGGATGTTTTGCCAACGATTTACACGGCTCTTTACATCTATCCCACAAAAAACCATGTGCATACGAAGCCAAGGGGACTAGGGAACATCTGTCAGAATAACCAGTCATAGCAATGTGCCATTCCGGCACTTCACAAGGAACCCCAGTGATGCGCAGCTTTTCGAAACGTTCGTCGACCCGTCTTGCTACCGCGACCTTGCTGCTCGGCAGCCTGATCTTGGCCGGCGTTGCCCAAGCGGCGGTTGAAGTCTCCTCCGATGGTCCCTCTGACCACGACGCCATTCCTGCACTTCATTACAACCAATTCGATAAGTACGTACTCGTAAAGACCAACGTCAGCGCCAGCGCCTTGGAAAACCTGCCAAAAACCGTAAAGAACAATGCCGACGAACTGGAAAACCAGAAACGCACCCTCAGCGAGCAGGCCCGCCAGATCGAAGAACTCAAGCACAACAGCGGCTCCAGCTCCACCTCCAGCAGCAGGGAGATCGACGAGCTCAAGCGCACCATCAAGGAACAGGAAAGCGATCTGAAGGATCTTGGCAAGCAGGTGGAAGAACTCAAGCGCAATAGCGGCTCCAGTTCGAGCTCGAGCAACAGCGAGATTTCGTCCCTGAAACGGGAACTCAGCGATCAGGACAACGAGATGGACCAGCTCAAGCGCACGGTCGAGGAGCTGAGCAGGAAGGTGAAATAACGAGGGAAAATCTTGCCCGAGACAGGAATCGAACCTGCGACCTTCGCGTTACGAGTGCGCTGCTCTACCGACTGAGCTACACGGGCGGTGGCTAAAACTAGCACCGTCCCCCGTAGCCAGGCAACCTGCCTGGCGTCGGTTTTTCACCACACAGCAAAACGCCCCGAACCAGTCGGGGCGTTTGCTTGTTCAGCGGTTAGACGACGGGGTGATTAAACGCCCGATGCCTTGGCTGCCGCGACGTCCTTGATGGACAGCTTGATACGGCCGCGGTTGTCCACGTCCAGTACCAACACTTCCACTTCCTGGCCTTCCTTCAGGATGTCGGTCACTTTCTCGACGCGAGCATCGCTCAGCATGGAGATGTGAACCAGACCGTCCTTGCCCGGCAGGATGTTGACGAACGCGCCGAAGTCGACGATGCGCTCAACCTTGCCGACGTAGATCTTGCCGATCTCGGCTTCCGCGGTGATGCCCAGGACGCGCTGGCGTGCTGCTTCTGCCGCTTCCTTGGTTTCGCCGAAGATCTTGATCGAACCGTCGTCTTCGATGTCGATCGAAGCCTTGGTTTCTTCGCAGATCGCACGGATGGTCGCGCCGCCTTTACCGATGACGTCACGGATTTTGTCGGTGTCGATTTTCATCGCGATCATGGTCGGAGCATTTTCCGACAGCTCGGTACGGGACTGACCGATGATCTGGTTCATCTGGCCGAGGATGTTCAGGCGCGCTTCCAGGGCTTGGCCCAGGGCGATTTCCATGATCTCTTCGGTGATGCCCTTGATCTTGATGTCCATCTGCAGTGCGGTGACGCCTTTCGCGGTACCGGCCACTTTGAAGTCCATGTCGCCCAGGTGGTCTTCGTCACCCAGGATGTCGGTCAGGACGGCGAACTTCTCGCCTTCTTTAACCAGACCCATGGCGATACCGGCCACCGGTGCCTTCATCGGCACACCAGCGTCCATCAGGGCCAGGGAAGCGCCGCAGACCGAAGCCATCGAGCTCGAACCGTTGGATTCGGTGATTTCCGACACCACGCGAATGGTGTACGGGAACACGTCAGCGGCCGGCAGCATGGCCTGGACCGAACGACGGGCCAGACGGCCGTGACCGATTTCGCGACGACCGGCGCCACCCATGCGACCGCACTCGCCCACCGAGAACGGAGGGAAGTTGTAGTGCAACATGAACGGGTCTTTCTTTTCGCCTTCCAAGGTGTCCAGCAGTTGCGCGTCACGGGCGGTGCCCAGTGTTGCAACGACCAGCGCCTGGGTCTCGCCACGGGTGAACAGTGCCGAACCGTGGGTCTTTGGCAGGACGCCGACTTCGATGTTCAGCGGACGTACGGTGCGGGTGTCGCGACCGTCGATACGCGGCTTGCCGTTGACGATGTTTTCGCGAACGGTGCGGTATTCGATTTCACCAAAAGCAGCCTTGACGTCGCTGGCCGATGGCTGGCCTTCTTCGCCGGAGAACTTGGCGACAACCTGGTCTTTCAGTTCGCCCAGGCGTGCGTAGCGGTCGGCCTTGATGGTGATGGTGTAGGCCTGGGAGATCGCGTCGCCGAACTCGGCACGGATCGCGCCCAGCAGCTCGGTGGCTTCTGGCTGTGGCGCCCAGGTCCAGGTTGGCTTGGCAGCTTCGGCGGCCAGTTCCTTGACGGCGTTGATCACCACCTGGAACTCGTCGTGGGCGAACAGCACGGCGCCCAGCATCTGGTCTTCGGTCAGCTCTTTAGCTTCGGATTCAACCATCAGCACGGCTTCGGAAGTACCGGCCACGACCATGTCCAGGCTCGAAGCCTTCAACTGCTCGTAAGTCGGGTTCAGCAGGTAGCCGGTGCTTTCGTGGAACGCAACGCGGGCAGCGCCGATCGGGCCATCGAAAGGAATGCCGGAGATGGCCAGGGCAGCCGAGGTGCCGATCATCGCAGCGATGTCCGGATCGGTTTTCTTGCTGGTGGACACGACGGTGCAGACAACCTGCACTTCGTTCATGAAACCTTCTGGGAACAGCGGACGGATCGGACGGTCGATCAGTCGGGAAGTCAGGGTTTCCTTCTCGGAAGGACGGCCTTCGCGCTTGAAGAAACCGCCAGGGATCTTACCGGCAGCGTAAGTCTTTTCCTGGTAGTGAACAGACAGAGGGAAGAAGCCCTTGCCTGGATCGGCTTGCTTGGCACCGACAACGGTCACCAATACGCTGACGTCGTCGTCAACGGTGACCAGCACTGCGCCGGAGGCCTGACGGGCGATACGGCCAGTCTCGAGGGTAACGGTCGACTGACCGAACTGGAATTTTTTGATTACCGGGTTCACGGTGTCCTACCTTCTTTGTGGCTCTTGGGGAACTTGTCTTCTTGCGAAATTCTTGGGCAATGACGGGAATCGGCCCGACGCCTGTCCAGGGTAAAACGTGTATCCAGATAAAACTTGAGGCTGGGAGCCTGCCATGCGCCAGCGGGAAACCCCACTGACGTACGACAGACCACCAACCTCTAGCGCAATCGCTGATTAGCGACGCAGACCCAGGCGAGCGATCAGAGCGCTGTAACGGCTCACGTCCTTGCCTTTCAGGTAGTCCAGCAGCTTGCGACGCTGGTTTACCATGCGGATCAGACCACGACGGGAGTGGTGATCTTTACCGTTGGCCTTGAAGTGACCTTGCAGTTTGTTGATGTTGGCGGTCAGCAGTGCAACTTGCACTTCTGGCGAACCAGTGTCACCAACAGCTTGCTGGTAGTCAGCTACGATTTGAGCTTTTTCTTGAACGTCGAGAGCCATGAGGCAATCCTTTTAGTCAGGAAACTGTTCCGAGGAACAGCTTCAACAGGCCAGGGACAAATCCCTGTATCTATAAATGAGTAGTGACCGTGCCTGTTAACAGCCACACTCGCCAACCCGCTGTTACGCAGGCTGGTTCCGGTCATTCCGACCGAATCAGTCGACGCGGCGCAATGCGCCCGTCTTCGCTCACTTCACCGATACCGATGAAGCGACCGTTGTGATCCTGTACCCGGACCATGCCGAACTTCGGCGCATCCGGGGCGCGTACCGGCTGGCCGTTGAGCCAGTAGAACGCGCTGTGTTCCGAGAACTGCAAGAGCGGCCAATCCAGCAGGCCGCTGTCCGATGGCATCAGGAAACGGTCGACCGCTTCGTTGCCGCCTTCGGCATGCACCGCTTCAAGCTCTTCCAGCGTGACCGTCTGGGCCAACGTGAAAGGCCCGGCCTGGGTCCGTCGCAATTCTGCCACGTATGCGCCACAGCCGAGCTGCTCGCCAATATCCTCCACCAGGGTCCGGATATAGGTGCCCTTGCTGCAATCCACGGCCAGCCGCGCAGTATTACCGTCAAAGGCCAGCAATTCCAAGCGCGCAATAGTAACAGAACGCGGTTCGCGCTCCACTACTTCGCCTGCACGGGCCAGTTTATACAACGGCTGTCCATCGCGCTTCAAAGCGGAGTACATCGGCGGTATCTGACTGATTTGCCCGCGAAATTTCGGCAACACCGCTTCGACATCCGCCTGACCAACGGTCACCGGGCGTTCCAGCAAAACCTCACCTTCGGCGTCCGCCGTGGTGGTGGTCTTGCCCAGTTGCGCCAGGGTTTCGTAACCCTTGTCGGAATCGAGCAGGTACTGGGAGAACTTGGTCGCCTCGCCAAAGCACAGTGGCAGCACGCCAGTGGCCAGCGGATCGAGGCTACCGGTGTGCCCGGCCTTTTCGGCATTGAGCAGCCAGCGGACCTTTTGCAAGGCCGCGTTGGAGGTGAACCCCAGCGGCTTGTCGAGCAGGATGATACCGCTGACATTACGACGGATACGTTTGACCTGAGCCACCGATTACTCCTTGGTGTCTTCAGGTTCAGCCGCAGCCGGATGCTGGCTGTCTTCCGCCACGGCGCGTTCGATCAGTGCCGACAGATGCGCACCCCGGACGACGCTTTCGTCGTAATGGAAGTGTAACTGCGGGACGCTGCGCAGCTTCATCTCCCGAGCCAGCTGCATACGCAGGAAGCCGGCGGCCGAGTTGAGCACCTTGATGCTCTGGGCGATTTCTTCGGCGCTGTCCTGGCCCATCACGGTGATGAAAATCTTGGCGTGACCGACGTCACGGCTGACTTCCACTGCGGTGATGGTGACCAGGCCGACGCGCGGGTCTTTGACTTCGCGACGGATCAGTTGGGCCAGCTCGCGCTGCATCTGATCGCCGATTCGTTGGGTACGGCTGTATTCTTTTGCCATGTCTTGTTACCTGTTACTGCCCCACGGTGAAACCCGTGAGGTCTGAAAGCGGCAAACGCCCGGCCTGGCAAAAGCCAGACCGGGCGTTGCGTTTAGAGTCCGCCAGCAAGGCAGCGCATGTTCATGCGGCTGCCCGGCGCGGCTCTTGAAGTGCGCGAGTTAGAGGCTGCGAGCAACCTGGACCTTCTCGAAGACTTCGATCTTGTCGCCAACCTTGACGTCGTTGTAGCTCTTGACGCCAATACCGCATTCCATGCCGGCACGCACTTCGGAAGCGTCATCCTTGAAGCGACGCAGGGATTCCAGCTCGCCTTCGAAGATCACGATGTCTTCACGCAGTACACGGATCGGACGGTTACGGTGAACGACACCTTCGATCACCATGCAACCGGCGATGGCACCGAACTTCGGCGAACGGAACACGTCGCGAACTTCGGCCACGCCCAGGATGTTCTCCCGGACGTCGCTGCCCAGCATACCGGTCAACGCTTTCTTGACGTCTTCGATGATGTCGTAGATCACGTTGTAGTAACGCATATCCAGGCCTTCCTGCTCGACGATCTTGCGAGCGCCGGCATCGGCACGCACGTTGAAGCCGAACAGTACAGCGTTGGAAGCCAGTGCCAGGTTGGCGTCGGACTCGGTGATACCACCGACACCGCCACCGACCACACGTACTTGCACTTCGTCGTTACCCAGGCCATTCAAGGCGCCGTTCAACGCTTCCAGGGAACCACGGACGTCGGATTTGAGGACGATGTTGAGCGTCTTCTTCTCTTCCTGGCCCATGTTCTCGAAGATGTTTTCCAGCTTGCCGGCGTGAGCGCGAGCCAGTTTGACTTCGCGGAACTTGCCTTGACGGAACAGAGCCACTTCACGGGCTTTCTTCTCGTCAGCCACAACGCTCATCTCGTCGCCAGCGTCCGGGGTACCGTCCAGGCCGAGGATCTCGACCGGGATAGCCGGACCGGCTTCCTTGATAGGCTTGCCGTTCTCGTCGAGCATGGCGCGCACGCGGCCATAGTTCGAGCCGACCAGCACCATGTCGCCTTGACGCAGCGTACCGTCCTGGACCAGGACCGTTGCAACCGGGCCACGGCCCTTGTCGAGGCGCGATTCAACCACAACACCACGGCCAGGTGCCGAAGGCGTAGCGGTCAGTTCGAGAACCTCGGCCTGCAGCAGAACGGCTTCGAGCAGTTCGTCAACGCCGGTACCCATCTTCGCCGAGACCGGAACGAATGGAGTGTCGCCACCCCACTCTTCGGAGGTCACGCCGTGGACCGACAGTTCGCTGCGGATGCGATCGAGATCGGCGCCCGGCTTGTCGATCTTGTTCACCGCAACCACCAGCGGCACGCCAGCAGCCTTGGCATGCTGAACGGCTTCGATGGTTTGTGGCATCACACCGTCATCCGCTGCTACCACCAGGATCACGATGTCGGTCGCCTTGGCACCACGGGCACGCATCGCGGTAAACGCGGCGTGACCCGGGGTGTCGAGGAACGTCACCATGCCGCGGTCGGTTTCAACGTGGTAGGCACCGATGTGCTGGGTAATACCACCCGCTTCACCGGCCGCCACCTTGGCGCGACGAATGTAGTCGAGCAGGGACGTTTTACCGTGGTCGACGTGGCCCATGACGGTCACGACCGGAGCACGGGAAACCGCCTCACCTTCGAACTTCAGGGACTCGGCCAGGGAATCTTCCAGGGCGGTGTCGCTAACCAAGGTCACTTTGTGGCCCAGCTCTTCAGCAACCAGTTGGGCAGTTTCCTGGTCCAGTACCTGGTTGATGGTGGCTGGCGTACCCAGCTTGAACATGAACTTGATGATTTCAGCAGCCTTGACCGACATCTGCTGGGCCAGATCGCCCACAGTGATGGTCTCGCCGATCTTCACTTCACGCACGACAGGGCCGGTAGGGCTCTGGAAACCGTGGGCGTTGCGTTTCTTCAGCTTGGCCTTGCCGCGACCGCCACGACGGAAGCCGTCGCTTTCTTCGTCGGTGGTACGTGGCGCAACACGAGGTGCTGGCGCCTTTTCCTTGACCGAAGCACGATGAGGCGCGTTCTTGCGCTCACCGTCGCCGCTGCCACGACGGTTGTCGTCGGCACGTGGCTTGTCCGGACGACGCTGTTCGTCGCGCTTGCGAGTGTCGGCTGGAGCCGGGGCAGCAGCCACGACTGGCGCCGCTTCGCGCACAGGTTCGGCGGCCGGGGCAACAGCCTCGACGGCTTCTACCGGAGCGGTCTGCGCAGCAGCAGGCTGGCGGCGCGCTTCTTCTTCGGCGCGACGCTTGGCTTCTTCTTCAGCCTTCTGGCGAGCAGCATTTTCTACTGCGCGACGTTCTTCCTGTTCGCGTTTGCGCTCGGCTTCGATTTCTTCCGGGCTGCGCTGTACGAAGACTTTCTTCTTGCGTACTTCAACGCTGATGCTTTTGCTACCGGCAACACGCAGGGTGCTGGTGGTTTTACGCTGCAGAGTGATCTTGCGCGGTTCTTCCACTTTTGCCTTGTGACTGCTCTTCAAGTGAGTCAGCAGGGACTGCTTTTCACTGTCGGTCACATGTTCCTCGGCGGCGGTGTGCGGCAGACCTGCCTCACGCATCTGCTGCAACAGGCGCTCTACCGGTGTTTTGACCTCATCGGCCAGTTGTTTCACCGTGACTTGCGTCATGCACTTCTCTCCTCAGGCCGCGCCTAATTACTCGAACCAGTGGGCTCGGGCGGCCATGATCAACTTGCCGGCACGATCATCGTCAATGCCGTCGATGTCGAGCAGATCGTCAATAGACTGCTCGGCCAGGTCTTCGCGGGTAATTACGCCGCGCACCGCCAGTTCCATCGCCAAATCCTTGTCCATGCCCTCAAGCGAGAGCAGGTCTTCGGCCGGATGGGCGTCTGCCAGCTTTTCCTCAGTAGCGATGGCTTTGGTCAACAAACGATCCTTGGCCCGAGCGCGAAGCTCGTTGACGATTTCCTCGTCAAAGCCGTCGATGTTGAGCATTTCCTCCACCGGTACGTAGGCAATCTCTTCCAGGCTGGTAAAGCCTTCATCCACCAGCACCTGCGCCAGCTCTTCATCGACTTCAAGCTCTTCGATGAAGTTGCGCAGGATGTCGCCGGTTTCAGCTTGCTGCTTAGCCTGGATGTCCGATTCGGTCATCACGTTCAGGGTCCAGCCAGTCAATTGGCTGGCCAGACGCACGTTCTGACCACCGCGACCGATGGCCTGAGCCAGATTGTCTGCGCCAACGGCGATGTCCATGGCGTGGGCATCTTCGTCGACGATAATTGCCGCCACTTCAGCAGGCGACATGGCATTGATCACGAACTGAGCCGGGTTGTCGTCCCACAGGACGATGTCCACGCGCTCGCCGCCCAACTCGCCGGATACGGCCTGGACACGCGAACCACGCATGCCGATGCAGGCACCTTGTGGGTCGATACGCTTGTCCTTGGAGCGGACCGCGATCTTGGCGCGCGAACCCGGATCACGGGAAGCGGCCATGACTTCGATCAGGCCTTCAGCAATTTCCGGCACTTCGATGCGGAACAACTCGATCAGCATTTCCGGCGCTGTACGCGACAGGATCAGCTGCGGGCCCCGGTTCTCGGTGCGGATTTCCTTGAGCAGCGCACGCAAACGCACGCCAACCCGGAAAGTTTCGCGAGAAATGATGTCTTCGCGAGCCAGCAACGCTTCGGCGTTGTTGCCCAGGTCGACGATCACATTGTCGCGGGTGACTTTTTTCACGGTGCCGGAGATGATTTCCCCCAGGCGCTCACGATAAGCGTCGACGACTTGCGCGCGCTCGGCTTCGCGAACCTTCTGCACAATGACCTGCTTGGCAGTCTGTGCAGCGATGCGACCGAATTCGATGGACTCGATTTTTTCTTCGACGACATCACCGACCTTGGCGCCCGGGTGCGTTTCCGCAACCTTGCTCGGCCAGGTTTCGATAGCTGGATCGTCCAGGTCGGCTTCCTCGACGACCGTCCAGCGACGGAAAGTCTCGTAGGCACCGGTGTGGCGATTGATCTCCACACGCAAATCAACTTCGTCTTCGAACCGCTTCTTGGTAGCAGTGGCCAGAGCCAGCTCCAGCGCTTCAAAAATAACGTTAGCCGGTACGCCCTTTTCATTGGATACCGACTCAACAACCAGCAGTACTTCTTTGCTCATCGTACGCCTCGCCTTTCGCAAGCCATTGGATCCGCGGGATCCGCAGTATCTGGCACGTATCAGTCAAAACTGGGAATAATGTTGGCCTTGTCGATCATATCGATCGGCAACAGGAACTCATGGTCATCTACCTGCACCACGACGTCCTGCTCTTCTACACCGCGCAGAAGGCCTTGGAAGTTGCGTCGACCTTCGAAAGGCGAGCGCAGCTTGATCTTCACTTGTTCACCGGCAAACAAAGCGAACTGTTCAAGTGTGAACAGGGGGCGCTCCATGCCAGGCGAGGAAACTTCAAGGGTGTATTCGGAGGTGATTGGATCTTCAACATCCAGCACACCGCTGATCTGACGGCTGACGATGGCGCAATCGTCCACCAACACGCCGCCTTCCTTATCGATATAAACGCGCAACAGTGAGTGGCGACCTTGAGCCGAAAACTCAATACCCCAGCATTCATAGCCAAGGGCCACGACCACCGGGGCCAACAAGGCCTGCAACTGTTCTAGCTTGCTCGACACCTGAACCCCCTCGTGCATGTTTGTGCATGCTGTGCAAATAAAAAAAAATGGGCGAATCGCCCATCCCTGAAACGCCGTCGAACAGCGGCGTTATAAAGTGTCCAGCTAACAAAAAGCCCCTTGGAAGGGGCCCCTGAAACTGGTTGCGGGAGCCGGATTTGAACCGACGACCTTCGGGTTATGAGCCCGACGAGCTACCAGACTGCTCCATCCCGCGACAAAGCTGGGGCGGAAGTATACGACCGATCCCTTACAGGGTCAATGTAACCCTTCCACCTACAAGAAAGCCCGCAATCGCGGGCTCTCCTGATAATTGGTACCGAGAAGGGGACTCGAACCCCTACACCCTATGGGCACAACCACCTCAAGGTTGCGTGTCTACCAATTCCACCACCTCGGCAATACAGCGTTTGAAACCTTCTTACTTCTGCTCTTGAGCTGGAGGCACGTCAGTCGCCGGGTTGGCCGACTTTTGCTCTTGAAGCACCGGGACATCATCAGAAGCCGGTTGTTGCTTTGGCGCTTCCAATACCGCTGGGTTTGGCAAACCTACTTGAGTCAGCTCGTGAGCTTTCTCTTTAGCAAAGTAACCTAACCCTAAGCTGGTTATGAAGAAACCGGCGGCAAGTATAGCAGTAAACTTACTGAGAAAGGTAGAGGAACCTTGGCTTCCGAACACAGTATTTGAAGCACCTGCACCGAAAGACGCACCAGCATCCGCACCTTTACCCTGCTGCAGCAATACGAGAGCAACTACGCCCAGTGCACCCAGCAGATGAAAAACGACTACGACTGTTTCCAGCATTTTTTCAGTTTCCCGCGGCGCGACAGATCGCACCGAACTCATCTGCATTCAGGGACGCTCCACCAATGAGCCCCCCATCGATATCCGGCATGCCGAACAGTTCGACCGCATTGGCCGCCTTCACGCTGCCGCCGTATAGAAGCCGCACACCTCGTGCCACTTCAGAATTCTCTGCCGCCAACTGTGCGCGAATGGCTGCGTGCACATCCTGCGCCTGTTGCGGCGAAGCAGTCAGCCCAGTGCCGATGGCCCAGACTGGCTCGTAAGCAATGATTGCCTTTGCAAAAGCACCGACACCCAGCTCCTCGATGATGCTGCCCAGCTGACGCTCGACAACCTCAAGGGTCTTGCCGGCCTCACGCTGCTCGCGGGTTTCCCCTATGCACAACACCGGAGTCAGACCACAGGCCTGGGCCGCAGCAAATTTGCGGATCAAGGTCTTGTCCTGCTCGCCCATGATCTGGCGACGCTCGGAGTGCCCGACCAGGACCAGGGAACAACCTGCATCCACCAATTGACTCGGTGCAATCTCACCGGTCAACGCACCTTGCATGGCTTCCATCGCAGAGTTCTGCGCGCCGACCGAAATCGACTTGCCCTTCAAGCCATCAATCACTTGATTGATATACAAGCAAGGCGGGAAAACCGCGACATCAACACCGCTTGGCAAGGCCAGATGACGAAGGCCATTGATCAGCTCAGCGACGCTGGCGCGGGTACCGTGCATCTTCCAGTTACCAGCTACCATAGGGCGACGCATGCTGTACCTCGTCGGTCAAAGTGGGCGCAGATGTTACCCAACGGATTCATGACTGGCAAGCCGAATTCAGGCAGAAACTTCAGTAACCAGTTTTGCCAGCTCTTCGGCATAACCGCGAACTTGCGCTTCATCCTCGCCTTCGACCATGACACGCACCAACGGCTCTGTGCCGGACTTGCGCAACAACACGCGTCCACGCCCCGCCATCGCTTGCGTTACACGCTCACTGGCCTGCTTGACCTTCGCATGTTCGAGAGGGTTTACACCGCCACCGAAACGCACATTGATCAACACTTGCGGGCATTTGCGCAACGCCTGGCGCGATTGTGCGAGCCCCTCGTTGCGCGCCTTGAGTGCCATCAGCACCTGCAGGGCCGCGATAATCGCATCACCGGTGGTGGTGTGGTCGAAGCACACGATGTGACCGGAGTTCTCGCCCCCGATCACCCAGTTGCGCTCCAGCAACTCCGAGATCACGTAGCGGTCGCCCACATTGGCGCGCACGAAGGGGATATCCAGGTCCGCCAGGGCCAGTTCCAGCCCAAGGTTACTCATCAACGTGCCGACCACACCGCCTTGCAGCTTGCCGCGCCCATGCAGGTCGCGAGCAATGATGAAGAGCAGTTCGTCACCATCGACAACCGTACCCGTGTGATCGACCATCAGGACCCGATCACCGTCACCATCGAAGGCGATGCCCAGATCAGCCTGCTCGGCCAGCACCGCAGCCTGCAACGCCTCGGTATGGGTGGAACCACAGTTGTGGTTGATGTTCAGGCCATTGGGCTGGGCGGACAGCACCACCACTTCGGCGCCCAACTCGCGAAAGACACTCGGCGCGACTTTATAGGTGGCGCCATGGGCACAATCGACGACGATCTTGAGGCCGGAAAAGCTGGTTCCGGTCGGCACGCTGCCTTTGCAGAACTCGATGTAGCGACCCGACGCATCGTTGATCCGCGACACCTTGCCGATCTTGCTCGACTCGACCACCGTCATCGGGGTGTCCAGCAGCTCTTCGATCATCAGCTCAATATCATCCGGCAGCTTGGTACCCTGACCGGAGAAGAACTTGATGCCGTTGTCATCATGGGGGTTGTGCGAGGCACTGATCACGATGCCTGCCTGGCCTTGGAACGTACGGGTCAGGTAGGCGATGGCTGGCGTCGGCATCGGGCCGAGCAGCATCACATCGGCGCCCGCCGACGTCAGGCCGGCCTCGAGGGCCGATTCGAACATGTAGCCGGAAATTCGCGTGTCCTTGCCGACCAGCACCTTGCAGGCACCCATCTTGCGGAACGCCATGCCGGCCGCCCAGCCGAGCTTGAGCATGAAATCAGGGGTAATGGGGTATTCGCCGACCCGACCACGAATACCGTCGGTGCCAAAATATTTCTTGCTCATAAGTGCTCCGTCATTCTTATTCGGCTGAATCCACAGCTGCGATCATCCGCACGACATCCATCGTTTCGGCCACATCGTGCACGCGCAATATGCGTGCACCTTTACCAAGGGCCAACGCCGCCAGGGCGAGGCCGCCATACAGGCGCTCACCCACCGGGCGACCCAGGGCATTGCCTATCATGCTCTTTCGCGAGACCCCGACCAACAGGGGCCGACCCAGGGCATGCAAGGCTTCCATATGTTTGAACAGGCTCAGGTTGTGCGCCAGTGTCTTGGCAAAGCCGAACCCGGGATCAAGAATGATCCGCTCGGCAGGGATGCCCACGGCAGCACACTGGTCCAGACGCGCCACGAGGAACTCACCCACTTCCCGGGTGACGTCATCATAGTGCGGGTCGTTCTGCATGGTCCCCGGTTCGCCGAGCATATGCATCAGGCACACCGGCAACCCCGTGTCCGCCGCAGCATCCAAGGCACCATCGCGCTGCAAGGATCGAACATCATTGATCAGGCCCGCCCCCAGCCGTGCAGTTTCGCGCATGACCGCAGGCGTGGATGTATCGACCGAGATAATGACATCGAGCTCGCGATGGATGCGCTCGACAATCGGCGCCACCCGCTCCAATTCCTCGGTAGGCGAGACCGCCCGCGCACCCGGCCGGGTCGATTCACCGCCCACATCGATCAGTGTTGCGCCGGCGGCCACCATGGCCTCGGCATGCCGCAGCGCAGCATCGAGCTGGCTGAATCGACCACCATCGGAAAAAGAATCAGGGGTGACATTGAGAATGCCCATGACATGTGCATGGGCCAAATCAAGAACCCGGTTGCCGCAAGGCAACCGGGTCGAGGACTGAACAGAAGTCATTTCAAGCCTTAGACATCAGCGGCCGGGCCGCCAATCGGTGTTTCCGGACGCTCACCCTGTACCGCCGGTGGCGTGCCGGAAGTACCGGTACCGCCGCCCGACCAGTCACGCGGTTCACGAGGCTCGCGACCCGCCATGATGTCGTCGATCTGCTCGGCATCGATGGTTTCATACTTCATCAGGGCATCGGCCATGGCATCGAGCTTGTCACGGTTGTCCGTGAGAATCTGCCGGGCAGTGCCATAACACTGGTCGATGATGCTGCGCACTTCGGAGTCGATCAGCTTGGCCGTCTCTCCGGAGAAGCTTGCATGCTGGCCACCGCCACCACGACCGAGGAACACCTCGCCCTCTTCCTCGGCGTACATCAGCGGCCCCAACTTCTCGGACAGGCCCCACTTGGTGACCATGTTCCGGGCGATCTGGCTGGCGCGCATGATGTCGTTGGACGCCCCCGTGGTCACACCGTCGAAGCCCAGCGTCATCTCTTCAGCGATACGACCGCCGTACAGCGAACAGATCTGGCTGATCAATGCGCGCTTGGACAGGCTGTAGCGATCCTCTTCCGGCAGGAACATGGTCACGCCCAGGGCACGACCGCGCGGAATGATCGAGACTTTGTAGACCGGATCATGCTCGGGCACGACACGACCGACGATCGCGTGGCCCGCCTCGTGATACGCGGTGTTCTGCTTTTCTTTCTCCGACATGACCATGGATTTGCGCTCTGCGCCCATCATGATCTTGTCCTTGGCCAGCTCGAATTCCTTCATTTCCACGACGCGCTTGCCAGTGCGAGCAGCAAAGAGCGACGCTTCGTTGACCAGGTTCGCCAGGTCAGCACCGGAAAAGCCCGGCGTACCACGCGCGATGACGGCCGGAGCGACGTCGTCACCCATTGGCACCTTGCGCATATGGACCTTGAGGATCTGCTCGCGACCACGAATGTCCGGCAGCCCCACCACGACCTGGCGGTCGAAACGACCTGGACGCAGCAGCGCAGGGTCAAGTACGTCAGGACGGTTGGTGGCGGCAATCACAATGATGCCGTCGTTCATTTCGAAACCGTCCATCTCGACCAGTAACTGGTTGAGGGTCTGTTCACGCTCGTCGTGACCGCCACCCATGCCGGCGCCACGATGGCGACCGACGGCGTCGATTTCGTCGATGAAGATGATGCAAGGCGCGTGCTTCTTGGCCTGCTCGAACATGTCGCGGACACGACTGGCGCCCACGCCGACGAACATTTCGACGAAGTCGGAACCGGAAATCGTGAAGAACGGCACCTTGGCTTCACCGGCAATTGCCTTGGCCAGCAAGGTTTTACCGGTACCGGGCGGGCCGACCATCAGCACGCCACGAGGAATACGACCGCCCAGGCGCTGGAACTTGCCCGGATCGCGCAGGAATTCAACCAGCTCGCCGACTTCTTCCTTGGCTTCGTCGCAACCTGCGACGTCGGCCAAGGTGGTTTTCACCTGGTCTTCGGAAAGCAGCCGGGCCTTGCTCTTGCCAAAGCTCATCGGCCCGCCCTTGCCTCCACCACCGCCCTGCATCTGGCGCATGAAGAACATGAACACGGCGATGATCACCAGGATCGGGAAGCTGGCGACCAGGAGCTGGGTCCAGATGCTCTGCTGCTCAGGCTGCTTGCCTTCGACCACGACATGGTTGTCCACCAGGTCGCCGATCAGGCCATTGTCCTGGATTGCCGGACGAATGGTCTTGAAGCTGTCGCCATCGGTGCGCTTGCCGGTAATCACATAGCCATCAACGGCTACACGCTCGACCTTGCCATCCTTGACCTGCTGGATGAAGTCGGAATAGTTGAGGGTCTGCGGCTCGTTAGGACTGGAGAAGTTGTTCATCACGGTCACCAGGACAGCGGCGATGATCAACCACAGGATCAGATTCTTTGCCATATCGTTCAATTAACTACCCTCTGAAGCAAGCTCCGCTACTGGCGCGCGCTTCGCATGATATTCACCGGCCTAACTTACTACATTACCTACGACTCTGGCAGGCGCCGTCTGTAACCCTTTGTGAAACACTTTCTACACATTATTCGCTAATGCTCACGGGACGAAATACGAAAAACCTATCGCCCCGGTCGAAAAACCTCTTATTCCTCACTGCGACCACGGAAACCACGGCCCAGCAGGTACTGCTCACGGGAACGATCACGCGATGATTTCGGCTTGCGCGTCGTGACCTTCTCGAACTGCTTGCGCACGCTCTTGTGGTATTCGTCGAAGCCTTCACCCTGGAAGACCTTGATCAAAAAATCACCACCTGGCTTCAACACCCGAGTCGCAAGATCCAATGCCAACTCGCACAGGAACATCGATCGCGGCATATCAACAGATGCCAATCCACTCATATTGGGGGCCATATCGGAAATCACAAGGTCCACCTCGTTTTTTCCAACCGCTTCAAGGATCTGTGCCAGTACGGCGTCCTCGGTAAAGTCGCCCTGAATGAAGGTCACATCCGGGATGCTGTCCATTTCCAGGATATCGGAAGCGATCAGCGTGCCTTGCCCACCAATCAGACGACTGGTCACTTGGGACCAGCCACCCGGGGCGGCGCCCAAGTCGATCACGCTCATGCCTGGACGGATCAAACGGTCTCTTTCCTGAATCTCCAGCAGCTTGTAGCTGGCACGGGAACGATACCCGTCCTTTTGCGCCATTTTCACGAATGGGTCGTTGAAATGCTCTTGCAGCCATTTAAGACTTGTCTTGGAACGGGCCACGGGCCACCTCAAAAATAAAACGGGTCGTGATTAAGTGGGCGGTCCCGGACTTGCTCGGGTAAACTGGCCGCCGCTTTTTACAAGATCAGACGCAGGGGTCAGATTATGCCGCTCACTCAAGAGCAGAAGAAACAATACAAATCCATTGGCCACCATCTGAAACCGGTTTTGACTGTGGCTGACAACGGTTTGACTGAAGGTGTACTCGCCGAACTGGAACGCGCCTTGGGCGATCACGAGCTGATCAAGATCAAGCTCAACATCCTCGATCGCGAAGCCCGCCTGGCTGCCGTTGCCGAACTGTGCAAGACCGGCAAGGCAGACCTGGTGCAGGTCATCGGCAAGATGGCGCTGATTTATCGCAAGAATTTCAGCGTCAACAAGCAGTTGTCGAACGTTCACCGCTTCAAGTGATGCCAAGGGTCAAGGGTGTGCCTCGCACACCCTGCCGCTCCACCCGGGAACCGGCTGCAACACCAGCACCAAACCGGAAAAGCCCAGCACCAGATAACTGAATACCTGCCACTGGCTCGCATCCGGCCAGCCGAGATGCACCGCAAAGAACATCCCGCACGCATACATCGACATGAGCAGCAACTGCCCACGAATGTCGCGCCATAGACTGGCAAGGCCCTCGGCCTGAACCAGCACCAAAGCCTGAAACATCACGCACGCCGCGGAAAACGCCACCAGCAGCGCCGTCAGCATGCCGGCGATTTCATCGATGAGCAGCGGTGCCAGGCCGACTCGACCCAGCACCGGCAGCAAACCAATGTGCAACAACCAGATGCCGCCCACCCATAACATCTGGGTGAGCTGCCAGATCATGGCGCCGGCTCGCAGCGGGCGCCTTCGTTCAGATGTGACGGACTTCGACAATCTCATACTCGATGACACCACCCGGCGTCTTCACCGCCACCACATCACCCTCTTCCTTGGCAATCAAGGCGCGAGCAATGGGTGAACCGACGGAAATCTTGCCGAGCTTGATGTCTGCCTCGTCCTCGCCAACGATCTGGTAGGTCACGCTTTCATCGGTCTCGACGTTGGCGATCTCCACCGTAGTGCCAAAAATGACCTTGCCGGTGTGCGGAATCGTCGTGACATCGATGATCACCGCATTCTGCATGCGGCCTTCGATGTCACGGACACGCGCCTCGACCATCCCCTGCTCCTCTCGGGCAGCGTGGTATTCGGCGTTTTCCTTCAGGTCGCCCAGCTCACGCGCCTCACCGATAGCCTGGCTCAAGCGCGGGCGCTCGACCTTGGTCAGGAAAGCGTGTTCTTCTTCCAGAGCCTTCGCGCCCTGAACAGTCATCGGGTACTTGGTTATGCTCATGCCTTCAATCCTGCATGTAGATCCTGCAAGCGACGTACGGTCTTCTCGGGACCGAACTTGAGCGCTTCGCAGATCGCTTCGCCCGCAGCAATGGTCGTGGTGCAGTAGATCTTGTGCTGCAGCGCGTTGCGACGAATGGAGTAGGAATCGGCGATCGACTGACGACCTTCGGTGGTGTTGATGATCAGCGTGACTTCGTCATTCTTGATCATGTCGACCACGTGCGGACGACCCTCGGTCACCTTGTTCACGCGGCGCACTTTCAGGCCCGCCGCTTCGATCAGCTTGGCAGTACCGGCAGTGGCGACCACTTCGAAGCCCAAGTTGATCAGATCACGGGCTACGCCTGCAACCAGTGGCTTGTCGTCATCACGCACACTGATGAACGCCGTGCCGCCAGTTGGCAACACTTCGCTGGCGCCCATCTGGGCCTTGGCAAAGGCTTCACCGAAGGTATCGCCCACGCCCATCACTTCACCGGTGGACTTCATCTCTGGGCCGAGGATCGGGTCCACGCCAGGGAACTTGGCGAACGGGAACACCGCCTCTTTCACACTGTAGAAGTTCGGGATGATTTCCTTGGTGAAGTTCAACTCTTTCAGGGTTTTGCCAGCCATGACGCGCGCCGCGATCATCGCCAGGGAAACACCGATGCACTTGGAAACGAACGGCACGGTACGGGAAGCGCGAGGGTTGACTTCGATGACGTAGATATCTTCGCCTTGCAGGGCCAGTTGCACGTTCATCAGGCCGATGACGCCCAGTTCCAGGGCCATTTTCTTGACCTGCTCGCGCATCTCGTCCTGGATGTGCGCCGGCAGCGAGTACGGCGGCAGCGAGCAAGCGGAGTCACCGGAGTGAACACCGGCCTGCTCGATGTGCTGCATGATCGCGCCGATCACCACGTCCTTGCCGTCGCTGACCGCATCCACGTCCATCTCGATGGCGCAGTTGAGGAAGTGGTCCAGCAGCACCGGGCTGTCGTTGGACACCTGGACCGCTTCGCGCAGGTAACGCTTGAGTTCGTCTTCCTGATAAACGATTTCCATTGCACGACCGCCCAGTACGTAGGACGGACGCACCACCAGCGGATAACCGATCTTGGCAGCGGCACGAATCGCTTCGTCTTCGCTGCGCACGGTGGCGTTTGGCGGCTGGCGCAGGTTCAGGCGCTCGACCATCTGCTGGAAGCGCTCACGATCCTCGGCGCGGTCGATGGCATCCGGGCTGGTGCCGATGATCGGCACGCCGGCGGCTTCAAGGGCGCGAGCCAGTTTCAGCGGGGTCTGGCCGCCGTACTGGACGATCACGCCTTTTGGCTTCTCGACGCGGACGATTTCCAGCACGTCTTCCAGGGTCACTGGCTCGAAGTACAGGCGATCGGAGGTGTCGTAGTCGGTGGACACGGTTTCCGGGTTGCAGTTGACCATGATGGTCTCGTAACCGTCGTCGCGCAGGGCCAGTGCCGCGTGTACGCAGCAGTAGTCGAACTCGATGCCCTGGCCGATCCGGTTCGGACCGCCACCCAGGATCATGATCTTGTCCCGGGTCGATGGTGCGGCTTCGCACTCTTCTTCGTACGTGGAGTACAGGTAGGCGGTGTCGGTGGCGAACTCGGCCGCGCAGGTGTCGACGCGCTTGTAGACCGGGAACACTTCCAGCTTGTGACGATGCGCACGCAGGCTCTTCTCGGTCACACCCAGCAGCTTGGCCAGGCGCATGTCGGAGAAGCCTTTGCGCTTGAGGCGGAACATCGTGTCGCGGTTGATGCTGGACATGCCCAGGGTCTTGACCTTCTCTTCTTCCTTGATCAGATCTTCGATCTGGACCAGGAACCAAGGGTCGATCATGTTCATGCCGAAGATCTGCTCGACGGTCATGCCGGCGCGGAAGGCATCGGCCACGTACCAGATACGCTCGGCACCCGGCACGGTCAGCTCGCGCTTGAGCACGCTCATGCTTTCCGGGTCGGCCAGGTCCAGCTTCGGATCGAGGCCACAGACACCCACTTCCAGGCCGCGAAGGGCTTTCTGCAGGGATTCCTGGAAGGTCCGGCCGATGGCCATGACTTCACCGACCGACTTCATCTGGGTGGTCAGGCGGGCATCGGCCTTGGCGAACTTCTCGAAGGCGAAGCGTGGCAGCTTGGTGACGACGTAGTCGATGGACGGTTCGAAGGACGCCGGGGTCTTGCCGCCGGTGATGTCGTTCGACAGCTCGTCCAGGGTGTAGCCCACGGCCAGCTTGGCGGCGACCTTGGCGATCGGGAAACCGGTGGCCTTGGAGGCCAGGGCGGACGAACGGGATACCCGTGGGTTCATCTCGATGACCACCATGCGCCCGGTGTTCGGGCAGATGCCGAACTGGACGTTGGAGCCGCCGGTTTCCACGCCGATCTCACGCAGTACCGCCAGGGAGGCGTTACGCAGGATCTGGTATTCCTTGTCGGTCAGGGTCTGGGCCGGTGCAACGGTGATCGAGTCACCGGTGTGCACGCCCATCGGGTCGAAGTTCTCGATGGAGCAGACGATGATGCAGTTGTCCTTTTTGTCGCGGACAACTTCCATCTCGTATTCTTTCCAGCCGATCAGTGATTCGTCGATCAGCAGTTCCTTGGTCGGCGACAAGTCGAGACCACGGGCGCAGATTTCTTCGAATTCTTCACGGTTGTAGGCGATGCCACCACCGGTGCCGCCCATGGTGAAGGAGGGACGGATGATGCACGGGAAGCCGAGGCGTTCCAGGACGGCGTTGGCCTCTTCCATGCTGTGGGCGATGCCCGAGCGTGGGCAGTCCAGGCCGATGGATTTCATCGCCTTGTCGAAGCGCGAACGGTCTTCGGCCTTGTCGATGGTGTCGGCATTGGCGCCGATCATTTCCACACCGAATTTTTCCAGGACGCCTTCACGCTCCAGGTCCAGTGCGCAGTTCAGCGCGGTCTGGCCGCCCATGGTCGGCAGCAGCGCGTCCGGGCGCTCCTTCTCGATGATCTTGGCGACGGTCTGCCACTTGATCGGCTCGATGTAGGTGGCGTCGGCCATGGCCGGGTCGGTCATGATGGTGGCCGGGTTGGAGTTCACCAGGATGACGCGGTAGCCCTCTTCGCGCAGGGCTTTGCAGGCCTGGGCGCCGGAGTAGTCGAATTCGCAAGCCTGGCCGATCACGATCGGGCCAGCGCCGAGAATCAGGATGCTTTTTATGTCTGTACGTTTTGGCATGGGTTTGTCACTCAAATCCGCAGGTCAGTCGGCTAGGCCGTCGAACAATCTTTGAAGCGCCCGAGGGGGCCACCGTGTTCGGGGCCGCCCTCGGGCTTCGCGCGGTCAGCGTCGCTTGGCCATCTCGTTGATGAAGCGATCGAACAGCGGCGCCACATCGTTCGGGCCCGGGCTCGCTTCAGGGTGGCCCTGGAAGCTGAACGCGCTCTTGTCGGTACGCTCGATACCTTGCAGCGTGCCGTCGAACAGCGATTTGTGGATCGCGCGCACGTTGGCCGGCAGGGTCGCTTCATCCACCGCGAAACCGTGGTTCTGGCTGGTGATCATCACCACGCCGGTGTCCAGGTCCTGGACCGGATGGTTCGCACCGTGGTGGCCGTGGCCCATTTTCAGGGTCTTGGCGCCCGAAGCGAGGGCCAGCAACTGGTGACCGAGGCAGATACCGAATACCGGGGTCTCGGTTTCCAACACGTCCTTGATCGCCTGGATCGCGTAGTCGCAAGGCTCCGGGTCACCCGGGCCGTTGGACAGGAACACGCCGTCGGGCTTGAGGGCCAGGACGTCGGCGGCCGGGGTTTGCGCCGGCACCACGGTGACGCGGCAGCCACGCTCGACCAGCATGCGCAGGATGTTCAGCTTGACGCCGTAGTCGTACGCCACCACGTGGTACGGCAGCTCGGAAGCCTCGATCGTCGCGTGACTGTCGGTCTTCAGGTCCCAGACCGTGGAGCGCCATTCGTATTGTTTCTGGGTGCTGACGACTTTCGCCAGGTCCATGCCCTTGAGGCCAGGGAAACCCTGGGCAACGGCGATGGCGGCTTCTTCGGAAATGTTGTCGCCAGCCATGATGCAGCCGTTCTGCGCGCCTTTTTCCCGAAGGATGCGGGTCAGGCGGCGGGTGTCGATACCGGCGATCGCCACGACGTTGTTGGCTTTCAGGTAGTCGGACAGGGACATCGTGTTACGCCAGTTGCTCGCTACCAGCGGCAAGTCACGGATGACCAGGCCGGCGGACCAGACGCGATCGGACTCGGCGTCTTCCGGCGTGGTGCCGGTGTTGCCGATGTGCGGGTAAGTCAGGGTAACGATTTGCTGGGCGTAGGAAGGATCGGTAAGAATTTCCTGATAGCCGGTCATTGCGGTGTTAAACACCACCTCACCAACGGTCTGACCGTCGGCTCCAATGGCTTCGCCGCGAAAAATGCTGCCATCAGCAAGGGCGAGTATGGCTGGCTTAGTCAAGAAGACCTCCCGTAAATAAAGCCTGAAAGGGCGATCGCAGGTTGTAAAAAAGCGGAGTGACGTATGGACACGTCACCCCGCTTGTTCACTGAATTATTCTGCGCGCTTTTAGTGGACACACTAAAGCTGTAGCTTACAGAAAAAGGGTTTTTTGGTCCACCGCTAATGAGCCTTAAAGGCAGGGGAATGCGACAGGCCGTCGCGAAGCGGTGTAAAACGGGGCGCAGTATAACCTGAACCCCGCTCTTAATGGCATCAACGCAGGTCGAGAACGTCCTGCATGTCGTACAAACCAGGCTCGCGGCCATCCAGCCACAGCGCGGCACGTACCGCGCCCTTGGCGAAGGTCATCCGGCTCGACGCCTTGTGGGTAATCTCCAGGCGCTCGCCTTCAGTGGCGAACAGCACGGTGTGATCGCCCACCACATCGCCACCGCGCACCGTGGCGAAACCGATGGTGTCGCGCTCACGGGCACCGGTATGCCCTTCACGCCCATACACGGCGACTTTCTGCAGATCACGCCCCAGCGCATCGGCAATCACTTCACCCATGCGCAAGGCTGTTCCCGACGGCGCGTCGATCTTGTGCCGGTGATGAGCCTCGATGATTTCGATATCGGCATCGTCGCCCAAGACCCGGGCCGTCAGATCCAGCAGTTTGAGCGACAGGTTCACGCCCACACTGAAGTTCGCCGCGAATACGATCGGGATGTCCTTGCCGGCATCGGCCAACAATTGCTTCTGCGTCGCATCCAGCCCGGTCGTGCCGATCACCATGGCCTTGCCATGCTTGCGGCAGATCGCCAGGTTTTTCAGCATCACCTCTGGCAGGGTGAAGTCGATGAGCACGTCGAACTCGTCGAGCACCTTCTCCAGGCCGCCGGACATCGGCACGCCGATACGCCCCAGCGAGGCCAGCTCGCCAGCATCGGCGCCCACCAGCGTACTGTCAGGCCGAACGATGGCCGCCGTGAGGCCGGAGAGCGGCGAGCGCTGCTGCACCGCCTCGACCAGCGCCTTGCCCATGCGCCCCGCAGCGCCCATCACAGCTATACGTCGCATGCGAACTCCTTACAGGTCACCGAAGAAGCGCTTCACGCCTTCGAACCAACCGGTGGTTTTCGGTGAGTGGCTGTTGTCATCGGCCAGGGAGTTGCGGAATTCTTCCAACAGTTCACGCTGACGACGCCCCAGGTTGACCGGCGTTTCCACCGCCACGCGACACATCAGGTCGCCTGCACCACCGCCACGCACTGGCGCGACGCCTTTGCCACGGATCCGGAACTGCTTGCCGGTCTGCGTGCCTTCGGGGATTTTCAGCTTGACGCGACCGTCGAGGGTCGGGATTTCAAGCTCGCCACCCAAGGCCGCATCGACGAAGCTGATCGGTACTTCGCAGAACAGATGCTTGCCGTCGCGCTGGAAAATCGCGTGCTCACGCACGTTGATGACCACGTACAAGTCGCCAGTCGGGCCACCCTGGGCACCCGCCTCGCCTTCGCCGGACAGGCGAATGCGATCACCGGTGTCGACACCGGCCGGCACCTTGACCGACAGCGTCTTGTACTCTTCGACACGCCCTTCGCCATGGCAGGAGTCGCACGGATCGGAAATGATCTTGCCTTGGCCATGGCAACGCGGGCAGGTCTGTTGGACCGAGAAGAAGCCCTGCTGCATGCGAACCTGGCCAATGCCGCCGCAGGTCGGGCAGGTCACGGGCGAGGAGCCCTTCTTGGCACCCGAGCCATCACACGGCTTGCAGTTGACCAGTGTCGGCACGCGGATATTGACGGTGGTACCGCGCACCGCTTCTTCCAGATTCAACTCCAGCGTGTAGCGCAGGTCACTGCCACGCTGGGCGCCACCACGGGCACCGCCGCGACCGCCGCCGAAGAAATCGCTGAACACATCACCGAAAATATCGGAGAAGTTCTGACCACCGAAACCGGCACCGCCGCCGCCCATGCTCGGGTCGACACCGGCATGCCCATACTGGTCGTAGGCCGCGCGCTTACTGGAATCGGACAGAACTTCGTAAGCCTCGTTGGCTTCCTTGAACATCTCTTCCGACGCTTTATCGCCGGGATTACGGTCCGGATGGTGCTTCATCGCCAGGCGACGATAAGCCTTCTTCAGCTCCGCCTCGCTGGCTCCCCGCTCGACACCCAATACTTCGTAAAAGTCACGCTTCGCCATTAGTCTTTGCACTCTTATAGGACGTCCGGCAAACCTCTCCTGAACCTTGCCAAACTCGTTGAGCCCCAATGCAGGCCCGGACCCAACTCACGTCAATTCAACGATCCTGGTCGTAAACTTTCAGCCAGGTACCCGGCCAAAACGCGGCGTCCATCGCCGGAAAGCAGGAGCATTCCCGAACACGCCGTCAGCACCCGAGCTTTGTCGCATGCTGTAAAAAATTCGTTGCCTCCAGACACGCCAACGCGGGAGCAAGCTCCCGCGCGGCGACATCCTACCAGCCACCGCACAAACGCAGTCAACCGGCCGACCAACAAGCGCTTACTTGTGGTCTTTCACTTCTTCGAACTCGGCGTCGACGACGTCGTCGGCTTTCTCGGCCGATTCGCCCTGCGCAGCCGCGCCTTCGGCAGGCTGAGCCTGTTCGGCATACATCTTCTGAGCCACAGGCGCGGAGACCTTCGACAGCTCTTCGATCTTCGCCTCGATGGCCGCCTTGTCATCGCCTTTCACGGCGGCTTCCAGAGCAACCACGGCCGCTTCGATGGCAGTCTTCTCTTCCGCGGTCACTTTCTCACCAGCATCGGCGATCATCTTGCGGGTCGAGTGCACCAGGGCATCGCCTTGGTTACGGGCGCTGGCCAGCTCTTCGAACTTGCGGTCTTCCTCGGCGTTGACTTCAGCGTCGCGAACCATCTGCTGAATTTCTTCCTCGGACAGGCCGGAGTTGGCCTTGATCACGATCGACTGGGTCTTGCCGGTGGCCTTGTCTTTCGCACCAACGTGCAGGATGCCGTTGGCGTCGATGTCGAAGGTCACTTCGATTTGCGGCACGCCACGTGGTGCTGGCGGGATCTCGGCCAGGTCGAACTTGCCCAGGGACTTGTTCTGGGCAGCCTGCTTGCGCTCACCTTGCAGCACGTGAATGGTCACGGCGCCCTGGTTGTCGTCGGCCGTCGAGAACACCTGGGATTTCTTGGTAGGAATCGTGGTGTTTTTCTCGATCAGCGCGGTCATCACGCCACCCATGGTTTCGATACCCAGGGTCAGCGGGCTGACGTCGAGCAGTAGAACGTCCTTCACGTCACCGGCCAGAACGGCGCCCTGGATGGCAGCACCCATGGCAACGGCTTCGTCCGGGTTCACGTCCTTGCGGGCTTCTTTGCCGAAGAAGTCGGTCACCAGCTTCTGGACCAGCGGCATACGGGTCTGGCCGCCGACCAGGATCACGTCGTTGATCGAGCCAACGTCGATACCGGCGTCTTTCATGGCAATGCGGCAAGGTTCGATGGTGCGCTGAACCAGATCTTCCACCAGCGCCTCGAGCTTGGCGCGGGAGATTTTTACGTTCAGGTGCTTAGGACCGGTGGCGTCTGCGGTGATGTACGGCAGGTTCACGTCGGTCGACTGGCTCGAGGACAGTTCGATCTTGGCTTTTTCAGCGGCTTCTTTCAGGCGCTGCATCGCCAGCGGGTCACCCTTGAGGTTCATGCCGCTTTCTTTCTTGAATTCGTCGACGAGGTAGTCGATCAGGCGGATGTCGAAGTCCTCACCACCGAGGAACGTGTCACCGTTGGTTGCCAGTACTTCGAACTGGTGCTCGCCGTCGACTTCAGCGATTTCGATCACGGAAACGTCGAAGGTACCGCCACCCAGGTCGTAAACGATCACGGTGTGATCGCCCTTGGCCTTGTCCATGCCGTAGGCCAGAGCGGCCGCGGTTGGTTCGTTGATGATACGTTTTACGTCCAGGCCCGCGATGCGGCCGGCGTCTTTGGTCGCCTGGCGCTGGCTGTCGTTGAAATAGGCAGGGACCGTGATGACCGCCTCGGTCACCGCTTCGCCGAGGTAGTCTTCGGCGGTTTTCTTCATTTTCTTGAGGATCTCGGCCGAGATCTGTGGCGGCGCCATTTTCTGGCCGTTCACTTCAACCCAGGCGTCGCCGTTGTCAGCCTTGGCGATTTTGTAAGGCACCATCTTGATGTCTTTCTGAACGACTTCTTCGTCGAACTTGCGACCGATCAGACGCTTCACCGCGTACAGGGTGTTATGCGGATTGGTCACTGCCTGACGCTTGGCCGACTGGCCAACCAGAATCTCGCCATCATTGGCGTACGCGATGATCGACGGCGTGGTGCGCGCGCCTTCAGCGTTTTCAATAACTTTGGCCTTGCCGTTTTCCAGCACGGAGACGCACGAATTGGTGGTCCCCAGGTCGATGCCGATAATCTTGCCCATGTTAACTCTCCCGGAACTTGGATTTTGTTGCCGCAGCAGTGGTGGCTAACTGCGGTAGCACTTAAACGCTTGACTTATAGATGGGGCCGCTGCGCCCGATTTCAAGCCTGCTCATCGATAGAAGGCGAAACCGGTGCCGGCGCCTTGCTGACCACGACCATGGCCGGACGCAGCAGGCGGCCGTTGAGCAGGTAGCCTTTCTGGAAAACCTTCAGGACGCTGTTTGGCTCGACGTCAGCACTTTCCTGCATCGCCATGGCCTGGTGATGCTCGGCGTTGAAGGGCTCGCCATGGGGATCCAGGGCTTCGAGCTGATAACGCTTGAGGGTGTCCTGGAACATTTTCAGGGTCAGCTCGATGCCTTCGCGCATCGGACGGATGTTTTCGTCATCCGGATTGGACAGCTCCAGGCCGCGCTCCAGGCTGTCGATGATCGGCAGCAGGTCGCCGGCGAAACGCTCCAGGGCGAATTTATGAGCCTTTTCTACATCTTGCTCGGCGCGACGGCGGACATTCTGCAGGTCGGCGGCTACACGCAACGCCTGGTCCTGCGCACCGGCCAGTTGCTCTTCGAGCACTTGTACACGTGCCGACAGGTCTTCACCGGAATCCTGGGAAGCCTGATTGGCGTCTAGATTTTGCGTGTCCTGCGTCTGTTCGTCAGCCATAGAGATTTCTCCTTTCAACTTCGTCCGCGAGCTCGACTCGCGCTTCTGCCCCGGTATATGGGGCCGGGTTTTCCAGCTTCAAGGGTCATCTGACGAATTAACCTTACAAAAAGCAGCCGCATAATCATTCCGTGCCGCGCTAAGAAAATCATTTTCCCAAGCAAATCGAGCTAAGCGAGGGCATTGTCAGGCCGAAACAAAACACTGTATAAATAACCAGACCTAAAGCCTGGGAGCGGCCTTATGCTGGTGCACCTGTCCGTACACAACTACGCCATCGTCGAACATCTCGACCTCGAACTCGATCGAGGCATGAGCGTGATCACCGGTGAAACCGGCGCGGGCAAGTCGATCATGCTCGACGCCCTGGGCCTGACCCTGGGCGACCGCGCCGACAGTGGCGTGGTGCGCCCCGGAGCGGACAAGGCCGACATCCTGGCGACCTTCGACCTGGTCGATATCCCCGAGGCCAGCGCCTGGCTGGCCGAACGCGACCTGGACACCGATGGCCTGTGCATCCTGCGCCGGGTCATCACCGCCGAAGGCCGCTCCCGAGGCTACATCAACGGCACGCCCTGCCCACTGGGCGACCTCAAGGCCCTCGGCGAGTTGCTGATCGACATCCACAGCCAGCACGAGCACCAATCCCTGCTCAAGACCGACACCCATCGTCGCCTGCTGGATGAATACGCCGGCGCCACCGACTTGGCCCGGCAGGTCCAACTGGCCGCCCAGCGTTGGCGCCAGACCCGGCAGGAACTGGATCGCCTCTCCAATTCCGGCGACGAACAGCGCGCCCGTCACCAGCTATTGAGCTACCAGCTCGAAGAACTGGAGAACCTGGCCCTGGGTGAAAATGAACTGGAAGAACTGGAGCAGGAACACAAGAACCTGACCAACGCCGAAACCCTGCTGGGCATCTGCCGCCAGGTGGTCGAGCAATGCAGCGAGAGCGATTCGGGCAACGTGCTCAATGCGCTGACAGCGAGCCTGAACCGGCTGTCCAGCGTGAACAATTCGGTGGGCGCCCTGAGCGAAGCGACCAACCTGCTGACGAGCGCGCAGATCCAGGTCGAGGAAGCCGTTGGGGAACTGAATCGCTTCCTCGATCATTTCGACGCCGACCCGGCACGCCTGCAATACCTGGAAGAGCGCCTGGACACTATCTATACACTGGCGCGCAAACACCGCATCCAGCCGACCGAGGTTGCCGAACTCCAACAGCGGTTGCTGGAAGAACTCGAGACCCTGAACGCCAACGACGAATCCATCGAGCGCCTCGGGGACGAATTGGCTTCTTATGCCCGTCATTATCAGGAAAAGGCCAAAGAGCTCAGCGAACTGCGACGCCAAGCCGCGACAGGGCTGGCCAGTGCCGTGGAGCAGGAAATCCAGCGCCTGGGCATGCCCGGTGGACGCTTCACCATCGAATTGCGCCCCAACGCCGGCGACGAACTCCAACCCAATGGGTTGGAACAGGTGGAATTGCTGGTCAGCGCCAACCCTGGGCAACCACTCAAGGGCCTGGCCAAAGTAGCCTCCGGCGGTGAATTGTCACGAATCAGCCTGGCTATCCAGGTCATCACCGCGCAGACCTCCCGCGTACCGACGCTAGTGTTCGACGAAGTGGACGTGGGCATCGGTGGCCCGACAGCGGAAATTGTCGGCCAATTGCTCCGTCGACTGGGCGAGCGTGGCCAGGTGCTGACCGTCACTCACCTGCCCCAGGTCGCCGCCCAAGGGCACCAGCATTTATTTGTGCACAAGGTGCGTGGCGAGGACGCGACTCGCACCGCCGTGTCGAAGCTCAACAAAAACGAGCGCGTAGAAGAAGTGGCACGAATGCTGGGCGGGATCGACCTCACCAAGGAATCCCTGGCCCACGCGAAAAAAATGGTCGTTACCGCGAAAAACTGAGAACGGCAGAAAGCACGAAGGCGACCCTGGGGTCGCCTTCGTTCGTTTCGCGAACCTTAAGTCCGCGCGACATGCTTACTTTTTCTTGCGTACGTACAGCACAAGATTGTGATCAACCATCTCGAAGCCATACTTGTCGACGATTGCTTTCTGCAGTCGCTCGATTTCTTCGTCGAAGAATTCGATGACTTCACTGGTCTCGACGTTGACCATATGGTCGTGATGCTTGCCGTCGTCCAGTTCGAAGACCGCATGGCCTCCGTCGAAGTTGTGTCGCACCACAAGGCCAGCTGCCTCGAACTGGGTCAGGACACGGTAAACCGTGGCCAGACCGACGTCCTCACCAGCCTCCATCAGCGCCTTGTAGACATCCTCGGCGCTCATGTGGCGTTGCTCGGCGGAATCGAGCATTTGTAGAATCTTGACCCGTGGCAGGGTCACTTTGAGGCCGGCTTTGCGTAGTTCGCTATTTTCAACCATGGTCAGCTTTCTCGCGATGCTGCTTCGCAGCTTCTCTTAATGCGGGTATGATCGGCGTTTACGTTGTCCCAGCCAAGATAGTGGAAGTCGCCCACCGATGCAAAACACCAAGCTCTTGCTAACCAGTTTCACCTTTGTGGGACTGCTCGCACTCGCCGGTTGTTCATTCCCCGGGGTTTACAAAATCGACATCCAGCAGGGCAATGTCGTCACGCAGGACATGATAGACCAGTTACGCCCGGGAATGACCCGCCGGCAAGTACGGTTTATCATGGGTAACCCTCTGCTGACCGACACGTTCCATGCCGATCGCTGGGATTATCTGTACAGCTTGCAGCCAGGTGGCGGTGAGCGCCAGCAGGAACGCATCAGCGTCATCTTCAGCCCTGACGACCAACTCGTCAGCCTGTCGGGCGATTTCATGCCTGGCGTGAGCCGCGACGAGGCCATCATGGGCAAGGACAGCGGCACCACCGTGACCGACCCGGCCCAGAATGCCGAACAGCCGAAACCGGAAAAACCGGTCAAGCCAGGTTCGTTGCTGGACCAGATCCAGAAGGACGTGGACAACGTCGAGACCGTACCGGTCCCGACTCCGGAGCCTCTGGATACGTCGCCGCAATAAATCGCGACAAGAAAAAAACCCGGCATGCCGGGTTTTTTCTTGTCTGCGATTCCGGCAGATGCTGCTTATTCAGGAACGTAGTGAATCCGTGGCGAGGGAGCTTGCTCCCGCTTGAGTGCGAAGCGCTCACAAAGAAAGGCTGCTGCGCATCGCCACAACGGCTCACAGTGCGATCAGACCAGGTTATTGCTCTGATTGTCGCGCCTGGGCAGCCTTGGCCGCGCGCAGGCGGCGAATTTCCTTCGGATCAGCCAATAAAGGTCGATAAATTTCCAATCGATCGGCCGCTTGCACCACTTGGTTATCCGGATCGGCAACCACCTTGCCAAAAATCCCCACCGGGCAAGTTGCCAGGTCCAGCTCCGGGAATACGTCGGCAATCCCCGACGCCACCAGCGCTGCGCGAACACTGGTGCCTTCCTGCACCCTGCATGTGCGCAAGACCTGGCGATCCACCGAGGCATACACCACTTCTATCTCGATCAACGCTTGAGCTCTGCGTTCTGCTTGGCGCGCTGACAGAACGCATCGACCAGGGTATTGGCAGCCTGGTTGAACAGCGGTCCCAATGTCGCTCGCACCAACGGACCGGCGTAGTCAAATGAAAGGTCCAGGCTGATCTTGCAGGCTTTCTCGCCAAGCGGCTTGAACACCCATACACCATGGAGCTGGTTGAATGGCCCTTCTTCAAGGTTCATTTCAATGGACTGGCCAGGCACCAAGGTATTTCGAGTAACAAAATGCTGGCTCAGGCCGCCCTTGGCGACGTTGAGGCTGGCGCGCATATGGGTTTCGGAGCTCTCGAGCACCTCGGCAGACGAGCACCAAGGCAGGAATTCCGGATAACTCGCCACATCATTGACCAAGTCGTAAAGCGCCTGCGCCGGGTAGGGCAGCAAGGCCGAGCGTTGAATATGTGTCGTCATGTAAGCGTCACTTCCACAGCTGGGCGGCAAACACTACGAGAATGCCAATGGGCGCCACATAGCGCATCAAGAACAGGCTCAAGGCGAACAATACAGGACTGCGCAGCGACAACTCATCACGCACGGCTTCACGCCCCATGATCCACCCTGCAAACACCACGAAACACAGACCTCCCAGTGGAAGCATGATCCGAGATGTGAAGAAATCAATCACGCCAAAGAAATCCAGTCCTCCGATTGCCCCCCACTGGTAGAGACGGAACAGCCCGTCTTCGTTCACGAAAAACTTCGCCTGCTTCCATATATTGAAGGAAAACACCGTGCCCAAGCCCACGAACCAGCAAGTGAAAGCCAGCCAGAACGTGACCCAGGCTCGACTCAAGCGGGTGCGCTCGACCAGATAGGCCACCATGGGTTCAAGCAGAGAGATGGCCGAGCTCCAGGCGGCAATCGCCACCAGGACAAAAAACACCACGCCCATGACTTGGCCGAACGCCATGCTACCGAAAGCAAATGGCAGGCTGACGAACATCAACCCCGGCCCTTCGCTGGGGTTCAGGCCGGCAGCAAACACAATCGGAAACAATGCCACCCCCGCCAGCAGCGACACGAAGGTATCCAGCAGCGCAACACCAACGACAGTCCTGGTCAGCGACGCATTTTTCGGCATGTAGGCGCCGTAGATCATGATCGAACCGACCCCGACACTGAGGGAAAAGAACGCGTGCCCCATGGCCGGCAGCAGGCCATCCATGACTTTTTCCGGCTTGAAGTCGAACATGAAATGCACGCCTTCCATGAAGTGCCCGGTCGTCATGCTGTAGCCCAGCAGGACCAGGATCATCACGAAAAGCAAGGGCATCATGATCCGCAGGCTGCGCTCAAGCCCTGCCACTACACCCCGGGCAATCACCACGGCGGAAAGCACCATGAAGAGCGTGTGCCAAAGCGTGAGTCTCCAAGGGTCGGCGATCACATTGCCGAAGTAAGCGCCGACCTGATCAGGCGTCGCCCCCTGGAAATCGCCTCGCCCCATGTCGATGATGTAGTCCAGCGACCAGCCACCGACCACGCTATAGAAGGACAAGATCAACAATGCCGTGATCATCCCGGCGAACGCACCCCAGGACCATTTCGGCGAGTGTCCGGCCTCCACGGCCAACACCTTCAGCGCGTTGGCCGGGCTTTGCCGGGCGCGACGGCCGATCAGTGTCTCCGCCAGCATGACTGGCGCGCCGATCAGGGCGATGCAGGCCAGGAACATCAATACGAAGGCCCCGCCACCGTAGACGCCGACCATGTATGGAAACTTCCAGATACTACCCAGCCCCACGGCAGAACCGGTCGCCGCGAATATGAAGACCCAGCGGCTAGCCCAACTGCCGTGGACAGAAACCTTGTCTGTCGACATCGTGATCACGCCCAAGCGTTCAAAAAAGAGGCCGCATTGTCCGGGATTCACTCAACGTGCTCAAGCACGCAGCTTCACCGTAGCCGACACGCACGCAACTGCCTATAATGCCGCCCCTATGGCTAAACAGAAGAAACACCCCACAGGGACCATCGCGCAAAACAAAAAGGCGCGACACGATTACTTCATCGAACAACGTTTCGAGGCTGGCATGGTCCTGGCCGGCTGGGAAGTAAAGAGCTTGCGTGCCGGCAAGGCGCAACTGGTCGACAGTTATGTCTTGCTCAAGGACGGCGAAGCGTGGCTGCTGGGCAGTCATATCACGCCGCTGACCACCGCCAGCACCCATGTCATCGCCGATCCTGTACGTTCGCGCAAGCTGCTGCTCAACAAGCGCGAGCTGGAAAAGCTCTTCGCCTCCGTGCAGCAGAAGGGCTACACCTGCGTCTGCACGTCGTTGTACTGGAGCAAGCACTTGATCAAGTGCGAAATTGCCCTGGGCAAGGGTAAGAAGGAGTACGACAAGCGCGACACCGAGCGCGAACGCGATGCCGGCCGCGAGCTGCAGCGCGCTGTGCGCAACAAGGGCAAGGAAGACTAGCCCGGAATCAACTGTGGGAGCGAGCTTGCTCGCGATGATGACGGCGATGCGTCCAACATTGTTGGATCAGCCAGACCGCCATCGCGAGCAAGCTCGCTCCCACAGGGTTCGCCGGCACTGTTACATTCCCTTGCGCCGCTCCGCCCGCGCCATACGCTGCACTTCCTGACGCACCTCTTCCAAGACTTCCTGCACATACAAGATATGTCGGCTGGAGATTTCCCGCGCCTGTTCGGCATGTCCATCCATAATGGCCTGGTACAACTCCCGATGCTGGCTGATCAGCATGTCGCGGGTCTCGCTGCGCTGCTTGTACATGCCACCGATATTGGTGACGACGTTGCGCTTGAGCAGGTCGAACAAGCCGCGAATGGTATGCAGCAGTACCGCATTATGACTGGCCTCGGCGATCGCCAGATGGAACCGGGCATCCGCCGCGCCCTCCTCCGCCCGACTGACCTCGTCGTGGCGCGAGTAACAATCCTGCAGTTCGTCGAACGCCGCCGTCAGCCTCTCGCGATCCACCTCCGTAGCCCGCAGTGCCGCGTAATAAGCGCAGGAAGCCTCCAGCGTGTGACGGAACTCCAGCAAATCGCGCTGTGCTTCGGGATTGCTTTCCAACAGTTGCAACAGCGGATCACTGAACGTCGAGCCCAGCGACTCCACCACATAGTTGCCGCCACCCTGGCGACTGATCAACAAGCCTTTGGCCGTCAGCTTCTGGATCGCTTCACGCAACGAAGGGCGTGACACACCGAACTGCTCGGCCAGGGTCCGCTCGGCGGGCAGCCGCTCACCCGACTTCAGCGTGCCCTCAAGGATCATGCCTTCAAGCCGCTCGACAATATCGTCAGACAAACGGCGCTGACGAATCTGATCAAACCCCATAACTCAATTCTCCACGATCCCGACGGCTCGCCGGGCTCTCTATTCTGGCCCATCCGGGCCGTGCCCACACCCACCAAAAGCTATTTGTTCGAACGGATCAGATGCCCTCTGCACCGCTTATTCGACGAAAGTTTCAGGGCGGCAAATTGACACACGACAACCAAGGCTTTTACCCTAGCCGACAGCGCTTGTAAATTGGTATTACCAATTACCCAAAATCGCTGACAGTGCCTGACCAACAACAATTAGGGGCCCACCCATCATGCAAACCTGGCAACAGCTCTACAGCCCGCTCGGCAGCCTCGGCTTGTCCGCACTTGCGGCCGTTATTCCCATCGTATTTTTCTTCCTGGCCCTGGCGGTATTTCGTCTCAAGGGGCATGTGGCCGGCAGCATCACCTTGGCCCTGGCGATTGCCGTGGCGATTTTCGCCTTCAACATGCCCGCAGACATGGCCTTCGCCGCTGCCGGCTATGGCTTTGCCTATGGCCTGTGGCCCATTGCCTGGATCATCGTCGCCGCAGTGTTTCTCTACAAACTGACCGTCAAGAGCGGCCAGTTCGAGGTGATTCGCAGCTCGGTGCTGTCGATTACCGATGACCAACGCCTGCAAGTGCTGTTGATCGGTTTCTGCTTTGGCGCATTCCTGGAAGGTGCCGCGGGCTTCGGCGCACCGGTGGCGATCACTGCCGCACTGTTGGTCGGCCTGGGCTTCAATCCTTTGTATGCCGCGGGCCTGTGCCTGATCGCCAACACCGCCCCCGTGGCGTTCGGCGCGCTGGGCATCCCGATTATCGTGGCCGGCCAGGTCACCGGGATCGACGCGTTCAAGATCGGCGCCATGACCGGTCGCCAATTGCCCTTGCTGTCGTTGTTCGTGCCGTTCTGGCTGGTGTTCATGATGGACGGCCTGCGCGGCGTGCGGGAAACCTGGCCAGCAGCGCTGGTGGCCGGCTTGAGCTTTGCCATCACCCAATACTTCACCTCCAACTTCATCGGCCCGGAACTGCCGGACATCACCTCCGCCCTGGCCAGCCTGATTTCCCTCACGCTGTTCCTGAAAATCTGGCAGCCCAAGCGCACCGCCGGCGCCCAGATTGCCGGCACCACCTCCAGCGCAACGGTCACCGCCAACGCCGGCGGTTTCGGCCAACCGCGCAGCACCGTGGCGTCGCCCTACAGCCTGGGGGAAATCATCAAGGCGTGGTCGCCGTTCCTGATTCTTACCGTGCTGGTGACGATCTGGACCCTCAAGCCGTTCAAGGCCATGTTCGCCGCCGGCGGCTCGATGTACGGCTGGGTGTTCAACTTCGCCATTCCGCACCTGGACCAGATGGTGATCAAGGTCGCGCCCATCGTGATCAACCCCACCGCCATCCCGGCCGTGTTCAAGCTGGATCCGATTTCTGCCACCGGCACGGCGATTTTCTTCTCCGCACTGATCTCGATGCTGGTGCTGAAGATCAACCTGAAAACTGGTCTTACCACTTTTAAAGAGACGCTTTTCGAGCTGCGCTGGCCGATCCTTTCCATCGGCATGGTGCTGGCGTTCGCGTTCGTCACCAACTATTCGGGCATGTCGTCGACCATGGCCCTGGTGCTGGCGGGCACGGGCGCAGCGTTTCCGTTCTTCTCGCCGTTCCTGGGTTGGCTGGGCGTGTTCCTGACCGGCTCCGACACCTCATCCAACGCGCTGTTCAGCTCGCTGCAAGCCACCACCGCGCACCAGATCGGCGTCAACGACACCCTGCTCGTCGCGGCCAACACCAGCGGCGGCGTGACCGGCAAGATGATTTCGCCACAATCGATCGCGGTGGCCTGCGCGGCGACCGGGCTGGTGGGCAAGGAATCGGATCTGTTCCGTTTCACCCTCAAACACAGCCTATTCTTTGCAACGATTGTCGGCTTGATCACCTTGGCCCAGGCCTACTGGTTTACCGGCATGCTGGTTCATTGAGTCCTACACGCAATACTGGAAAAACCGACGCCGAACCGTGATTCGGCGTCTGCTATTCACAACCGGGTCTGCAAGGCTGCTGAAAGATTTCCTGGCTATATTCAGCAGCCTCAGCGGACGGATAACCGGGACCACCCGGAGACACGCCTGATGAGCGAGCTTTTCTACAACGCCGTACCGAACGCGACCCGTGTCGCCCCGCCCTTGCCCGAGCCTCGGCAGTACCCCAGCGAGAAACCGCGCCGGGTCTATCTGTTCGGCACATGCGTGGTGGACCTGTTCTATCCCGAAGCCGGAATGGATGCGATTCACCTGCTGGAGCGCGAAGGGATCCGGGTGGACTACCCGCAGGGGCAAAGTTGCTGTGGCCAACCGGCCTACACCTCGGGCTACACCGAGCAGGCGCGGACGGTGGCCCGGGCGCAACTGGCCTTGTTTGCCGAAGATTATCCGGTGGTGGTGCCCTCGGGCTCCTGTGCCGGCATGCTGCGCGAGCATTATGCCGACCTGTTCAAGGACGAGCCGGAAACGCTCAAGCAGGTCCAGGCCTTGGCGGCCCGGACCTATGAACTGGCCGAGTTCCTGCTGTTTGTCTGCAAGGTGCAGCTGAACGACAACGGCGAGCCGGTGAAGATCGCGCTGCATACGTCCTGCTCGGCACGGCGTGAAATGAATACCCACCTGCACGGTCGCGCGTTATTGGCGCAGCTGCGCAATGTGGAGCGAGTCGAACACAGCCACGAAAGCGAATGCTGTGGCTTTGGTGGGACGTTCAGCGTTCGCATGCCGGATATTTCCGGCGCGATGGTGGCCGACAAGACCCGAGCGCTGAAGGAATCCGGCGCGCACCAGGTCGTCAGCGCCGACTGCGGTTGCTTGATGAACATCAACGGCGCGCTGGAGAAGCAGCAGGAGGCGTTACGCGGCCAGCACCTGGCGAGTTTCCTGCGCCAGCGCATCGGAGGTGTCGCATGAGCACGCCGACGCTGATCCCGACCGTTGAGGTGCAGGAAGATTTTCGTGCCCGAGCCCACAAGGCCCTGGACGACACGCAACTGCGAAACAACTTTCGCAGTGCGATGGATTCACTGATGACCAAGCGGGCAACGTCCTTCAGCGATGCCCACGAAAGAGAACACCTGCGAGTGCTGGGCAATGCCGTCCGCGCCCGTGCGTTATCCAAGCTGCCCGACCTGCTCGAGCAACTTGAAACCAACCTGACCCGCAACGGTGTGAACGTGCACTGGGCGGAAACGGTGGACGAAGCCAACGGCATCGTCCTTTCGATCATCCGCGCTCACGAGGCGCGGCAAGTGATCAAGGGCAAATCGATGGTCAGCGAAGAGATGGAGATGAACCATTTCCTCAAGGCTCGGGACATTGAGTGTCTCGAATCCGACATGGGGGAGTACATCGTCCAGCTCGACCACGAGAAGCCTTCACACATCATTATGCCGGCGATCCACAAGAATGCCGGTCAGGTCGCGTCCTTGTTCCACGACAAACTCGGCGTGGAGTACACCAAGGACGTTGACCAACTCATTCAGATCGGCCGCAGGGTCCTGCGGCAGAAGTTCTTCGAGGCCGACGTCGGCGTCTCCGGCGTCAACTTCGCCGTCGCCGAAACCGGCACGCTGCTGCTGGTGGAAAACGAAGGCAACGGGCGGATGTCCACCACCGTGCCACCGGTGCACATTGCCGTGACCGGCATCGAAAAGGTTGTCGAGAACCTGCGTGATGTCGTGCCGCTGCTCTCGCTGCTGACCCGCTCCGCACTCGGCCAGCCCATCACGACCTACGTCAACATGATCTCCGGGCCACGCAAGGCCGATGAACTGGACGGCCCCCAGGAAGTCCACCTGGTCCTGCTGGACAACGGTCGCAGCCAGGCGTTTGCCGACAGTGAATTGCGCCAGACCCTGAACTGTATTCGCTGCGGCGCTTGTATGAATCATTGTCCGGTCTATACCCGAATCGGCGGCCATGCCTACGGTGAGGTTTACCCGGGGCCTATCGGAAAAATCATCACGCCACACATGGTCGGCCTGGCCAAGGTGCCCGACCACCCGAGCGCCTCTTCGCTGTGCGGTGCCTGCGGTGAAGTGTGCCCGGTGAAGATTCCGATCCCGGCACTGCTGCGGCGGCTGCGGGAAGAAAACGTCAAGGCGCCGGACAGCCCTAACCAAGTGATGCGCGGCCAGGGCAGCAAATACTCGCCCAAGGAACGGTTCATCTGGAATGCCTGGGCCTGGCTCAACAGCTCGCCGCGACTGTATCGGCTGTTCGGCTTCCTCGCCACGCGCCTGCGCGCCCTGACGCCTCGAAACGTCGGCCCGTGGACCCAGAACCACAGCGCCCCCAAACCCGCCGCCCGCTCATTGCATGACCTGGCCCGCGAACACCTGAACCAGCAGGGAGACCGCCGATGAGCGCCAAGGACAATATCCTCGCCAAGCTGCGTAAAAGCCTGACGGGCACCACGCCGGTTGCCGACAACTTCGATGTCGACCTGGTGACGCAGACCTATCGCTATGCGCCCGAGGAGCGTATCGCGCAATTGCGCAAGCTGATGGAGGCGGTGCACACCGAAATCCACCTGACCTCCGAGAAAGGCTGGCCGGCCCTGCTCGCGCAACTGCTGCGCGACCGTCAACTGCCGAGCCTGCTCATCGCGCCGACAACCGCACATGGGAAAAAAATCACACAGTTCTGGGCAAACAATCCGGACCTGCCAACCCTCAAGGCCTACGACCGCCCGGTGGAAGAATGGAAAGCCGAGCTGTTCAACGACACCCCGGCCAGCCTCACCGGAACCCTCGGGGCCATCGCTGCCACCGGTAGCCTGATTCTCTGGCCGACGCGGGAAGAGCCGCGACTGATGAGCCTGGTGCCACCGGTGCATTTCGCCCTGCTCAAGGCCAGCGAGATCCGCGACAACTTCTATGAAGTACAACAGGAATTCGAATGGGCCCAAGGCATGCCCACCAACGCCCTGCTGGTATCGGGCCCGTCGAAAACCGCCGACATCGAACAAGTCCTGGCCTATGGCGCCCATGGTCCGAAGGATCTGGTGGTTTTGATTCTGGAGGACCAATGACCCTTCCGACCTCTTTCCTACACGACGTTGAACGACTGATCCCGCAGAAACGCCGTTTCGACGACCCGCTGTCGACCTTGGCCTTCGGCACCGACGCCAGTTTCTATCGGCTGATTCCGAAACTGGTGGTACGCGTCGAATCCGAAGATGAAGTGATTGCCCTGCTGAAACTGGCCCAACGGGACCACGTCCCGGTCACGTTCCGCGCCGCCGGCACCAGCCTGTCCGGCCAAGCCATCAGCGACTCGGTGCTGATTGTGCTGGGGGATAACTGGAACGGACGCGAGATTCGCGAACAAGGGACGCAGATCCGTTTGCAGCCCGGCGTGATCGGCGCCCAGGCCAACGCCTGGCTGGCGCCGTTCGGGCGCAAGATCGGCCCGGATCCGGCCTCGATCAACGCCTGCAAAATCGGCGGCATCGTCGCCAACAACGCCAGCGGCATGTGCTGCGGCACGGCGCAGAACACCTATCACACCCTGGCCGGCATCCGCTTGGTCCTGGCCGATGGCACGCGCCTGGATACTGAAGACGACACAAGCGTGGCGGCTTTTCGTACAAGCCATGGCGACCTGCTGGAACGCCTGGCCACCCTTGGTCGCGAAACCCGCGCCAATACTGAGCTGGCAGCACGAATCCGGCATAAATACCGTCTGAAAAATACCACCGGCCTGTCACTCAATGCCCTGGTGGATTTTGACGAGCCTGTGGATATCTTGAGCCACCTGCTGGTGGGTTCCGAAGGCACCCTCGGTTTTATCAGTGCGGTGACCTACAACACCGTCATCGACCATCCGAACAAGGCTTCGGCCCTGATCGTATTCCCGGATGTGGAAACCTGCTGCAACGCCGTCACCGTACTGAAAAGCCAGCCGGTATCGGCCGTCGAACTGCTGGATCGCCGCAGCCTGCGCTCGGTGCAGGACAAACCGGGCATGCCGGATTTCGTGCAGCATCTGTCGATCAATGCCTGCGCCTTGCTGATCGAATCCCGCGCGGCTTCTTCGTCATTACTACAAGAACAGCTGGCCCGGATCATGGCCTCCCTGGCCGGTTTCCCGGTGGAAAAACAGGTCGACTTTACCGAAGACCCACGGGAAAACGCCCGACTCTGGGCGATCCGCAAAGACACCTTCCCCGCCGTGGGCGCGGTCCGCAAAACCGGGACCACGGTCATCATCGAAGACGTGACCTTTCCAGTGGAGCAACTGGCCATCGGCGTCAACCGTCTGATCGAGCTGTTCGACAAACATCACTACGACGAAGCGATCCTTTTCGGACACGCGCTGGAAGGCAATCTGCACTTCGTCTTCACCCAAGGCTTCAACAGCGCCGAAGAAGTCGCACGCTACCAGGCGTTCATGGATGACGTGGCGCAGTTGGTGGCGGTGGAATTCGGCGGCTCGCTCAAAGCCGAACACGGCACCGGGCGCAACATGGCGCCGTTCGTCGAGCTGGAATGGGGCAGCGATGCCTACCAATTGATGTGGCAGCTCAAACGCCTGCTCGACCCTAACGGCATTCTCAACCCGGACGTGGTGCTCAGCGAAGATCCGCAGATTCATCTCAAGCACCTCAAACCACTGCCGGCAGCCGATGAGATTGTGGACAAGTGCATCGAGTGCGGTTTTTGCGAACCGGTCTGTCCTTCCAAGGACCTGACCTTGAGCCCGCGCCAGCGCATCGTGATCTGGCGCGATATCCAAGCGAAGAAACGCGCCGGCACCGACACCACCGAACTGGAACGTGCCTACCAATACCAGGGCATCGACACCTGCGCCGCCACGGGTCTGTGTGCACAACGTTGTCCGGTAGGCATCAATACCGGCGAGCTGGTGAAAAAGCTGCGCAGCCGCGACGCGACGCGAACGAAAACTGCCAACTGGATTGAAGGAAATTTCGCTATCACACTGCAAGGCGCGCGCTTCGCCCTGCACGTCGCCAACGGCGCACGCATGCTGCTGGGCGCGCCCCGACTGGCGAAACTGTCGGCCTCGTTGACACGCCTGTCCAAGGGCCAGGTGCCACAGTGGACCCACGCCATGCCCCAGCCGGAAAAGGCCATTCGTTTCAGCCCCGCCGTCTCGGACGAACGTCCGAGGGTGGTGTACCTGGCGGCGTGCGTGTCGCGAGTCATGGGCCCGGCGGCGGGAGACAACGAGCAAATGTCGCTGTACGACAAGACTCGCGGCCTACTGGAAAAGGCCGGTTATCAGGTAGTCTTTCCCGACAATGTAAACAGTCTCTGCTGCGGCCAACCCTTTGCTTCAAAAGGCTACACCGAGCAGGCCGAACACAAGCGCCAGGAACTGATCGGCGCCTTGCTGCACGCCAGTCGCGGCGGGCTCGACCCGATCTACTGCGACACCAGCCCTTGCACGCTACGGCTGGTCCAGGACCTGGGTGACGTGCGCCTGGACCTGTATGACCCGGTGCGTTTCATCCGTACTCACTTGATGGACCGTCTCGATTTCACCCCCCAGGAGGCGCCCATCGCGGTGCACATCACGTGCAGTACCCAGCATCTCGGCGAAAGCCAGGCGCTGATCGACCTGGCGCGCCAGTGCAGCAAACGAGTGGTGATTCCGGAAGGTATCCATTGCTGTGGTTTTGCCGGCGACAAGGGCTTTACCACCCCCGAACTCAACGCCCATTCGCTGCGAAGCCTCAAGGACGCGGTGCAATATTGCACCGAGGGCATTTCCACCAGCCGCACGTGTGAGATTGGTCTGACGCATCATGGGGAAATCGACTACCACGGCTTGGTCTATCTGGTTGACCGTGTCACCCGCCCCAAGCCCGCCAACGGTGAAGGCCTTGCGATAGGGCTCGAAGAAAAATCGAATTCCTGCGCTTCGCTGTAGTCACTTGAATAGGCCCGGCTTCGCTGGGCCACCTACTGACTCGGCCCGGCCGCGACTGTCCAGCGGCACCGAGACCCTACGTTCAAGGAGATACACATGAAGCGCACCGCACTTGCTGGCTTGTTCATTTCCGCTGCGATGTTGGCCTCTCCGGTGTTTGCAGGAAGCCAGGATGACCTTTGCAAAATCAACCTGCAAAAGATCAGCGACGCCAAAGTCAGCACCGAGCAAATGAGCGAAGGTCTAAAGACCGACATCGACGCCACCGTCGGACAAGCCAAGGCTGAGCACGCCAAAGGCACCAAAGAAGGCACCGAAAATTGCATCTCGTTGACCAATCAGGCCATCCAGAAGCTGCAGAACAACGCCAAAGGCGACCAGTAGCCTCACCGCAGGCCAACCTTCGGGTTGGCCTCGGACATGGATTGGCGTACACTGCACATGCCTGCCGCTCCAACAGACTCACGGAGCGACAGGTTCGGGGCCGTTTAGGATTCGACGCCGGTTGCGAAACTTTAGGTGCATGCCGAGTTGGTAACAGAACTCGTAAATCCACTGTTGCAACTTCTATAGTTGCCAATGACGAAAACTACGGCCAGGAATTCGCTATCGCTGCGTAAGCAGCCTTAGATCCTGAGCTTCTGGTACCTTCGGGTCCAGCAATCACGAGGGGATGTCCGTAAACCCAAAGTGATTGTCATATAGAACGGAATCGCCGTGCAGTACGTTGTGGACGAATCGGCTAAAACTTACACAACTCGCCCAAAGCACCCTGCCCGTCGGGTCGCTGAGGGTTAACTTAATAGACACGGCTACGCATGTAGTACCGACAGCGGAGTACTGGCGGACGGGGGTTCAAATCCCCCCGGCTCCACCACTTCATCATCTAAAGACGTCCACGGACGTCTTTTTTTGTGCCTGAGATCCAGTAAATACGCGGCCTCCAGCGCTTTTGCGGTCTTCTGAGATTTTTTGAGTTCCAGCCATTCGGGTATTCCAAACGGTATTCCAACCCATTCGGTGCTAACCTTTGGAATACCAAATCAGTGCCTGAGGAAAATCTCATGCCTGCTCCAGCCCTCCGCCTCTCTGATCGACAGCTCAAGGGAGTCAAACCCGCGTCCAAGGATTACGTCCTCACCGACGGTGACGGTTTGCAACTCCGTGTACGCAGCAACGGCTCGTTGCTGTGGAATTTCAATTACCGTGAACCGGTGACCAAGAACCGCATCAACATGGGCTTGGGCACCTACCCAGAGCTCTCGCTGGCGAACGCCCGAAAGATGGCGGTAGAAGCACGCGAGCTGCTCGCCCAAGGCATCGATCCGAAGGTGCAGCGCGATACGCTGAATGAGGCCAAGCGCGCAGAAACGGATCACACCTTCGAGAACGTGGCCACCGCCTGGTTCGAGCTGAAGAAGGACTCGGTCACGCCGGCGTACGCCGAAGACATTTGGCGCTCGCTCACGCTGCATGTATTTCCAGACCTGAAAACAACGCCGCTCTCAAAAATCAGCGCACCGATGGTCATCGAACTGCTTCGCCCAATCGAGGCCAAAGGCAGCCTCGAGACAGTGAAGCGATTGAGCCAACGGCTCAACGAGATCATGACCTACGGGGTCAATTCAGGACTGATCTTTGCGAACCCCCTCAGTGGCATTCGCGCAGTATTCAAGAAACCCAAGAAACAGAACATGGCAGCGCTACGACCCGATGAGCTTTCCGAGCTCATGATCGAAATCGCAAACGCCAGCATCAAGCGGATCACCCGCTGCCTGATCGAATGGCAACTGCACACCATGACCCGTCCTGCCGAGGCCGCGACCACTCGCTGGGCAGACATCGACTTTGAGAGACGTGTGTGGACCATCCCTCCGGAGCGGATGAAGAAGCGCCGCCCACACAGCATCCCGCTGACCGAACAGGCACTCGCGTTACTGGAGACGCTCAAGCCCCACAGCGGCCATAGGGAATACGTGTTCCCGGCAGATAGAAATCCGCGCACCCACGCCAACAGCCAGAGCGCCAACATGGCGTTGAAACGCATGGGCTTCCAGGACCGGTTGGTCAGCCACGGCATGCGTTCCATGGCCAGCACCATCCTGAACGAGCATGGGTGGGATCCGGAGCTGATCGAAGTCGCGCTGGCGCATGTCGACAAGGACGAAGTCCGGAGTGCCTACAACCGAGCGGACTACATTGAACGCCGGAGACCGATGATGGCTTGGTGGAGTGAGCACATCCAGAAAGCGGCCACTGGTAGCCTGTCGGTAGCTGCCATCAATGACGCCAGGAACCGCAATGTCGTGCCGATACGGTGAGCGCTCACAGGACGCCGCCAGTAACCGAAAATGACTCCCCAGATAGAATGATGGTTGATTTGGCGACAGCGGCGACACCGGCGACAACCCGTGTAATACCTGGCCTGCAGCATGGCGACAGAAGTGGCGACTGTCGCCGTTGCAAGCCTCCCTCTTGGGGCTTTCTCGGCCAAGCCCACGCGAGCGGGAAGGCTCCGCATTCCCACTCGCATGGGCTCTGCGTAATTACATCTCACTTGACCACCTAATTGCATTGCCACTGACCAGTCATCTGCATTCGCGCTGACCAGCCGTTTGCAGTTGATGGGTGTCAGCGGGTGCCACTCAGCGCGAGTGCGTCAGCCAAGCACTGAAGGACTGCAACCGACCCCATATAGCTGCCGTTGATTAAATGCCGAAATCGGCCAGAAGCGGACGATGGGTAGGTTGGTTGAAAGTCGTAGTTTCGGCTTTCAACCGGCTGGCTAAACGTCTTTAGACGATGATTTTGTTGCCTCCAACATGGCATCGTTTTGCTCAATCCAACGCTCCAAAGCTTCAAAGGCATCGGGCCATTCATGGTTGTACTCAGTATCAAAAATCACCATGCACGCGCTCATGGCTTCTAGATGGTGATTGCCATAGAGCACCTCCCAGCGATTCTGGAAGTTGGTGGTGTGGCTCTGCCTATCTGACTCAGAGTATCCAAACAGCATCCCCTCAAAGTTGGGATGCGCGCCTTCCGAAAGCGCTGCGTACCATTGCTCCAGTCCTGGATAGCGCTTGTCCGCTTTACTGAGCACCGTGAGGATGTTTATGGACTCGTACGACGTGCTCTTGTCGCGCGAACCCAGTAAAAGCTTTGTGGTTCTTTCGGAGAATTCATGAAAGTCTTTTGTGCCGGCGACTACTTGGCGTGTGGCTTGGTTCAAATGAATTAGGACAGCGGCCGTTTCGAATGCACTACGCAGTAGAATGCGCGCACCAAGCAGTTGAGATGCCATATACAACGTATGCGACTGCTCAAGCAGGTCCTGTATGCGCCATGCAACTGACTCGCGGAGTAGCAGCCCACGCCAGGGGGCCTTCCATTTGTGCGCGATGTTGCTCCTTGTGAATAAGCCACCAACGTCGACCTCTCGGCAAAGAGAGGTCTTCCAAGCGGATAGCGTTGTAGCAATGTCTTGCATAGGGACACCTCTCGTTGGAACACCACCGCCTCAAAGGCTCGGCTGCGCTGGAAATGGAGAAGAGATTATTTTCTACGATTTTACCGTCCGCACGGGGTCGACTGCAGCCCGTCGCCATCGGCGGCACTCAGCCAGAAGTGGGCGTTCGATTCCGAGCAGCCACCAACCAAAAGCGGCCAGTTCACATGGCGGGGGCCGTGGTTTGATTGATGTTTTACCTCGCTGGCTCTAGCCTCGGGCTCACCTGAGCCCATGCCCGCAAACTGTGCTGCCTATGTCCCTCAGCTTAATCGTTTGGCGTAAAAGAACGGAGCCCCGCAAGCATGAATCTTACTAGCTCGTCGCAAGCTCAAAAAAAACTCGCCAGCGTCTTTGACATCGATATCACCAATGACACATTCGATGTAGCCGCTGCACGCCTCTTGGATGAAGTAGCTACTGCCATCGGTCATGAGCCTGCTGAGCCTTCCAGCGACCGTCAAAGAGCCTTTGCTGCCTCTCTGGACCAAGATGTTACCGAGGACACCAAGCGCGTTGCCAGTGCCAAGATCGGCGAAGCACTTTTCGTAAGAAACCAAGAGGCGATTTCCAACCTAGGCCTCAAGCCCGGAGATCAAGTTATCCGCTTGACACAGTTCGAATACGACGGAGAATTATGCTCCTTCGAACAAATATTCGTGATCTCATCCATCCAGTCCAACGGCCGTGTTTTCTTCAAGGGTGGCAATGGCCAAGGCGCTTGGCCGACACAATTAAGAAAGCTGGCAAACTAACGGTTTTGTAAACAAAAATAGTCATAGGCAAGCTGTTGCCTTTCTATTTTGGTGTGCGTCCGTTAATTAATTTAAATACATGGAGCAATGGAAAATGGCGTATCAAGACGAACTAATGGAAGCAATCGCCAGAGCAAAAAGGCTCGGACTTCAGACGCCTGAATTCCAACCTAAGGAGGGAAGGCTGCTCAACCAGAAGGTTCATCAAGACATTCCTTATATCGTCAGGGACGCACTGGGCGACGCATCTGTAGAACAAGTCGCATCTCAATGTCTTTCATACCATATGAAATTGCTGCCCATTCTTAGCGATTACTTTAATGAGGAAATAACTTACACTATCGGCCATGTATTCATGGGCGATAGCACGCTCTTCATGCAAACGGAAGAGCAGATGATCGCCCTAATTAAAAGTGGGATAAATACACCTAAACTTCAAATTCATGCTTGGCTAACCCTGCCTACCTGCGAAATAATGGATTTCACTCTTCCTACTACTTATGCCGTCGTAAACAAAACTAAGGAGGGCCTCGGTTCGGTTTTAACAGGACATGCCGATCACCTTCTCAATGGTCTCCGCTACCACCCAATGCTTTTGGGCGAGGACTATTTGAGAAGGATTGGAGCTCTCTTGGAATTTTATGCAATCTAAGCTTAAAAGCGATCCTAGACTGAGATAAATACAGTAATATGTCGATAACTGCTTCGGATGACGGACAGTTATCGGCCAATTTAAGCTCTTCGACCATAGACGATTCCGGTCAGCGATAAAACTACCAATTAATTAAAACCTCAAACTATGCGAGGAGAAATCTATGGGTACAGTAATTGAACTAAAAGTGGCAGGCTTATCGATTAGCTATTCGAAGAATTCTATGGGTATAGATCATGGGGTTCTTTTTCAAGTAGAAGACAGGCAAAGACGGCTTTCGGACCAAATCGACTATGAATACTATGAGCAAAATCCAGAAGACGATTTGTCGGATCACGAAGCCGCATTTGTTCGCCCGCTATCTCGGGTTTTACCAAGGCTGAATCTGCTTGGGTTCACACTGAATGCGGCGCGGGCGGAATATGAAGAGCTAGTACGTCAAGAACTAGAATTAAGAGGTGACCCAGACCCAGAGGAAGATGTACCAGTTTTTCTGTCATTCGATGAGTACTGCATATTTGTATGTCAATACCCGTTATCCTCATTGGATGACACATTTATAGAGTTCGACTCGGATAATAGGTATGACTTGGTAAAAGGGAGGTTTGGCTCAATGGAAGATGTAATCTCCCGCATCCCAAAGACTGAATATTCTGATTCATATTGGTCCGAGCAAAGCTATTTTTGTTCCGTAGCTTGCGTTCTAAATTCCTATTCGATGCTTCAAGTCTTTGCTCAAAGCCCTTCGAACGCAGACGCGGAGGTTATGTGGCAATATGGTCCCATAGTCGATGCAGGATGGGTAGCGTTGGAAGACTTCAACCCCATGGTGAGACGGGGTCAGACAATCTTAATTGTGACCGAGGGAAGCTCAGACGCACGCATCATTAAACATGCTTTGAATCTGCTTTGTGCCGACGTGGCGGACTTCTTTCGCTTTGTAGATTTAGAGGGTGCTCATCCATTTTGGGGAACTGGAAACCTTGTGAAATTTGCTGAGGGTTTGCTACGAATTGATGTGCATAACCAAATCATTTTCGTGCTGGATAACGATGCGGAAGGGCTGGATGCATTTCAGCGTCTAAGCAAGCTATCCCTGCCTGTGAACATGCGTGCGATGATGCTTCCAGACATGGATAACTTTCGTCAGTTTCCTGCGCGAGGCCCTGAGGGAGTTGTTAATTGTGATATCAATGGCCGAGCCGTCGCGATTGAATGCTATTTGGATCTTGATCTTCCTGGCTACGCGCAAGCTCATGTGCAGTGGAGCAATTACAAAAAAGAAGTAGGTGCTTGGCAGGGAGCATTAGAACACAAGGAAACATACATGCGACGCTTTCTTGCGGAAACTAAAGAGAGTCTTGAAAACGGAAGGTATGATGTATCAAAGCTGAAAGTAGTCCTCAAAGCGCTTATATCAGAAGCGACTATCTTGATCGGTGGACAGAATTGAAGTGAGTGGCCGATTGCAGCCTGTCGCGGAGGGCAGCAATTGGCCGTTCTCCGCCGGTCGTCACTACGGCGTGTGCTGGTCAAGTCCATGCAATTACGCAGGCTCACATTAAAGACCGACGAACGACCACCCGGCCATAGAAAACCACCGGCCTCCAAGGTTTTCCAGCGCTACCAATTGGCGCAACAGCGCCCCCAAAAACTGTTGACCGCGAGCAGAACGAGCGCTAAACCAGAACCGTGCAAACGCTGTCCTCGACAGCACCCAGGTAGCCAGAACCTTTGAGGCTACGCCACATCGTGGTGGTTTTCCCCAAGTGCGATTAGCGTCCGGCGGCTCGCACGGTCACAGCGATGTGATGGATGCCACTTCTTCCAGAATGCCCACTGCGGCAACTCATGCCCCCTCCTGGCTGCTCTGCAGCAACTTATCTGCGTGGCCATTTCTTGCGCCAACCTTTTGCCCGTCTCTTTACCCCCTAAAGAGACGGGCGCATCTCACACTGCTGCAGCCCCGCTCGCATGGGGCTTTGCGGCTTTCCCCCTCGTGACAATCGGCGTGACAAACACCGAAAAGTCACCAACAACAGCGATGCCGATGATGGTGCCGCAGCCCACGGAATGGACTGCACCTGACTGACAGTCAGGCATGCCCCAGTCATCGCATCACTGCCTTCACCCGACTCAGGATCTCGCGACACCGGCCTCGTCAGCCAGTGCAGCCTCCACCCGCCCACCGCTATTGGTGTTCAGGAGGCCAGATCATGAGATGCCCAAGCTCCCGGCCGTAAGGAGCCGTCAGTCCCGCGTTAGTGGACAAACCTCACAGGTCGCAGGGGCCTTGATCCCTGATACCACTCAACAACCGTGGCGGGATGAGTGAGGACGACGTCGATAATCTCAGGAGAATAGCGATGCAACTGTGCGAAGCGTTCGAGCCACCACAACCGTTGCTGGAATACCAACAGGCGCCACTGCCCTACCCGGTCGAAGCACTCGGGGAATTGTTGGGCCCTGCGGTCGAAAGACTGGCCGAGGTGATCGGTGTGCCATGCGCCATGGCCGCACAATCAGTGCTGGCCAGCGCTGCTCTGGTGAGCCAGGGTCATGCCAATGTCCAACTCGACGGCCGAACCTATCCGCTGTCCCTCTACCTACTGACGGTGGCGTCCTCGGGGGATCGCAAAAGCGCGGTGGATCACCTGGCATTAAGGGCGGCGCGCGACTGGGAGCGACAGCAGTGGACCCTTTATGCGGAAAAGCTCAAAGCCTATCGCGCCGCTACCAGCATCATGGCCAAACCCACAACCGCAAAGAAACACGCGGAGGCGAAAGGCGCTGAGCTGTCCGAGCCGGTACCACCGAGACTGATCATTGCCGAGCCCACCATTGAGGCCTTGGTCAAAAGTCTGTGCCAGGGCTTGCCCAGCATGGGCTTGTTCAATGATGAAGGCGGCCAGTTCTTGGGCAGCAGCACCATGAGCAAAGAGAACCTGCTCAAGGCGATCACCACCTTGTCGACACTGTGGGATGGCAGCCCGATCGACCGGGCGCGCTCCATGGCCGGAGAAAGCCTGCGTGCCTATGACCGCCGCCTCAGCCTGCACCTGATGCTGCAACCCTACCTGGCCAATCAGCTGTTCAAAGACCCGGTGATCAATGGCCAAGGCATCCTCGGCCGTTGCCTGGTCAGTTGGCCCGAGCGCCTGGCCGGCCAGCGGCTCTACAAGGCGATTGACCTGAGCCGGGATGCCAAAGTCCAGCGCTACCAACAGCGGATCACCACCCTACTGCAAAAGCCCTGGTCACTTCACCAGGGGGGGTCACTCAATCCCGCCACGCTGGAGCTGACTGCCCGTGCCCGTCGTGCCTGGATTGATATTCACGACACCATCGAATGTCAGTCTGGCGAGTTCGGCGAGCTGGCCGGCGTCCAGCCTGTCGCAGGCAAGGCGGCGGCGAATGTACTGCGTATCGCGGGCGTGCTAGCCATGGTTGAAGAGGCCAGTGCGTTGGACGAAGGACACATCCAGCGCGCCTCCACATTGATGGATTACTACCTGGCCGAGATCCAGCGACTGACCGAACAGGCGCCGGTCAATAGCCGATGCGAAGAGGCGGATCGATTGCTGCGCTGGCTGGTGCAGAAAGGCTGGACCCACTTCAGCGTCCGCGACGTCAATCGCAACGGCCCTCGTTTTGCCCGCAAGAGCGCTGACCATACCGCCTCTTTATTGGTCGTGCTGATCACTCATCGCTGGCTGAGCAGTCGCGACGGAAAAACTTTCGAGGTCCGCCATGTTTCGCCTCAATGACGCGGTGCGCCGCTACCAGGCGCAACATCAACCACAGCCAGAATCGCGGCGTGTCGCCGCCGCTGTCGCCACCCTGTCGCCACGCGCCAGGCCAGAAACGACGCGGGTTGTCGCCACTGTCGCCGCTGTCGCCACACACCCCCTAGATCCTGCCAACCTAGCCCGGCTGATCGAGCAACTGCGTGAGGAAGGGGCGCTGCTACAACACCAGGAGAACGCCCTCCTGATCCGCCCGACACATTGGCAGCAGATGGACAGGCTCAGCCCCCACTGGAAAGCCTTGCTGCTCTTTCTGCAAACAAACGAACACGGTGATGACGATGGCTCTGATCAGTCGGCGTGAGGGTCGCAACTTTGGCTATGGCCGCCAGCTGAGCTACGCGGGCCCACAAGCGCTAAAGGATTTGTTTGCCGGCGGCCACTTCGCCACGGTTAAAGCGCATAGCGATCGCTGGCAGGCGTTCGTGCGCTGGTGTCGGTCAGAGGACGGCCCCGGTTACAACGATGCGCGCCAGATCGATAGACAGACGCTACAAGACTACGCCGCGTATCTGCGCCAGCAGATCCAGCAAGGTGAACTCTGCATCGCCACCGCGCAGAACCGCCTGAGCAGCGTCAACCGCACCCTCGCCGCGCTGCGCGGTGATCAGGATGTGAGGATCGCCAGCCCAAGTCAGGCGTTAGGACTGCGGCGCTCGAGCGTACGCACCCGTGCGCCGGATGGCCAAGACCACCAACAGGTGCGGCGAGTACTCCAGGCGCTAGGCGAACAGCAACACGAGCGGGTGGCCGCGATTGTCCTGTTGGCCCGAACAACCGGTATGCGCCTGCGCGAAGCGATCCTGGCTGACCTGCCACGACTGCACCGTGAGGCCGAGCGCCTTGGCCGCATCAACATCCAGGACGGTACCAAAGGCGGCCGCTCAGGGGCATCCGCACCGCGATGGCTTGTGGCAAATGACGAGGTGAAGGCGGCGCTGCAGCTGGCTCGTCATGCGTCGCCGCCCCGCAGCCGCAACTTGCTGGCCCGAGACGAAAGCTACGCAGCGTTCCTGCAACAGACCGTGCTCCTCGCCCGCGAAACGCTACATGAACACGGACTGAAGGGTTTCCATGAACTGCGAGCGGCCTACGCCTGCGAGCGTTACGAACAGCTCACTGGCCAAGCGGCACCAGTCAATGGTGGGCACTTTTATCACATTGACCACGACCTTGATCAACAGGCGCGGCAACAGATCAGCGTTGAACTTGGGCATAACCGGATCGATGTGGTTTCGGCCTACATTGGAGGTAGAACGTGACCAAGCCCTTTGATATGGCGCTGTTCCTGAGTGGCGTACTGACTGGTTCGAAGGTCACGCAGCAACGACACCTACATCAAGCTCGGATCATGCAAGCGGCCATCCAACAGCGATGGCAACGCGATAATCCCTGGACCTGGCAGCTCAAGCATGTGCGCTGGTTTCTCACTCAGTACCTGAAAGACCATTCCGACGCCACCCGGTATTATTATCGACTCACCGCCCTACTGATCTGGAAGCGATTAGAGAGCGACCTAGAATTGCTGATCGCACGCTCGAGTCGTGGGTAGGCAGCAAACCGGGGGCAATTCACTGTTTATCTCTCGACAGTCATAAAAAGCGATTGATGTAGCCAATTAACCTAGCCGACTTGATCGCAGTACGTCAGGACTAAGTAGGTTTGATTGAGATGCTATGGACGTGCAGCGCCACTTTCAACGGAGAGCAGCGCTGCTCAGCGAGCTATCGAGAGGAAAACTCATAATGCTTTGTTATTCGTCTGGGCAGCGACTATTTGCAATCGGACAATTGCGTTACCCCAATCTCGGGATGGCATACGATAAGATGCCGGGATACATAAGGAGCTTGTGATGAACAGGAGGTTTTTTCCCGGCCTAGATGCCTACAGGACTTTTGTCACTCATCTGTTCCAGACATCTGGTTGCCCCGTTCAGGAGTGGGAGCCGAGAGAGGAGACCGTCGCCAAGAACCACATTGGTGTGCGGTGTAAGGTCCAGACAGTCAAGAAAATTGGCAACCGCCGCCCCCTACGGTTCAACACTCGATTGATCCAGTTCGGCCAATTCAGCGATAAATTAATCACCAATCTTGTTATGGAGCCTGCCGCGTGAGTGTCGTTGCTAGTCGTTACGAGCGTCTGGGGCCTTCGCTCTCCCTGCTTGCTGATGAGGCTGTTCTGGCTCAGGCTTGGAAAAAAGCCGATGCCTATATTCGGCGGCATAATTGGTATGCCGACATCCTGGAGTTAGAAGAAGTCTCACTATTGCTTCCTCGGACCCTCCAAGTGTGGCAACACCAGATCTCCATCGGCGATCATAGCTCCGCCAGCCCACTGCGTTTGGTCCCAGCCCCGAAGAATGGCAAGTGGTACTTTCCATCAAAGGATGATGGTGGTGACTGGAAATTCAAACCCATAAACAAGCCTGATGGGTCGCAGCAGACCGAGCCGGATCTTCGCCCGTTGGCCCATGTCAGTATTCGCGAGCAGGTCATGGCGTCAGCCGTCATGCTGTGCCTCGCTGATGCGGTGGAAACGTTGCAGGGCAATACAGACTCTGCAAGCTATGTCAGCAAGACACAAGCCAGACAGCAAGTTTGTAGCTACGGGAACCGGCTTTTCTGTGATTGGCGCAAAGACTCGGACGGGCGGCAGCAGGCGCGTTTTCGCTGGGGCAATGCCACTACCTACTCGCAGTTTTTTGTTGATTATGAGCGTTTCCTGGAACGTCCGGCAGAGGTCTGCCGTGAAGCGCTTCCAACTTTGCATGACGAGCGTCTTTTCGTAGTAAAGCTCGACTTAGCCAAGTTCTATGATTGCGTGAATCAGCCTGCAGTCGTCAGCCGCCTGCGAGACCTGTACCAAAGTTATGCAACCAAATTTTCCATACCTTACACGGCATCAGAAGCAGAATCATTTTGGCAAGCGGTGGAAAAAATCATTCACTGGCAGTGGAGTAGCACCGACTCTACCTGCCGCAGCGACCTCAAATTGGGCCTGCCTCAAGGGCTGGTGGCGAGTGGTTTTTTCGCCAACGCTTACATGCATGACTTTGATCAGATGGTACTTGATGGTTTACGGCAAGGATTCGTCATCCCTGTCAAACTGAATGACGCTACGGTATCGGCCAGGCTGATCGATTACTGCCGCTACGTGGATGACATGCGTCTGGTAGTGGCGATTCCAACCGATGCAGCACAAAGCATGGCACTTGAGACCCTTGCAAATGCTATGAGCGATTGGGCTAATAACCTAATCAACTGGTGCTTTAAGGACGCTCATAACGGCTTGGAAACGAAGAAGGAAAAGTCTGAGGCCGTTGCTTGGGAGGACTTTGCCGTACAGGGCAGTACGTCTCGCTTCATGCGTGGCGTTAACGGGCAAATCAGTACGGCGCCAGACCCTGCCACATTGCTGCAAGCCACCGGAAGTTTGGATCATTTACTCTGGCTGGCGGACGCACTAGAGGATGCTGGCGACGTCGATGAGAATCCGTTGGCATTGGCTCGTATCTCCCTTCCTCGAGCAGACGTGCGTGACGACACCGTCAAGCGGTTTGCAGCCAACCGATTGCGCCAAGTGTTACGGATGCGTCGTAGTATGGCTGACCCCGAGTTACCTGCCGAAGATGCTTTGGCGAGTATCGAAGTGAGTGAGCGCCAAGCGCTCGATCATGAGATGGAGACCATTGCCAGAAAGCTAGTTGCTTGCTGGTCACGCAATCCGGCGTTAGCTAGCGTACTGCGCTGCGGGCTAGACATCTTCCCGTCTACCGAGTTGCTGCGGCCTGTCTTGCAGGCGTTGCAGCTAAAATTAAGCCCTGACGCGAATCCGGCCGAGCGGGATGTTTCATTGTTCGTGCTCTCTGATCTGTTCAGAGCCGGCGCAGTGGAGACGGGACTGCATCGCCCAGAAAGCTATCCCGCGTCGGCGGACATTCCCGGTTATCGCAAGGAGCTGCTGCAGACCGCTTTAGAAATCGTCGCAAACGAAAACCTTCCTTGGTATCTGCATCAACAGGCGGCACTGTTCCTGTCGGTCATGCAGTACCCAACAGCATTGCCCCAGTCTACCGAACTCGTTTCATATCGTGCTTTGCACGAGGCCTTGCGCCTCTCGCTCCCCGCCAACGTAGAGATATCTACCGGGCTGACAGCAGGGCTGCTCGTGATGAGAATTACTGGGCAGCGCGACAAGTTTGTTATTTGGCTGGGCAATTGGCTCCAAAGGCTAACTGTCAAAGAATCCAGCAAGCTAATAGATGACATTGCCATGATCGAGCCAAGGGTTCTCGGGGAGCTGCACACCTCGTGGGTGGGCAGAGGCAAAGTTGGTTGGATCAAACACGTAGAACGGTACCTCTCACCGCACCAAGCTCAAGATACCTCTTTACGGATTAAAAATTGGCCTGGGGGCAAACGCTCCTTGCTGGCAATAGTGGCTCATCCTGAGAATCCTTTTGTACAGGAAAACGCGTTGCTAAAGTTGGCGGCAGAGCTTTTGAAAGTGGCGCCCTCTGGCTTTCTCGATAACGATGGGGCGGGCTTGGATTGGCTGTCAGTGGACTGTGTCGATTGGAGCAAGATACAAGATCCTACTACCCCCCTGACCTTGACGATAAAAGCTCCAAACAAGATCGTGCATCCCTGGAACGAGAAGCCGTCATGGTGCTCAGAAGAGCTGGCATGGGCCTATCGCCTCGGGCGTCTGTTACGTTCTGCCATCATAGGGGAAAGCGACTTCACCACTCGCTTTTTCCCTCTTCGTGAGGAGCAGTTTGATCGTTATCGCGGTATCCAGAGTAGTTGGTACAAACGGCGCCTGGGTTTGATGCCTCTCAGTCGTGGGTTGGGCGAAGAACCTACCCCCATTTCGCCATGGCTCAACGAGTTGGTCATGCGTTTGTTGCAGTGGCCAGGGTTGGAGATCAGTAGGAACGTCGTTGAAGGGTTTGCTGAAGTTAGTTGCCCTTCGGACTTGCTCAAGCTAGTCAAGGCCAGGTTGGCTGAGCAAGGCCGCATCTACGGCAGGCAGTCTAATCTTCCGGCATACCTCCTGCCGATCGAGTGCTCAAAAGAGACAAACCTGAGTGCTTTTAAGGTCGCTCTGGTCCAGTCCTTAATGCCTCGGGACTCGGATTTCTCTGAGGCTGATCCACTGCAGTGGACAGAGCCCTACCGATCCAGGCACAGGGCGCATCTTGCAGCAATGTGTCGCTTGCTAGGACAGCAGCTTGCTGCTGCCCGGTTTGCTAATCGGAAATCCGCAGCCCAGCGAAAGGCCCAGCTAGACCTTATCGTATTTCCGGAACTCGCCATCCATCCCGACGATATGTGGCTTTTGCATAGACTGTCGGACAGTACTGGAGCCGTTATTTTTGCGGGCCAGACCTTCGTTGAGCATCCATATCTTAAGAAGCCCATCAATCGGGCTGTGTGGCTTCTGCGGCAGGAAAGTGCTGCCGGCAGACAGATCATCCGAGCCTATCAAGGTAAACAGTACGGAATACCTTGGGAGTTGAAGGCTGGAGTGGTGGGACACCGACCTTATCAGGTGATTGTTGAGTTCAAAGATCAGCACGGTGTTACTGCTAAGCTGACTGGTGCCATTTGCTACGACGCTACCGATTTGAAGCTCGCGTCAGACATGCGCGATATCACGGATGGTTTCGTCATCGCAGCGCTGAACAGGGACATCGGTACCTTTGACACTATGGCCACGGCTCTGCAGTTCCATATGTACCAACCCATCATGCTGGCAAATACAGGACAGTTCGGAGGGTCAAATGCTCAAGCACCTTTCAAGGCGCACCATGAGAGACAGATTGCCCACGTACATGGCAACAACCAGGCGGTGATTAGCATCTTTGACGTGGACCTGCTGGCGTTCCAAAGCATCCGAAAAATTGAGCAGTCCAAAGAGAAAAAAGCAGCGCCAGCAGGCTTTGCGGGGCGTGCTTGAGCTTGCAGCTACAAGTATGGCCGATTGCGGTTGCAATCGGCCATAAACGGTCACTCTCAATGGCCGCGCGATGAGGTCCCACTGATTTTTCGACAGAGACCGTTAAAGTGGTCGGCCAGATCCTTTGGCCGACCCCAAACTCATTTATCTCCAATACCAAGGCGTTTCAAACTTTCAAGCGCTTTCCCACACTCAGGAGAGCCGTGCCTCAGTCCGTCTGAAAGCGCAGCTTTCAGACTCGTGACGCCGGCAACGAAGCCAACAGCCTGTCCGACCGAGATCCCGTCTACGAACCCCTGGTCGTACGCGAGTTCTGCGGCCACAGCGGCGGCGGTCAGTGCAGCCAATTTCTTTGGATCGTGTTCCATAATGATCTCCTCGATCATAACTTCCTCTCGCTTGATTATGGCGATAGGGCATTGGACCCGGGATAAGCGACTTCCTGAACCCTTAGCGTGCCTTTGCATGGACGCAGCCCTATCACCGAATGAAAAACTCAGTTCGTAGGTGCGGTCTGGTTAATAGCTGGCATCGTTGTGACACGCTTACCGCATCTGCAATTGTTAGGCACACCCGCACACTCGGCCGATTTATCAACGTACAGCGTCCGGCATTCGTGACAACCGTGTATCCGGGGTAGTGAGGCCAGGCCATCTGGGAGCAGCTCAGAAAACTCGGCTGCCCCATAGCGGCCATCGCGAATCGTCGAGTGATGAAGGTTGCCCAGCCTCCAACTCAACGCCTCTAGGGTTGAGACAGTACGCTGGCAATTCCACATGGGTGAGTACAATGAGTACTGGTTGTAGAAGTCGGTTTTAGAAGGCCAATCTGATCTTCTCCAAGGGGCCTGGATGATAGAGAAGCCCATGCCCATTTCTGCCGAATGGATCCGGCTCTCGGAGAGATAGCGATCATGTACTGCCCAGGAAGTGGACTCGTTAGAAGCCGGAGGGAACTGCCAGAGATAGCATTCACTACTGTTTACGAGCTCAACAAGCTGACTCCGGCCTCGTCGTGGGAAGTTGGCCGCAAGGTCGAACCGGCCTTCCCACGATGTATCAGGCATTGGCACCAGTCCCTTCACAATGGCCAGCGTCGCCGTGGTCGGCAGCAGAGAGCCATTTGTCTCATTACCTTCGAGCTTCTCAAGGAGCGCAGAGAACGCTTTCTTCCGAGCAGCTTTTTTGTAACTCGGGTCGAGCAGGAGCTGCACTTGATTCACCCCAACTCGTGCTGCTCGAAGGGCATCAATGACGTCCAATGCGATACGCATGGCTGCCCATTGCTCGATACCGAGCATTTTCATGGCGCGATGCATGGTATGAATCAGATCGTATTGAATGAGTTCAGCATCGTACTTGCTAGCGGTCCGAGTGATCGGTAAGCGGTCTCTGCCGGCAATTTCCGGACTAACGGTACCGAGAGCAGCATGAATGAGCTGGTTACAGACGTTCTGACGGAAATCGATATTGTCGCCTGGAATTTTGGCGATCAATTCAGAAATGGCGGCCCGAAGGCAAGGGTATTTCGCAGACATGACTATCCCTAAGCGTCGACGTGAAATAGCTGCACTTATAGGGCCATTAGATGTGCGGCTTTACGTGAACGCGGATCTAGTCAAAAAAGGGCGTCTGACAACTCACAGCATGGCCACCCGCGAGCAGTAGTCAAGACGAAGCACATGAAACCAGAACCTAGGTCACTTTGCAATATTGACGGAGGCGCCGACTTGTCACCGCAAGCGACGAGGCGTCAGCCGGTTAAAATGAGTGCCACTTCTGAGGACGAACATGCGGGTCCACAGGATCGAGCATCAATCGTGAACGGGGATGACCATGTGCTCGTTTCAGGTAGGGGGATCAACGTCCGCTTGAGGCAGTTCTCTGCCAATCATGGTTACTAAGCTCGACGGTCAACTCCGATGCAATCGATGGTCAGATCGAATGCAAACGGTTGGTCAAGGGAGTGCCATTTCGCACGGCATTCCAATTGGTATTCCAGACAAAAACAAAATAATAAATTAATGTTTTAAATCAATAACTTGTATAACTGATTCAGATTACCCCGGCCCACCAACTCTACAAAAAAGACGTCCATGGACGTCTTTTTTTATGCCCGGAATCCAGTGAAATCAGGGGCTTCAGCGCCACCGGCAATTTTTTGGTGACGGCAATCCAGAAAGAGAGAAGCGGGAAGTTCGTTCCGATACGCTGATCGGTAACGGCTCCAATTGGCAACGTAATTAAGCCTTAGACGGCTTGAAGGTCCCGCAACGCCTCAGGGTGCTGGCTCGCGACCCGCAGAAGGGTCTGTGCCGCACCGGCAGGTCGCCGACGACCCTGCTCCCAATCCTGCAACGTACGCAGGCTGACTCCCAGCAGCTCTGCAAATGCACTTTGGGATACACCGACTTTAGCCCTGGCCTCAGCCGCAGCCGAAAGCGTCACCTCGGTTTTGCGTGCCGCCTTGCCAGCTTTCATTTGGCGTACCGAAGCCAACAAGTCTTTCTGAAAGTTCTCCATTTCATGATCCATTACTGATCTCCTCTTTCAATTGATTCAAGAAGGCGGTCGGCAGGTTGTCGAACTTCGCCTTGGCGTAGGCGATCAGCAACCAGATGTGGCCTTCAGAAAGCGCGTTGTAGTAGATAACCCGCGTACCACCACGCTTACCCATCCCACCACCAGACCAGCGCACCTTACGCAACCCACCGCAACCCAAAAAAGCGTCGCCCCAACCGTCTCAAACACCAAAAGCAGGTTTCACCGCTATAACCATAATCTCCACCAGCACCTCAGGCCGCGCCAGGCGCGCCTGAACAGTGGCCCGTGCCGGAGCACTATCCGCTGGCAGCCAGGCGTCCCACACCGCATTCATCGGCGCGAAATCACGATCAATGTCCTTGAGCCAGATCTGTGCGCTCAAAAGCTGGCCCTTGTCGCTGCCCGCCAGTGACAACAAGGCGTCGATCTTGGCCAGCACCTGCCGCGTCTGCTCTTCGATGCCAAGGTGTAGATCCGTGGGCACCTGGCCGGAGAGGTAAAGCAGATCGCCGTGACTGACCACACCGGACATCCGCGCGTTGCTCTGAAAACGTTGAATCGTTGCCATCGGGTTTACTCCGTGAATTGAGAAAGTTAAGGCGCTGCGCTAGCAGAGCGGGATCGGCCAGCGCTTGCAACGGTGACATTACGACCGGCCTTGTGTAGAAACCAGGCACTGCTCAAGCCCACGATACCAGCTCCGACGACACAGATTTCCATCACGCCACCACCCTGTCCGACAGGTCCCAACCCACAGGCCGCCGCTGGTGCCAATCACTGACTTGCTGGTAGGCATGGGCGATCCGCAGGACCAAGGGTTCGGCGAAAGCACGCCCGACGATCTGCATCGAGACCGGCATACGTTGCTCGTCAAAGCCCACCGGCAGCGCCACTGAACAGAGATTGAGCAGGTTGGCGAAACGGCCGAGCAAGGCCAGCGGCGTGCCGTACTCATCGACCTGATTCAGCGGCACGCTGCCAATGGCGTTGGTCGGAAACGCACAGGCATCGACGTTGGACATGGCTTCGTCCATGGCTTGGCGGGCAACACGTCGCTGGTTGTGCAAATCGATATAAGCCGCCGCGTCGATGGCGCGTCCGCTCAGCACCCGACGCTGCACATGAGGATCGAAGCGCAGATCATCGCGTTCGAACAAACTACCAAGGCTGGCGTAGCCTTCGGCACTCATGAGGCCACCGGCAACGCGCATGCACTGCTCCAGGGAAGTCGGTAGCGGTTGTTCGACCAGATGCATGCCCAGTGCGGCCAATTGCTCAAGCCCCTGGTCATACGCTGCCAATACGCCAGGCGAGATGTGTACGCGTTCGGTCTGTGGCAGCACCCAGACGCGCAGACCGGGCACCGGAAGGTTCAAGCCTGCCGCGGCACTGAAGACTGGCGACTTGGCCGAGACCGAATCCAGCGGGTCCGGCCCCAGCAGCGCGTCAAGCATCCACGCGGCGTCTTCGACGGTGTGCGTAATCGGTCCCACCGAATCCAGCGATGGACACAACTCAATCAAACCGTGACGGCTCACCAACCCACGCGTGGTTTTCAACCCAACCAAACCACACATACCCGCCGGAATCCGCACCGAGCCGCCGGTGTCGGTGCCCAATGCCGCGCTTGCCAATCCGCCGGCCACGGCCACCGCGGAACCACTGCTGGACCCGCCTGGAGCACGATGCACGTCGCAGTCCCATGGATTCCACGGCGTGCCCATCACGGCATTGGTGCCCCACCCCCCGAAAGCAAACTCTACGGTGTGGGTCTTGCCCATGATGATCGCCCCGGCGCGCTCCAGTCGCTGGACTGCCGTGGCGGTGAGCCGCGAGATACGCGGCTGCTGTGCCAGCGAGCCACCGGTGATGGCCTTGCCGTCGATTTCGAACAAATCCTTGATCGCCACCGGAATGCCATGCAATGGCCCCAGGTTGACACCGGCAGCCCGTTGCCGATCGGCCGCGATGGCGGCACCGAGCGCGCGCTGGGGATAGGCTTCGACATAAGCATTGAGTTGACCGTTGAAGCGCTCGATCCGCTCCAGTTGCGCGCCAACCAGGGACTCGCTCGTGAGCGCTCCGGAGGCCAGCGCTTGCCGCAACTGGCCGATGCTGTGGGAAGCGGTTCGATCCTTGATGTTCATGTGTTCAGCCTCGAATGGTTTTGCGTCCGCGAGAAAATCGTACTTCCAGTACCCGCGATAACAGAGAAAGAGGGAAAGCGATGACGAAATAGAACAACCCCACCAGCAGGAAAATATGCATCGGCAAAAAGGATTCGGACGCGATGGCCCGGGCCGCCAGCATCAACTCATCGGTGGCGATCAAGGCGCACAGGGAGCTGTCCTTCAGAATCGACACATAGGCATTGAGCAATGGCGGCAACATGCCGCGAATGGCTTGCGGAAAGATCACCGAGGTGAAGGCTTGCAATGGCGTCAGGCCGGTAGCGATGGCCGACTCACGTTGGCCGCGATGCAAGGAGTCCAGTCCACCGCGCAGGATTTCCGCGACGTAGGCCGAGCCCTGCAAACCCAAACCGATAGCGCCGGCCCAGTAACCAGACAGCGTCAGCCCGAGGCTGGGCAAGGTGAAGTACAGCGCCAGCAGCAACGCCAGCAGCGGCACCGCACGCATCCCCTGGATGAAGAACACCGCCAAACGCTTGAGCAATACGCTGGGGCTCTTCATCGCCCAGGCCAGTAACGCGCCCAACACCGCCGCCAGGGCGAAGCCTGTCAGGGACAGCTCGGCGCTGACTCGCGCGCCGAGTAGCAGGCGCGCGAACCAATCGCTCCAGTATTCCGGGTATTGTTGGAAAAAACTGATCATCGCGCCGCCCTCAGATGACGTTCAAGTCGGATGAATCCCACGCCAATTGGCAGGATCATCGCCGCATAGATGCACATCACCGCCAGATAAATCAGCGAGGTCTGGAACGTGGAGGTCACAAGATTGCGGGCAAGGAACATGATTTCCGGCACGGCAATGGCCGAGGCGATGGACGTGTCCTTGATCAGTTGCGTGACATAGTTGGCGTAAGCCGGCAACGCAACGCGCAGGGCCTGGGGCAAGAGGATGTAGCGCAAAATTTGCAGACGGTGCAAGCCGACAGCCTGTCCGGCTTCATGCTGGCCGACGTGCAGCGATTGCAAGCCGGCTCGGAAAGTATCGGCCAGCACTGCGCTGCCCACCAGGCTCAAACCGACGATGGCCGCCAACCACGCGGGCAAGTTGATTCCCAGATAGGACAGCCCGAAGTAGATCAGGAACAGGTGTGCCAGCGCAGGCACGTTACGCATCCATTCGATGAAACAGGCAATGGCGCCGTGCACCAGTCGCGATCGGCTGAACGTCAGTAAAACCGCCAGTATCAAACCGCCCGCACTGGCCAGCGCCAAGGTGCAGAGGGCGATTTCCAACGCGTTCATTGCGCCTTTCAACAGCAAGGGCAACAGTCCGAGGAAAGCTTGCAGATTCACCATCAGGCGCTCTCCACAGCCATGCGCCCCAGAAAACTGCGGGTGCGTTCGTGACGAGGGTTGTCGATCACTTGCGCCGACGGCCCCTGTTCGACAATGCGCCCGCCGTCCATGAAGATCACCCGATCCGCCACATCGCGAGCAAACCTCACTTCGTGGGTAACCATGATCATGCTGCGGCCCTCTTCCGCCAGCTCGCGAATCACGGCCAACACTTCGCCGACCAACTCGGGATCCAACGCCGAGGTCGGTTCGTCGAACAGAATCACTTTCGGTTGCTGGGCCAAAGCCCGGGCGATGGCGACCCGCTGTTGCTGACCACCCGACAACTGCTCGGGATAAGACTCGGCCTTGTGCCGCAGATGGACTTTTTCCAACATCGCGTCGGCCAATTCGTACGCCTGCTTGCGCGGCATGCCTTGGGCCTTGATGGGACCGAGCGCGACGTTATCGCGCACGGTCAAGTGCGGCCAGAGATAGAACAACTGGAACACCATGGCGATCTCGCGGCGCTGCGGCGCCATCTCCCGATCACTCATCAGGCGCAAACGCTTGCCGTCCTTGACCTGCCCGATCAGCTCACCCCCCAGCCAGATCTCGCCGCTGGTGGGTTTTTCCAGGTAATTGATGCAACGCAGGCAGGTGGACTTTCCAGAACCGCTTGGGCCAATCAATGACAGGGTCTCACCGGGCTTCAACTCCAGGCTGATGCCCTTGAGCACTTCCAGATCGCCATAGTTCTTGTGTAATTCGTGCACGCGCAGCAACGCGGTGTCAGACGGGCTCGACATCTTGGCTAACCTCTTTTTGTTATAGGCATGGCGATGAGTCCGGCCCACCGCCTCACACACTTATTTGCAGCCAGGTAGCGTCCAGTCCGCTGGGCGATCGACGCCCAGGCGCAGGTCCTTGCCTTCGGGCATGAACCAGACATCCTGGGTCAGGCCGTAGCGAGCGCCGACCTTGCGCATCTCACAGTTTTTCCAGAGCGTCTGAATCTGCGCATTAACCGCCGTCACCAGTTCCGGACTGGCCTTGTTGAAGCCGAACACCACCTGGCCCAAGCCAGTCAGCAATGGGAAATTCGGATCGTTGTCGACAAAGGCGTTGAAACGCAGGTGCCATTGCTCATTGCGGGAAATGGCGTATTGCATGACCGGTGGATCGCCGATCACCGCATCGATCCGTCCGGCGAGCAGATCGCGAACGGCCGCATCAGACGTGTCGTACAGGGCGACTTGCAGGCCATCGATCTTGCGCATCTCGGGGATGAACGAAAAACCGGTGATGGTGCCGACTTTCTTGCCTTGCAAATCCTTGAGGCTGTTCCAGTTGGTCTTGTCTGTCTGGGTGATACCGTTCTTGAAGTAGTGAATAGGATCGCTCAAGGCCATGATTTTCGAGCGTTGCTCGGTCCAGCCCATGGTGCCGGCCATGACATCCACTCGCTTGGACTGCACCGAGGCAATCGTCCCTGACCATTCCATCAATGCCGGTTTGACCTTAAGGCCCAGCTTTTCGGAAATTTGTTGAAGAATTTCACCGTCATAGCCGACCATCCGACTATCTTGATACCCTGTTCCTGGCATATCACCACTGAAGGCGATGGTCAGGCTTCCCGGCTCTACTGTCTCCAATGCGAACACCGGTGCCGTGGCCAGCACGGACACCAGAAAACCGGCACAGATACCGGAAAAACGCTGGACTTTGGACGTCTTCATCGGATGCTCCTCGATAATTTTTATTGTGGCAGCAGAACGTTTCGCATCGGTCCATCGTAGTGGGCCCGGCGGTATAACTGGTTGGACGCTTTGCACGAATGATTGAACATTTGCGACATTCTGGCGGCACAGAGCCCGTGGCACCCCCGGAAAGCCTCGTGGACGAGCTCGATCATGGACAGGCGCGTCATCCACCCATGCGCCGCGGCACCGCCGAGCTGTCTATTGGCATCATGTTGTGGCCACGCTTCCCCTTGCTGTCACTGTCAGGGCTGACCGATGCGTTGCGGCATGCCGCCGATACAGGAGATCAAAGCCGCCCCATACGCTGCCAATGGAAAGTACTGGGCACTCCCGGGCAAAGAGTCATTTCCAGTAGCGGACTGGACGTACCGATCGACAGTGAACTCGCTGATCCGAAGCGTTTCGACTACATCGTGGTGATTGGTGGATTGCTCGACTCCATCGAGGCAGTGCCGAAAACCTATCCCGCGTTCCTCCACCAGGCCGCAGCGGCACAGGTGCCGTTGATCGGCCTGTGCACCGGCAGTTTCGTGCTCGCGGGACATGGGCTGATGGAGGGGCGAACGGCGTGTGTCCACGCCTATCATGGCGACGACTGGAAGCGACTGTTTCCCTCGTTGCGCTTTGTCATCAACAGAGATTTTCTGATCGACCGGGACCGGATCACCTGCGCGGGCGGTGTATCAGTCATCGAATTGGCGCTTCATCTGATTGGCCTGCATTGCGGACCGGATCGTGCGGGCAAGGTTGTGCATCAGATGACGGTGGCAAAGAACACGTCCAGCAGTTTCGTCGCCCGACGCAAGGCCCTCGGGTACGCCAGTTCATCCAATCGTCGGCTGCACGAAGCCGTGATGTTGATGGAGAAACACATGGCCCAACCCCTGGATATCGAGGCCATTGCGCATCTGGTCGGCACCAGCAAACGGCAATTGGAACGCCTGTTTGTCGCTGAAACCAACAACAGCCCGGCCCAGTTCTACCGACAGGTCCGACTCCGGTTCGGTAGATGGCTACTCGTGAGTTCCGACCGCCAGATTAGCGAGATCGCCTTTGAATGCGGCTTCGCCGATGCGCCACATTTTATTCGGCACTTTCAGAGCATGTTTGGCATGTCACCCGGGAAGTTACGCAAAGCCCTGATGCAGCAGGATGGGAAATAATGCGGCAACGAACAACGTCATCTATAGAGCTCAGACTCGATCTGACAGTTACCTGATTTCGGTCTTAAGTAATGCCAGTCGGTTAAATGGAATACCACGGGGTTACAGCCCGGCTTTATTTCGCTTGACTGACTGGCATTAGTCCAAGGATGTCTTTTTTGTGCCTGAAATCCAGGCAATCAAAGCTTCAGCACGACCGGGCAAGCGATGCCAATCATTTCTGCGCAGCCAACGCCCTACGCGCCGCCTTTTCATTTTTCATGGCCGCGATTTCCCGCTCACAAGCATCCACATCGAAAGAATTGTCCCACTTGGCAATGGCGAGGGTGCCGATGCCATTGCCGATCAGGTTGGTCACCGCCCGCGCTTCGTTCAGGAAACGGTCAATACCCAGGAGCAGGACCAGGCCGACCAGCGGAATGGAGTGGATGGTGGTCAGCGTTGCCGCAAGGGTGACGAACCCGGCCCCCGCCACACCCGCCGAACCTTTCGAAGTCAGCAGGAAGACGCCCAACAGAATCATCTGGTCCATAAACGTCAGCGGTGTGTTGGTGGCCTGGGCGATGAAGATCGCAGCCATGGTCAGATAGATGCAGGTGCCATCGGCATTGAAGGTATAGCCCGTCGGCAGCACCATTCCCACCACTGACTTTTTGCAGCCCAGCTTTTCCAGCTTGACCATCATCCGCGGCAGCACAGCCTCGGTCGAGCAAGTCCCGAGGGTAATCAGAATCTCGTCCTTGAAGTAACGAAGAAACTGCAACAAGGGCATGCCCGACCATCGAGCAACGGTGCCCAGCACAACCACAATGAACACCAGGGTAGTGACGTAGAGCGCTACCAGCAGTTGGCCGAGGGACAGTAGTGTACCGATGCCATACTTGCCGATCGTGAACGCCATGCCCGCGCCAGCGCCAATCGGAGCCAACCGCATGACCATGGCCACAATCTTGAACAGCCCTTGCAGAAACAGATCGATGGTATTGATCAGCGGTTTGCTGGTCTCACCCATCTGAACCAGGGCCACCCCCATCAAGACAGAAAGCAGAATGACTTGCAGCATGACGCCATTGGAAAACGCACCGACAAAAGTTGGCGGGATGATGTTCATGAAGAAATCAACGGTGCCGCCCTGGGCAGAAGCGGCCTGGCTGTACTTGGCGATAGCACTGCCATCGAGTGTCTCGACATGGATGTTCATCCCCACGCCGGGCTTGGCGATGTTGACCACGACGAGGCCGATCACCAGCGCGATGGTTGAAAGAATCTCGAAATAGATCAGCGATTTTACGCCAATTCTTCCAACCTCTTTGATGTTGCCCATCTTGGCAATACCGACCACCACGGTGCCAAAAATAATCGGGGCCAACAGCATTTTGATCAGCCTGATAAAACCATCGGCAAAGGGTTGAAGCTTGGCGCCGAACTGCGGTTCGAAGTGACCAATTGCGGCGCCGACCACGATGCCGATCAGGACCTGCACATACAGCTGGCTATACCAGCGGGACTTGGAGATTTCCACGGGAGCACCTCATTTTATTGTTGTGATGGGCGTGTGGTGCGGCGTCAGTGGGTGACGCCTGATAACGGCGGCCTCAGGCGAAGAGGCCGCCGTTCGGGCTATCAGCCCTCGCCCAGTTCGCGCATGACGGCGTACAAGGCGGACTTGGCTTCGAAGCCGACGCCTGGAATATCCGGCAGCGCCACATAGCTGTTTTCGACGCGAATCCCGTCAGCAAAACCGCCAAACGGCTGGAACACATCCGGGTAGGATTCGTTACCACCCAGGTGCAGGCCCGCGGCGATATTCAGGGACATCTGATGGCCCCCGTGGGGAACGACACGACGCGAAGACCAGCCCATGTCTTCCATCACTTCCAGGGTGCGCATGTACTCGACCAGACCGTAGGACAGCGCGCAGTCGAACTGGACGTAGTCACGATCGGAACGCATGCCGCCATGGCGCAGCAGGTTGCGGGCGTCTTGATGGGAAAACAGGTTTTCACCGGTAGCCATCGGCAGGTCGTAGTGCTTGGCCAACTCAGCCTGCAAGGCGTAGTCGAGAGGATCGCCGGCTTCTTCGTACCAGAACAGGTTGTAGGGTTTCAAAGCCTCTGCATAAGCAATGGCCGTGTCTTGGTCAAAGCGACCGTTGGCATCCACTGCCAGGCGACGCCCGTCACCGACCACCTTGAGTACCGATTCGATGCGACGAATATCGTCAGCCAGAGGCGCCGCGCCGATCTTCATCTTGACCACGTCGTAACCGCGATCCAGATAGCTGCGCATTTCGTCCTGAAGCTTGGCGTCGTCCTTGCCTGGGTAGTAATAACCACCAGCGGCGTAGACCCAGACCTTGTCGTCGGCCACGCCGCTGCGGTAACGGTCAGCCAGGAGGCGATACAACGGCTTGCCTTCGATCTTGGCGACGGCGTCCCAGACAGCCATGTCGATGGTGCCCACGGCCACCGAACGTTCACCATGGCCACCGGGTTTTTCGTTGGTCATCAGGGTTTTCCAGATGGCGAACGGATCGAGGTTATTGTGCTCTTTATCGATCAGCGACTCAGGGTCGGCTTCGGTGATGCGCGCCAGGAAGCGGTCACGCATCAAAGCGCCTTGGCCATAACGACCGTTGGAGTTGAAACCGTAGCCGATGACCGGTTTACCCTCGCGAATCACATCCGTGACGACAGCGACGACCGAGCAAGTCATTTTGGAAAAATCGATGTAGGCGTTGGCAATTGGCGAGGCAATGGAAACGGTTTTTTCACGGATGTCGACGATACGCATGACGAGGTCCTCTTGTTGTTGATGGCCCCACGTTATGCTTTGCGATGACACCCGCCCAATGCTAATAATGCCGCGCCCCATGCACAGGAGGCATTGCCCTTGGAACTCGTTTGGCTAGAAGATTTTTCGGCGCTGGCTGAGTACGGCAGCTTTGTACGTGCCGCTGAAGCACGCCACGTGACCCAACCGGCCTTCAGTCGCAGAGTCCGCGCATTGGAAAATTGGATGGGTGTCGAACTGTTCGTTCGCACGCCACAAGGCGCCACGCTGACCGAGGCGGGGAAGCAGATTTTGCCAAGCGCCCAAGAGACGGCCAGGCGCTTGTACCGAATGCGCAGCGAAGCCCAGGAAGTGGCGGGCATGGCGATCAAGACGCTGCAATTCGCGGCCACCCATTCGCTGTCGTTCACGTTTTTCCCAAGATGGCTGCGGAGCACGGAAAACGGCGCCCCCATCGAGGCGGTACGACTGCATTCCGATAGCATGGCGGCCTGTGAGCAAATGCTGATTCAAGGCCACGTGCAGTTCCTGCTTTGCCATCGTCATCCGGATGTTCCACCGCTGTTGGCCCCTGATCAGTTCATCGGTAAAAAAGTGGGCGGGGATGTGCTCGTTCCGCTGGCGAGCGCTTCTGCGAACTTTGGCAATGCCCCCGCATCGCTGCCCTACTTGGCGTATACCCAGGAGTCCGGTCTGGGACGCATCGTCGCTCATCGACTTCAGGGCAAGGAAGAGTTCCTGCACCTCAAGCCGCTGTTCAGCAGCCACCTCGCAGCGGTGCTCATGTCCATGGCGCTGGAAAACAAAGGGGTGGCCTGGCTGCCAAGAAGCCTGACCGAACAGGAAGTCGCCGACGGACGTCTTGTGCGGGCGCTCGATGAAAGCTGGGATATCCCGTTGGACATTCATCTCACTCGCCCAACGGGTGCCATTAGCCCATCGGCGGAGGAGTTTTGGGCGAAATTGAGGGAGTGCTGAAACCGTCTCTCCGACATAAGGCTCCAGCAAGCGGTTGAGTATCTCAGCAAACGATGTAGACTCGCCTTAACGAATAACGTTAAGCATTAAGAGATGATCAGAAGCTTCAGATGCGCCGATACCCAAACCCTTTTTGAAACAGGTAGAACCCGACACTGGTCAGCCATCCTTTCAGTGGTGGAGCGTAAGCTCGGCATGCTCGATGCGGCAGTCGATCTCAACGATCTACGCTCACCGCCTGGAAACAGGCTGGAGCAGTTGTACGGCGACAGGGAAGGCCAACACAGTATCCGGATCAACGCTCAGTACCGCATCTGTTTTGTCTGGGGCGCCAACGGCCCCGAAAACGTAGAAATCGTAGATTATCACTGAGGTGAGTCATGTTTAAGAATGGCATGAGGCCCGTACACCCTGGAGAAATTCTCAAGGAAGAGTACCTGGAACCGCTTGGCCTGACGGCTGCTGCGCTTGCAAGGGCTTTGCACGTGTCTGCCCCCACCGTAAATGACATCGTATTGATGCGCCGTAGCGTCAGTGCGGATGTGGCTTTGCGCCTGGCAGCTGCATTGGACACGTCGGCGCAGTTTTGGCTGAATTTGCAGACTGCGTATGATTTACGTACAGCCGAAATTGCAAAAGGGGAGCAAATTTATAAAGAAGTAGAGAAAATTCCTCACTGCGCATAGCGTTTACAAAAAGGCATTTAGTGATTATCGCAAGTGCCTTTTTTGTGCTTGGAGAATTGGTTCCCCCTAATGCGACGAAACATAAACAGACGGCTCAGCAGGCGTCGGGCCATTGCGCTTCGACGGTCATGTCAGGTGTGATCGCGCCTCATCTCTGCCCACTCGATCAACGCCTGGATCGACGGCCCCAGTGCATGTCCCATGGGCGTGAGCTTGTACTCCACTTTAGGTGGCACTTGTGGGTACACCGTCCGCTGCACAATGCCGTCCTTTTCCAACTGTTTTAGCTGTTGGATCAGCATCTTTTGGTTGATCCCTTCTATCAATTTCTCCAGATCCGAGAAACGCAGCGCGCCCTTCGCCGCGAAAAGCTGGCACAAGATAATGATCTTCCACTTCCCTTCCAGTACGCGAAGCGTTTCGGTTGTTGCCTCGGCCCATTTCCGACGATTTTGCGGATCGCCGCAATCCCATTCCCGTTCCATTTCTTCCTCGATGGTGAGTTACACACCTTTTGGTAGGTACTTACCATTATCACACCAGCCTCCTAGAATCGGTGCAAGACAAATGACTCAGGAGGCTTAGCCATGAAAATCGGCATCATCGGAACCGGTAACATCGGAGGCACCCTTGCTCGCAAATTCAAGGCTGCCGGTCACGATATACGTGTTGCGAACTCTCGTGGCATCAACGGCGTTCGCGCATTCGCCGAAGAGATTGGAGCCAAACCGGTGGACATTCGCGGCGCAGTCGATGGCGCGGATGTTATCGTGCTATCCATACCGCTACCGGCGTTGAGCGCGCTGCCTGCTGATCTGTTTGCCGCTGTACCCGACAGCGTCCCGGTGGTGGACACGAGTAACTACTACCCTGGCCTACGTGACCCCAACATTGCTGAAATTGATCAAGGGATGACGGAAAGCGTTTGGGTTTCGAAGCAGGTTGGGCGACCTGTCATCAAGGCCTTCAACAATATTCTGGCCTATACCTTGGCGGAGTTGGGCAGTGCCCAAGGCACGCCAGGTCGCTTGGCAGCAGCAGTGGCCGGCGACGATCCCAAGGCTAAGGAAACGGTGATGTCCCTGGTCAACCAAGCGGGCTTTGATCCGGTCGACGGAGGTTCCCTGGAAGAGTCCTGGAGACAACAACCGTGTACGCCAGGCTATTGCTGTGACTACGACGCCGAGACTCTGCGCGACGCACTATTGGCCGCGTCCAAAGGGCAAGCCGCTGCGAAGCGAGAAGAGTTTCCTAAACACTTTGAGCGGCTCGGGCCCAACCCTAGCCATGCCGATATTGTCGCGATGAACCGCTCCTTCAACGCACTGGATTGACGCAGACTCAGGCTAATGCCTGTCAGTTAAATGGACACGCGGGCAAACACACAAACCGTGGCGAGGGAGCTTGCTCCCGCTGGGCCGGTCCGACGCTTCGGGAGAAGCGGCTCCAAGATTTTGCGATCGCTACGCAACCGAACGGGAGCAAGCTCCCTCGCCACGGTCACCTCTCTAGCCATGCCAATGTGCCTAATGGATGGCTGGTTTCGACCTTGTTGATAGCGGCAAAGCGATGTAGGGAAATACCGCTGCTGGAAGGCCAAAGCTCCTACATGAAGCTCGGAAAGCGGCGTCTTGTGGTGCTTGAGCGGAGCGGCCTATAGTTCCTCGTCGCCCCAATGGCGACTCGGGTTTGGCGACCCGGCAACGAGGTAGCTCCTTTCAACTGAATGAGGTCCTACCAATGAATCGATACATGCCCATCACCGGCATCGACTGCACCCCCGCTACCCTGCTGATCGACACCGAAGCCCCGCTTGATGTCCTCTTCGAAACCGCCGACTACCGCATCCGCACCGTGACCCAACTGCTGGAAAACATCGCGTTCCGCTCAGAGGTCAGTTCCGACACGCTGGTGCTTTCCGATTTTTGCAAAATGCTGACGATCGCGTTGCGCGACGGGTGTGATGTGATGGATGTGATTGGCAGACGATTGCGGGCGCAGGCGGCGGAGTAAGTGATGACGGGCGCCTATGGCCATAACGTAGCCCCCACCGTCGGGAGCGACTACATCTATCTACTCCGATGAGCTGTGGCGCAGTTCGTCAAGAACTGCGCCACAATCGCGCCAAAATCTTCTCAAACAGCGCCAACACACTCATGCCTTCGACCACCGACATATAACAGTATCCTGGCATCCAGGAGTGGGCGAGCCTCTCAGAGCTCTTGGCCTGGCACCCTAAATTTTCCGGCGAACGGCGCAGCGCATCCTTGCAAACCTGGCCGAAAGCAGCCAAATCACTGCACAGGGAGAAGGCAGGGCACGGCGTTATTTCGCAATAGGACACCCGGCTGAGCCCCACACCCTGCCCTATTTTCAGCCTTTTGCCGACATCAATAAACGCTCCTCTCGACTGGCAGCGAATCTCCCCTTGCTCCGAGCCAACCTTTGTCCGCTGACCTTTCTGTATGTACCGGAGCAGGCCTACAGCCGAGCCACATTGGGTGCGTACGAAATGACCCGTGTAGAGCTGCTTCGCGACCTGTATATCTGGGCCCACGAACGCTCAACACAGGAATATCTGGCAATCAAGCAAGACCTTGCGGAACCGGACCCTTCACGCCTGGCATGGCGAGACCTCATCAAGAAGACCATTCGGGAAATCGTCACTCACCCAGAGCTTGACCCGTTGTTCTGTATTCAACACTCGGTAGCGGAATATGTTTCAGAAAGGGAGCAGCCGGAAGTGCAAGCACTGATCGTCGAAGAACTCCGTCGACTGCACGAAGGGGTGCTCGCACGCTATGGATTACGGCCGTCAGAGTTCAAGTCCTGGAAGTCGCTCCATGGCCACTGATGGGAGATCACTGAGGTGATATTTGCCCTCTGCGTCGTCGCGTTGAACGCCACCATCGGTGTACTCATCAAAGTGTTGATGAACACCTTCACGATAGACAAGCTGACGGCCCTTGGGCCAGTCACTTATCCAGCCACACGGCCATCCACCTCTTTAAATAGATGGAAAATATCCCCTTTTCAGATGGAGCATGAGTTTTGTACAAGAAATTTACAGGGATCGTTTTTCTGCTATTGAGCGGCTGCTCACTGCATCCGTATACCAAGGACGAACTGCTGAACACTGGCGTAACCAGCCCCGAGTACTGCCTGACGCAAGAGCGGGCGGTGGTCGAAGAGCGGGTGCAAGGCTACCTGAACCACTGCTTTCACCCACAAGTGACCGAGCTCACGACGGGTGGGAGACTCGTCAATACCATCCAATTGAAAGTCGACAGCAATGCCGACAGAAGCGACATGGTGCTATGGGCACCAACGATCTACGGCAGCCAGTTCTATATGAACGTGATCGTCTCGGAAAAGAACCCCGCTTGCAAAACCACCATGACTGCCGTGGCCTCAGGCTGGGGATTTGGACGAAATTTTCCGAAGATCCTGGAAAGCGCGAATGGGGGAGACCCGTGGTGTCCGCTGTAACCACAAAAGAAGGGGATAGCAAAATAAAACTGCGCCATGGGCGAGCGATCAACAATCCGGCTTCTGTGGCGAGGGAGCTTGCTCCCGCTGGGCTGCGAAGCAACCCTCGCTATTCATCGCCAACCGACAGAGAGCAAACGCCCTTTCCACGATAAAACTATTGGACCGCCTGCCCGGCTGATCCAGAAGGCGTCGTTGTGACGGCCGGCTCTATAACTTTCGCCGAAAGACCTGTCTCGACATCACGAACTTCGTAATACCACCATTTCATCGACGAAATGCCATAAAGCCCATAGGTACGGCCACCGACCAAATCCACGGTCATTTCAATTGGACGTGAGTATCCAGTTCCAATAGCGTACTTAACGGAAAGTTTATGCTTTCCTGCGCCGAGTCGATACTCGGTTTGGCGGGCTAGCCAATATAGCGACGTATCGTCATCGATCTTGTCTATCGACAAATGCTTGTCGAACTGCCGAATTGTCGCGACCTCGGCCCAGGGTTTTCCTTCTGCGCTTTTATGTTCGTAATGAATGCATCCGGTCAGGGTGAAGCAGAATAAAGTCATCGCTACAAAGCGTAAAACAACGTCGTGTCGCATCAATGGCCCTCCAAGGCGCTTTTTTCATCTCGACTCAGCAAAACAATGGGAAAAGCGGACAGCTTATTTATAAACAGAGCAAAAACCAACAAGCTAACCCCCTCTGCGCTCACAAAATAAATCTGCCCCTTTTCACCACACCTCTTTCACCAAGCAGTTCGTTCGCTTTCTGACCCACAGTAATTACAAGGAACCGTTTTAATGCAACAACACACTTATTTGCTCCAGCAAACCAACAGATATGAATCCCCGCTCACCGTCATCAAACTCACCTACTTTTTTAAACAGAAAACCTTGCTTTTCAGAGAGCAAATAATGAAAACTCAAATCTTCCTCTACATCCCCCGACCACCCCTTATCAAGAGCAATTTGAACATCAAAACCCTTAGGGAGCGCAGCCACATATGAACAACGCTCTGCCTCAAGTACACTGGCGACGGTTTCAATAGACAGTTTCGACAGGCGCAATGCACCAAAAAACTTGATTTTTCCTTCCGCCTCGACAATGTACTCTTGCGAATGACTGCCGCCTACAACCTCATACCCCCTAGACTTCAATGCTCCCCACAACTTCCGATGGCGCACAATCCGAGTATCTGGCTGCCAAGCCGAACTACCCATAAAAAACCACAGATCGTAATCAGGAAACTTTTTTTCAATCAACCCATATAAATAATTCAATACTAAGGATACGGAATCGCTTGACGCCCCCGCAGTCAAAAAGCTTGCCACCGAGAGCAACCCGCCTTCCCGCTTCCTCGCACAGCGAGTGTTAAACACCTCATTACTTACTAACAAGTCAGGTGCAATCGTAACTTTAATATCAGCAGTCATAATGATTCCCGATTTCATCATTAAAGTGGGAGCCGCGATTTGGGAATTTCCAACACTAAAAGGAAAGGGGATAGATCTATTTATAAACCGAGCAAAATCAATAAGCCCGCTCCCTCTGCGCCTCACAAAATAGATCTGCGCCCTTTTTTCACGAAGGATGGAGATCTATTTGCAAATTAAACCACTACAATATCACCAGAATCCAAATAAATTGAATAGGCCTCATACCCACCTTCGCTATCAGCCTCAACGGCGATCGTGTCGCCAGAATGGAATGTTATCTCCAACCCCGCGCCTTCAGTCTCTTTAACCGACACGACGTCTTGCAGTAAAAAGTCCAATAAAGGCGCACTCGTATACGAGTCAGAAAACTCTCGCCGCCCTAAGGTGCCGCCGACCTTATACGTCAACCCTCCCTCTATACAGAAAGAGACTTTATAAGGAGATACACCAGGGGCCGCTTGCGGACGTGCAAAGTCCAACTTGGTGATTGCCACCCCAAAACTTACCATTTCCAAGTAGCATTCGGTCAATAGAAAAAAATCAAAATCATCTGGCAATGCGTACATACGCCACCTAGAAACATAGGACAGTTTTATTTACGAACCAAGCAAGACCAATAAGCCTGCCCCGCTATATTGTTACAAACCAAATCCGTCCTCTTATAGAGTTGTCAGGTGGACGTCAGTCTAGAAGAGAATGACCCGCCTCACTCATGCCCCTCCATCTTCGTAGGCCTCAAACTCCCAAAAGCCCAATCTTGATACTTTTTTTGAAACCTCGTTCCAGTTTGCACCTGAACAACTCAGCAAAAATTTCTCAATAGCGAGAACGATTTTTTGATAATTGTACTCACGAACGACAAGGTGATGCACTCCTATAAGAACCTCATCTACTCCAAGATTTTTTTCAATCCACTTCGGAGTGCAAACCTCAATATCAAATGATTCCTCACCATCCCCACCTGCTGGGCCAATCATCGCTTGAAGGAGGAAACCAAAACAATCCGCAGGAAAGGGGACAGATCTATTTATAAACCAAGAAAAGCAATGAGCCCGACCCTCTGCGCCTCACAAAATAAACCTGCCTCCCTTTTTTCTTCTTTCGCTACTTTTCGCCACATACAAACCAGTCAAAAAGCAGCTCCTTAGACTTGTAGTCTTGGGCAGAATCAACCAACAAAATCGACTCCTCATACTTCTCAAGATCACTTCCAACCCAAGACTCGCCATCTCGCAAAAAATGAAATTTTACAACCGATCCAAATTCATCACTTGAGATTATCGATTGAAAAACCCCGCCATACCTCCTGCGCGCCCACTCCCCGAACACCGAACGAACGAAAAGGATCGCATTAAAGAGATAATCTGATTCCGCAAAGTCATCTATATGAATTGAATTTACAAAACACTCCCATCCAGTGCGGTCCAAAAAATCAGACTCGGCCGCATTGGTGCTTTTACTAGCTAGAGCAGAGAGAAGAAAGCACCCACCATTTTCAATAATGCCCGCTGCAGCAATATCAGCCAAAGAAGAAGGAAGTTGGCGTTCAACCCGATCAACTCCCTCCAGTTCCTTTTTCATTTTCCCATTCATCTTAATCATGACTCCCCCCAAATATTTTGACATACCTTTTTCGATAGCTTGCGAAAATCTTGAGCTTTTCAAAAGTTGGTTTACTGATTTTGGCGCATCGGGAAATGACTTGGTTTGAGGATCATAAAGATATTTATTCCCTTTATTATCCTGATAGTGGAGCTGGCCTGGACGCTGGCCAGGATTAGGGTTCTCTACATCCAAACGCTCTTTACCATCACCCTTCCAGATTGTCTTACTTGCAGTTTGAACACCTTGGGCGCCCAGCATCCCATTTTTGTTATCGTTTCCTACAACCCCAACCTTAACCCCGGTTGTACCACCCTTACCCCCAGCCGTCGACGAGAACAGCCCCCGGTCCTGACTCAATCCATCCGCCGCAAGCTCCGTCAGAAAGGCAGCCCCATCGCCTTTATCGGTACGCGTCTTCTCGATGATGCCGGTATTGATGGCCCGCTCGTTACTTCGAGTAATTTCCCAAAGCGCTGCCGAACGATCGAGCCCGGCGCTCCTGCCGTCATGCAGCATCTTCTCATTGGCTGGAATCTCATCCACCAACTGCTTCGTCACCTGCAAACAGCTAGCCGGGTTATTCCGGCAGTACTGTCCGAACTCTTTGTTCCGAGTCGTATCAAGGTTGTTGTAATAGTCCCTGACGGATTGGCAATCCGCTGGGGAGGCGCAGGTGTTGAGCTTCTGTTCTCTTTCGACCAGTTCGGCATGGAACAGATAGTTGAATTCCGTCGCTTTCTTGGCGATCGTCGAACCTGTATTCAGGTCGCCATCGACCGCAGCCGCTGCCAGAAGCCCCGTCAGTTGCGACAGCATCAGTTGCAGATCTTTGTTTTCACCCGCCACCTTGGCCATGCCAGGAATCAGCGCTTCATTCAAACCGGCGGCAACCGCACCGGTCTTGAAGTCGCTGCCCGTCAGCTCAGCCAGCAGGCCACCCATGATCGCGTGGGCAACAATTTTCTGTGGGCCGCCATCGGGGAACTTGATGGTATCGCCCACCCAGTTGAAGCCGGTCGCCATCGCCACATTGCCGGCCTCTCCCAGCAGGGCAGCATTGAAATTGCTGCCAAAGCTGCCACCACCGATCGCGGTGGAGATACTGCTGGAGATCACTGCTTGCCCGGTTGTGCGGATTGCAGTGTCAGTCGCGGTGTTCCAACGGAAGATATCCTTGGAGGAATTACTCGCGCTCGATGCCGAACCTGCCGACCCCGCCGAACCCGTCGACGGCTCGACGCCTTGAGTGGTCGTGCTGGAGCTGTCGGTACTACTAAACCATTCTTGGTCCGCGTATGCGGATGCACTATCGGCGCTGACTGTTTCCTTCAGCGCAAGTCCCAGGTTGCCTTTGTTCTCAATGGTGCTGGTAACCGCCGTGGTGCTCAGGCTGGTGGCGACCGCAAGGTTGGTGCCCGACAGTCCGAAACCTGCCGGCCCCATGATGAACGACATCAAAATCGCGATGGCGATCTTGGCCCCGGCTCCCAGACCGGAGTTGTCATATTTGAAGCTGTCGTGGATTTCCTTCACCTGGCGCCAGTCAATGTCGCCACGCGCCTGGGCCTCTTTCATCCAGGCCAGTTCCGGTTCAGCCTTCACCATTGCATCGATGGTTTGGCTGACGCTCTGCTGATCCACTTGTTTGACATCGATGCGCAGCCCATCGACGGCCTTGATCACCAACTTTCCTTGGGCAACCAGAGCGCTCTGGCGCAAGGTTTCGTCGGTTCGCCCCTCGCCTTTCATCTTGTATCAGGCCAGGTCGCTTTTACTCTTGGTATGGCTCTCGTCGTTAAAAAAAGGGGACAGATCTATTTATAAACCGAGCAAAACCAACAAATCTGCCCTCTGCGTTTCATAAAATAAACCTGCCCCCTTTTTGCTGAGTTAGTTCTCATCAACTGCAGTGTCTTAAAAAATTATTCATATTAGCCGATTCCCCAGCCTGCCCATTTAGGTATCGGATAATCCCATTTTGATTAACCACGTTGAATACATGGCCTGGCTGACCTGGACCATAGGAACCAACACAACCCCGCGCGCGCCGTCCCCGCCGCCGATCATGTGTTGGGTGATAGAGAAAATGGGGGCAGATTAATTATAATGGGGCAAAGGCAATAGGCTTGCCTCTCTACACGCCACACAATAAATCTGTCACCTTTTCGAAAAACAGCTCAACTCCCATTTTTCTCAATCCCTGCCAACTAGCCAACTACTGTTAACGCAGTAATTATCTGATCCGGCCTATCATCCAGATCACAGCAATAACCTGCCACCTCCAACCCTCCATATTCTTTGCTTGTACAAAACCACTCTTCTGCGCTATCGAACTCAAGATTTGCGTACGGCAATAGCTCTCTCACAAAGCTTCCTAACCCAATACCTTCTGGCAACTTACCTTGATATGAGTTTATCGGCTTACCACCGTCAGCAAGGCTCTCATACATCCACGCTTTAACAGCATAAATCTTCCAGTTGCGAGCAAGCACATGAAGAGCCCTTGTCTCAACACCTGGATGATCTGAGCTATCATAATACAGACGCCAATTAGTCAACTCCAAATCAACAATATGAAACCCATACCCACCATCCCCCATCGAATCAAAATAATTTTCCATCCTTAGAACTGGGGATCCTACAAACCTATACGCACCCTCCATATTTTCTAAAGCATATTCATCAAGAACCCTTTCAAAATCTTTGATATGAACTCCTAACGGAATCCCCGCAAGCGAATAAGACGGTCTGATTGGAGCCGTCCACGAGATGCTAAAATCGCTCATTTCGGTTCCCATAAAACCAACAAATCTGCCCTCTGCGCTTCATAAAACAAACCTGCCCCCTTTTTTGTCTTAAGGCTAGTTCACCGAAATCAAATCAAGCCCTTCACTACGTATTATCTCAACTGGAATTTCGTCATAAACAAAAAGCTCATCTCCTAAATTCAATACGGATAGACAAGAGTCGCCATCAAACGAAAGAGCAACGCCTATTACCGCCTCGGCCACTGAAGACTGCACCAGCGAAGCTGAAAGCAATTTTTTCTCCACAACATTAAGAAAATAGGGCTCGCCAGAGACACAAAAGACGTCTTGCCTGCCGTACTCACCTAAGTCGCAACCGACAATTGGACCGAGAGAAAACAATAGCGATGAGCCGTCACCACCACCATAGAACTTCCCGGCCTCAGAACCATAGAATTGAAAGCTGACTTCTTGAGGAAAAGGGTCCCTTCTAGAAGCAAAAACATGAAAAATAGCATTTACTGACAATAGTTTCTTCCCAAGCACAGCCAGCAACCAAGCGGTCATAAGATCAGGGCGCCTCATTACCTTACATCTCCTTTTAATGCGCTTAGCACAGAGGGATTCTGAATTGCTCCGTCCTTCAGGATAGTCACAAACTCTCCATTAGGCTTAGTAACAACCACATCATTACCTTTTATTCTAAAAAATACATCACCACGTGCGCCATTCGCTCCCTGTCCGGCGAAAGTCCCAGGAATCACCTTCTCAGGATGATTCCCAATGTCATTAATCCGATCAAGCACAACTTTGCGATCTGCAGGATTGGCTGCATCACCGCCATAATCTTTAACATGCTTACCCAGTTTCTTACCTATTTGGTTGGAATCCACCTTAAAGATGGCACCCGCACCTACACCACTCACCGGTACAGATGTGTTACCGGGTTTAGGTAGTAAACCAGAAACGTTCCCTTTTGCACCCGTTCCGTCCACTACCGAAACGGACTTAGGCTCTTTCGCTCCTCTGCCTTTCGAAAGCACACCTGTCAACACCGATGCCATGAACTGACCGCCGCCGATCAGGTACTTGTCCGTTTCGAATTTTGAATCGAGCTTTGTACCTTCAATCTCGTTGGCGATTTTTTCCCCTACGGCTTGACTGAATTGCTCGGTTTTCTCAAGCAGCGCTTTGCCCGGCTCGGTTTCAGAGGCTGCGTTGATGACAGCCAGTTGCACGAGCCCTTTGGGGCCTTGTGCCATGGCAATGACTACCGAGATCGCTTGCTGCTCATCTTGATGCGCGGCGGCGTACTCATTGATCCCCGAAAATGTCCGTAAGGTATCTTGGGCAAGGCTCAGCCTCTCGACATCGTCTTCAGTAACATAAGAGGCATCTAGCTCCAAAGCCGGTGGGCGCCCAGTGTCAGACGAGGTCACCTGGACTTCCTTGCTGATAGCCTCGACCTGCTTCACATCCACACCTGCGAGCCGACCTACCTCAGCCAGCACCCGCTCTTGAAACTCTGGATCCCCCATGGTCTTCATGGCCTGGGCACGCGTGAGGCCGCCGATGATCAGCGCCTCCATGGTCTCTTCGGCAAAATCGACGCCTACCATCGCCGAGGCATTTGCATCCATTTCTCGCCCCAACCCCGCCTCGATCTTGTTGACCGCCGCGTTGAAGTCGTAACCGGCTTGCTGGAAGTTCTGCTTGGCCGTTTCGTCGTAATTGCGAAGCTGTTTGGTCCACTCCTTGGCGGTCTCATACGGATTGAGGGCCGCCGTCACGGAGGACTTGGTCACGTACAAGTCTGTACGGTGCTCATCGTCCCGGGTGATTTCGTAGGCCTTGTCGACATCGCGGTTCAAGCCTTTCGCCGAGTCGGCTCCGGTCCCGGCGTCATTGCGAACCACAACGTCGCCAGCACCCACGGTGGCCCGTACGATCTGCTGGCGGTCCTTCTCGTAGTTCCAGCCTTCAACACTCCAACCGTTCTTGTCCTTTTCGCCTTTGCCGACCTGGCTACTGTCCTGGGTTCCGCCGCCGCCCTTGGAGTAGCTGCCACCGACGTTCAGGTAATAGCCATGCTCCTTGTCCTTGCCAGCGATGTCGCGGAAGCCCAGCGTGCCAGTGTCGAGTTTTAGCTTGCCGGTGTCCGAGGCGATCAAGGCGCCGTCCAGCTGAGTATGGTTTTCGGTACGAATGTCGACCTTGTCTTGCCCGGTGATACGGGTCTGTTGCCCGACCCATTCTGTCGAGCCGGTGGTCTGGCCATAACCGACCGAGCCACTCACGCCCGCACCCGGCCCCACGGTCACCGTCACACTGAGGTCGAACTCTTTGCCTTCGACCTTGCCCGTATCAGGCACCGACGAAACATTAAGGTCGCGGCCTACGCGACCGATGACTTCATTACCGCGCAGGTCTGCACCGGCAATATTCGTGTCCTTGCCGCTGGTGAAGCCCAAGCGATTGCCCGCATACAGATAGGCTTGTTGTTGACGCTGGGCCTCACGCTCCAGATTACCTCTGCCCAGGTTGACGCTGGCGTAGATGCCGACACCTTCAGAGCCGACGCTGAGGCCGACTTCCCCGCCGCCACTCTTGCGGATGTTGTCGCTGGCGCTGTCGTTCTGAGCGGCACGGATGTTCAGGTTGTTTGCAGCGCGCAGGTCGATGTCACGCTGAGCCTTGACCTGAGTACCTATCAGGTTCAGGTCATTGCTTGCACGCAGATTGACGTCTCGCCCCGCATCAAGGGATGTGACGGTCGAGGTTTGCTGTTCGCTGTCGCCGCTGGCAATGCCATTGCTACCGCCAACACCAATCTTGAAGCCGCCACTGGTACCACCGTGGATCCCGCCCCAACTTTGCCGTTCACGTGTTTCTTCGGCATAGCTGCCTTTGGCGGCATCAAGGGTGATATCGCGGCCTTTGATATTGATATCGCGCCCAGCGGTCAACTGGCTGCCACTCGCCCGGACATCATTGTTGGCAATCATATTCAGATCGTTGCCCGCGTCCAGCGTCGACGCACGGCGAGTCTGTTCAACGATCTGCTCGCTGGTACTCTGTTTGCTGTTACCGATCTTCGCGTCGAACGTGGGGCCTGAAGCGAATTGGGAAACGCTGTCCACAGCCCTCAGCGTGCTGGAAGCCTTACTGACATTGTCTTCACCCTGGCCGGCCCCTTTGACGGCATCGCGAGTGCGACCGTAGTTATGGTTCATGCTCAGGCTGGCGCCGTTTCGCTCGCTCTCGCGCTCATGCTCGATCAGCAGCCTTTCACGGGCTGCGTCGATCTTGATGTCCCGACCTGCCGTCAAGTCGATATCGTTGAACGCCTCAAGGTCCGAGCCTGTCTGGGCGATATCGCGCTTGGCGTTGACGACCAGGTTTTGACCGGCACTGATCTGGCTGGCGGCAGCGGTTTGCTGTTCAAGCCGGTTTTTCTCTTTGGTGCGATCCACGCCAGCGAAGAAATTGATGCCATTAGCATCCGAAGAAACACCGATCCCAGCCTGCTTGTTCTTTTCCCAATCCCGCTCGGAACGACTGTTTTGCGCGGCCAGAACATTCACATCACGCCCGGCATTCAGACTGACATTACGCCCAGCTTCAATCCCGCTGCCCACCAGGTTGATATCGCGCTCTGCCTGTAAAGTCGCATCGCGTTCCGCCGTCACCTGACTGCCCACGCTGGTGCTGCTCTGCGCGATCCGACCCGACTCTTTGGCCGAGGAGAACGACAGGAAGCCACCCGAGACCGAGAGCCCGGTTTTCTTCTTGTATTGCTCGCTATGGCTGTAAGCGGCGTCATTGGCCGCGACGAGGTTGATGTCACCGCGGTCCTTGACCAGGCCTGCACGCAGTTCCACGTCATTACCGGCAGTGGTTTCGCTAGCGCGCAAACGCAAGTCGTTGCCCGCGACCAGCACCACATCGTTGCCTGCTTCCAGCTCGCTGGCCACTTGGGAGGCCGTGGTTTTCAGCTCGCTTTTGCCGCTCTTGGACAAGCCGAGGAAACCCGATTTGGTTTTCTTGCTATAGGAGCCGTGTTCTTCGATACCCGAGAGCACCGCCACATCACCAGTGGCACCCACCACCAAATCATTGCCGGCGTTCAACTGGCTGCCGATCACCGTGACGTTGCGGCCGCCATCCAGCGTGACACCGCCACCGGCGGCCTGGCTGGTATTGACCGTCAGGTCTTGCCCCGCCTCAACCACCGACGCGACGTTGGTGCTGTCATAACTTTCCCGTTGTTCGCTTTTACTGCGGCCAAAGGAGCCTTTGCTTTTCTTCGAGTAGAACTCTGCGGTTTCGTCCGTTGCGGACAGCAGACTGATGTCGCGCGTGGCGTCGAGCGCAACGTTCTTGGCCCCTTTCAGTTGACTGGCGACGAGACTCAGGTCTTGCCCTGCCTTGGCGCTGAGGTCCCCACCCGACTGGATAACCGAAGACTGCTGACGCACCAGGTCGCTGCTGCTTTTGACTTTTTTGCTCTGGGACGAGCGATGGCTTTCGTTGGCGGCAGACGTGATCGCGATATCGCGCCCGGCAGTCAGCGCCAGGGTGCTCTGGGCGATGACGTTGCTGGCAACGACCCGCAGGTCCTGCCCGGCCGTCACCTTCATCTCCCGGCCCGCAGTAGCGCTGGAACCATTTTGGGTAATGGTTTGGTCCCGGTGCCTGCTCCCCATCGTGTTGCTGTCCACCTGCTCGGCGGAGGTGATGTTTACATCACGCACCGCCTGCAAGCCCATGTCATTGCCGCTCTTGAGCACGCCCCCCTTGTTGGCGATATCCCGTCCTGCACCCATCGTCAGGTCATGACTCGCCTCAATCCGCGCCGCGTTGTCAGCAAATTCGCGTTGCTCAGTCTTGTAGCCAGTGCTGCTGGCATGCCGGGTAATGGTTCGCTCATTGGTCAAATCACCAGCGACGGCAACAACACTGACATCCCGCCCAGCAATAACCCCACCCGCCCTGTTAGTCAGGTTATTACTCGCCAACGCATCCAGCCGACCACCCGCTTCCATCAACCCACTGTTGACCAGACTGTCGCCCGCCGTCGCCCTCAGGTTGCTGGACGCACGCAAGGTGCCCGCATTGTTCAGGTTCTTACCCGCAATCAGGCTGACGTCTGAACCCTGAATCAGCGCACCATTCGGCGCCAGACGATGGTTGGCCTGGGCCAGATAAAGCACCGGCACCAGCACCTGTTGATTATTCACCGTCCGGTTTTCCATCCAGACGATGTCATGGGTCAGGGCCGCAACCTGTTCGGCGGTCAGGCTGACGCCCAGGGACAGGTTGAGGCTGTCCTTGCTGGCGATGGCGTTGTTCATCAGGTACTTGAACATGCCGTCGTCGGAGTTCTGGCCGTCGAGGAAGCGTTGGCCGGTGCGGGCGATCACCGCCTGTTGGATCAGGCGTTGTTCGTAGAAGCCGTCGCCCAAACGCTTGGCGGCGGTGTCCGGGTCGTAGCCGAGGTTTGTCAGCAGGTAGTCCGAGCTCATGAACCGGCGCATGTCGGTCAGCGCCGGGTTGGTCTCGATCAGGTATTTTTGCGGGTTGGCCTGGAACGAACGGTCCGGCAGGCCACGCACTTGCGTCAGGCCCGTGCTCTGGGTCGGCGTGGTGGAGCCGTCGCCGCTCATGCGGAACAGGCCGTTTTGCCCGGTGGGCAAGTCAAAACCCGGCAAGGCCAGTGGATCAACTTGTTGCTGGGTCAGGTTCGGAGGTAGCTGCCGATTGACGCTGATGCGGGTCGAGAAGGCGTTGTCGGCCTGGGTGTCGGTGCGTGGGCCGGCGCCAACGTAGTTGTAGCCGCCACGCACGACGCCGCTGTTGAGGTCGCCCTGGGTAGGAATGTCGACGGCACCACCGGCCTGGATAATCGCGGCATAGGTTTGGCTGTCGGTGGTGGTTGTCTGAGTACGGAACTGCGTCAGCTCACGTTCGGTTCTGCCGATAAAATGGCTCATCGCCGCTTCAAGACCGCTCAGGTCATTGGCGTTGTAGCCTGGGCTCTGCAACCAGTATTTGTTGGTGAAGTCATTGGCCTCTGCGCGCCAGCTACCCGGGCGGCGCGTGCGTTGGGACCTGAAGGTGCGCGAGGTTTCAATCTCGCCGGTCTCGATGCCGATGTTGTTCAGGCTGACGAGGTTGGCGGTCAATGCACCGCCGACGCCGATGCTGCTGCTTCGGTTGGTCAGGGTGTCGCCCTGGATATTCAGGTTGCCGCCGGTGGTGATGCTGGAGGCGGCGCTGGCCGCGGTGACTTCGAACTTATCGCGCTGGACGATCTGCCAGACGTGGTTTTGCTTGGGGCCGTCGCAATCACCTGGTACGCAGGCCACTTCCCTGATCGAGGCGGTGTAGATGCCAGCATCGTTGGTGGCCAAGACCTCACGGACGTTGTCGATGGTGCTGGCCGCCAAGCGCATGTTGCCGTCGCTTTGCAGCGTGCCGGAGCTGTTGAGAATGCGGTTGGCACGGGTGCCGAGGCCGTCGCGATCGATGCTCAGATCACCCAGGCTGTAGATGTCGGCATAGCGGTTGGTCAGGTTGTTTACGCGCAGGCTGGTGTTGCCGCCGCTGAAGATCAATCCGTGCTCGTTGAGCAGGTCGCCGGTCGATACGCCAAGCGCTGCGGCACTGCCCAGCGTGCCGTAGTTGTTGAGCGTGGCGGCCGTGACGCTCAGGTCCGCCGCCGAGGTCAGCCGACCGTAGCTGTTGAGGACGCCATCGACTACGACGGTTGTGTTGCCACCGCCAGCGATACTGCCGTTTTGCTCCAGATTGATCAGTGCCGCCTTGAGGCCCAGGGTACCGAGACTGCTCAAGCGACCGTTGCCGGTATAGGCGCCGGTCAGTTGCAGGTCGATGGCTCCATCACTGCCGATCAGGCCGTCGACGCGCCAGTTGCTGCCTCGGCCCACCATACTATTGGTGCTGAGCAACTGGCCGGTGGCGGTCTGGGTCAACTGGTCGACATCCACGACCAGGTGCCCGGCCTGGATCGCCGTGTTGTTGGTCCAGCGATCAGCCGTCACCGTCAGGTTGCCGTAGGTCACCAGCTGACCGCCAGCCTGCCCCAGGTTGGCCTGGCTGATGCCGAACACGCCCAGGCCGGTGTGCAACAGCTTGCCGCCCACGTTCTGAACGCTGCCGGTGTTGAAGCCCACATCAATACTGGAGGTTTCCAGGGTGCCGTCGTTGTTATCGAACAGGCCACCGATCTTGAACACCGTGGTGCTGTTCTGGCCCAGGGTGCGCAGTTGGCCTTTCTGGTTGCTCAAACTGGCGGCCAGAATATCCAGGCTGTCCTGGCTTTCAATAATGCCGGCGTTGTTGTTCAGCGCACCCGAAAGGTCAAAGTCGATGCGACTGGCACTGACCTGCCCGCCGCCGCTGTTGTCCATTCCCCGGCCAGTGACCCAGACCTTGCCCGTGGCGTATATCCCACCGTTGCGATTGTTGATATCCGCAGCTGCGTTGGTGATCACGACATCCCCGGCTTGCGCAGCGATGCGACCGCCGTCGTTGAACAGCCCAGCCAAGGCTTGGATGCTGAGTCCTTGGGCCTGGATCGTGCCGCCCTGGCGGTTCACGTCGTAGCCGTTTTTCAGCACGCCGGTGGTGCGTGCTTCCAGCGCGGCCTTGACGCTGGACAGCACGCCGCCACGGTTGTCCAGGTTGGCCGCTTCGATGTTCAGGTCGGCGTCTTGAGCGATGATCGTGCCGCCCTGGTTATCAATATCGCCCGTCACAACCACGGTCACCGGGCCCTTGCCTTGCAGCGTGCCCTTGGCGTTGTCCAGGCGGGCGGCCTTGAGCTCGACGCCGGCACTGCGGCTGGCGATCAGGCCTTGATCAGCGTTGTTGACCTGGCCGGTCGCCGTGACCAGCAGCTTGCCATTGGCGGCCACGGTGCCTTTGTTGCGGTTGTCCAGGCTGGCGGTGCGCACGGTCACGCTGCCTTGGCTGGACAGTTCGCCGCCCTGGTTGTTGATCGCGCCCGCGTTGGTGATGTCGAGGTTCTTGCCGGCCATGACCAGGCCGGTCAGGTTGTCCAGGCTGCCGAGGACCAGGGTCGCGCTGTTCAGACTGGACAGTTCGCCTGCGCTGTTGTCCAGATAGCCCAGGTTGGCAGTCAAAATGCCTTGGCTATTGATCAGGCCGCCCTGTGCGTTCAGCACCTGACTGGCCTTCAGGTGCAGTTCGCTGTTGCCAAGGATTCGGCCTTTGTTGCGGTTATCCACAGTATCGGCTGTGACCGTGGTCTTGCGCTGCCCGCTGAGCGTACCGCCCTGGTTGTTCAGCGCTGCGGTGGTCGTGACATTCAGGTCGCGACTGGCAATGACGGTTTTGCCGCCATTGTTCAGCTGTTTTGCCGTGAGGGTGACATCGCCCGCCGTGTTGCGGCTGTTGTCTGGATTGACCCCGGCTTCGATGATCGCGTTGTTGCTCAGCGTACCGCCGCTGTCGAGATGAATGCTGTCGCGCGCCACCAGGTTTTTCTGGTTGCTCAGGTCGCCCTGGGTCTTCACGTCCAGACGGCTACCGGCGTACACCTGGCCACGGGTTTCCAGACTTTTGGCTTCGATGTCGATGGCTCCGGCGGCGACCGTCTGCGCCAAACTCAAATGCCCATTGGCATCGAGCTGAATATCCCCGCCACTGGCAACCATCTTGCCATCCAGCTTCACCCCGACACCCGCTTCGGTGCCCACCAACTTGATCGCCCCGGCATACATGCCGCCCAACGCAGAGGAGTCGATCGCCAGTTCGGGCTTGGCGCTGCCGTCATCGGCGCGGGCAGTGGCATTCAGGGTGTTGGCATTAACATCATTGCGCCCGGCCACGATGGTCAGGTTCTTCGCCTGTATCTCGGCGTTGATCTTGGCGCTGCGAGTAATGATTTCGAAGCGGTCAACGTTGTTCGCGTTCAGGCCCGCCCCTTCAATGGCGACGCTGCCCTGGTCCACCTGATAGCGACCCACCTGGCCGTTTTCGATGATCGGCTTGCCCGTGGTCAGGGTCGCCTTGGGCGTATTGATAAACCCGCAACCGTTACAGGTAATGCCATAGGGGTTGGCGACGATGACATGGGCCGACTGCCCCGCCACTTCGGTGTAGCCACGCAGCTGGCTCGGGTTGCCACCGTTGACTTCGTTGAGGATGACCTTCGCGGCCGAACCCTTGAGGTTCGGGTTGCCAAGGATAATCCCGCCCAGTTGCGTGGACTGGGCGGGATTGGTGGCGTTGTTGAGGATCACGCCGTTGCTGCCGACGTTGTAGTCCTTGAATTGGTTGTGGGACAGACCGCTGCCGTTGGGCTTGGCGATGTTGACCACCGGCACGCCGTTGCCGGCCTGGCCGAGGCTGGTGCCCGGCGCGCTGACCACAATGCCGCCAGCCTGGGCCCACATCGGTTGCCAGAACATGACGTTGACCAGCAGGAACGCCAGGCCACGCTTGGGCATGCCCCAGAAGGTGTCGCGGGTTTTCAGGGCAGCAGAAGGCTGGCGGGCCAGGAAGGCGTATTGGCGGTCGTCCATGATCAGGTCTCGTTGCAGCAAAAATTAGATGGATACATCCAAGCGGAAATAGATCGGCGCTTCGCGCTCGGTCAGGGCATCCGGACGTTCCAGGGAATGGGCGAAGGTGACGCTGGCGTTCAGGTGTTCACCACGGGCGAACAACTCCAGCGAATTGCTCGACATGCGCCCGTGCTCGTCGCCGTTGTAGCGATTACCGCGAATCACGCCCTGGTCATAACCGAGGCTGGTGCCGTATTCAGCGAACACCGGGCGCATCCACTCCAACGTCACCGGGCGGCTCCAACGCAAGTCGTTGCGCCAGTAGCCGCCGCTGTCGCCGGACAATGTCTGGTCCTTGTAGCCACGAACCGACGACAGGCCGCCCAGGCTCATGCGCTGCGGGCTGAACAGCACGTCTTCGCTGCGCTGGCCGGTCATCAGGCTGCTGAAGCTGAAGGATTCGCCACCCAGCTCAAAAGGTTGCAGGTAGCTGAGGGTGGCGGTGTATTTGCGATAGCGTGCATCCGGCACGCCAGGACCCGGCTCGTGATCGCCCTGGGCATCGAGGGCGCCAATACCTTGTTGCAGGCCCAGGTCGAGGTTGACGAAGGCATTGCCAATCCGCCGTCCATGGTTGATGCCGAACTGCGCCTCGCTGATGCGATTGCTGCTCTCGGCGAGCTTGCTGTCTTCAATGAAGTTGTTGGTACGCAGGTACGAAAGGCCCGTGTTGAGGGAGGTCTTGCTCACCGCGTCGCGATGGACCACCCGCTCCAGGCGCACCTGATGGTTCTGGCTGTCGCCGCTCTGCTTGAAGTTGAAGCCGTTGGCCTGGCCCACGGCGCGGTACTCGCTCTGGCTGTAGGTGTAGCTCAGGTTCCACCAGCCAAACGGCAGGTTGTAATAGAGCATGCCGTTGCGCGAGGTTTTCTGGTGATCGCTGACGGCATCGTGGCCGCCGCGCAAGGCCAGTTGGTCAGCCAGGCCCAGGGGACTGTCCCAGTCCAGGGAGGCGCCCCATTGCTGCTCGCCGGTGCTTTTCTGCCCATCGTTATGCCGTGACAGGCCGGCGCGCCAAGGTTTTTGCGGGGTGTTATTGACCCGCACTTCGCTGCCGCCGATGTTCTGCCCCGGCGTCAGTTCCATTTGTGCACGGTTGGACGGCAAGCGGTTCAGTTGATCGACCATCTGCTCCATCTCACGCAGGTTGAGCAGTTCGCCGGTTTTGCCGGGAAACGCCATCGCCAACTCGCGCTCCGACAGCTTACTGTTCTCGGCACCTTTCAATCCTTCCAGGCGCCCCTCGACCACCAGCACTTGCAGGTGACCGCTGGACAGGTCCTGTTGCGGCAAGTAGGCGCGACTGGTGACCAGGCCTTTTTCCAGGTAATGGTCGGTGATGACTTTGAGCAACTGGTTAAGCTGCGGCACGCCCAGGCACTGGTTGAGAAAGGGCTTGAGCAGGCGCTGGCGCTCGCTTTCGGACAGGGCGTCGGCGCCCTTGAGCTCTATGGTCTTGATCGGGAAACAACGGGTATCGACAGGTGCCGTGGGCTGGGCCGGCTTCGCCTCCTTGCCAGGCAGGTCCTTGAGTTCTTCAAGACGTCGGCGCTGCTCTTCGAGCAGCCGGTCCTGACGCTCACGGATCAGGTCCGTATCGCCGGGGGTTGGCGCGGCGACGGCAATGTTCATCGCGAGAAAACACAGCGACGCGACGACTAGCCTCGTCCCTAAGGCAAATACGGACATGTTCGATCCCTCGATACAGAAATGGCAGCAGGCACGCACAGCCATGCGCGGACACCAGACCCTGCATATCGCCTTCGGTTCAAGAGAGCGGAAACTTTCTACGCAAAAAAGAGACGCGTCTCACAGACAGCGTCGACAATCACCGGGGAAAAAAACTTTTGTAAGGCACGAGCAGGTTCGCAACACTGTTCATTTAAGGCAGTGAAAATCCGTGGCGAGGGAGCTTGCTCCCGCTCGGTTGCGCAGCGACCGCAACATTGTGGGGCCCCTTCGCGGCCCAGCGAGAGCAAGCTCCCTCGCCACGGGTTCATCACTTTCTTAAGTGAATGGCTTCGACCTTGGTACGCACAGTGATGCGTTTTATCGGTTGACCGTTCCCATCATCTGCCTCACCGCTTGGCCTCGTTAAAAGATTGACCCTATCGAGCGTTAATACTGCGCCTATTAGCTATCTGGCAAAGGGGAACTAGCCTGAATTCAGGCTGGTGCAATCCGGCCCGTGAAACCTGACAAAGAGATACGAAGCGCTCAGAAACGTATTGGGCTTGTCGTGGGCCATTTAGCCGTGTCGCCACACACGATCAGTTGAGCGAACTGTGAGCCCTGCGCCCTGTGTCATTTATTTCGCCTGTCGCTATCCGAAGCCCGGCCGGGCTGGATAGCTGGATGAATACGACCAAAGGTAGCTTCCCATGGCAAACGAATCGAAATGCCCGTTCAATCACGCCGCTGGCGGTGGCACGACGAACCGCGACTGGTGGCCGAACCAACTGAATCTGAAGATCCTGCACCAGCATTCCTCGCTGTCCGACCCCATGGGCGAGGATTTCAACTATGCCCAAGCGTTCAAGCGCCTGGACTTCCAGGCCTTGAAACAAGACCTCAATGCACTGATGACCGACTCCCAAGACTGGTGGCCGGCGGACTTCGGCCACTATGGGCCGCTGTTTGTCCGCATGGCCTGGCACAGTGCAGGCACCTACCGCACCGGTGACGGACGCGGTGGGGCGGGTTCCGGCCAGCAGCGGTTTGCGCCGCTCAACAGCTGGCCCGACAACGTCAGCCTCGACAAGGCACGCCGGCTGCTGTGGCCGATCAAGCAGAAGTATGGTCGCAACATTTCCTGGGCCGACCTGATCGTCCTCACCGGTAACGTCGCGCTGGAGTCCATGGGCTTCAAGACCTTCGGTTTTTCCGGTGGCCGCGCCGATGTCTGGGAGCCGGATGAAGACGTCTACTGGGGTTCCGAAAACAAATGGCTGGGGGGCGATGTTCGCTACGGCAAGCCCGACAAAGCCGCCATGCAGGATCCCGGCGAAGGCCAATTGGTCGCCGAGGCTGGCAACGAAGAAAGCCGCACTGACGACGGACGCAACCTGGAGAACCCGCTGGCCGCCGTGCAGATGGGGCTGATCTACGTCAACCCGGAGGGCCCCGAGGGCCAGCCGGACCCGGTCGCCGCCGGGCTGGACATCCGCGAAACCTTCGGCCGCATGGCGATGAACGACGAAGAAACCGTGGCACTGATTGCCGGCGGCCACGCCTTCGGCAAGACCCACGGCGCGGGACCTGCGGACAATGTCGGTGCCGAGCCCGAAGCCGCCGGCCTGGAGCTGCAAGGCCTGGGCTGGAAGAGCACCTTCGGCACCGGCAAGGGCGCCGACACCATCACCAGTGGCCTGGAAGTCACCTGGACCACCACGCCCACCCGCTGGAGCAACAACTACCTGGAGAACCTGTTCGGCTTCGAGTGGGAACTGACCAAGAGCCCGGCCGGCGCGCACCAATGGACGCCAAAAAACGGTGCAGGCGCGGGCATCATCCCCGATGCCCACGACCCGGCCAAACGGCGCAACCCAACGATGCTGACCACCGACCTGGCACTGCGCTTCGACCCGATCTACGAAAAAATCTCCCGGCGTTTCCTGGAAAACCCGGAGCAACTGTCCGACGCCTTTGCCCGCGCCTGGTTCAAGCTGATCCACCGCGACATGGGCCCGCTCTCACGCTACCTCGGTCCGGAACTGCCCAACGAAGAACTGCTGTGGCAAGACCCTATTCCAGCGGTCAACCATCCGCTGGTCGACGACAGCGACGTCGCCACCCTGAAAGGCAAGCTGTTGGCCTCGGGTCTCACGGTTTCACAGCTGGTGTCTACGGCATGGGCCGCGGCCTCCACTTTCCGCGGCTCCGACAAACGCGGCGGCGCCAATGGAGGCCGCCTACGCCTGGCCCCGCAGAAGGATTGGCCGGTCAACCAGCCTGAGCAACTGGCCCAGGTGCTGGCGATCCTCGACAAGGTCCGGAGCGAATTCAACGCCGCCCAATCCGACGGCAAGAAAATCTCCCTGGCGGACCTGATCGTGCTGGCCGGCAGCGCCGGTGTTGAACAGGCGGCGAAAAATGCCGGGCTCAGCGTGACGGTTCCGTTCGCACCGGGACGCATGGACGCAAGCCAGGAGCAGACGGACGTCGAGTCGTTCGGTTTTCTCGAGCCCATCGCCGATGGTTTTCGCAACTACCTCAAGGGGCGGTACCGCGTGTCTGCCGAGGCGCTGCTGATCGACAAGGCACAACTGCTGACCCTCAGCGCCCCGCAAATGACGGCGCTGATCGGCGGTCTGCGGGTACTGGATACTAACGTCGGCCATACGGCGCACGGTGTCTTTACCCAACGGCCAGGGACGTTGAGCAATGACTTTTTCGTCAACCTGCTGGACATGGGGGTGGAATGGAAACCACTCTCTGACACTCAGGAAACCTTTGAGGCCCGCGACCGCGAGACCGGCCAGGTCAAATGGACCGGCACCCGTGTCGACCTGGTCTTCGGCTCCAACGCCCAGCTACGGGCCTTGGCCGAAGTCTATGCCAGCGCGGATGCGCAAGAGCTGTTCGTCAACGACTTCATCGCGGCGTGGGTCAAGGTGATGAACCTGGATCGGTTTGATCTCAGGTGAAAAGTGTCGGAGGACATGAGGTCGTGCAAGGCGCCGGCCCCATGAACTTTTCTTCACCCTACGCCCCCGCGTGATTCGGTAAAGTCCCCTCGCTCATTCAAGAAACTAAGGTTTTAGCCCGCGCTCCCAGCGGGCTTTTTTTTGCCTGGCGTTCAGGCTGACGAAGGGTGTTGCCCGACACCGGTTGTTCCAAGGCCGCTCGCCCATAAAACAGCAACGCCATCAGCCAACAGCTCAACCAGACAAAGATCCCCGCCCAGAAGGTGTGGGACATGTAGTGCCAGCCCTGTAGGACTCGCGTCGTGCCATAGACAAACCCCAAGGCCAGCGCCCCATACATCACGGCTTTGGAGTGACGCCAGCGGTAGCGCCGGGCGATGAAATACAGCGCCAACATCGTGAAGCCGCCGGATGCATGACCGCCGGGCCAGCAGCGGCCGTCGCCGGCGACCTTTAGCAGGTCAAAATTCTGGAACCATTCCCTGTGCTCGATCTTGCCGGCGTATTGGGTGGTTTCCACCGGGCAATACACGCTGGTGTGGCCCTTGAGGTAATGGATGACGCCGGTGCTGAGGGAAAAGGCGAAGACCACATAGAGAAAATCGCGACGGTGCCTGTGGGCAACACGCAGCGGTTTGGTCAACCTGGCCTTGTCCAGCACACGAAGCAATGCGGGGTGTTTCTCAGGCTTGAACAGCGGCCAGATAAACGACAGCAGTGCACCGACAATCGCCGCCTCGCCCGTCCAGTTCGGAATGACCCTCGCCCATTTGTGGGTGATTTGCTCGAACAGGCGCTCGTGCTGCAACGCAAAGACTCGGTGCAACGGGTCGTAGAAAAGATCGCTGATGGCGATGTCGATACGGGTCAGATCGAACAGCAGGAACACCACGGCGGCACAGGCCAGGGGAATTCCGAGGTTGAGCCCGTAGAAACGGGCGCGAGCAGACGTCAGCATGAGCGGTCCTGATCGAGGGGAAAGTTATTGGAATGTCACCGAGCGCCAATCGGAGGCTTCGATAAAACCGAGCAATCGTGGCGCTTGTGGCTGGGCGCTGGAAACGAACAACGAAGCCCCATAGCCGAACGAGGAAGTCGGGCGCTGGAGCGCGGTTTCCATCGCCTGCATGCATTCGCTGTGGGTGACCAGGATCAGGTTGCGCCCGGCCACCTTGTGGGCCAAGGCATTGCGCAGCAGATCGTGTCGGCAGTTGAACAGCCAATCGTCACCGGCACTCACCTTGTTGAACATGTACCCCGCCGTCTGTGCCGTGCGCACCCGTGGGCTGTTGTAGAGGTCGACATTGTCCAGGCCCAGTTGTTCGAACCGGGCACCGAGGCCCACCGCAACGGCACGGGCGCGATCGGTGATGCCTTCGCGGTCATTCAGGCACGCAGCCTTGGCGTGGTCGCAGCGCTCGACATGGCGCACCAGCACAATCATCTCGCCCTTGGCCCAGCCCTCGGCCAAGGCCCGGGCGCCAGCGACGTTGCCATGGGCCAGGTCCGGCACCGCCGCCGGGCTGAGCAGCCAGAAGACCAGCGGGATGACCAGCAGCGCCGAAGCCAGCACGACCATCGTGTTTTGGTAACGGGCGAAGCGACTCGTATCGATCGAGCGCGCCAGGCCGAAAAAACTCAGTCTCAGTTCCACATCAAGCCGCCCCGACGGCATCCACCCTGTGATTCGATGGCGCGACAGTAGAGAGGCCGACGTAGGCAGGCAGTGAAAGCGATGTGAAAAAAAACTTCAGATCCGGAGGCCGTCGCCGATACAGCCCTGTTACATGTTCTTGCTGGCTCTTAACAACAACAATCTTCCAGCGTACCGACGATCAAGCAGCACAACGTTCCTGGAGGAATTGATGAACAGCTGGTTTGGCAACATTAGCGTCAACATGAAATTGGGCCTGGGCTTTGGCCTGGTGCTGGTACTGACCTGCCTGCTGGCCCTGACCAGCTGGACCAGCCTCGGCGGGCTGATCGATCGCAGTAACTGGATGAGCGACATCACCCAGCTCAACGCCGGCCTGACCAAGCTGCGCGTCGTTCGCCTGCAATACATGCTGGCCAACGGTGACGAGACCGTCGCACAAAATGTGCAGACCACCCTCGATGGTTTCGTGGCGCAACAGAACGCCTTGCTCAGCAGCTTCAAGAGCCCGGCAAACGTCAAGCTGCTCAAGGAGCAGAGCGCAGTCATCGGCGCCTATCAGGTGTCCCTGAATAAGATGCGCAGCGCCTACCGCACCGGCAACAGCGCCCGCGATGTCATGGGCACCAACGCAGAGGTCGCCCACAAGCTGATCGAGACCATCGACGCCGACGTGCGCCAGATGGCCCTCAGCGATGAGCGTTTCGCCCAGTTCCAGGCCATCACCGAGGCCAAGCAGGCCTTCATGCTGGCCCGCTATGAAGTACGCGGCTACACCGCCAACAGCAACGCCGACACTGAACGCAAGGCCGTCGCCCAACTGGACGCCGCCATCGCTTCGCTCAAGCCACTGAATGAACTTTTCTCCAGCACCCGCCAGGATGAACTGCGCCAGCTGGAAAACGCCCTGACCCAGTACCGCAGCGCTGTGCAGGCTTTCAAGCTGGCCACCGCCGACGTGGTGCAGGCACGCAAGGAAATGACCGACCAGGGTGCGACCATCGTGGCCCTGAGCGAACAGCTGTACCAGATCCAACTCGACCGCCGCGACGCCGAAAGCGCCGAGGCCCGCACCCTGCAATTGATCAGCACCCTCCTGGCGTTGCTGGTCGGCGTCATTGCCGCCGTGATCATTACGCGTCAGATCACCGGCCCACTGCGCGAAACCCTGGCCGTGGTTGAACGCATTGCCAGCGGCGACCTGTCGCAGAACGTTATCGTCACCCGCCGCGATGAACTGGGTGTGCTGCAACAAGGCATCGCCCGCATGGGCGTGACCCTGCGTGACCTGATCAGCGGCATCCGCGATGGCGTGACCCAGATCGCCAGCGCCGCCGAAGAACTGTCCGCCGTGACCGAGCAGACCAGCGCCGGGGTCAACAGCCAAAAAGTCGAGACCGACCAGGTCGCGACCGCCATGCACGAGATGACCGCTACCGTCCAGGAAGTGGCGCGCAACGCCGAGGAAGCCTCCCAGGCCGCGGCCGCCGCCGACGGTGAAGCCCGCGCCGGCGATCAGGTGGTCAGCGAAGCCATCGCCCAGATCGAGCGCCTGGCCAGCGAGGTGGTGCGCTCTACCGATGCGATGACCGTGTTGCAACAGGAAAGCGACAAAATCGGCGCGGTGATGGACGTGATCAAGGCCGTGGCCGAACAGACCAACCTGCTGGCGCTCAACGCCGCCATCGAAGCCGCCCGCGCCGGTGAAGCAGGCCGTGGCTTCGCGGTCGTCGCCGACGAAGTCCGTGGCCTGGCCCAGCGCACGCAGAAATCCACGGAGGAAATCGAAGGCCTGGTGGCCGGCCTGCAGAACGGCACCCAGCAAGTGGCTGCGGTGATGAACAACAGCCGCAACCTCACCGACAGCAGCGTGGCCCTGACCCGCAAGGCTGGTGTGTCACTGGAGAACATCACCCGCACGGTGTCGAACATCCAGTCGATGAACCAGCAGATCGCGGCCGCCGCCGAGCAGCAAAGCGCCGTGGCTGAGGAGATCAGCCGCAGCATCATCAACGTGCGCGACGTCTCCGAACAGACCGCCGCCGCCAGCGAAGAAACCGCTGCCTCCAGTGTGGAACTGGCGCGGTTGGGCAATCAGTTGCAGATGATGGTGAGCCACTTCCGCGTCTAACACCCGCCTCGATATCTGCATGACCCACTGTGGGAGCGAGCTTGCTCGCGAAGGCGTCAGATCAGCCAGCATTGAAGTTGACTGAGCCACCGCCTTCGCGAGCAAGCCCGCTCCCACAGGGTTTGCTTCAGCGCAGCCACAAATCGCTCTTTCGTACAAATCTCCCGCCTCTCGTCCTACCGCCTTTCTTGGCCCGCTCCTGTACGGTTTTCGCTTGGACAAGCACATTCCGTGCGCACAGGAGAGGCCCCACATGGACGTAAGCAACAACTTACTGTTGCACAGGCTCGTTGGCTCCCACGACGGCGAGGACGCCACAAAAACCGCTTTGAAAACCGCCCTGGAACAAATGGGCGTGACATCGGTGTTCGACATTGTGCGCATGAGCAAGGCGCAGTTCGCCCAGGAAGTCGCCAGGTACTGCGATGCAAATGCCGAGCAGGCCTACGACAACGCGCAGGGCCATGCCCGAAGGATCAGTCGCTTGTACTTGGAGCATCAACTCTCCTCCAGCAATACCCGCCGTGTTCGACGCAGTCTTGATTCAGACCCAACATCCGGGCCGATCAGCTATCAAGCGCTGTTCCAGGAAAACTGGGATCAATTCTGCAAAGACGGTGACATCGCCGCGATCGACTCGCCCGTGGCCTACCTGCGTGCGCTGTACCGGTTCGCCAGGCGGCTGGAAGACAGCTCCACGGATAGCCGCAAGATATCCCTGGCATCACGTCGACCGGATCTCGACACACTGATGCTCGATCCACAGAGCGCCTTGGTTCCACGCCCCATGCTCAACATCGTCAACGACACGTTGCGCAGCCATATCGAGGCCAGTCTCGATGAGGACACAACGGTCCATCAGGCCTTGGCCAGCGCACACTATCCCTTTTCACTGCCCTATGACCTTCATCATCAGCAATGCCTGCTTGGGTTGGGCTCAGGTAAACCCACCTTGGGCGAAGTGAATTACAGGATCAGTCTCAAGCTGCCGTTTTGCCAGGACGGCTCACCGTACGGGCACGTTTCGCAACCACCCAGCGAGGCGCAAACGCTGCTTTCAGGGCTCAGTCCGCAGCAGCAGGAAATCTTGCTCGCACCGCTCGCTTCGGATCTAGATTTCGAGGCACTGGAAGAAGCCTATGGCACCAAAGATCTCGCAGGCCTGCGAGACCTCAAATGCTTCAGGGAGCGCACCGGGCTATCGACGGAACAGGTCGAGCAACTACTGGGGCATGGCAGATACAGCGCTCGCTCCTCAACCCATATCCCGCCCTCGACTCGTAACCGCCAAGGCTCTACTTACATCAATGGGCCCGACACCTCCTCTGCCCTCGCGCTTGAAACCCAGAGGGACAAGCAAGGGTTCAGCCACGAGTCCTTCGAACGTTTCGACCGCATGCAGCAAATGATCCGCCTGCAGCAATGGACGGGCATTCCCTTTGCCGAGCTGGATACGTTGCTCATCAATATCATGTATTCGGAAGTCAACACCGCGATGACACTCAGCGCCAATACCTTGCGGGCGCTCGGGGTCTATCAGTACATGACGCGGCGCCATGGCATCACACCAGACGAGTTTGCCGCGCTCATCAGCGAAATGCCGACTCGCGCTAGCGCAGAGCGTGTTTCGTTGTTTGACCAGGTATTCAATCGCACCCGTCTGCTCGAAAGCCCTGCGTGGGAAGGGCAGGCGACGGATCTCGAAACCACCGACCTGAAGACGCTCAGCTACCTCGGCGCGGGCCTGGGACTTGCCATCACTGAAGATGCGTTGTTGCTGCTTGTGAAACAGACTGAAAAATACCTGCCATTGAAACAGGATTTGCCGACGATCTCCTCGCTCTACCGTCAGGCCCGTATCGCGCGGATGTTCGGACTGTCGCCTCTTGAGTGCACGGAACTGGCTCGGTTACTCGGTGGGGATAAGTTCTGTCGGGCGTTGGTGACGGGGGCACTGGACACTACGTCCCCAGACATTCTCGATGTACTGATGGCGATGGATTGGGCAGTGGACTGGCTCAAGCAAAACCATCTCGATGTGCTGGCGTGGTGTCGCCTGTTCGACACTTCCAGAGATGACTTACCGTTGAATCAAACTCTGGAAAACCGACTGGCCGCACTTCGAGAGCACGCCAAGCTCACCAGAGACGACCAACGCCTGGTAGAAACACTGCTGCACGATATCGCTGACTTGCCCGCCGAGTATTCCCCCTGTGTGATGAAAATGGCCGAGACGAATGCCAAGGAAATTGTCGAGGCCATCATCGCACCTGACGGCGAAGTCTCCCCGTTGCTGGCACGCGTGCTTCGCACCGCGCAAGCCTGCCAGAACTTACATCTGAGCAGCAGCACGCTACAGACATTGATGGACCACCCCACGTGGTTAGCCTCGAACAGTTCGGGAACGCTTAAGCCTCAAACGCTGTATTTACTCGAACGGTTCAGTCATTGCGCAAGACATCAGGCGCAGTCAGAAGAGAACCTGTTGCACTACTTCCAACTCACCAATCAAGACCTGTCGCAACATTCAGCAGAGACAGCCAACGAACTGTTGGCCCATCTGCTGGGCTGGAACGTTGAGCAAGTGAGTTGCCTGACAGCGCAACTGCCTTCAGGACGCGCCACCACGATGCAAGACGTAGATTGGGTCATGCGCTGCCAGGCGTGTTGCATCAGTACTGGCCTGTCGGCAAGCCTGCTGCTCAAGGCCGCCGCACTTAATGGCGACAGCCCGACCGAGGAGTGGAAAAACGTCGGTGAAGGGCTGATTGCTGCGTGCCATTGATGCGTACATTTTTATTCAAGGATTGAATATGACCGTTGCCATGAAAAAGCAGCTGGATGAAAGCCTGCGCGATGCGCAGTTGGCGTTCTACCTACACAAGATCGCGCCGGGCAAAAGCTTGCCAGGAACAGTGCGACTCCAGACTGCCCGAGACCTTTATGAATATTGGCTGCTGGACGTACTGGTCAGTCAGGATGTGCCCACCACGCCCGTGGCGTGCGCCATTGCCAGCCTTCAGCAATACATCAACCGCATCCTGATGAATATGGAGCCCGGTTACGACCGGGCAAGCATCACACCCGAGCCTATGCAAACGTGGCGCAACGAGATGCATCAATACCCCATCTGGGCGGCCCATCAAAAGCTGCTTTATTTCCCGGCAAGTTATCTGGACCCCACTCTGAGGAGCAACAAGAGCGACAACTTCCAGCAGCTGGAAAACGCCCTCAACCAGAACCGAATCCAGGCAGATGCGGTTCAGTCGGCGGTCATGGCCTACCTGACCCGATTCGAAGAAATCGCCAACCTGAATATTCTCAATGGCTACATCGACGGCGAAGACTTTGCCAACAGCACCTACTATTTCATCGCCAAGTCACGCACCGAAAATACCTATTTCTGGCGTTCGCTGAACATGGCGCAACGCCCGCTGAACGGTCCGCCACCACAGACCCCTGCCATCGCCCACAAAGTGGATCAGCCGGATCCGTATGCCTGGTCGGATTGGGAAAAAGCCGATGTGCCGATTCCCGAAAGTGCGGTGGAGCACACGATTCGTCCTGTCTGGTTCAACAACCGTCTGTTCGTTGTCTGGGCGGAATGCATCCATCAGGACCCGAAAGCCTCCAACATTGATTCCGCACATGCCCCTGCGCTGCAATCGGCGACAAGCCATCCGCTTTTTCGCTTGAGCTTTTGCTTCAAAAAGCAGAATGGAATATGGAGCACGCCGCGAATTTGTCTGCACCGGCATTGCGAGGACGAAGCGCTTTACGGCAAGGACATCAATGATATCAAGCCGTTGTTATGTACCGTCGCAGAGCACCATCGCAACGGCACGCAGGAGCTGCTTTTTCTGACTTTGGGGGCCAAGGCCGACACGAAACCTGCATCCGACGACAACTGCATTTTTCTTGGAACCATTCGCATCAATAAAGACCTTAGCTTCCAGCCCTATTTATCGGACTCCCCCCCAGAAAAAACGGAAATAGATTTCAACCGTCTCAATGAAGCGCTCCGAGAAAAGCTTTTTAATGACCAACGTATTCAAACCAAAAATTCTCTCCTCTTTACGCTCGTTCACGAGGATAAAGAAATAGCGGCCTTTCTGCCCGGGCTCCTCTTCTTACCTTCCAAAGCCAATCCAAAAATCACCGGACAATCGATAAGGGGTCAGGGAACTGTTCAGTTCCTGGACCTTTCCACATCCACTTTCCCTGACAAACCAAGTCAGCCGATCAGGTTGAACACCACGTTCGCCGCAGAACTGATCCGCCGTACAGAGAACGGCCTGGATGAGTTGTTCGACTGGACGACACAGCATTTGCCAGAACCGACCCTACCCGACGGCGTCAACAACGGGATGGACTTCCACGGCCCTTACGGCCGCTACTTCACCGAACTGTTCCTCTACTTGCCATGGCTGGTCGCCCATCGTTTGAACGCCGAGCAGCGCTATGACGAGGCCGAACGCTGGCTGCGCCGCGTCTTCGATCCAAGTCGCGGCAAAGAAGACTGCTGGAGGGCCGTTCCGTTAATCGATAGCAACATGCCTTCGTATGCCGACCAGGCGCCCCACGACCCTCATCAGATTGCGCTCAGTCATCCAGCTCACTTTCGCAAGGCGCTCTACTTCCTGTACCTCGACATCCTGATCAATCGAGGCGACGCCGCGTACCGCGAACTGACCCCTGACGGCCTCAGTGAGGCAAAGCTTTGGTACGTGCGGGTGCTGGATCTGTTGGGACCACGCCCGACCGTTCAACTCATCGATGATTGGGCGAGCATCAGCCTGCAAACGCTGAGCGAAGCGACCAATAAGAACTTGCGCGAGTATGAACGATCGAAGCCCCACTCCCAGGCCTTATCGCCAGTCCGCGAGGGCACTTCGCACGCGTCATTGCCAGCCATCGATAGCCCGCATTTACGCCTACCGTTCCACCCGCAGTTGCTCCAGTGCTGGGACATTGCAGAAAGCCGTCTGTACAACCTGCGACACAACCTTGATATGGCCGGCAAGCCGCTGCATCTGCCGATATTTGCAGCGCCGCTGGACCCTCGCGTATTGCTCAGCCCCGCTGTCTTGAATACTTCGGACAATACGATTGAACGGGTGCCGCCCACAGCTATCCCGCACTATCGGTTCTCGGTCATGCACAGCCAGGCCTTGGGCGCGGTGGAAAGCCTCAGCCAATTTGGCGCCGTGCTGCTGTCGCTGATCGAGCGCAAGGAACAGGCACAGTTGCAAGAACTACAGCAGCAGCAAGCCTGGAACCTGGCGAAAATCTCCGTCGACCTGCAGCGCCAGTTCCTGAGCATCGACCGCCAACAACACCAGGCCTTGCTGGCCAGCAAGGCAATTGTCCAAGGTAGAGTCGACCACTACAAAGGTTTGCTGGAAAGAGACATCAGCCAAAACGAGACACATGCCACCCAGTTCTACGTGGCCAGCGGCGGGCTTGAGATCGCGGCGGCGTCTTGTCAGGTCGCTGCGGGGGGACTGATGCTGGTTCCGAACATTGCAGGTTTCTGCTTTGGCGGCAGCCGTTGGGAAGGCCCGATGATCGCTGCCGGCGCAGCGGCCCACTCCGGCGCGCTTACGGCCCGCATGGCCGCAGAGCAGCTGGACCGTATGGAATCGTTCAATCGCCGCCGGGATGAATGGGTGCAGGGACACGATCAGGCACAACTCGAACTTGCCCAGGTGGATGCTCAACTGGCGCACTTCAACGAGCAGCAAACCGCCACGCGCCTGCAACTACGCCTGACTGAAACCGCCCTGAGCCAAACCAAGACCCATTATGACTTTCTCAGCAAACGCTTCACAAAGACACAACTGTACCAATGGCTGAACAGCCGGTTTGCGCTGTTTTACCGCCAGGCCTACGACACGGCACTGGGCCTGTGCCTGGTCGCAGAAGCTTGCTGGCGATACGAAATCGCCGATTTCGACACGCAATTCATTCAGCCCGGCACTTGGAATACCACCTATCGAGGACTTGGCGCAGGCGAGCAATTGAAACTCAGCCTGTTGAACATGCAGGCCGAATATCTGCGCCGTAACCAGCGAGAGCTGGAGATCCGCAAGACGATTTCACTGCGCCAATTGAAAGACCAGACCAAGACTTCAACGATCAACAAGCCATGGCTGGACATGCATGCCGAACTGAAGAAAGGCCAATGCGAATTCGAGCTGTCCCAAGAACTGTTCGAGAGTGATTACAAAGATCAGAAGCACTACTTGCGGCGGATCAAAACCATCAGTGTTTCCTTGCCGACCGTTGTGGGTCCTTACGAAAACATCCGCGCCATACTGACCCAGACCTCTAGCAAAGTGTTCATGTCGCCTGATGCCAATGCACAAGCCATGGAGGGCCGGCGCGCCAACCAACAGATCGCCCTTTCCACCGGCGTCGACGACAACGGCCTGTTCACTTTGAACTTCAACGATGAACGCTACCTGCCGTTTGAATACACCGGCGCGGTCTCCCAATGGCAACTGACGTTCCCGAACCCCGAAGCGCAAAAAGACCTGCTCGACTCGCTGACCGACGTCATCGTGCATGTGAGCTACACGGCCAGGGTCGGCGGAGGTGTGCCATGAATGAACAAACCGCACTGCCGATCACCGCGCCGTCGCTGCCCAAGGGGGGCGGCGCCATCCACAGTATCGGCAAAGGGTGGGGCGAAATAGGCGCCCACGGCACGGCTTCCTATGAGGTTGGATTGCCGATTTCTCCCGGGCGTGGCTTTGCTCCGTCCTTGACCCTGAATTACAGCAGTTCGGCCGGCAACGGTGTATTCGGCACTGGCTGGGGATTGTCGTTGCCCAGCGTGGCGCGGCGCACCAGCAAGGGCGTGCCCGCCTATAACGACGATGACAAGATTGTCGGCCCCAACGGCGTGGTCTGGTTGCCCGAACATCGCATCAGTCCAACTCAAGTCAATCGCTACAACGACCTGGACCTGGGCACGACCTACACAGTGACGCGCCACCTGCCAAGAATCGAAAGCAGCTTCGACCGGATTGAACATTGGTCGTCGGATGGGGATACACCGGGTTTCTGGCTCGTGCACGGGGCCGATGGCAGTCTGCATGTCTACGGAAAAAATCCCGAGTCGCGACGAACAGATCCAAAAGACGCAAGCCGAGTAGGTGAGTGGCTGTTGGAGGAAAGCCTGAATGCGCATGGCGAGCACATTCAATATGTGTACGCGGGAAATGGCGGAGCCCAACGCTATTTGAGCCATGTGCGCTACGGCAATGTGAAGGCCGACACCAGCCTTTACGCTTGGAAAACAGATCCGCCCACACAGGACCAATGGCACTTCGAGTTGGTGTTCGACTATGGGGAGCGAAGTACCGGGTATGAGGAGAAGCCGCCCTACGCAGGCCTGCAATCGCAAAAACGTAGCGATGCGTTTTCCACCTTTGCCTACGGTTTCGAACTACGTACCGATCGCCTATGTCGCCAGGTATTGATGTTTCATCGCTTCCCCGAGTTGAGCGCCGATCCTGTTCTCGTACGGCGTGTGCTGCTTGAGTACCGCGAGACTTCCCTGGGATATAACCTCCTGAGTGCAGCGCACGACCAAGCGTTCGGCGACGGAGCAGTGCCTCAAAGTCGTCCTCCCATGGAATTTCGCTACAGCGAGTTCAACGGTCTGACCGATGTTGGCGCCTGGAAACGTTTTGAGGGCGTGCTCGACGGCGAACAGGGTTTTCAACTGGTGGATTTGTACGGTGAAGGGTTGCCCGGCGTGCTCCATCGACGCGACGCAGGCTGGTATTACCGTGAACCCATGCGCGCTAAAGCCAAGACTGATGAAGTGGCTTACGGTCAGTGGCAAGAGCTGCCCAAGACGCCTGTCACCGACACAGCGAAAACGCTGCGCCAAACATTGAGTGACCTCACAGGCGACGGTCGCCTGGACTGGATCATTGCCCAACCGGGGCTCAGCGGTTTCTTTTCGCTCGGAGCGGATCGCAAGTGGTCGAACTTCGCGACCTTCCAGGCATTTCCTAGCGAATTCTTCAGTCCGAAAGGGAATCTGGCCGACCTGATGGGTGAAGGGCTCAGCGACCTTGCCCTGATAGGCCCACGCAGCGTTCGCTTGTATGCCAACCAGCGCGAGGATGGTTTCGCCGCGGCGCGGGAGGTTTCTCGCGACGACGATGACGATGCCCTGCCGGTATTCAACGGGTCACCTTCCGAGCTGGTGGCGTTCAGTGATCTGCTCGGCAGTGGCCAGCAACACTTGGTGCGCATTCGCCACGACGAAGTGAAGTGTTGGCCAAACCTGGGCCACGGGCGATTCGGCAAAAGCATCGTGTTGGATTTTCCGGGCCTCGCCTACCCCACCTTCGATGCCTCGCGCATCCGTCTCGCGGACCTGGATGGTTCCGGTGCCGCCGACCTGATCTATCTGCAAGCGGATCGAATGCTGATCTTCATGAACCGCGGTGGCAATGGCTTCGCTCCCGCAGTTGAGCTGCCCTGGCCGGCCGGTCTGCGCTACGACAATTTATGCCAGGTAAGCGTCGTCGACCTGCAAGGGCTGGGTTGCTCCAGCTTGGTGTTGAGCATGCCGCATCTGACCCCTGCGCAACATTGGCACTACGATTTTGTCGACGAAAAACCCTATCTGTTGACCGTCACTTACAACAACATGGGCGCCGCCAACCGCATCACTTATCGCAGCTCGGCCCAGGAATGGCTGGACGAGAAAGCCTCGAGGGTCATAGCCAAAGAGTCCCTGGCCTGCCATGTACCGATGCCCCTGCACCTGGTATCGCGCCTGGTCCAGAGGGACGAGATCACCGGTAATCGCCTGACCCAGCGGTTTACCTATCGCCAAGGTTATTACGATGGCGTCGAACGGGAGTTCCGTGGCTTCGGCTTGCTGATCCAAACCGACAATGAAACCAATCCCAACGATGCCGATTCGCCAGGTTTCACAGAGCCTTGCTTGAAAAAAAGCTGGTTTCATACCGGCCAGGCATTGGACATGGACCGACGCGACTATCACGGTGCCGATTCGCAAGCCAAGGCGTTGGGTAAAGCCTTACTGTGCCGATACGACGAAAATAATGAGGACGAGCGGGTTGTTGCGACAGACGAAGCGACCAGACTTGAAATCTGCCGCGCCCTGAGCGGTCATTTACTGCGCAGCGAGACATACGCAGGAGGCAAAAACGAGACGCTGTATTCGGTCCAGGAAAACCGTTATCGGGTCCGTCTGCTACAGGCACCCCAAGGCCCGCGGCGCTATGCTTCCCTGTTGCCCCTGCTGCTGGAGACCATCAGCTATCAATACGAAGGCCAGAGCGACGACCCGCAGTGTCAACACCTGATCAATTTGCAGCATGATCAGTACGGTGCAGTCATTCACAGTGTGAACGTCCACTACGCCCGACGCAAAACGGCTGCCGACACCCCGCCGTTCAGCGAACCAGACCCGCAACAATGGTGGCGGGATGCTCATGATCCGGCGCAACAGTTTTACTACCTGGCACAAACTCGCGCCGAATTCATCAACCTGCGAACGCCTCAGGAATGGCGCCTGGGTTTACCTTATCGCCAGCGGACCAACGCGTTGAAACTGCCCAAGGCGACTGAAGCCGAAGGGCTGGCACCGGAGGATATTTCTTTTGAGAAGATTTCCGAACTCGTCGCTAAGCCAAGCTGGACGACCCAGGCCGTTCTCACCAGCCTGTCCGTAACCCGCTACAAGGAGGCTTCGGCAAACAAAACCTTGCCAGACGGCAAAGCCAGCTTCGAAGCCCTGGTCGACCATTTGGAAACCGCCGAGCTGGACGAAAACGCCCTGCAAGCCTTCGACCTGTTACCGGAAGGATCTCGTCCTGAGGGAGCACTGCTGAAAAAAATCGGCTATGAACCCATGATCGATTTCCTTCCCGCCAGCACCTCATCCAAGACACTGTGGTCAGTCAAAAGTGGCTTCACGACCTACGCCGGTTTGGAAGGCTTCTACAAAACCAAGACCGTGCAGCCGAGCAACAGCCACGGCGTGACCAAGATCAGCTACGACCCATACACTTGCTTTGTAACCGGGTTCGAACTGCCCGATGGCTGCACGACCAAGGCGCAATACGATTACCGTACCTCCCTGCCCCAATGGGTCAAAGACCCCAACGGTAACGTACAGGAAGCCCTTGCCGATGCCTTCGGCCAGGTACTGGCCAGCACCTTTTACGGCGACGAGAACAACAACGCTGTTGGCTTCAGACCGGTCGCAGCGTTCAAGCAATCGTCCAGGAGCGCGGCAGCAGCGATCACGCAAAGCCAAGATGCTTTGCAGGACGCCGCCACCGCCATCTATTACGCGCCATTCAGTTGGATGGGAAAGGTATCGGCGTCAGCCCTGAACGACACCGACTGGCTAGCGCGCTGTGTGAGCAACGGTGATGTACTGCCGACCGGGCATATTCGCGCCTCGGCTCGCGCCCGGCTGTCGAAACTCGAAGTAATTTCTGCCGACGATAAAAAACTGAAACGCGAAATTCGTACGTCGAAACGCGAGCCGATACACATTGCCACACTGGTCGCCGATCGTTACCCCAATGACGACCAGAAACAAATCCGCATCGCCATGACGTGCTTCGATGGCTTTGGTCGCCTGCTGCAAAGTAAGCAGCGGGTCGAATCAGGCATCGCTTACGTCGTGGATGCCAAGGGCGAACTGACACTCAACGAGGACGGCAAACCGCTGGAACAGATCACCGCAACGCGCTGGCTCGTCAGCGAACGGGTGGAATACAACAGCAAGGGCTTGGCGATCCGGATCTACCGTCCCTATTTTGCTGATCAGCATCGCTACATCAACGATAAATCCTTTCGGCAGTTCGGCCATTGCGACCAGCAGTTCTACGATGCATTGGGTCGCCCTACCCACACCCGTCTCGCCAGACAGAATGGACTTTCCCGGATGCGCCGGCAGACCCGTCATCCGTGGTACACCGTGGACGAGGATGAAAACGACACGCTGGAAGAAGTAATGACAGCAGGGGGTGAAGCATGAGCGCACGACTTCATCGCAAGACTCCCGCCATCAACGCCGTCGATGGTCGCAGCCTGCCGGTGCGCCAGGTCGCTTACTGCCGAAGAAAGGAAGACGAAAAACCCCAGATGCGCGCCAGCCGGCAAGAGTACGACGTCGCCGGGCGGCTGGTTGCCCAGCGCGACCCTCGACTTGCCAACGCAACTGATGCCAATCTTGCGACCGTCTACAGCCTGTCCGGCAAACCATTGCGAGTAAACAGCGTCGACGCCGGATGGCGTCTGAACCTGCCCGGCGACGCCGGACAGATTTTGCGCAGTTGGGATCAGCGAGGAAACCACTGGCAATCGACTTACGACAACCAACTGAGACTGATCACAGTCAAGGAGCAAGCTGCGGGAAAAGACCTGCGTAAAGTAGAGTGCTTGAGCTATGGCGACAGCTCGCAGGAATCGGCGAAGCTCAATCAATGCGGCGCGCTCATTCGCCACGACGACAGCGCGGGCACGTTGATCGTCGACGAATATGCGTTATGCGGTAAACCGCTTGGCCAGACAAGGCACATGCTGATCGAGGCTGCACAACCTGACTGGCCAACCGACTTGAAAGACCGTGATGGTCTTCTTGAAAAGAGCGAAGGCTACAAAACGAGTTGGTCCTACGACGCACTGGGGCAAGTTATCCAGCAGACCGATGCCGCCCGACACGAACAGCACTACACCTTCGATGTCGCGGGCCAACTCAAATCCGCGAGCCTGAAAATAAAAGGCACCGAGGCCAAAAAAACGATTGTCGAAGACCTCGTCTACAACGCATTCGGCCAAGTCGAATCGCAAACCGCCGGCAACGGCGTGACGAGTCGCGCGATATTCGATCCACCCAGCGGGCGACTGATGTCGCTCAGCGCATCGGTGCCTGGCAAAACCTTGCAAGAACTCCACTACACCTACGACGCCGTGGGGAACGTGCTGCAAATTACCGACAACGTCCAACCGGAGCGTTTCAACAGCAATCAACGGGTAAAACCCGTCAGCACCTTCACCTACGACAGCCTCTACCAGTTGACCAGCGCCACGGGGCGTGAGGCCGCCGGACTGACTCACCCTCCCGCCCTTCCTACCGCCGTTACGATTCCATTCGACCCCACGCAACTGTTCAACTTTGCCGAGCGATACACGTACGACGATGGCGGCAACCTGACCGAACTGCGTCATGTTCGCGAGGGGAATAACTACACCCGCACATTGAACGTGGCCACCGCCAGCAATCGCCTCATGTCTTGGAGCCAGGGCGACGACACGACGACCAGAATAGCGCTGGACTTCGATGCCAACGGCAACCTGCAGGCCCTATGTCCGGGCCAGGCACTGGCATGGAATAGTCGCAACCAACTCGACAGTGTGGTGCTGGTCAAGCGCGAAAACGGTGTCGACGACACCGAGCACTATGCCTACGATAGCAGTGGCCAACGCGCGCGCAAGATCAAGACAACCCATGCCGCTGCAATGATCCACACTGAGGAAGTCCGCTACTTGCCGGGCCTCGAAATCCGCACCCGTCATAACGAACGCCTGGAGGTCATCACCCTGCAAGCCGGACGCTGCAACGTGCGTTACCTGCATTGGACCGAAGGCCGACCGTCCAGGATCGCGGCCAATCAACTGCGCTATAGCCTTGATGACCACCTGGGCTCCAGCTCACTGGAACTCGACGACAAGGCCGACCTGATCAGCCAGGAAAGTTACCTGCCCTATGGAGGAACCGCTTGGGTGGCATCCCGTTCGGCCGTGGAGGCCGATTACCGGACCATTCGTTACTCCGGCAAGGAACGCGATGCCAGCGGGTTGTATTACTACGGGCATCGGTACTACGCGCCGTGGTTGCAACGCTGGGTCAGTCCCGACCCGGCGGGGGCGGTTGATGGGTTGAACTTGTATTGTATGGTTGGGAACAATCCGGTGAGGTTTGTCGATCCATCTGGGTTGATGAGGGCGGAGGAGCTTCGAGAGTTCGAAAGATGGGGACGAAGCAGGTCGCAGGAAATTATGAACTCCGCAATAGGTAACTTCTCCGATCCACTGATGCCGGATAACTACGATAAGTCGTCCGATCAGAAACTTAATACCGGGCTACTGAGTAAAGAGTTTCTCGCTCACTCCTATGGCTATGTAGAGGCTACAGAGGTTGGGTTCAGCGATTACTTCAACCTTCCCAAGCCTAAAGGCGGTATGACGAACTACAGAGGCGTGGACCGGTCCTACGATGGCCGTGCCAAGACCCCTGCCCCCTCCAACTATTATTTGAATTTCGGCACCTACCGGATCAGCAACATCCCTGACTATCTGAGCGACTTGTCCGAGCGATATGTTTCGGCCCGAAACAACCTGTTCCATTCCACTACCATAGAGGCAGATGTCCTGAGGGACGCTCCGACGCTAAGCAGGACGACCGAACAGGTCCATCAATTGCAACAACCGACCCGAGACTGGATCGCAAAACATATTGAGAAGATGGATGGGATAATGCCGACTCGTGCCGGTGGCCCTGGAACTCATGCGGAAGTCCGGCTGGCCAATGCAGTGGTAGCGCTCTATCCGGACAGAGCGGAAAGAATGCTGTCCAACACGACAATATTCACGGACACACTATTTCGGGGAAACACGCCCCAGTCTTTCCCCGCCTGCATCAACTGCAGCGGCATTCTTCCGACGCCGATCACCATACCCACCGGACGTACCCCCATCGATTATGCGGGATACCACTCTACCGTTCAGCGAATACAAAACGCATCAGAGTCACGACCTGAACGAGGGAACTCGCGCTATCAACCTAGAGGAGGAGGATCACGGCCTCGTCCCGGAGGGAGTAGAAGCGGCAGAAGGTGATGCTGTTCAGATACTAATGGCGCTGGTAAACACCAACCGATTCCCGAACGGATCACTGATCGCCATGTCCTGGCTGCCCCAGGGCATGGCCTGGATTTGTGGGTGGGCGTAGCGGTATTGCTTGGCAAGCAATTGCTGCTGGAAGGCTTCCAGCTCATCGGTTTCGATCCGCAGCGCCGAGCCCGGCGTGCAATCGCCATGGTGCTCGGACAGGTGCAGCACGCAGTCCCCGCGGGAGACTTGGAGGTAGAGGGGAAAGTTGTCACCGAAGCGGTGTTGCCAGTCAACGGTAAAGCCCAGGAAGTCGACATAGAACGCCAACGCCTTGGCTTCATCGAAGATCCGCAGGATCGGGGTGGTTTTACCGAAGCTCATGGGTTGCTCCCTGGCTGAAAAGACCCAGTGTAGATGGGTTGACTCCAATGCTTCGGCTTTAAACCCGGCTTCTTTAGTGTCGCAATGCCATTATTGTGACGCCAATTAACACCCCATTAGCCATTTACACGCCATTCGATGGACCAAAGCCTCGACGCAGATCGCCTTCGCGTGCCAGGAAGCGCCCCTCCCGGCGCCCATTCGCCTGGCCGTCGCGATAGCTCAGGACACCGTTGACCCACACACCGTCAATGCCTTCGGCTGCCCGCTGAGGTTCATTGAAATCAGCGACGTCCCGAATGGTGTGGGGATTGAACAACACCAGGTCCGCCCAATGGCCTTCACGGATTTCACCCCGGTGCTTGAGGCCGAAACGTACTGCGGAAAGGCCAGTCATCTTGTGCACGGCGGTGTGCAACGGAAAAAGCCCGACGTCACGACTGAAATGTCCCAGGACCCGTGGAAAAGCGCCCCACAAACGCGGATGGGGAAACGGGTCTTCGGGCAAACCGTCAGAGCCGACCATGGACAACGGGTGGGCGAGGATCCGTCGTACGTCGCCTTCATCCATGCCGTAGTACACCGCGCCTGCCGGTTGCAGGCGCCGCGCCGCCTCCAACAGCGACACCTCCCAATCGCGGGCGATGTCGATAAGGTCGCGTCCGCCCACCGACGGGTGAGGTGTCGACCAGGTGATGGTGATGCGATGGGCATCGGTCACTTGCTTGAGGTCCAAGGTCGAGGAGCTGGCCGCGTAGGGGTAGCAGTCGCAACCGACCGGATGGGTTTTCGCCGCGTTTTCCAATGCCGCGAGCACCTGCGGGCTTCGTCCCCAATTACCGGCGCCGGCGCATTTGAGGTGGGAAATGATCACCGGACTCTGCGCATGACGGCCAATCTGGAACGCCTCGTCCATGGCCTCGAGCACCGGTTCGAATTCGCTGCGCAGGTGGGTGGTGTAGACGGCGCCGAATGCGCTCAATTCTTCGGTCAGTTGCATGACCTCGTCAGTGGACGCTGCAAAGGCGTTGGCGTAGGCGAGGCCGGTGGACAACCCCAAGGCACCGGCCTCCAGACTTTCGCGCAATTGCCGACGCATGGCGGTGATTTCTCCTACCGAGGCCGTGCGCAACAAATCGTCCATATGATTACTGCGCAACGCCGTGTGCCCGACCAACGCAGCCACGTTGACCGCTGGCGTCGCCGCTTCCACCGCTGCGCGATAATCGGCAAAGCGTGGGTAGGTGAACGCCTGGGCCGTGCCGAGCAGGTTCATTGGGTCTGGCGGATCGCCCCGCAGGCTCACCGGCGCGGCGCTGATGCCGCAGTTGCCGACGATCACGGTGGTCACGCCCTGGCTGAGCTTGGGCAGCATCTGCGGTTGGCGAATGACCACTGTGTCGTCGTGGGTGTGTACATCGATGAAGCCTGGCGCCAGCACGCGGCCGGCGGCGTCGATGTCTTCCTCGGCCCGGGCATCGCGCAGCTCGCCGATGCGTTGGATGCGACCGCCGTGGATCGCTACGTCGGCGTGGTAGCCGGGCGTGTCGCTGCCGTCGATGACCAGCGCATTGCGGATAAGCGTGTCGTACAGCATGTCAGTCTCCCAGCGGCAAGTGGTCGTCGCCGCCGCGGTAATCGTCCAGGGCGAGCTTGACTCGCCGCAGGCGCTCTTGATTGTCTTCGGGGTGGGCCAGCGCCAGCTCGGTGGCGAGCACGTCGATGGCCAGCAGCATGCCGTAGCGCGCCGCCGTGGGTTTGTAGATGAAGGAAGTCTCGGCGCTTTGCAGGGGCAGCACGCAATCGGCCACTTGGGCCAGTGGCGAGTCGGCGCGGGTGATGGCCAGGATCGCCGCGCCGTAGCTGCGGGCCAGTTCAACCGCACTCAACAGCTCCGGCGTGATACCGGTCAGTGAGCAGGCGATGACCAGATGCTGGTCGCTCAGCGAGGTAGCGGTGATGCGCATCATCACCGGGTCGCGGCAGGCGGCAATCGGGTAGCCAAAACGCACCAGCCGCACTTGCAATTCCTCGCCGCACAGCGCCGACCAGCCGCCCAGGCCGAACGCATGGATCATCCGTGCCTTGCCGATCATCCTCACGGCATCGCCAAACCGCGACTCTTCGAACCCTGACAGATGTTGGCGCAGTGTCGCTTCGATATCGCCGACGATCTGTCCATAAAACGCCGACTGCTCCGGCGCGCCGGCCGGGTCGAGGAAACGGCTGCCGACGCCGCTGGCCTGGGCCAGTTGCAGGCGTAGGTCTCGCAGGTCGCGGCAACCGACGGTGCGGGCGAAGCGCGACAGGGTGGCGCTGCTGACTTCCGCCCGTTGGGCCAGTTCATCGAGGCTGGCGGAGGCAGCAAAGCCTACGTCTTCGAGCATCAGCCGGGCGATTCTTCCTTCGCCGGCGCTGAAGGAATCCTGACGGGCACGGATCTGGTAGAGGATGTCCATGACGACTCCTTGCAGTGGCGGTCAAAGCACGCGCGCAAGCCCGAGGGTCAGGGCGAACGCGACCAGGGATATCAGTGTTTCAAGCACCGTCCAGGTCTTGAAGGTCTGCGTGACGGTCATATTGAAGTATTCCTTGATCAGCCAGAAGCCGCCGTCGTTGACGTGGGAAAAGATAACCGACCCGGCGCCGGTCGCCAGCACCAGCAGCTCGGGATGGGGATAACCCAGGCCAATCGCCACCGGCGCGACGATGCCCGAGGCCGTGGTCATCGCCACCGTGGCCGAACCCGTGGCAACCCGCATCAGCGCGGCGAACAGCCAGCCCATGACCAGCGGTGACAACTGGAATTCCTCGGCCAGGCCGACGATCTGCTGCGTGACCCCGGCGTCCACCAGGATCCGGTTCAAACCACCACCGGCGCCCACCAGCAAAGTGATGCTGGCAGTCGGCGCCAGGCATTCGTTGGTGAACTTAAGGATCGATTCGCGGTTGAATCCCTGGGCCAGGCCGAGGGTCCAGAAACTGAGGATGGTCGCCAGCAGCAGAGCGATCACCGAGTTGCCGATGAACAGCAGGAACTGGTTGAAACCGCTGCCCGGCGTGGAGATGAGGTTGGCCCAGCCGCCGATCAGCATCAGGATCACCGGCAGCAGGATGGTCCCCAGGGTCACGCCGAAACCCGGCAGGTTGGCTCGCGGTTCACGGTCGAGAAATTGTCGCTCCAGCGGGTTCTCGGCCGGTAGCTGGATGCGCGGCACGATGAACTTGGCGTACAGCGGGCCGGCGATGATCGCAGTGGGAATGCCGATCAGGATCGCGTACAGCAAGGTCTGCCCCACCGAGGCCTGGAACGCCTGCACCGCCAGCATCGCCGCCGGATGCGGCGGCACCAGCGCATGGACCACCGAAAGCCCGGCGACCATCGGCAGCCCCACCATCAGGATCGACACGCCCACACGCCGGGCGATAGTGAACGCGATGGGCACCAGCAGCACAAAACCGACCTCGAAGAACAACGGCAACCCCACGAGGAAGGCAATGCACACCATCGCCCAGTGGGCGTTGCGCTCGCCGAAACGTTCGATCAGCGTCTGCGCCATGCGCTCGGCCCCGCCGGACTCGGCCATCATCTTGCCGAGCATGGTGCCCAGGGCCACCACCAGCGCAATGTGCCCCAGCGTCTTGCCGACACCCGCCTCGTACGCCCCCACCACACCCGACGGCGGCATCCCGGCCAGCAACGCCAGGCCAATGGAGACCAGGGTAATCACGATGAACGGATTGAGCCGGTAGCGCGCGATCAGGACGATCAGCGCGATGATAGCGATGGTCGCATAGACCAATAGCCAATAACCGAAAGCAGGTGCCATGCGTTACTCCTCGAATGGGGTCACGTCGATGTGTTGTGAAACTCTTAAATCATTTCGACGAAGAATCTTCAAACCCGTTGAAAGTAATTTTCGCGCAGAGGTAAAACTTGTCGCTGACGGACAACGCGACACGGCGTTGATGAAAATTCAGCGCAAGATTTTCATCGCTTTTGTGGCGAGGGAGCTTGCTCCCGCTGGGCTGCGAAGCGGCCCCAAATTCACCAGCACAATCGACCAACGGCTGGCCGCCCCGCACTCAATTCCGTACCATCCGCACCTGTTTTTGCACCACTCCCCGGCAGCCGACGGTCCACCGGCGAACCTGACCGATGAAATCACCGAGAGCCGTGGGTATCCGGACCGTGAATGCGTGGCATTGGGCGCGGCCAACATGGCCTCTGGATTGCTGGGCGGCATGGGCGGTTGCGCGATGATCGGCCAGACGATGATCAACCTCAGCTCCGGCGGACGCGGACGGTTATCGGGCGTGGTGGCCGGGGTGATGGTGTTGCTGTTCGTGTTGTTCCTGTCGCCGTTGATCGAGCGCATTCCGCTGGCGGCACTGGTGGGCGTGATGTTCGTGGTGGCGCAGCAGACGTTCGCCTGGGCCTCGTTGCGGGTGGTCAACAAAGTGCCGGCCAACGATGTGCTGGTCATCATCGCAGTGACGGTCATCACGGTGTTCACCGACCTGGCAGTGGCCGTGCTCTGCGGGATTATCATCGCGGCGCTCAACTTCGCCTGGCAACAAGCCCGGGAGCTGTATGCCGACACCCATGAGGAAGCCGATGGCAGCAAGCTGTATCGCCTGCACGGCACGCTGTTTTTCGCCTCGTCGACGCCGTTTCTCAACCAGTTCGACCCGGCCAACGACCCGGCCCTGGTGACCCTCGATTGCCGTCACTTGCGCTTCGTCGACTACTCGGCCGTCGCCGCGCTCAAGACCTTGCGTGAGCGCTACAGCAAAGCGGGCAAGCACCTGCGCGTGTATCACCTGTCCGAGCGCTGCAAACAAATGCTCAAGCGCGCGGGCGTGCAACACGACTGAAGCAACACCCACAGGGGGTTATAGGACTGATGAAGATAGAGTGGTCACTGGCGATCAAATGTGGGAGCGGGCTTGCTCGCGAATGCGGTGTGTCAGTCTGCGCCAATGTTGCCTGACACACCGCTTTCGCGAGCAAGCCCTCGCCTGCCGGGCCCCCCCACCCCCCCCCCCACCCCCCACCCCCCCCCCCCCCCCCCCCCCCCCCCCCCGCTCCCACAGGTCCTATGTTTTACTGACGGATCACACCATTTCTTCAAGAATCCATTCCACCACCGACGTCCGCTTCGGTGCCCACCCCAGCAGCTCACGGACATTGTTGCCGCGCACACTCATTGCCCAAATCACTCTTGCCTTGAAGCTTCGAATCAACCCTTGAACTCCCGCGAGGCGTAGTCGGCGAGCTTGCCCTGGATGAAGTCCAGGAAACACTGGATCCGCAGGGCCAGCTGCGAATTGCGGTAGTACACCGCGTTGATCGGCTGGCGGTAGCCGCTGTTGGCATCGGCCAGCAGCACCTTCAGCCGGCCGGCCTGGATGTCGTCGCGGGTCATGAAGTCTGACAGGCAGGCAATGCCCTGCCCTTGCAGCGCCAAGTGACGCACGGTCTCGCCGCTGGACGCGCTGATGGCGGCCTGGATCGGCCAGCGATCGCCATGTTGGTGACGCAGCGGCCACTGGTTGAGGCCTTCGTTCTGGGCAAACCCCAGCAGCGCATGCTCCGACAGTTCGGCGACGCTTGTGGGAGTGCCGTGCTGCTTCAAATAGGCCGGGCTGGCGAGGATGTGCAACGGGCTGCAACCCAGGGAGCGGGCGTGGAGCGTCGAGTCGATAAGGGTGCCGATGCGGATGGCGATGTCAGTGCTTTGCTCCAACAGGTCGATGATCAGGTCGTTGCTGTTGAGTTCGAGTTGGATGTCCGGGTAAAGCCGGCGGAATTCTTCGATGTGCGGCACGATGGCGTGCAGCATGAACGGCGAGGCCGCGTTGATCCGCAAGCGTCCTGAAGGATTTTTCTGGCGAGACGACAGGCGCTCTTCCAGCTCATCCATCTGGTCGAGGATGCCTTTGGCCTGTTCGAAGAAATACTTGCCCTCTTCGGTCAGGTCCATGCGCCGCGTGGTGCGGTTGATCAGCGTGGTATCGAGCTTGGCCTCCAGCCGCGACAACGTGCGGCTGACCGCCGACGGCGTCTGCCCGACTTGCTCGGCGGCGGCGGAGATGGATCCGCATTCGATCACGCAGACGAAAATCTGCAACTCGTCGGATCTGGCTTTCACAGACAGCCTCTCGTGGAATGCACATCCAGTGTGAAGGATGCTTTTGTGGCGAGGGAGCTTGCTCCTGCTCGGCCGGGCTGGCGCTCCAGCGCGCAGCGGCCGCTTTTTGGGGGGCTGCTACGCAGCCCAGCGGGAGCAAGCTCCCTCGCCACAGAAGCCCGCTCGCCTTGGGTGCAGGATTGCGTTCGGGTAAGTCCCGATAGTAGCTGGATTACCGCGAAAGGCCGAACACCTCGCGCAAATGCCGCTCATACCGCGCCACATCTTCTTCGATGTTCGGGCGCTTCATCACATCCACGCACAGGAAGGTCGGCAGGCCGGTCATGCCGAGGAATTGATTGGCCTTGTGGAACGGGAAGTACACCGCGTCCACACCCTTGGCTTCGAAGAAATCGCTCGGGTCGTCGAAGGCTTGCTGCGGGGCGTTCCAGGTCAGGGACAACATGTACTGCTTGCCTTGGATCAGGCCGCCGCTGCCGTATTTCTGCGAGGCATCGGAACGGGTCCGACCGTCACTGGCGTAGAGGCTTCCGTGGCCTTCAGTGAAGACTTCGTCGATGTACTTCTTCACGGTCCACGGCGCGCCCATCCACCAACCTGGCATCTGGTAAATGATCACGTCGGCCCAGAGGAACTTGGCGACTTCCTCCTGGAGGTCGTAGCCGCCATCGATGAAAGTGGTTTTCACATCAAACCCGCCACGGTCCAGCACGCTGAGCGCCGTCTCGTGGAGGGTGGCGTTGTAGCGACCGTCGGAATGGGCGAATTGTTTGCCGCCGTTGAGCAACAGGACTTTTTTCATGGGGAGCCTCATCGGGTTCCACAGCGTGGGCCGTTGGCTGGCCGCCGCATGGAAAGATTGAAATTGATGGCGGCAGAGTACCGACGAGCTTCGCGCGGAATAAGCACCGCAACGACAAAAGTGATTTGACCTATACGCAAGAATGGATGACCGATTGTTGCCGTAAGCTTCGGCACCTCTTTTAATTCAGGAGCCCTCTCCATGAGCGAACTGCACGGTTTCATCCTGCACGCCAAGACCCGTCCGGAAAAAGCCGAGGCCTTCGAGGCGCTGTTCCGCGCCTACGTCGAACCAAGCCGTGCCGAGCCTGGCTGCATCGAATATCACATGCTGCGGGACCAACAGGATCCAACGCTGTTTATCTTCTATGAGATCTGGGCATCCCAGGCACACCTGGAGGTGCATTCGAACCTGCCGCACATGAAGCAATTTTCCGAACAACGCATGGATTATCTGGAGCGCGACTTCGACATCCGCCGCGTCGACATGCTCAGCCCGTCCTCGGCTAGCCGCTGACCAGCAGATGGCCGCCGAGCGCACCGAGGCCGATGAAAAATACCCGTTTGAACAACACGGCGCTGATCCGCTGGCGCAGCCATTGCCCCAGCCACATCCCCAGCAGCGCCGGGGCCAGCGCCAACAACGAAGCACTCAATTCGCCCCCGCCCAGCTCGCCGCGCCACAGCAGGCCGGCGGCCAGGGCCAGGGTCGAAACAGTGAATGACAGGCCCAGGGCCTGCACCAGTTCATCCTTGCTCAAGCCCAGCGCTTGCAGATAAGGCACTGCCGGAATGACGAATACGCCAGTGGCGGAAGTGATGAGGCCGGTCAGCAATCCGCAGAGCGGAGCGATCCACGGCTCGGCATCCGGACCGACCCGCAGCGTTGGCAGCAACAGGCCGCTCAGCGCATACAGCAACAACGCCCCGCCCAAGGCCCGCACCACCCAGGCCCCGCCTGTCATGCCGAGCCACAGCGTACCGAGCCCGGTGCCGATGAAAATCGCCAGCAACAGCGGCCACAAGCGCCGGATCAGGGCTTGCAGATGACCGCCAAACGCCAGTTGCCAGAGATTGGTCAGGGTTGCCGGAATGATGAGCAGCGCCGCAGCCTGCGCCGGTGCCATAGCCAGACCGAGCAACCCCATGGAGATGGTCGGCAGGCCGAGGCCGATCACACCCTTGATGGTGCCGGCCAGCAGGAAGGTGCCGATGACCAGTAAAGAAAGGGCCAGGCCGAGATTCTGATAGAAAGCGGTGAGTGTGTTCATGGGGCTATCGTGCGCCCCGGGGCTTGGCTTGAAAATCTGCCATATACTGAGGGTGCCTCTCTTTTAGCAAGAGGCTGTAGATTTTGTGGATGCTACTGGCGCCTTCGCGAGCAAGCTCGCTCCCACAGGGGATTGCATTTCAAACTGTGGGAGCGAGCTTGCTCGCGATGACGATAAACCAAACACCGCAACACTTGAGAGAGGCCCCTCGCCCATGCACTTCGACCTCACCGACCTGCGCCTCTACCTGAACATCCTCGACACCGGCAACATCACCGCCGGTGCGGCCCGCAGCCATTTGTCCCTGGCCGCGGCCAGTGCGCGAGTCCGGGCCATGGAAGCTTCCCTGGGCATCGACCTGCTTGAACGCGGACGACGAGGCGTAACCCCAACGCCGGCTGGCAGGGCCCTGGCCGAGCACGCCCGGGTCCTGCTGCAACAGGCCGAACGCCTGCAGCAGGACTTGGCCGAATACGCCAAGGGCGTCAAAGGCCGGGTGCGATTGCTGTGCAACACCAGCGCCATGACCGAGTACCTGCCCGAACTGCTGGCCGGCTTTCTCAAGACCCATCCCAACCTCGACATCGACTTGCAGGAGTTGCCCAGCTCACGGATCACCCATGCGCTGCGCGAGGGCGCGGCGGACTTGGGGATCGTTTCCGACGCGGTGGACACCGATGGCCTTCAGGCCTGGCCGTTTCGCGACGATCCGCTGGTATTGATCCTACCGAACGGACATCCCATGGCTGACGGTCGAACCGTGCGTTTCAGCGAAACCCTCAGCCACGACTATGTCGGCCTGAACGCCGCCAGTGCCCTGGCGATCCACCTGGAAGAACAGGCCCTGCACATCGGCTCGCGCATGCAAATCCGCATTCGCGCCGAGGGTTTCGACGGGATGATTCGCATGGTGACCCATGGCGCAGGCATTGCCATCGTGCCGAAGGCGGCCGTCGATCGGCGACCGACCGAGCTGTCGTATCAATGCGTCCCACTGCACGAGGCCTGGACCCACCGGGCGCTGCTGCTGTGCGCCCGCAACTTCGAAGGTTTGCCCACCTACGCCAAGGCCCTGGCTCGGCATCTGGCCGATTGATGCGCGTTTCTGGATAGCCCGGTGTCGACTACAGACATCTACCCACCCCTGCCGCGCGTTAGGGTGCCTGTCCTCTTCCGCCCTTTCGGAGCTCACATGACCGCCCCCATCACCGTCCTGCGCGACACCCATCCGCTGCCCGTACTCGATGCCTGCAAATGGGAAAAACTCGAAGGCGACCCGCACACCGTCAACCTCAACGCCTACACCAGCGAAGACGGCAGCAAGATCATGGGCACCTGGATCTGCACACCGGGCAAATGGTATGTGGAATACGTGAAGTGGGAGTACTGCCATTTCCAGGAAGGCTACTGCATCATCACCCCAGAGGGCCTGGAGCCGATCCATCTGCGCGCCGGTGATATTTTCGTCATCGAACCCGGCATGAAAGGCACCTGGGAAGTGGTCGAGACCGTGCGTAAATATTTCGTCTTCGCCTGAAACAAAAAACCGAGAGACCACCCGACGTGGTCTCTCGGAAAACAACCGTGAAAACTTCACCGCTTCAGCTCTGTGGCGAGGGAGCTTGCTCCCGCTCGGTTGCGCAGCAACCGCCAACAAACAGGGCTGCTACGCAGCCCAGCGGGAGCAAGCTCCCTCGCCACAAAAGCCTCTCGATATCACAGGTTTACTGCGGCTTGCGATAGCTGTTCACAATCGCCGAAAAGTCCTTGCCGCCCTCGCCGCGCTGGCTCATCGCCTGGTACAACTGTTGCGCCACAGCCCCCAGCACCACCGGCTGATGGGCCTGCCGCGCGGCTTCGGTCGCCAGGCCCAGGTCCTTGAGCATCAGGTCGGCGCCAAAGCCACCCGTATAGCCTCGGGACGCCGGGGCCGTTTCGATCACGCCCGGCCACGGGTTGTAGGTGTCCGAACTCCAGCAGCGGCCCGTTGAGCTATTGATGATGCCGGCCAGCACTTGGGTGTCGATCCCCAAGGCATCGCCCAGGGCCATGGCTTCGCTGACGCCCACCATGGAAATTCCCAGCAGCAGGTTGTTGCAGATCTTGGCAATCTGCCCGGTACCGACTTCACCACAATGCACAATGTTACGACCCATTTGCGCCAGCACCGGTTGCAAGGTGGCAAACAACTCAGCCGTGGCGCCGACCATGAAGGTCAACGTGCCCGCCGCCGCGCCGCCAGTGCCGCCCGAGACCGGCGCATCGGCCATCGCCACGCCTTGTTTCGCCGCGGCAGCCGCTACGTCACGGGCGGTTTGCGGATCGATGGTGCTGCAATCCACTGCCGGCGTGCCAGCGGCGATACCGGCCAGCACACCGTCTTCACCCAGCCAGACACTGCGCACATGGGCGGCGGCCGGCAGCATGGTGATGACCATTGCCGCGCCCTGGGCTGCGTCGCGCGGCGAGGCGCTGATGGTACCGCCCAATGCTGCCAGTTCGGCCAGTACCGTCTGGTTCAGGTCGAACAGGTTCAGCGAATGGCCGGCCTTGAGCAGGTTGCGCGCCATCGGGGCGCCCATGTTGCCCAGGCCGATAAATGCGATGTTCATGTCCGGCTCCTTAACGCAAATTGATGGTGGTGTTCACACCGTCATTGACGCTGTTGTCATCGAACCAGCGCGCGGTCACGGTCTTGGTCTGAGTGTAGAACTGCACCACTTGTTTGCCGTACGGGCCGAGGTCGCCGAGTTTCGAACCGCGGGAACCGGTGAAGCTGAAGAACGGCACCGGCACCGGAATCGGGATGTTGATGCCCACCTGGCCGACGTCGATTTCGCTCTGGAATTTGCGCGCTGCCGCACCGCTCTGGGTGAACAGACCCGTGCCGTTGCCGAATGGGTTGGCGTTGACCAAGGCAATCGCCTGGTCGAGGGTGTCGACTTCCAGCACCACCAGCACCGGCCCGAAGATTTCTTCGGTGTAGATGCGCATGTCGGTGGTCACGCCGGAAAACAGGGTCGGGCCGACGAAGTTGCCTTGCTCGAAGCCCGGCACGCTGATGCCTCGGCCATCGAGTTCCAGCTTCGCGCCTTGCTGCACACCGCTCTCGATCAACTCGAGGATCCGCGCTTTGGCCCGCTTGGAAATCACCGGACCGACGTCGGTGCCCGGCTCGCTGCCGGCGTTGACCTTGAGTTTTTGTGCCAAGGCCTTGAGCTCTGGCAACCACTGTTTTGCCGCACCCACCATCACCACCACGGAAGTGGCCATGCAACGCTGGCCCGCCGCGCCGAAACCGGCACCGACCAGGGCGTTGAGGGTTTGTTCACGATTGGCATCGGGCAGCACCACCGCATGATTCTTGGCGCCCATCATCGATTGCACGCGCTTGCCATGGCGACCCGCCAGGTCATAGACATGGGTGCCGACCGCAGTCGAACCGACAAAGGAAACGGCCTTGATGTCCTTGTGGGTGCAGAGCGCATCCACCACGTCCTTGCCGCCATGCACCACGTTGAGCACACCCGCCGGGACGCCGGCCTCGATGGCCAGCTCCACCAGCAGCATGGTCGACAGCGGATCCTGTTCCGACGGCTTGAGCACGAACGTGTTACCGCAGGCGATGGCCATCGGGAACATCCACAGCGGAATCATCGCCGGGAAGTTGAACGGCGTAATGCCCGCACACACGCCGATCGGCTGGCGCAGCGTGTAGGTGTCCACGCCACCGGCGACGTTCTCGGCGAACTCGCCCATTTGCAGGGTACCGATGGAGCAAGCGTGCTCGACCACTTCCAGGCCACGGAAGATATCACCCTCGGCATCAGCGATGGTCTTGCCCTGCTCGGCGCTGAGCACCGCGGCGATGCGCTTGGAATGCTCGCGGATCAATGCCTGGAGCTTGAGCATGATGCGCATCCGCGCGCCGATGGGCGTCAATTTCCAGGTCTGGAACGCACGCTGGGCAGCGGCAATGGCGGCATCGACTTCCGCGGCCGTGGCGAACGGAACCTTCGCCAACACCTGCTGGGTGGCCGGGTTGACGATGTCGTGCCATTCGCTGGATTGGGATTCGACCCACTCGCCATCGATCAGCAGTCTGACGGTTTGCAGGGTGGTATCGCTGGGCGTAAGGGAAACGTTCATGCTGGCCTCCGGGATTGTTCTTATGAGAGAGCGCTGGTTCAGCAAAGACCAAGGTGCGCGAGCACGGTTGGTGATGAGACGGTTTTTGGAGTATAGATGTGCAAACTTCTAATAAGAATGCACATAAAAGCCGGTCCATCATGCAAAAAAACATCACCTCCCTGGGGTCGCTGAATTGGGACGACCTCAAGTTTTTCCTCGAAGTGGCCCGCACCCGCAAGGCCAGCACGGCCGCCAAGCGCCTGGCCGTCGACTACACCACGGTGTCGCGACGCATCAGCTCGCTGGAAGCCTCGTTGGGCACGCTGCTGTTCGAGAAATCCCGGACCAACGGGTTTGTCCTGACGGCCGAAGGCCAGCGCTTGCTGGGTTATGCCGAATCGATCGAAAGCACTTTGCACATGGCCTGCGAGCAGGTCTCGGGCTCTGGCGTCGCGTTGTCCGGCCACGTGCGCATGGGCTGCACCGAAGGCTTCGGCAGCTTCTTCATCACCCCGCAGTTGAGCCACTTCGTCGACGCCTACCCAGCCATCTCGGTGGACATCCTGCCGCTGCCACACTTCATCAGCCTGTCCAAGCGCGAGGCCGACATCGTCATCGCCCTCGAACGCCCCGAACACGGCCCGTATGTGTGCTGCAAACTGTGCGACTACCGACTGCAGCTCTACGCCACCCAGCCTTACCTGGACAATCACCCACCGATCCAGCGCCCGGCCGACCTGACCAGGCACTCATTCATCAGCTACGTGGATGACCTGGCGTTCAGTTCCGAGTTGCTCTACCTGGCCAACGTCCTGCCCGGCGCCAATGCCCACCTGCGCAGCACCAGTGTGATCGCGCAATTCGTGGCAGCGCAGCAAGGCCGTTCGCTGGCAATCCTGCCCTGCTTCCTCGCCGCCCAGGATCCACGGCTGTTGCCGGTGCTGCCGGAGGAAATCAACGTCACCCGGCAGTTCTGGATGTACTGCCGGGAGGATTTGAGGAAGTTGAAGCGGATTACGCTGTTGTGGGATTACATCCGCGAGGTGACTGAACAGAACCGGCCATTGCTGATGGGTGAGCGTCGGGAGATGGTATTCGCCGACTAGTCGGCGATGACCACGATGGCGACGCGGCGGTTTTCGGTGCGGCCCTCGACCGTATCGTTGGACGCGACCGGCTTGCTGCTACCGAGCCCGCGCAACTGAACGTTCTCTTCGCGCATGCCAACGCTGGCCAGCACCTTGCTCACGCTCGCGGCCCGACGCTTCGACAGTTGTTCGTTGTAGGCCTGGGAGCCCGATGCGTCGGTATGACCATCGACGCGTACCCGCTCGATGCCCACCCCCAGCAGCGCCTTGCCAATGCGCTCGACGATTTCGGTACTGGCCGGGTTGAGGTTTTCCACATCGCTGCCAAACAGCACCTTGCCCGACAAACCGAAGGCCCAGCCATCGTCAGTCAGTTCGAAACCTTGTTGCTTGAGTACGGCAATTTGCGCCGGGGTCAGGCCTTTCGGCGGTGCCGTCTGGCAACCGCTCAGGGCCACGACGGCAAGCAGGAAAAGCGCCGCGAACCAGCGCAGGGAAATTTGAAGGGATGAACGCACGAGTCAGCTCCTGGTTTGAAGATCAGCGACGGAGTGATCCGACCCCGCCGTATGTTGACCGCCTCGGGCGAGGCGTTTGGCTTGATACATGGCTGCATCGGCGGCGTGTAGCAGGGTGCCCGGTGTGGCACCGTGATCGGGAAAAACGGCAATGCCGATACTGAGGGAGGTCAACACGGAGGCGTTGCCGGGCAATTGAATCGGCATTTCCATACTGGCGATGATCTTTTCAGCAATCAGCTCAGCGTCCTCGGCCTTGTGCAAAGGCGCCAGCAGCACGGCGAATTCGTCGCCCCCCAAGCGCGCGACCAAGTCATCCTCGCGCAACTGCGCCCGGACCCGGGTCGCCACGGCCATCAGCACCGCGTCGCCGGCGGCGTGGCCGAAATTGTCATTGATGCCCTTGAACCGATCACTGTCCAGGTACAGCACGGCCACTTGTTCATTGAGCTTGCTGGCATTGCGCAAGGCGCGAATCAATCGACCTTCGAAAAATGCCCGGTTCGGCAAGCCGGTCAAGCTGTCGTGGCTGGCCTGGTGGGCCAAGGTTTCGTTTTCGCTTTGCAAGTGGGTCTGCCAGGATTCCAGTTCATCGAGCAGCGCGTTGAAGTCATTGGCCAGATTATCCAGTTCGGCGATGGCGGCCGGCGGCACGCGTCGGTCCAAGGCTCGTTCACTGCGGGCCGCGTGGGCCACCTCGGCCAGGCTGCGCAGCGGCCCGGTGATCGCCCGCAACTGCCGCCGCGCCAGGTAAAGCGCCACCCAGGCACTCACCGCGGTGCACAGGATGATCCCCGCCAAACCGCTGAGCAAAAAGCGCAACAGGCTACCGCCATGCCCCGCCAACACGATGCGACCAATGTTCTGCCCTTGGTGAACGATCGGCAGGCTGATGGGCTTTTCCAGGAATGCCTTGGCAATGTGCACTTCCAGTTCCGACAACAGGCCGGTTTGCGGTCGTTGCCAGCGCGCCAACAGACGGCCGTGTTCATTGAATACCTCGGCATCGGCGACCTCCTCGGTGGAGGCGATCAAGGCCAGTGCCTCGGTGGCCGCGGCCGAATCATCGAAGACCACGGCGGCCTCCACGGTGTAGTTGATCGAACGGGCGATCAAGTGCAGGTTGTGATCCGCATAGACTCGCAGCGCCAACAGCCCGAGCAAGGTCAGGGACACACTGGCCATGGTAATGGCCACCAATGCGACGATCAGATGACCGCGACCGATGACCGAGCCCAGGGTGGGACGGACCCTTGGTTTGCTCTGCTTCATGGGGTTGCGGACCTGCGGCGGGAAAGCTGCAGCACACTCGGATGGATGCGCACGCCACTACGTGCCACGGAATCGAGGTTGACCTCGAAAGACACTTGTTCATCACCTACCCGCAGGCAGAACAGGCTACCCACGGTGCACTGGTCGCCGCCCTCACTGATGCTCAACACGGGCTTGCCGATCAAGGACGCAAACAGACGGGTGTGCTCATCGTTGGTCAGCCTGCCGACGTAGACCGCGTTGCACTCAGTGGCGATATTGGGATGATCGGCCAACAACCGCTGCACTATTACCGGCCGCCCCGTGGCCTGGGTGGTGCCCTTGACCAGATCGTCGGTGTATTGGGTCGGCCCGACGATGCACAGTTGCAGTTGAGTGGGTTCCACCGGCCAGCGGGCATAACTGAGAATGCCCAAGACCACTTGGGTCACCGCTTCGGCCCGCTGCTCGGCCTGGGTCGTGGAGGCCTGCTCCTGGGCAACCGCGACAGGCAGCAGCAAACACAAAAGGCCGGCAAGCAGAACATGCCCCCAGCCCTTGCTGCGCACTGCCTCCCCTACAGGCACTTCCATGGAAAATCTCTTGATCCAGACGATAAGTGCCGGAACGATAGCACAGTGCCAAAAAGCCAGCGAGACAGCGTGTTACGCAGGCTTGAAAGCGAAACAGGCCAGGTTGCCAGAAGGACATGAATCCTTGAAAGCCAATGATTCAGTCAGCCTGCTCCAACACCAGCATCAAACCGCTCAAGCGCTTGACCTTGCGCCCGACCGCCTCTTCGAAGACCCCCGCCCGCGGTTCGATCAGGCTGAACCATTGCTTGCCCCGGGTAATGGCGGTGTACACCAATTCCTTGGTCAAGACCGGGTTGAGCGCATCCGGAAGGATCAACGCGGTATGGGTGAATTCCGAGCCCTGGGATTTGTGCACCGTCATGGCATACACGGTTTCCACGTCATTCAGGCGGCTGGGCAGGACGAAACGCACGCCACCTTGGCCGTCATTGCGCGGGAAAGCGACCCGCAGGACCTGTTTGCCGGCATCCGGCCCGTCACGCTCGGGGAGCTTGAGGGCAATGCCGATATCACCGTTCATCAACCCCAGCCCATAGTCGTTACGAGTCATCAGTACCGGACGGCCTTCGTACCACTGGTGATCGCTATCGATAAGGCGGGCCTTGAGCAATGCCGCGGTGATTCGCTGGTTCAATCCTTCGACGCCCCACGGGCCTTTGCGCACCGCGCAAAGCAATTGGAATTCGTCGAAGGCCGCCAGGACCTCACGGGCCCAATCGGCCCAGCAATGGTCTTCCAATGGCTGAGAAATGGCCGGACGGCGCTGCCGCAGCAGGCTCAGGTAATGCCGATAACCCTTGGGTCCTTCTGGCTTGCCGTCGAGTGACAGTTTTTCCAGCTTCGTGTCGTGTTCACCTGCCAATTTCAAGGAAAACAAATCGACGTACTGCCCGTTATCCAATAATTGCCGGGCTTTTTCCGGCTGTTGCTGGTTGACCGAACGAGCGAGCTGACCGATCCCACTGCCTTCTCCGAAGCGCCGGGAATGCCTGAGCATGACTACTTGCTGCGCCAGGGGATGAGTGCCATTGAGGTCTTGCTGCAGGTCGCTGGCCGCCAGGTTTTCCCCACTGACCGACTCCAGCCAGGCACGGGTCTGGGGGCTGTACCAGCCGTCCTCGGCGTCTCGACACAAATCCCCCAGCACCGCACCGGCTTCCACCGAGGCCAACTGGTCCTTGTCCCCCAGCAACACCAACCGTGCATGGGCCGGCAGTGCGTCCAGCAGATTGGCCATCATCTCCAGGTCGATCATCGACGCTTCATCGACCACCAGCACATCCAGCGGCAAGCGATTGCCTGCATGGTGACGAAAATGCCGAGTGCCGGGACGACTGCCTAGCAATCGATGGACCGTCGTGACGTCGCAGGGAATACGTTCGCGCACAGCCTCATCCACATCCAGGGTCCGGACTTGCTGGCTGATGGACTCGGTCAGGCGCGCCGCCGCCTTGCCCGTGGGCGCAGCCAGGCGAATCCGCAGCGGCTTCCCGGCCTCGACGGCCGGAGCTTGCAACAGGGCCAGCAGACGCACAACGGTGGTGGTCTTGCCGGTGCCCGGGCCGCCGGTCACGATGCTGAAGGCCCCACGGGTCGCTAGCGCGCAGGCCAGTTTCTGCCAATCGATCGGACCGCTGGCATTGGCCGGCCCGAACAGCCCGTCCAAACGCTCGCGCAGGTCACCGGGCGCCGCTTCCTGCTCGACCAATCGTTGGCGCAACGCCTCGTCGATCCGCCGTTCATACCCCCAGTAGCGACGCAGATAAAGACGCTTGCCAGACAGTACCAATGGACGTTGCTGCGCCTCTTCGCTCTCGTCCACAGCCAAGGCCACCAGCCGACTGGACGCCAGGGCCTTGCACCAATGGGCGCCGTCGAGCGTCTGCAATATTTGCGAGGGCAGCAGCATCGCGCCTGTCTGCGGATCACCCTCGGGGGGCAGCGACAGGGCAAAGTCCGGTTCCTTGAGGGTCTCGAATATATCCAGGCAAACGTGCCCATGACCCAGTTGATGGCTGGTCAGCGCAGCGGCGAGCAGGACCAATGGATCATCGTCGGGCGCCAGTTCATGGAGGAACGCCACGAAGGCCTTGTCCAGGGCACGCAGCCAGCCGCGCTCGACCCAGCGCGTCAGCAACAACAGCAGGTCCTGCGCACGGCTCAAAGGCGCCAGGTCAACCAGGCTTTCATCGTCGGACGCCTTGGGCAGCAGGTCGGCAAAGGAACGACTCATAGCAATTCTCCCTGTACCCACGCCGGCTCAGCCTTGGGTTCGGGCGCCCCTTGGAACAGCCGATCCAGTTGCTCGATCAAGGCCCGTGGCGGCTTGGTGAAATACACGCCCTGGCTGGTCGAGCGGGTCCCACGAAGGAACAGGTACAGCGCGCCGCCGACGTGCCGGTCGTAGTCATAATCGGGAAGCCGAGCCTTGAGCTGGCGATGCAGGGCCAACAGGTACAGCACGTATTGCAGGTCGTAGCGATGGTCCAGGATCGACTGTTCCATGGCCTGTACGGTGTAGGCCATGTCATCGACACCCAGCCAGTTGGACTTGTAATCGGCCACGTAGTACCGGCCGTCGTGCTCGAACGTCAAATCGATGAAGCCCTTGAACATGCCGTTGAGCAGCACCGGCTCCGCCGCAACGCGGGCGACACCGCCATGGGTGAACCGGCAAACCAGTTGATCGAGCTTTTGCACATCGACCTTGTGGCTGGCGAACCAGAACTCCATCTCGACCTGGAACCGGGTCAGTTGTTCGAGCACCACCGGCGCTTGGTCGCTGCCGACGGGCATGGGCATTTTGATCAAGTGCTGCAGCCAGTCGCTCAGCGTGGTGATCCAGCCTTTCCAACCTCGGCGATTGCAGCGTCGGGCAATGGCATCCTCGATATCTGCCGGCGCGGATGAAAACCCTTCCCCGGCAGCCCACTCCAGCAGGCCATGGAGAAAAGTGCCGGGACCGGGGCCGCGGGGAAAGCGGTGGATGTCGCCACCGACGGCGATCGTCTCCCTGGGCGCGTCCGGGTCAAGACGCTCATCGTCGAACAGTTTCTGGGCCTGTGGATTCTCCGGCGCGGTATCGCTGCCTTCGCTCAGGCTTTCGCCGATGCGCAAGGCGCTGTAGGAGGCGATCCACCAATTTTCGCTGGCTTTTCGCAAGGGCACCAAGGGCTCGAGCAACACGGCGTCGTTGCGTGGCGGCCGATAGTGCTCGTCAGTAGCTTCGGGCATGGGCTGGCAGTTCACCGCGACGCTGCCGTGTTGCAGGTCTTCCAGCCAACGCCTCAGCTCCACCGTATCGGTCAACGGCGCACCTCCGCCCAACAGATAACCCAGCGCGGACACATGCAGGATCGAGCTGTTGTTATTGCCCCGTTTGAGGTCCGCGACACCCAGCCAGCAGGCATGTTGTGCGCGGGTCAGTGCCACGTAGAGCAGCCGCAGATCCTCGGCCAGTCGCTCATCATCGGCCTTGGCGATCAATTCGGCGGTGGGCTTGAGACTGATCTGCGCCTTGTTGGCCTCGTCGTGGTAATGCAACGGCAATCGACTGCCATCCACCGGTTTCGTCGAACAGATGAAGGGCAGGAAAACCAACGGATATTCAAGCCCCTTGGACTTGTGGATCGTGACCACCTTGACCAACTGCTCATCGCTTTCCAGACGCAGGATCTGCTCTTCTCCCGCCTGTCCGGATAAGGCCAGGTGCTCGGACAAATGCCGGATCAAGGCTTGTTCGCCATCCAGCTCGCCGGCGGCCTGCTGCAACAGTTCGCACAGGTGCAGCAAGTTGGTCAGCACCCGCTCGCCATCGCTGCGCGTCATCAGGGCCTGGGGCAATTCGAAATCATGCAGCAGACGCCGCAACATCGGCAGCACGCCCTGGCTGCGCCAGACCGTGCGATAACCGCGAAACTGCATGACCCGGGCTTCCCAGGCCAGCTCATCCTGATTGAGACGCTCCAGCTCCGTCAGCGGCAGGTTCAACGTGATGCTGGCCAGCGCTGCCCGTAGCGGTCGCTCCACATCCGGCTCGGCGCAGGCCTTGAGCCAGGTCAGCAAATCCCGCGCCTCTTGCGAAGCAAAGACCGAATCCTTGTCGGATAGATAGACACTGCGCACGCCCCGCGTGGACAACTCGTCGCGCACGGCCTGCGCCTCTTTACCGTCGCGCACCAGGATAGCGATATCCGCCGGGCGCAACCCGCGCAGCGTTTCGCCATCGACGGTGAAGCCGTCGCGCCCCGACTGCCCACCGTTGAGCAATGCCGTGATCTCACTGGCGCAGGCGGCTGCCATGGATTGCCGATACACCGCACCGGAGAGCGGCTGGTCCGACGACAGGTGCCAGATGTTCAGCGCCGCAACGGCGTGCCCTGCCACCTGTAGGGACTCCTTGCGGCCCTGGGACTCAACGGACAGGAACGGCACCGGGTTATCACCCGAAGGCTCACGGAACAGAAAGGCCCCACGCCCCTTCGGGCGGGACTCGGCCTTCTGGAAAATATGGTTAACCGCCCCCACCATGGCATGACTGGAACGGAAGTTCGTGCCCAGCGTATGCAACCTGCCGGCCGTGGCCTCGCGAGCGCGCAGGTAGGTGTAGATGTCGGCACCGCGAAAGGCGTAGATCGCTTGCTTCGGATCGCCGATCAGGAAAAGTCCGGTCCCGGGGTCGTTGTCTTCAATACGGTAGATGCTTTCGAAGATCCGGTACTGAACCGGGTCGGTGTCCTGGAATTCATCGATCAGCGCCACCGGAAACTGCTCGCGGATCAGGCTCGCCAGGCGCTCGCCCCCGTCGGCCTGCAACGCCGCGTCGAGACGCAGCAGCATGTCGTCGAAGCCCATTTCGGCGCGGCGACGTTTCTCCGCTTCGAAACGCGTCCCGACCCATTGCGCGGCATGCTGCAGCACGGCGGCATCAGGGGTGGGCAACGCATCCAGGTTGGCCTTGAGACCGGCCATGGCCTCCAGCCCGGGATGGTTGGGCACTTCGCCTTTCCAGGCTTCGGCCATGCCCTCGGGCGTCAGGCGTGTGAACCCGGTGCCGATATCCAGCAGCTCGTGGCTTTCGTCATCGACCCAGGCGGTGATTTTCTGAAACCACGGTTCGAAGTAACGCGCCTGCATCTTGCGTCCATCAACAGACTTGCTGGCGACGCCTTGCTGGCAGATCTCCAACAGTTCCACGGCCCATTGCCGCCACGGCGCCTTGAGATCGAGCAAGGCGGCACTGCGCTCCTGCAACGAAGCGGCGATTAGCTCGGCAGGCTCAAGCCCGTCAGCGTCGCCAGGCTCGCTGGAAAACAACCCCCTCACCCGTGGCAACAGCGCCGCTGGACCTCCCCAATGGGTACGCACCCAGTTCAACGCCTCGCCTTGCATCGAATAGCAGAACAGCCGCCAATAATCGCGCAATACCTCGCCCAGCAATTCGCTGTGGTCGGTTTCCAGGGTCTGGGTGAACAGGCTGCCGCTGTCGAAGGCATGCTCACGCAACATGCGCTGGCACCAGCTATGGATGGTCGAGACGGCCGCTTCGTCCATCCACTGCGCGGCGATGTCCAGCCGATTCGCACAACCTGGCCATTGCTCGGCACTGAATTCATCGCGCAATGCGCCGATCAGTGAATCCGGAGCTGGAATCTCATCGCGAAAGAAACGTGCGGCTTCGGCCAGACGGGTGCGAATTCGTTCACGCAACTCCTTGGTGGCGGCGTCCGTAAAGGTCACGACCAGGATTTGCGGCGGAAGCAACTCGCGGCCAAAACCGGACGCCGAACCGCCGTGCCCTAGCACCAGGCGCAGGTACAGCGCCGAAATGGTGAAGGTCTTGCCGGTACCGGCGCTGGCCTCGATCAGTTGGCTGCCCCGCAGCGGGAAAGCCAGGGCCAATGGTGCCTGCTGACTCATGAACGGGTCTCCTCGCTGACCAATGAACGCCACGGGGCTTCGAGCAATGGTCGGTAAAGCGCATCGCACCAGTCGGGGAATGTTTCGTCAGCCATCAAGGCCGCGAAATCAGGAAACTGTCGAGCCAAGGCCGGGTTTTCCCGCCGCTCGCCCTCGAACGTCTGTCCGTCGCCCTCATAGGCTTTGCGCGCCGCAGCTTCGGCCTTGAGCGGATCACTCTGGCCGAGCCAGGCGAACGCCGTCTTCACCGCGATCGGTAGCGGCTGGCGCATACCGGCCTGCCAGGCCTGCAATAGGTCGCCAAGCATTTTTTTTGCGGCGGGCTCTTCAAAAGGTGGCAACAGCAAGCTGTCATCACTGGCCACCAGCGCCGTGGTCAACGACAAGCCGTTAGCGCAGGCCACGAGATGATTGACCCAGGGCCGTATCAGGCGATGCCACTTGCGGGTCTTGGTGGAGCCGATGCTGTTGGGTATGGCGGTGATGGCGAGAACCGCACCGTCGGAGCGTTGGTGTAGGCCACTGAGCCACCCTTCGACACTCACTCCTTGCAGTTGCAGGCTGACCGGCACAGCACTGGTCAGCGGTGTGGGCCACAACGCCAGAAGCTGTTGGTAGCGCTGGAGCAGATCCGGCAAGGGTTCGATCAATTCGCGCTGCATGCACTCACCGAACCCGGCCATCGGCAACAGCCCGCTGTTCTGGAGCCTCTGGGCATGGGCGGCCAAGGCCAGGTCCGGCTGGTCCAGGCGTACCAGGGCGGCCTCGAGCAGGCTGTCGCTCAGGGTGTAGCGTTGCAGTGCGTCGAGCACGAAAGGTTCGTCATCGGCCAGAGGTGCTTCGATGGCGTCGAAGAACACTTTCAGCCGCTGGCTGAAGAAATGGCGGACGGGGTTGCGCAGGAAGTCCTGCAACTGACCAAGGCCCAAGGGCTCCTCCTGGACGTAGGGTTCCAGCACCTGAGTTTTGTCAGTGTCATCGGAGATGTCGTGGAGCATTCGCCATTCGCTCGCGTAACTGAACAGCTCGTCTCCTTGATGGAAATAACGCGCGCTGAACGGTTGCAGCGGATGCTCCTGAGTCAGGGCATCGAGGAGGGACTTGCTGTCATCGGCCAACCGCCAGCCACTGGCGAGATGATCGCGCAGTTGGCCGATCAACACCGATGCCGGCCGCTCGCTGTTATCGCGGATACTGCGTCCCACCCAACTGATATAGAGCTTTTCCCGGGCCGACAGCAGCGCTTCCAACAACAGGTAACGGTCGTCCTCACGGCGAGAACGATCGCCCGGGCGATAGTCGCCGCCCATCAGATCGAAATCCAAAGGCGGTTGGGCTCTTGGGTAATCACCATCATTCATCCCCAGCAGGCACACCAACTTGAAGGGGATCGCACGCATTGGCATCAAGGTGCAGAAATTGACGGCTCCGGCCAGGAAGCGTTGGGACAGTCGCCCCTGATCCAGCCCGGCCAACCACGCTTCACGCACCACCGTCAGCGGCAGTTCATCGTGCAGCCCTACCGACTCACAGGTTTCCAGCCAGGTTTCACGCAAGTCCTCGAGTTGGGCCAGCAGATAGTCGTCATGCTCGTTACTCGCCTGGAAGAACAACCGCATCAGATCGTGCAGACGCGAACCCCATTGCTGCGGCGATGCTGGCTGGGTGAGTTCCTGGTGGGCGACTTCCAAGGCATCCAGCAAAGCAACCAGCGGACCGATCAGCGCCGCGTCCAGGCCACCGATCTCGTCATAGGGTTCGATGCCGTCATAGGCCTGCGAGCTGCCGACGGCGTACCCCAGCAACATGCGCCGCAAGCCGAAATGCCAGCTGTTCTGCTCAAGCTCCGCGGGCAAGCCCAACCCGGCGCGGTGTTCGGCACTCATTCCCCAGCGAATCCCCGCCCCTTCGATCCAACGATGCAATGTCGGCAGGTCGGCCTCATCGATACCAAACCGTTCGCGCAACGCCGGGACATCCAGCAGATCGAGGATTTCGCTGACCGGGAAACGACTGTCCGGCAGCTTGAGCAAATGCTCGACGGCGATCAGCAGTGGATCACGTCCGCGCTGGCCCTGGTCGGTCAGTGTGAATGGAATGAAACGCGGGTCGCTCCTGTCGAGCTGGCCGAACACCGCGCGAATGTGTGGCGCATAACTGTCGATGTCCGGGACCATGACGATGATATCCCGTGGGCGCAATGTCGGATCCGCACTGAAATGGGCCAGCAACTGGTCATGGAGAATTTCCACTTCACGCTGGGCGCCGTGGGCCACATGAAAACGGATCGAGCCGTCTCGTTCCGTGTCGACGACGGGCCAGTGTTCCCGGGTTTCATTCAGGGGACGGAGTTCCAGGATGTCATCCTGCAACTGGCTGAGAAGGGTCGTCGGGGTCCCATCAGTGAACAGGTCGATGCGCCCGTCGCGAAATACAGCGCGATAGCTGTTGGGGTCATCGTAGCTGTCGAGCAGGTTGATATAGTCGCGCCCCTGCTTGCCCCAGGCGGCCAATAACGGATGGGCATGTTGATGCAGGATTTGTGGATCGAGGACGGCGGGCATGCCGGTCTTGCGTGCCTGGCGCTTGTATTGATGACGTAGCAAGTCCTTGTCGGCAACGATGTCCGCCCAATGGTGGCGACACGGGTTATGCACGCAGAGTAGAACCTGGCTGAACCGGGAAAGACCGGCGAGCGCCTCGAGGACTTGGGCAGGCAACGAGGAAATACCGAACACGATGACTCGCGCGGGCAAGCCTTTCGGAGCTGCTTCCAGATTGTTGATACGTTCGATGTAGCGCTGGTGGACGCCTGCGCGGCTTTGCGCCATGCCTTGTTCCCCCACATCCAGCAACAAGGCTCGCCACAGTTCCGCTTGCCAGCAATTCGCCGGCGCGAGCGGCTTGATTTCACCTCGGACATTTCGGGTCTGGTGTCGACCCTCAGCCCAGTCCTCGAGCCAGTCGGCCCGGTACACCTGGTACTGGTCGAACAGATCGGCAAGGCGCTCGGACAGTTGATAGCGCTTGCGCAAGTCGGTGTCGTGGGTAAGGAATCGTCGTAGAGGTTCGAAATGCGGCTGCTCGATAAGCTGCGGCAACAGGCGCATCAGGCGCCAGGTTAGCGGAGCCTTGTCCAACAGCGACTTGGCCGGAATCTCATCACGCCCTAGGACCATTCGATAGAGCTGCCACATGAAGCTGCCTGGCAGTTGCACATCAATAGCCGCCGCGATACCGCAGCCGCCGGAATCATCATCTTCCGGGTCTTCAGCCAGTGCGAGCTTGAGCCATTGGGCAATACCATTGCTCTGTACCAGCGCGATTTCATTTTCAAGGGGAGCCAGCGGATAGCGCCGCATCAGGCTGATCACCAGGCTGCGCAATTCATCAAGGCGATTCCCGTGAACCACCATGAAAGCAGGGCTGAGGGACGTTGCGTCCGGCATGAAAGGCATCCTTGAAAATGCAAAAGCTAGGGCAGAACCTTAGCACTGTCGGGGGACTGTGACAGCCGGGAGCAGTCCGAGCTTGTCGTAAGAACTTTCCTGCGGGCAAAACAAAACCCCTACCTGCATCAGCAGATAGGGGTTTCGGAATTTAATCTTGACGATGACCTACTCTCACATGGGGAAACCCCACACTACCATCGGCGATGCATCGTTTCACTGCTGAGTTCGGGATGGGATCAGGTGGTTCCAATGCTCTATGGTCGTCAAGAAATTCAGGTACCGAATCGTGGCCTGGTGGCCTCGCTTCAGCAAATTGGGTATGTGACAGCTTTCAGTGTTTTGTGAGATTCGAACTTTCGGTTCGTTTCGTCTTCACACACCGCAATCTGGTGCTCTTTCGAGTCAGCAAATTGCTTGGGTGTTATATGG
>NZ_JBIXJT010000017.1:0-27976 GCF_052871455.1 Pseudomonas sp. LARHCG127
TGCTCGCGATGGCGTCGGCCCAGCTTGCATCAAAGCAAGGCGCTACCCCTTGGCACCAGGCGCCGCCATCTCCTTGGCTTCCAAATGATCCAACGCCCGCTCGACCAGCAACTGCACCCCATCGGCCATGCGACTGATCGCCAGGGCGACACAGCGGCGTGAGTCATCCACGTCGTCAGCCAGGTCGGCGGCGATGGTGCTGATGGAGAGCAGGTCTTCGGAAGCGTTGGCGAGCAGGGTCTCGGTGTCGATGTGGGGGGACACGATGAAGAGCTGGTTTTTATCGGGTTCGGGCGGTGAGGCGGGCTTGGGCTTGAGGTAGTAGTCGAGGGCGCGGGTGGCGGCGTCATCGAGCTTTTTTTCTTCCTGCGCTTGGACGCGAGATTTGTGGCCGCTTTGCGGGGGATTCGGAGTTGCTTTGAACATAGTGAAAATTCCTGGAAGTGGAGCCGGCACCCTCCGATTGCACGTCGAAAAATGGGTGGCAGCTGTACGTAGGTGTGCAAGACCGGTCCAGGAACCCGGCAGACCCGAAGGTCTCCCACGCGCAGCCGCCATAACAGTCGGCGAGCATAAAAAAATGCTCGGCGAATAGCCATAACGAATGCGTTCCTGGATCGGACTTGCACGTCCGTATCACCGTTTTTGCGATGACGAACAGAGGTTAGCGGCGCTCGAAAGCGCTGCCTAGTTCATGAACAGCCCGGCGTGTTGAAGGAAATGTCCGAGGGTTTGGCGGGGAAAAGCACCAAAAGATCGCAGCCGTCCGCAGCTCCTACAGAAATTGCCACATCTCCCAGGCGGTTCTTCGGGAGGCGGTGTGTCAGATGAGCAATCAGGGGGCTGATACACCGCTATCGCGAGCAGGCTCGCTCCCACAATGGATTGGTGTTGAGCTTGAGATTCGGTTCGACTCAGAACCCTGTGGGAGCGAGCCTGCTCGCGATGGCGTCGGCCCAGCTTGCATCAAAGCAAGGCGCTACCCCTTGGCACCAGGCGCCGCCATCTCCTTGGCTTCCAAATGATCCAACGCCCGCTCGACCAGCAACTGCACCCCATCGGCCATGCGACTGATCGCCAGGGCGACACAGCGGCGTGAGTCATCCACGTCGTCAGCCAGGTCGGCGGCGATGGTGCTGATGGAGAGCAGGTCTTCGGAAGCGTTGGCGAGCAGGGTCTCGGTGTCGATGTGTGGGGACACGATGAAGAGCTGGTTTTTATCGGGTTCGGGCGGTGAGGCGGGCTTGGGCTTGAGGTAGTAGTCGAGGGCGCGGGTGGCCGCGTCATCGAGCTTTTTTTCTTCCTGCGCTTGGACGCGGGATTTGTGGCCGCTTTTTGGCGGATTTGGAGTGACCTTGAACATATCTATGTACCAGAGTTGGGGTCGACATCCTTTCGCTTGCATTCGAAGAGGTGGCAACTGTGCGTAGGTGTGCAAGACCGGCTGGTACCCCCGGCAGACCCGAAGGTCTCCCACGCACAATCGCCATGACGGACGCGAGCATAAAAAAATGCTCGGTCAATAGCCATGACCAATTGCGTACCAATCCGGACTTGCACGTCCGTGTCACCGTTTTTTTTTGCGATGACGAACCAAGGTTAGCGGCACGAAACCAGGGTGCCTAGTTCATGAACAGCCCGGCGTGTTGAAGGAAATGTCCGAGGGTTTGGCGGGGGAAGAGGACCGAAAGATCACAGCGGGCGGCAGTTCCTACAGAAATTGCCACATCTCCCAGGCGGTTCTTCGGGAGGCGGTATGTCAGATGAGCAATCAGGGGCTGATACACCGCTTTCGCGAGCAGGCTCGCTCCCACAGAGGAGGCACGTTGATAGTTATTCGGTACTGCCCAACCCTTGCCAATGCTTGAGGCCAATGAAGATGAATCGCAGTTGCTGGGTAATCTTCGCCTGGGGCGTGAGGTGTTCGGGGAGGGCTTGGGCGGGCGGGTCGATGATGTCCGGCAGGGTGGCGAATACGCTCTTGACGATAAGATCGGCCATCACGCCCAGGGCGGCCAGGTCCAGGTGCTGCAGCTTGGGCATCAACGCCAGGTCGGCGGCCAGGTCCGAGCTGATGTCTTCGCGCAATTGAGCAATGGCCTGGCGCACCGGCAGGGAGCCGCCGTATTGCTCGCGGGCCAGGAACAGGAATTGGGATCGGTTGACTTGAACCACATCGAGAAAGATCCGTACCGACGCATCGATGATGCCACCCATGACGAATTCGTTGTGGCGGACCAGGCGGATGGTTTCGCGGAAGGTCTGGCCGACTTCGCTGACCAGTGCCAGGCCCAGTTGGTCCATGTCCTCGAAGTGCCGGTAGAACCCGGTGGGCACGATGCCCGCCGTCCTGGCGACTTCCCGCAGGCTCAGGCTACCGAATCCCCGGCCGCACTCCATCAAATGACGGGCTGCGTCCATCAGGGCAATACGTGTCTGTTGTTTCTGTTCGGCGCGGGGCAGCATCGCAAGGCTGGCTTCTGATTCACGGGAGCGGTGCACTCTAGCAAATCGGCTTTGCCGACGTCGAACGGTAGAGGGGGATCGGGCGGGGAAAACGAAGGGCTTGAAAAGTCAAAAGCCCGATTGCAGGAATCGGGCTTTTTTCTGGGCCACCATGGGCTCAGCTCACGGTGCTGTTGCGTTCGATCACACGATCACCACCACCTTCGGCGAGGGTTTGGCCTGGAGTGCGGTCGGAACCATCGGCTGCCAAGGTTTGGCCTGGAGTGCGGTCGGAACCATCGGCTGCCAAGGTTTGGCCTGGAGTGCGGTCGGAACCATCGGCTGCCAAGGTTTGGCCTGGAGTGCGGTCGGAACCATCGGCTGCCAGGGTTTGGCCTGGAGTGCGGTCGGAACCATCGGCTGCCAGGGTTTGGCCTGGGGTGCGGTCGGAACCGTCAGCTGCCACGGTATCGCTCTGCTTGGTACGGTCATAACCGTCTTCGGCCAGGCCTTTTTCTTCCAGGCGATCACGTCCACCTTCGGCAACCGTCTGGCTGTAGACAGAGTGGCTGTCCTTGACCTGTGGCGTGGCTTGTTCGGAAGCTGGCAGTGCGAAGGCAGTAGAGGCCAGCAGTGAAAGGGACAGGCTCATCAGTAATTGGCGTTTCATGATCGTTGCTCCTTGGGAGGGCGATAAAGTGGGTACGAGGGCAATGCTACTCTCGATAAGTCGATATAAAAGTTCATAAACGCAATGGTAATAATCAACGGAATTGATTGTTCGCAGCGAAGGCTCTAGAACGGGCGTTTCCGAGGTGCTGTTTTGCACCGTGGTGGGTATTTTGTACCCATCGCTGCCTCGCAAATGTGCGGGGGCGGTAACAGTTTGTTGGCCGATCAGTCAGAATCCTGGCATCTTTTTGTGCCGTTCATCGGCACCTGTTGGCCGTTTCGCCAGTCCAACCCTTCATGACGAACCGGTGCAGGTTCGTATTTAAAACAGCGCCGCGGTTGCGGATGCTGACTTGTCATCAGGAGCCTTGTGCATGACGCGCACCTCGAAAATTCTCGCCTGGAGCTTTGCCAGCCTTGTTGTCTTGCTGGCGGTGTTGGTACTGGTCATCGCTTTCTTCAACTGGAACCGCATCAAGCCCTCGCTCAACGCCAAGGTTTCCGAGGAATTGCATCGTCCCTTCGCCATCAACGGCAACCTGGCGGTGATCTGGCAGCGTGAGCCGGAAGAAGGTGGCTGGCGCGCCTGGTTGCCGTGGCCCCATGTGGTGGCCGAAGACTTGAGCCTGGGTAACCCGGATTGGTCGAAAACGCCGCAAATGGTCACGCTCAAGCGTGTCGAGCTGCGCGTTTCGCCCCTGGCCTTGCTGGCCCGGCGAGTGGCGATTCCCCGCATCGACTTGACGGAGCCCAACGCCAATCTGCAGCGCCTGGCGGACGGGCGCGCCAACTGGACCTTCCAATTCGATCCGAAAGACCCGGACGCCGAGCCGTCCAGCTGGGTGGTGGACATTGGTGCCATTGGTTTCGACAAGGGGCACGTCACCCTTGACGACCAGACACTCAAGACCCGCCTCGACCTGTTGATCGACCCGTTGGGCAAACCCATTCCGTTCAGCGATATCGTCGGTGACAAAGCCGCAAAAAAAGCCCAGGGCCAAGGCGCGACGCCACAGGACTACGCGTTCGCCTTCAAGGTCAACGGGCAGTATCACGGGCAAAACCTGACCGGCTCCGGCAAGGTCGGTGGTTTGCTGGCACTGAAGGATGCGTCACGACCTTTTCCACTCCAGGCCCAGGCGAAGATCGGTGACACACGTGTCGAGCTGGCCGGCACCCTCATCGACCCGCTGAACCTCGGGGCGCTGGATTTGCGCCTGAAACTGGCGGGCAACAGCCTCGCCAATCTCTACCCACTGACCGGCGTGACCCTGCCGGACTCACCGCCTTACGCCACCGATGGCCGCTTGATCGCCAAACTGCATGAGCCGGGTGGAGCGCTGTTTCGCTATGAGGGGTTCAACGGCAAGATCGGCGACAGCGATATCCATGGCGACCTGGCTTACGTCGCCAGCCAGCCGCGGCCGAAACTCAGTGGCGCGCTGGTCTCCAATCAACTGCTGTTCAGCGACTTGGCGCCGTTGATTGGTGCTGACTCCAACACCGAGCAAAAGGCTCGCGGCGGCGCCAGCAAACAGCCGACCGGCAAGGTCTTGCCCGTAGAAGAGTTTCGCACCGAGCGTTGGCGCGTGATGGACGCCGATGTGGAGTTCACCGGCAAACGCATTGTCCATAGCGAGCAGCTGCCGTTCACCGACCTGTACACCCATCTGGTGCTCAACGACGGGCAGTTGAGTCTTGAGCCCCTGCGTTTCGGTGTGGCCGGTGGCCGCCTCGATGCGCAGATCCGCCTCAACGGGCGCACCCGGCCGCTGGAAGGCCAGGCGAAGCTGACGGCACGGGGGTTCAAGCTCAAGCAGCTGTTCCCGGGTTTCGAGCCGATGAAAACCAGCTTCGGCGAATTGAATGGCGATGCCGACATCGCCGGGCGCGGCAATTCGGTGGCGGCGTTGCTGGGCACCTCCAACGGTACGCTGAAAATGCTCATCAACGATGGCGCCATCAGTCGGGAATTGATGGAGCTGGCGGGACTGAACGTTGGTAACTACGTGGTAGGGAAAATCTTTGGCGACAAGGAAGTAAAGATCAACTGCGCGGCAGCCGACTTCGACATCAAGACGGGCCTGGCGACCACGCGCCTGTTCGTGTTCGACACCGAGAACGCGATCATCTACATCGACGGCACGGCGAACATGGCGAGTGAACAATTGGACCTGACCATCACCCCCGAGTCCAAGGGTTGGCGCCTGATTTCCCTGCGTTCACCCTTGTATGTGCGGGGCACGTTCGCCAAGCCCGCCGCCGGGGTCAAGGCCGTACCCCTGATGCTGCGCGGTGCCGGGATGGTGGCGTTGGGCGTGATCGCCGCGCCGGCGGCCGGGTTGCTGGCGCTGGTGGCGCCCAGCGGCGGAGAGCCGAACCAGTGCGCGCCGCTGTTGGAACAGATGAAGGCGGGCAAGGCGCCGGTGACGGTCAAGCCTACCCGGTAGCCGAGCCTTGCAGTGATACTGCCGGCCCCATCGCGAGCAGGCTCGCTCCCACATTCGACCGAGTTTCTTCAGGAAGAATGCGGTCCCCTGTGGGAGCGAGCCTGCTCGCGATGGCGGTATCAGAGATCAGCCAGGATATCGGCCATGTCATCGGCATGCTCTTCTTCCTGGGCCAGGATGTCTTCGAAGATGCGCCGGGTGGTCGGGTCTTTTTCGCCAATGTATTGGATGATTTCCCGGTAGCTGTCGATGGCGATCCGTTCGGCCACCAGGTCCTCGTACACCATTTCCTTGAGGGTGTTGCCCGCTATGTACTGGGCGTGGGAATTGCGGGTCAACAGGTCGGGGTTGAACTCCGGCTCGCCGCCCAACTGCACGATGCGCTCGGCGAGTGTGTCGGCGTGTTCGGCTTCCTGGTTCGCATGCTCGAGGAACTCACTGGCGGCCACGCTGGCCTTGAGACCGGTGGCCATGAAGTAGTGGCGCTTGTAGCGCAACACGCAAACCAGTTCGGTGGCCAGCGCTTCGTTGAGCAGGCGGATGACCTCCTGGCGATCGGCGCCGTAGCCTTCGGTCACGGCGCCGTTCTGCACGTTTTGCCGTGCCCGTTCGCGCAGGGTGGTTACATCGGATAAGTGCATGTCGCTCATCTCGTTCTCCTGGAGGCTGATCCGGTTGAGGCGTCACGCTCTGCTGGCGCGATCACTCTAAATGTGAGTGACGCGGTCTTGAAAAAGTTTTACTGAATTTTTCAGCGCATAACCGGACAGTCGTGCCTCCTCCCCCAACCACTGGAAGAACGCCCGCACCGGCGGATGGCGTTCGCGGCCCGGGACGCACAGGGCGCTATAGCCGGCGCCGCTGACCTGGACGTCCGGGCGATAGCCCACCAGCAAGCCGCTGGCGATGCTTTGCGAAGCGAGGATATTGCTCGCCAGCACCAGGCCCTGCCCGGCGATCGCGGCTTGCAAGGCGTAATGCTCCTCGTCGTACTCGCGGATGCACGGCTGACGGGTGAGCCAGGTTTCCCCGGCCTGGGCGCACCAGGCATCCCAACCATGGGCGTACAGCTTGGAGTTGTGCCAGCGCACGCTGATCAGCGTCGGTGGCTGCCGGGCCGCCAGGGCCACCTGTTCAGGCGAGCCATAGACCCCGAAGCTTTCATCGAACAGGCACATGCCGTACAGGTTCGGGTAGGCGTCGAGGCTGTAGCGCACCACCAGGTCGACGCTGGCGTCCTGGTGCAGGTCGATCACCTCGCAATGGGTGTCCAGGCGCACGTTGATGTTCGGGTGGCGCGCATAAAAGCGCCCCAGGCGAGGCACCAGCCACAGGGCGGCAAACGCGGCGGTGGTGGACAGGGTCAGGTGGGTGGTGCTGCGTTGCGGTCGCAAGGTATCGACGCTCTGCGCTACCTCCAGCAAAGCCCCGTGCAAGCTGTGGAACAAGCGTTGCCCGCCGTCGGTGAGGCGGACCTGGCGGGGCAGGCGTTCGAACAGGACCAGCCCCAGCCAACTCTCCAGCGCTCGAATCTGGTGGGAGATCGCTGTAGGCGTCACCGACAACTCCGCCGCTGCCGCCTTGAAACTGAGCAACCGCGCGGCGGATTCGAAGGCGCGCAGGGCGTTGAGCGGCAGGTTGGCGAACATCCGGATTCTCCTGAAAAACGCTGCGGATGAAATTAACTCATCCAGATGAACTAACGCTCATTTGTCTGCTGGCAGCATCGGGCTTCAATCTGCGCCACACAAGCAGTGTTGATTGTAGCCGCATAAAAGGAGATTCAGATGAGCAAGATTCTTGTGGTGCATGGCAGTCCCCGTGGCGAGCGCTCTCATTCCCGACGCCTGGCCGAGGCGTTTGTTTCGGCGTGGCAGGCCGCGAACCCGCAATCCCAATTGACCCGCCGCGAGGTCGGACGGACGGTGATACCGCCGGTCAACGAAGCCTTTATCGCGGCGGCGTTCTACCCCGAGCCCCAGAATCGACCGTTGATCATGCAGGCGGACCTGGCCCTGAGCGATGCCTTGGTCGAGGAGCTGCAAGGCCATGACCGCATGGTGATCGCCGCGCCCATGCACAACTTCAGCGTGCCCAGCGGCGTGAAGGCCTGGATCGACCAGGTCGTGCGCATCGGTCTGACGTTCAATCACAGCCTGGATAACGGCGTGTCGCACTACGAGCCGCTGGTGCTGGGCAAGAAGGCGCTGATCGTGACCAGTCGCGGTGATTTCGGTTTTGGCCCCGGCGGCCAACTGGAGAGCATGAACCACGCCGACACGCTGTTGCGCACGGTGCTGGGGTTCATCGGCATCACCGATGTGACGGTGGTGGCCGCCGAAGGTGAAGAGTCGGCCGAGCGCAGTTTTGCGTTGTCCTGTGCCGAGGCCGAGGAGCGTTTGCTGGCGTTGGCGCGGTCCTTCTAAAGGGACTGCTGTGGCCTGACGGGAGCAAGCGCCCTCGCCACGGATTCATCCGGGTGTCATAGACTGGTCATCATCGGTACTGATGCTGATCACCTCTTGATCACAAGGATGTCGCCATGTCGCAACGCTGCGCCACTCGTTACCCGCTGGTGCTGGTCCCGGGCATGCTCGGGTTCATCCGCCTGGTGCTGTATCCGTACTGGTATGGAATTGTCTCGGCGTTGCGTCGCGGTGGGGCCGTGGTGGTGGCGGTGAAGGTATCGCCGCTGCATTCGTCCGAGGTGCGCGGCGAGCAGTTGCTGGCGGTGATCGACGACATCCTGCGGCAAACCGGTGCGCAGAAGGTCAACCTGATCGGCCACAGCCAGGGCAGCCTCACCGCCCGTTACGCCGCCGCCAAGCGCCCGGACCTGGTGGCCTCGGTCACGTCGGTGGCCGGCCCCAACCACGGCTCCGAACTGGCTGATTACCTGCAACGCCACTACCCGGCCGACAGCGCCAAGGGGCGCGTGCTCAGTGCCGTGCTACGCCTGATCAACGCCCTGATGAGCCTGCTGGACACCGGCTATCGCGGGCCGAAGCTGCCGGTGGACCTCCACGCGTCCCACGTCTCCCTGACCACTGCTGGCGTGGCGCTGTTCAACCAACGTTTTCCACAGGGGCTGCCGCTCACTTGGGGTGGGCAGGGGCCGGAAGAGGTCAATGGCGTGCGCTATTACTCATGGTCCGGCACCTTGCAGCCGGGCATCACCGATAAAGGGCGCAACCTGTTCGACGGCACCAACCGCACGTGCCGTTTATTTGCCCGCACCTTTGTCCGGGAAGCGGGGCAATGCGACGGCTTGGTCGGACGCTACAGCTCCCACCTGGGCACGGTCATCGGCGACGACTATCCGCTGGACCACTTCGACATCGTCAACCAGTCGCTGGGGCTGGTGGGCAAGGGGGCGGAGCCGATCCGGTTGTTTGTCGAGCATGCCGAGCGGTTGAAGGCTGCCGGGGTGTAGCCAGTTGGACCGCGTTACCGTTCATCGTCGGATCGCCGCCCGGAGCAAGCTCGCTCCCACAGGGGATCTGCAGCGCTCGGTCCATTGTGGGAGCGAGCTTGCTCGCGATGGCGATAGACCAGGCACAGGAGATCCAACAGATGAAGGTGTAACAGGCGTTGTCTACACTGCACCCCATCGCCACCCCCTCGTGTGGCAGCCAGGAGAAACACCATGAAGATGCTTCGTGTGCCTTTGTTGATGATCGGTTTGCTGCTGTGTTCCCAGGGCTTCGCCGAGACGGCGCAGCAGAGCAAGATGACCACCTGCAATGCCGACGCCACCGCCAAGGCGCTCAAGGGCGACGAGCGCAAGGCGTTCATGAGCAATTGCCTCAAGGCTACCCCGCAGGAGCGCATGAAGAGCTGCAACGCCACCGCCACCGAGCAGGCGCTGAAGGGCGATGCCCGCAAGGCGTTCATGAGTGAGTGCCTGAAGAAAAAGTAGATGTTTGACCTCTAAGGCCCCATCGCGAGCGAGCTCGCTCCCACAATGGACCGGGCAACGCCGATCTACTGTGGGAGCGAGCTTGCTCGCGATGGGGCCAGCGCATAGTTACAAATATCCCCTGAACTGCGACGAAGGTCGGCCGACACAATCCCTAGTGCTGCCAGCGGATCGCTGGCAGACTGCCGATCCTTTCACGCCGTTTTGTCCTGAGGCTGTATGCCAACGTTTTCTCAGCGTCATGTGTTGTTGGTGATCAGTTGGGTGATCATTTTTGGTGGGTTGTTGCTGGTGCTGCCGCTGCGCCTGTTGCCGAGCCTGCTGGCCGGGCTGCTGGTGTTCGAACTGGTCAACATGCTCACCCCGCAGTTGCAGCGCCTGATCGAAGGCCGCCGTGCCCGCTGGCTGGCAGTGGCGTTGCTCGGCACGCTGGTGGTCAGTGTGCTTTCGTTGATTTTCGCCGGGGCCTTCAGTTTCCTGCTCCATGAAGCAGAAAACCCAGGCGCGTCCCTGGACAAATTCATGACGGTGGTCGACCGCGCCCGTGGACAATTGCCGCCGTTCATCGACGCCTACCTACCGGCCAGCGCTGCCGAGTTCCGAGTGGCAATCGGCGACTGGGTGAGCAAGCACCTGAGCGACCTGCAACTGGTGGGCAAGGACGCTGCCCACATGTTCGTGACCTTGCTGATCGGCATGGTGCTGGGGGCCATCGTTGCCCTGCAGCGCATTCCCGACCTGACCAAGCGCAAGCCCCTGGCCGCGGCGCTGTTCGATCGCCTGAACCTGCTGGTCAAGGCGTTTCGCAACATCGTCTTCGCCCAGATCAAGATTTCCCTGCTCAACACCTTCTTCACCGGAATTTTCCTGGCGGTGGTGCTGCCGCTGTTCGGCATTCAGTTGCCTTTGACCAAGACCCTGATTGTGATGACGTTCCTGCTGGGGCTGCTGCCGGTGATTGGTAACCTGATGTCCAACACCCTGATCACTATCGTCGCCCTGTCGTTGTCGATCTGGGTGGCGGTGGCGGCGCTGGGTTACCTGATCGTGATCCACAAGCTCGAATACTTCCTCAACGCCCGTTTCGTCGGCGGGCAGATCAGCGCCAAGTCCTGGGAATTGCTCATGGCAATGCTGGTGTTCGAAGCCGCATTCGGCCTGCCGGGGGTGGTGGCGGGGCCGATTTATTATGCGTATCTCAAGAGTGAGTTGAAGCAGGTGGGGATGGTTTGATCCGATAGATGGGGTGTCTGGTCTGCCCCATCGCGAGCAAGCTCGCTCCCACAATGAACCGAGCACTGCAATCCCCTGTGGGAGCGAGCTTGCTCGCGATTCAGGCGCCTCGGTCCTGGTTCAGACCTGGCTCCCATACCGCTTCATCGCCTCGATCGCCAACCCGCTGCCGATACTGCCGAAGATATTGCCTTCCACATGCCGCGCCTGGGGCAGCATCGCCGAGACGCTGTTGCGCAGCGCCGGGATGCCGCTGGAACCGCCGGTGAAGAACACCGTATCGACCTGATCGACCCGCACGTTGGCATCGCTGAGCAGTTGCGTGACGCTGCCGCGTACCCGTTCCAGCAAACCGTCGATGGCCGACTCGAACAAGGCCCGGCTCAGGTCCACGCTCAGGCCTGGCTCGATCCGGTCCAGGAGCAAATGGCGCTGCTCGGTGTGGGTCAACTCGATCTTGGTTTCTTCCACTTCCATCGCCAGCCAGTGCCCGGCGCGCTGTTCGATCAGCTTGAACAGCCGGTCGATGCCGCCGGTGTCTTCGATGTCGTAGCGCATGCTGCCCAGGGCCAGGGTGGACTTTTGCGAGTACACCGCGTTGATGGTGTGCCAGGTCGCCAGGTTCATGTGGTGGCTGGTGGGCATGTAGGCACCGCTTTTCATGCGGCTGCCGTAGCCGAACAGCGGCATCAGGCCGGCCAGGGAGAGTTGCTTGTCGAAATCGGTCCCGCCGATGTGCACGCCACCGGTGGCGAGGATGTCAGCGTGACGGTTGTCATGCATGCGCCGCTCGGGCGACAGGCGCACCAGGGAGAAGTCCGAGGTCCCGCCGCCGATGTCGACGATCAGCACCAGCTCTTCTTTTTGGATGGTCGATTCATAATCGAAGGCCGCTGCGATGGGCTCGTATTGGAAGGAGACTTCCTTGAAGCCAATGGTGCGGGCAACGTCCACCAGGGTGTTTTCCGCTTCCTGGTCGGCCAGCTCATCGTCATCGACGAAAAACACCGGGCGCCCCAGCACCACTTCTTCGAATTCCCGACCGGCGGCGGCTTCGGCGCGTTGTTTCAACTGGCCGATGAACAACCCCAACAGATCCTTGAACGGCATGGCCGTGCCGAGCACGCTGGTGTCGTGCTTGATCAGCTTGGAGCCCAGCAGGCTCTTGAGCGAGCGCATCAACCGGCCTTCGTAGCCTTCCAGGTATTCGTGCAGGGCCAGGCGGCCATACACCGGGCGGCGTTCCTCGAGATTGAAAAAGACCACCGAGGGCAGGGTGATCTTGTCGTCCTCCAGCGCGATCAACGTTTCCATGCCGGGGCGCAGCCAGCCGACGGTGGAGTTGGACGTGCCAAAGTCGATGCCGCAGGCACGGGCCGGGGATGCGTTTTTCATGTCTTTCGGGTTCCAGTTGAAAAAACGGCCGCGCAGTGTATGCCAGTGGGACGCGGATTCGAAGGCCGGTTATCTGCTAATTCTCGAACGCGGGCCTTGAAAGACTCTCTTATACCCCCAAACTTGCTGGCATGAGCCGGTAGCACAGGGCGGATGCAAGAACCGCCACCCGCTGCCGATAAACTTCTGACGTGCCGCCCGGTCCCAATCTTGAGGTCGGTCAACCCGCTGTCCGGTTATCCGGGCAGGCTGTGCGTGGCGGTGCGACATCGATAACGGATGGTGATGCTTAGATGGACTTCAAAGACTATTACAAGATCCTGGGTGTCGAGCCCACGGCGGACGACAGCACGATCAAGGCTGCCTACCGCAAGCTGGCGCGCAAATACCACCCGGACGTGAGTAAAGAGAAAGACGCCGAGACCAAGTTCAAGGACGTCTCCGAAGCCTATGAAGCGTTGAAAAGCGCCGACAAGCGCGCCGAGTACGACGACCTGCGCCGGTATGGCCAGCACGGCCAGCCGTTCCAGGGACCACCGGGCTGGCAGAGCCGTGGCGGTTTTGGCGGCCAGGACACCGGGGATTTCTCGGACTTCTTCAGTTCGATTTTCGGTAATCGCGGGCCGGGTTTCGGCGGCGGACAGTCAGGTCGCAGCGCCGGCCGTCGAGGGCAAGACGTGGAAATGGAATTACCGATCTTCCTGGAAGAAACCCTGTCGAACGAATCGAAGAAGGTCACCTTCCAGGTGCCGCAATACAACGCGGCGGGCCAGCACGTGAGCAACACTAGCAAGAGCCTGAACGTGAAGATCCCGCTGGGCGTGACCGATGGCGAGCGTATCCGCCTCAAGGGCCAGGGCGCGCCGGGAATCGGTGGTGGCGCCAATGGGGACTTGTACCTGACCATTCGTTTCGCGCCGCACCCCAAGTTCGACGTCGAAGGCCAGGACTTGATCATCACCTTGCCCCTGGCGCCATGGGAGTTGGCACTGGGCACCGAGGTCGCGGTGCCGACCCTCACCGGCAAGATCAACCTCAAGGTCCCGGCCGGCAGCCAGAACGGCCAGCGCATGCGCGCCAAGGGCCACGGCCTGCGCAACAAGGCCGGTGAACGCGGCTATTTGTTCGTGCAGCTCAAGGCCGTGATGCCCAAGGCCAGCGACGAATCGGTCAAGGCCCTATGGGCCGAGCTGGCGAAGAAAGCCGCGTTCGATCCTCGGGAGAACTTCTGACCGGTAATCACAGGCCTGGCAACACAACCCCGTGGCGAGGGAGCTTGCTCCCGCTGGGCTGCGAAGCAGCCCCAAAACCATTCGATACGGTGCGCCAGGGAAAACCGGTAGGCAGGTTTTACGACTGCTGCGCAGCCGAGCGGGAGCAAGCTCCCTCGCCACAAAACCGGGTTTTCCACAATCCTGGCTAGACTCGACAGTTGAAGCATTGGGAGAAGCAGACCATGAACGACCCGATCATTGAACTGAACCTGATGGAATTCTGTGAAGCCGCTGCGCTGGCGGATGTCCACGTGATTGAAATCGTCGAGCACGGCATCCTCGAGCCTCACGGCGCGGCACCTACGGACTGGCGTTTCACCGATTATGAACTGGTCCTGGCACGCCGGGCCGCCAAGCTGCGCCACGAATTGGAACTGGAATGGGACGGTGTCGCCCTGGCCCTGGATCTGTTGGAGGAGGTCCAGCAATTGCGATCCGAGAATCGCCGGCTGCGCCAGCAATTGGGCCGTTGGGTGGAGTAAGAACGGCAGGCGTACTCGCCGGGTCTTGCAGAAAAAACGATAGATAGTTACCGCACTGGCCGGTGATGCGCTGGGTAGGCTCGGGTTTTCCACTCTCAAGGATGATCCGAATGCCAACACCTATTCCTGCCATTGCCGACCCCGGCATGACGCCGCAGCCTGAAAGTCGCGGCGTCCACTTCGACCTGCTCAAGCAGCGGGTTCCCGATTGGTACATCGGGGCCGCCATGCGGCGCCAGCAAGCGTTGAGCGACCACGACCTGGAACTCCCGGCCTGGTACGCGAAGGCTTCCCACGCAACCCGAACCCGTCTCAAGGAACAGCATTCGCGCTACCGCGACAGCTTGAACCTGATCGACAGCACCTTGGGCAGTATCGAGGACATCCGCGCCTTTGCCAAACCGCTGCTGACCCAGGCCATCCAGAAGGAATTCAAGCGAACACTGGACGTGGAGGCGGTTTATTACGCGCGCCAGTACGGTCTCAAGACCCGCAAGGACCTGGGCAGCACGCTGCTTCACCGTCTGACGGGAGAGGCCTGGGATACCTACGAGTATCGAGGCGCTTCGTTGTTGGAAACCGCGCTGGCGAACTTCGAACCCGACGAAGAGCTTAAGCTCGATTGCGACGGCTGCCATGTCATCACCACCACGTCACTGTCCGCCAGTGGTACGCCTAAGCCCACGCGGGACGCCGTCCGGGCGGGGGCGTTGCCAATCGCCCCGCACGCCTTTGCCAGGCTGTGCCGCAAACTGGACCTCGGACGGCGCTACCAGCAACACATTCGCGCCATTGCCCGACCCGCTGACGACGATGCCCGCAAGCGGCTCGACCAGCAACTGCGTGATCACCACAAGCAAGCGTTGGCGCTGAGTGCCGAAGTCGCCTGGGCCAAGGCGGACATCAGCCAGGACACGTACCAGATGTTGCGGCAAGTGATCGGCGATCACGACGGGGTCATGCTCGACGGGCGGCCGGTGACATTCACTTCGCTGAAAATCTTCGACACCGAACTGGTCGGCCCGCTGCTGATCGGCCCCGACCGGGAAAAGACCCGGCGCCTGGAGCGAATGGTGGCGTATCTCCCGGGCGATCCCGAGCACCCGCTCAAGGAATACGCGTCCAGTACCGAATTCATGATCGAACTGCGCCGACGCCTCCATGGCATCGCCTACCGACGGTTCTTCAGTCGCTTTATACCGCTGAGCCAGCAAGGGGCTTTTTTCAAGCAGTTCGACCAGCTCTACCAGCCTTCTCCCCAGGCCGATGCCCAGTCCGATTATCCGCTCAAGCCCTCGTTGAAAAACTTGCGCATGGCCGCGTCGCCCATCCCCGGCGCCCTGTGGGAAGCCTTGCGCCGCGAACAACTCCAGAAGATCGAGATGGACGCGCGAGCGGTGGCGGTGCCCACCGCCGATGAAGACAAGGTTGCCCGTCTGGCGCGCCTGGAGAGTTGGACGAACACGGTGATCGACGTGCTCAACCAACTGGCCTTCGTGGTGCCCGCGTTGGGGCCGCTGATGCTGACCGTGGCGGCCGTGCAGATGTTTGAAGAAGCGTTCGAAGGGATCGAGGCGTTCGAGCAGGGGGAGACCAAGGAGATGTGGGGGCACTTTTCCAGCGTCGCGCTCAATACCGTGTTCATCGCCGCAGGCGCCAAGGTGTTGCCGAAGATCCACGCATCGGCCAGTGTGGATCAGTTGGAAGCGGTGGAACGGGCCAACGGGGAATCGCGACTGTGGAAGCCTGATCTCACGCCGTACCGCAGTCCTTTGCGACCGCTCGCTGGCGCCGTCCCGGACAGTCTGGGACTGTACGAAGTCAGTGGCCGCGAGGTCCTGCCGTTGGAGGAACACTACTACGAGGTGCAACAGGATCCGGTTACCCACCGCTATCGCATCCGCCATCCTTCCCGGCCGGATGCCTACCCGCCCAAGCTGACACACAACGGCAGCGGTGCCTGGAATCATGAACTCGAAAGACCGCAAGGCTGGCAAGGGGCAACGCTGATGCGCCGGCTCGGTCATCGGGTCAAGGATTTCAGTGACCACGAATTGGAGCAGATCCGTATCGCCAGTGGCATCAGCGAGGGCGTGTTGCGACGCCTGCATGTGGACGGCGAGCCGATGCCCGCGCTGCTGGCCGATACGGTCAAGCGTTTTGACTTGGCGCGACAAGTCGACACTTTTATCGGGCAATTGCAAAGCGAGGATTCGCGGCGACAGGACGAAGCCGATCCAGTGACCCAGCTGCACTTGCTCGCCGGTTATGGTCCCTGGCCAAGCGGCCTGAGATTGCAGGTGATAGATGGGGCGGGCAAGACGCTCTGGCAGTATGTTCGACCATCGGAAGGCGCCGTTCCGGTTCGCGATGTGATTATTCCCGAGGAAAAAGTACGTACCCCTTCGGTGTTGAAAAACCTGATCGAGGCGGTGGACGCGACCGGGAAGGATTTGTTGGCCAGCACCCGTCCGGCGATAGCGAAAACGAACATGGACGCTCGGATTCGCCAGCTCAGGATCAACCTCGCCGAGGTGGCGCAGCGGGAAAAGGTCCAGCTGCTCAACGATTACTACGCCAGGGGCCAGGAGCCAACCGACCCTCGGGTCGCGTTGATCAAGTCTCGCTTCCCGTCGGTGCCGACCGGCGCCATCGAGCAGATGATCGCCCATGCCAATCGTGGGGAGCTTCAGCAGATGGCCGCCTGGAATAACGCGGATCGCACCCAGACCAAGCCCATTCCGCTGCGCATCGCCGAGGAATTGCGCCATTGCCAGCGAGCGGTGCGTTTGAACCGGGCCTATGAAGGCTTGTACCAACCCGCGCTGGCGACGGCGGACACGCCCCGCCTGGTGCTGGCAACACTCAAGACCTTGCCCGGCTGGAGCGACACGGTGCGTATCGAGCTGCGTGACGATCATGCGACTGGCGCATTGGTCGACAGCATCGGGCCGCTTGAGGCGGCGCAGACCAAGATCGTGGTCAGGGACGGGGCTCGTTACCAGGCGCTCGATGACCACGGCAATGAGCTGAGCCACTGGGGTAGCCTCTTTGACGCGCTGCACCATGCCTTGCCGGATGCCGAGCGCGAGGCGATGGGACGCCCTTCGATTCACCAGGGTGCCCTGCTGGAAAAGGCGCTCGGTGAAATGCCGCTGGAACGCAACGCGCTGGCGCGAACCTTGGGTTTGCCGACCATCAAGCCCTCGTTCCGCTCGCCGATGCGCCTGGCGTCGGGCGGATTCGCTTATCCCTTGAGCGGGCTGCGAGCCTTGTTGGGGCTGGGTCGTTCGGTGGAAAGCCGCGTGCTGGAGCTGTACCCGAACTATACGAACGAGCAAGTCCAGGTTTTGCTGGCCTCACTGGGCGACGGCGCCGTGGCGGAGCTCAAGCGACGCAAGGTCGAGTTGGACATGCTGGATCGGGACCTCGACCGTTGGGCCAATACCGTTACCTGGCTTTATTCCGGTGATCGCATGGAGCAGGTGCCGCCTGCGCGCAAGCGCGCAATGGCTGAGCAGATAAAGCGTTGCTGGAGGCGCCAGACCCCTCTGGTCACGGCTGCGGATGGTCGCCCGGCGGGCTATCAGCTCGATCTGGGGCGCCTGACCGTCGGGCATCTGCCGGACCTGTCGGCGGATTTCAGCCACGTGGCCTCGCTGAAGATGGCTGGCATGGACTTGTCGCAACAGGCCTGCGAAAGCTTCCTCTCCGGTTTTTCCTCGCTTCGCTGGCTGGACATGTCCGACAACCGGTTGACGGAAGTCCCCGCTGCCGTGGGGCCCATGAATGGCTTGACCAAGCTGCTGCTGGCCAACAATGCCCTCAGCCTGACCCCTCGTTGCATTGAGATATTGCAAGGCCTTACCCGACTGAAAGTCCTCAACTTCGAAAACAATCCCTTGGGGCAACTTCCAGATTTCAGCCGCATGTCCGATCTGCGCGGCCTGGGTCTCAAGGGCACGGGAATCAACACTTGGCCAGCTGGCCTGCGTGGCTTGCCGCTGGAGTTCGTTGATCTGCGCGATAACCAGTTGGCCGACGTTCCGGACGCGCTGGTCAACCCAACGGCGGCCGACGCCCTTGCCACGGCCCGCGTCAACGGCGTGACGTTTCTCCAAGGCAATCCGTTGAGCGCAGCGACCCAGCAGCGCCTGCATGATTATTGGGCGGACCTGTGGCGTGTGCACCCCGATTGGATAACGTTGCGTCAACACGGGGCGTTTGGTCATGCGGCCACGGGGACGGCGGCCAATGTGCAGCAATGGCTGCAAAACCTGCCCGACGGGCAATTAGCAGAAAAGCGTGCGTTGTGGCAAAGCCTGGCAAGTGAACCGCAGTCCGGCGAATTGTTTGAACTGTTGAACCGCCTGGCCACGTCCTATCAGGGCGAAGAAAACTACGCTGACCTCCAGTTGCGTGTCTGGCGAATGCTAGAAGCCGCCAGCGGCTCCACTGAGTTGCGCCGGGAACTGTTCGAGCTGGCGGGAGCCCCGGCGTGTGAGGATCGCGCGGCGCTGTCGTTCAGCTACCTGGAAATCAGATTGATGATCCACAACGCCAAGGCCGCAGCGAGCGGAGAGGCAGAGGCGGCAACGTTGCTCAGGCTGGCCAAGGGTTTGTTTCGTCTCGACGAAGTGGAGCGCATCGCGCTGCAGGATGTCCAGAAACGGCGTGACGCCATCGCTGCCCGGTCGGACCTGACGCCCGCCCAGAGAACCCGGCAACTGCGCAACATCGAAGAAGTCGAGGTGCGCCTGGCCTACCGCGTAGGGCTCAAGGATCGGCTAGCGCTACCGGGCCAGCCCGAGGGCGGGCGATTTATCCACATGGGTAACGTGACATCGCTGATGCTGGATGACGCGGCTAAGCAAGTACTGGCGCTGGATGATTCGCCCCGCCTCCTGCAGTCGATCGTAGGGCGGGAGTTCTGGATCGACTTCTTGAAACAACAGCATCAACCAGCCTTCGAGGCCTTGGCTGACACGCTGGTTACCCAGCAGCTTGAATTCGATGAGGCGAAAGCGGCCGGAACCTTGGAGGAGGCTGACTATGTGAGCCAGTCCGAGGCGCTGGGCTTGCAACAGCGGATCAAGGAGGCGGAGCTGATCCAGGCGTTGACCGAACAAGCGCTGGACGCGCAGGAGAGCACCGACCTGTAAGGCAGATCTTTGGGGCCGGAGCGGGTGACGAGGCGTCAGTGGGTTCGCATGTCATGTCTTGTGGGCAAAGCGATAAATAGTTACCGCATCCATGGCGCAGGCAATGAGTAGGCTCGGGTTTTCCAACCTCAAGGATGACCCGAGATGCCAGAGCCTACCGCTGCGAAAACCACCACGCCCGCACCTGCTTCAAAAAAGGGTGAGCACGACGATTTGCTCAGAAGTCGTATTTCCCCCTGCTTCATGAACGCCACCGAGCAGCGCCAGCAAGCGCTGCGCGATCATGACCTCGAGCTTCCAGAGTGGTACGTGAAAACGACCCACCAGACCAGGGCCAGCCTCAAGCGCAGTCACGAGCAGTACTGCCAGATCTTCAACCAGGTCGATTACGCACTGGGCAAGGTCCAGGACGTGCGGGCCTTTGCCGAACCCTTGCTCAGCCAGGCCATCCAGGCCACCTTCAAGCGTACGCTTAACGTCCGGGAGGTTTATTTTGCCCGCAAGTTCGCGGTCAAGACGCGTACCGACCTGGGCTCCAATCTGCTTCATCGCTTGACCGGTGACGCCTACGACACTTACCAATACCGAGGTGGTTCGCTGCTGGACGTCGCGCTGGCGAATTTCGAGCCCGATGAAGAGCGCAAGCTCGACTGCGACGATTGCCATCTCATTACCACCACGCCGGTGTCGGCTGACGGCACCTTGAGCCACACCCTCGAGTCCGTGCGCGCCGGCACACTGCCCATTGCCCCCGAAGCCTTTATCAAGCTATGCCGCCAGCTCGACCTGGGGCGCAAGTACCGGGAACATCTTGCGACGGTCCTGGAACCGAACGACCGTCAGGCCCGCGAACGGTTGGATGAACAGTTGCGCGAGCATCACAAGCAACGCCTGACGATCAGCACCGAGATTGCCCAGGCCAAGGGGGATATTCGCCAGGACACCTACCGAATGTTGCAGCGGGTGGTGGGTGGGCAACCCTCGGCCGAGCTGGACGGTCGCCCGGTGACCTTCGCCACGTTGAAGGTCCTTGAGGTCGAACTTGTCGGCCCCCTGCTGATCGGTCCGGAACGCGAGAAAAGTAACCGGTTGGAGCGAGTCGTGGCGTACATTCCGGACGACCCTGAGCATCCGGTGAAGGAATACGCCTCAAGTGGAGAGTTTATGGTCGAACTGCGGCGCCGCCTGCATAACCTCGACTACCGCCGTTTTTTCAGTCGCTTCGTGCCGCTGCACGAGCAAGGGCATTTCTTCGAGCGCTTCAACCATCACTTCCAAATTTCGCCGACCGATGCCAAAGGCGACGTCCCGCTCAAGTCGAACCTGCCAGGGCTACCGATGAGCACAGTCGACCTCAAAGGGTACTTATGGGAGACGCTACGGGTAAACCAGGTCCGCAAGATTTACCAGGACGCGCGCGTGGTGGCGGTTTCCACCGGTGATGAAGACAAGAAGGCGCGTGAGGAGCGCCTGGAAAGTTGGGCAAGCACGGTCGTCGATGTGCTCAACATGGCGGCGTTCGTGGTGCCCGGGCTCGGGCAGGTGATGATGACTGTGTGGGCATTGCAAATGCTGTACGAGGCGTTCGAGGCCGTCGAGACGTTCGAGCAAGGGGAAACCAAGGAAATGTGGGGGCATTTTTCCAGCCTGGCGCTCAACGCCGCGTTCATGGCCGCCGGCGCCAAGGTGCTCCCGCGCATCATGCCATCGGCGACCGTGGATCAATTGGAGCCCGTAACATCGCCGACTGGCGAAACACGACTCTGGCGCCCTGATCTGACGCCTTACCAGAGCGATCTGGAGCTGCCCGCGAATTCGCAGCCCGATGCCCTGGGATTGCACCGTCTCAGCGGTCGCGATGTCCTGCCGTTGAACGACATCCGCTACGAAGTCCAGCAGGACCCAGCCACCCAGCGCTATCGCATTCGCCATCCGTCCCGGCCGGATGCCTATCAGCCCGAGTTGACGCACAACGGCAGCGGTGCCTGGAACCATGAACTGGAACAGCCGCGCAGTTGGGAAGGCGTGACGCTGATGCGCCGGCTCGGTCATCGGGTCAAGGACTTCAGCGACACTGAGCTCGAGCACATCCGTACCGCCAGTGGCACCAGCGAAGATGCGCTGCGGCGCATGCATGCCGAGGGAGAACCGGCGCCTGTATTGCTGGACGACACGATCAAGCGCTTCGACATCGCTCGCAAAGTCGACGCTTTCCTGTTGCACATGCAAAGCGAAGATCCGCAGGTCTATGAAAAGGCCGATTCGATGACCCAGCTGCACTTGCTCACGGGCTACGGCCCGTGGCCAAAAAACTTGAAGCTGAAGGTGATCGACCGCTCGGGCAAGACCCTTTGGGAGTACGCCCATCCATCGGATGAAGCATCGACGCTCCGTGAAGTCGTCGTCAGCGATACGGAAGTTTATTCATCTTCATTTCCCAGGAACCTGATCGAGGCCGTGGATGCGACGGGCAATGACTTGCTGGCTGGCACACGTCCGGCGCTTGCGAAAACAGACATGAACGCCCGAATCCAGCAATTTCGCAAGAATCTGCTTAAGGTAGCGGTGCGTGAGAAAAAACAACTGATCGATGACCACTACGCCAAAGGCGATGTGTCGCAAGATCCACGGGTCAAGCTGATCAAATCCCGTTTTCCTTCGGTTCCGGCGGCCGCCATCGAGCAGATCATGGTCCACGCCAGCCCTGCCGAAATCCGGCAAATGGCGGGATGGGATTACACCGATGCCACCCAGACCAAACCCATCCCGCTGCGCATCGCCGAAGAGCTGCGTCACTTTCAGCGGGCGATCCGTTTGAACCGGGCCTACGAAGGTTTATACCAGGAGAGCCTGGCCACGGCGGATACACCCCGCCTGGCACTGGCGACTCTCAAGACGTTGGCGGGCTGGAGCGATACGGTACGCATCGAGCTGAGGAAAGATTTCACCTCTGGGGACTTGATCGACAGCGTCGGGCCGGCGGACTCGACGCAGGTCAAAATCGTCGTCAAGAATGACGATCTTTATCAAGCCCATGACGACAGCGGCAACGATTTGAGCAGCGAGGGCAGCCTCTACGCAGCCTTGCAGCATGCGCTTCCGGATGCAGAGCGCCAGGCGATGGGTCGTGCTTCGATCCACCATGGCGCGCTGTTGAAGGACGCGATCGGTGCGGCGCCGGTGAGCCGTGCTTCATTGGCGAAGGTCTTGAAGATGCCGGCAGTCAAGCCGTCGTTCGTCTCGCCCATGCGCCTGGCTTCGGGCAGATACGGCTATCCCTTGGGCGGGCCTTTGGAATGGCTGCGCCTGGGCCGGTCGCCGGAAAGACGGGTGCGAAATTTGTTCCCCGATTACTCGCCTCAGGAAGCCCGGGTCTTTGTGCGGGAATTGGGCGACGGAGCGGCCGCGGAGATCGGGCGCCTTGAAACCGAATACCGTATGTTGCGCAACGAGCTGGACCGTTGGGTCGCTTCCGCTGAGACGGACGAAGCGGACAACAACGCATCGGCGGCAAGACGAAGACTCAAACGCATCACCGCCGATCGGATTCGTCAGTGTTGGAGACGCCAGTCCCGGGCTGTCGGTGTAGTGGACGGCCGGCGTGTGGGGTATGAGCTGGATCTGGGCTGGATGCATGTGAGGTCGTTGCCGCAGCTGTCGGCAGATTTCAGTCACGTAACCTACTTGAGGCTCTACGGGGCGGGGTTGTCGCAACACACCTGTAACGGTTTTCTCACGCGTTTCCCTGCCCTTCGTTGGTTGGACATTGCCCATAACAACCTGACGGAAGTGCCGGAGGCGTTGGAGGGAATGCCCCGTCTGACCAACCTCACACTGGCCTCGAACCAGATCGCCCTGACACCCCGTGGCGTTGAAGTCCTGGGAGGTTTGTCCGCCATGGAGTCCCTTACCCTTCACGACAATCCACTGGGGCGTTTGCCCGATTTCAGCACCATGCCAGCCCTGACTGAGCTGTTGCTGAGGAACACCAGGGTCGACACCTGGCCCACGGGCCTGCTTGACCAGCCACTGGAGGAACTGGACTTGCGCAGAAATCTACTGACCGAGGTGCCGGCGCACGTGATCGATCCGCCCGCCGAGCGGGCCCATGCCATGGCCCGGCTCAATGGTGTGACGTTTATCCAGGGCAATCCCATGGACGAGGCGATCGGGCAGCGCTTGCGTGAATATTGGGCAAATCTTCAGCAGGCCCATCCTGAATGGGTCGCCCCGCGCAGAATGGGAACACTCCAGCTGGCGGCCAACACTGTGGTGAGCAGGCGGCCGGACGTGCGGCCATGGCTGCGTGATCTGCCATCCGAACAACGGGAGGATAAAAAGGTCCTGTGGCGAAGCCTGCAGGCAGACCCGCAATCCGGAGAGTTCTTCCAACTGTTGAGTCGGTTGATCGGGTCCTATCAGGACGTGGCTGACTATTCGGACCTGCAGGCCCGCGTCTGGCAGATGCTGGAGGCTGCCAGGGATTCCACTGAATTGCGTCGTGAACTGTTTGAACTGGCCGGCGAACCGGCCTGTGAAGACCGTGCTTCGTTGTCTTTCAGCAACCTGGAAATAAAGATGATGATCCACAACGCCAAGGCCCTGTCGGCGGAGGGGGATGAAGCGGCCACGCTGATTCGCTTGGCCAAGGGATTGTTCCGGCTGGATGAAGTGGAGCGGATAGCCCTGCAGGACATCCAGGGACGTCGTGATGCAATCAATGCCCGTGAAGGGCTCACAGCCGCGCAAAAGGCCGAGCTGATCAGGCTGATCGAAGAAGTCGAGGTCCGCTTGGCCTATCGTACGGGGCTGAGGGATCGGCTGGAGCTGCCGGGGCAACCGGGAGGAGGACGCTTCACCAACCTGGGCAACGTTTCCAGTGCCATGCTCGATGCTGCGGCCGCCGAGGTCCTGGCCCTCGACGACTCGCCCCAACAAGTGCAGTCGCTGGTGGGCCGCGATTTCTGGATCGACTATTTGAAGCAGCAGCATGCGGCAGATTTCCAGGCGTTGACCGACGCCCTCTCCGATGAGCTTTCGGCGCTAGATGAGCAGAAAGCGGACGGAACCCTTGAGGAAGCCGACTATGCCAGTCAGTCCGAAGCGCTGGGCTTGCAGCACCGGGTCAAGGAAGCGGAACTGATCCAGTCGTTGACTCAGGAGGAGCTGGATAAGCCGATGGAAAGTACTGACATGTAAGAGGAACCTGTAGCGAGGGCCTGCACCCTCGCCACCGGCCTCTGCTCAAAACAGGAAATAGCGCTGCGCCATCGGCAACACATCAGCCGGTTCACACCACAACAGCACGCCGTCGGCCTTGACCTGGTAGGTCTGCGGGTCGACGTCGACACTTGGCAGGTAGTCGTTGTGGATCAGGTCGGTTTTCTGCACATTGCGGCAGCCTTTGACCACGGCGATTCTTTTCTTCAACCCAAGCTGTTCCGGCAATCCGGCCTCGGCGGCGGCCTGGCTGATGAAGGTCAGGCTGGTGGCGTGTCGTGAGCCGCCGTAGCTGGCGAACATCGGCCGGTAGTGCACCGGTTGTGGCGTCGGGATCGAGGCGTTGGCGTCGCCCATCAGGCTGGCGGCGATCGCCCCGCCCTTGAGGATCAGCGTCGGTTTTACGCCGAAAAACGCCGGGCGCCACAGCACCAGGTCGGCCCATTTGCCCACTTCGATAGAGCCCACTTCATGGCTGATGCCGTGGGTGATCGCCGGGTTGATGGTGTACTTGGCGATGTAGCGCTTGATGCGGAAGTTGTCGTTGCCTTCGCCGTCGCCGGGGAGGGCGCCGCGTTGTTTTTTCATCTTGTCGGCGGTCTGCCAGGTGCGCGTGATGACTTCGCCGACACGGCCCATGGCCTGGCTGTCGGAGCTGATCATCGAGAAGGCGCCGAGGTCGTGGAGGATGTCTTCGGCGGCGATGGTCTCGCGGCGGATGCGGCTTTCGGCGAAGGCCACGTCCTCGGCGATGCTCGGGTCCAGGTGATGGCAGACCATCAACATGTCCAGGTGCTCGTCGATGGTGTTGCGGGTGAACGGCCGGGTCGGGTTGGTGGAACTGGGCAGCACATTGGGGAAACCGCAGGCCTTGATGATGTCCGGCGCATGGCCGCCACCGGCGCCTTCGGTGTGGTAGGTGTGGATGGTGCGGCCCTTGAACGCGGCCAGGGTGGTCTCGACGAAACCGGACTCGTTGAGGGTGTCGGTGTGGATCGCCACCTGCACGTCGTACTGATCGGCCACGCTCAGGCAGTTGTCGATAGCCGCCGGGGTGGTGCCCCAGTCTTCGTGCAGCTTCAGTCCGATGGCGCCGGCCTTGACCTGTTCGACCAGCGGCTCCGGCAGGCTGGCGTTGCCCTTGCCGGTGAAGCCCATGTTCATCGGGAAGGCATCGGCGGCCTGGAGCATTCGCGCGAGGTGCCACGGCCCGGAGGTGCAGGTGGTGGCATTGGTCCCGGTGGCCGGGCCCGTGCCGCCGCCGATCATGGTGGTGACGCCGCTCATCAGCGCTTCTTCGATCTGCTGCGGGCAGATGAAGTGGATGTGGGTATCGATGCCGCCAGCGGTGAGGATCATGCCTTCACCGGCGATGACTTCGGTGCTGGCGCCGATGGCGATGGTCACGTCGGGCTGGATGTCCGGGTTGCCGGCCTTGCCGATGGCCGCGATGCGCCCGTCCTTGAGGCCGACATCGGCCTTGACGATGCCCCAGTGGTCAATGATCAGCGCGTTGGTGATCAGCGTGTCGACGACCTCGGCGGCCAGCAATTGGCTCTGGCCCATGCCGTCGCGAATCACCTTGCCGCCGCCGAACTTCACTTCTTCGCCGTAGGTGGTGAAGTCCTTTTCTACTTCGATCCACAACTCGGTGTCGGCCAGGCGAACCTTGTCGCCGACGGTGGGGCCGAACATGTCGGCGTAGGCCTGTCTCGAAATCTTCATGTGCTCGCCTTGAGGTTCTTAAGTCGTGTGCAGTCCATTGTGGCGATGGAGCTTGCTCCCGCTGGGTCGCGTAGCGGCCCTAGGTTTTTGGGGCTGCTGCGCAGCCCAGCGGGAGCAAGCTCCCTCGCCACAAAGGCGCTCTTCAGTCCAGGTCGCCCATGACCCGCCCGGCAAACCCGAACACCCGGCGATGCCCGGCCAGTTCGACAAGCTCCACCTCCCGGCTCTGGCCCGGTTCGAAGCGCACCGCGGTGCCGGCCGGGATGTTCAGGCGCATGCCACGGCTGGCGGCGCGGTCGAAGGCCAGGGCGTCGTTGGTCTCGAAAAAGTGATAGTGCGAGCCGACCTGGATCGGCCGGTCGCCGCTGTTGGCGACGTTCAGAGTGAGCGTGCGACGGCCGACGTTGAGTTCGATGTCGCCGGGCTGGACCTGGTATTGCCCTGGAATCATTGCGGTTGCCCCAAAATCTTGTAGTAGATGGCGGTCGGGGTGTAGGTCCCGTCCGGGCTCTGGCAGTAGTCGGGCAGTTCGCCGACGCGGGTGTAGCCCATGGCGCGGTAGAACGCCTCGGCCTCGGAGCCGGCCTCGGTGTCGAGGTACAACAGGCCGCGCTTGTGCTGGCGGGCACCGAGTTCAAGGGCGCTCATCAATTGCTGGCCCAGCCCCCGGCGGCGCGCCTCGCCGCGCACCAGCAGCTTTTGCACCTCGGCGCGGTTGCGGCCGTTGGGCTTCTGGCACAGGGCAAGCTGGACGCTGGCCTGCACCTGTTCATCCTTGACCACCACCCACAGCAACAGATGACCTTGGTTGAGGCTGGTCTGGACCTCGTCGAAATAGGCACGGGCCTGGACGGCGTCGAGATCAGCCATGAACCCCACGCTGGCGCCGTAGCCGACGGCGTCGAGCAACAGATCGATCAGGCCCTGGCGATAATGGGCAAAGCTTTCAGCATGGACTCGACGCAACTGGGCGGCGTTCATCGGTATCACTCCTTGTCGATGGCGGGCGGTGGCGCCCCGGGGTTGAGGACCAACTGCATGAACGTCAGGTCCAGCCAACGGCCGAACTTGGTGCCCACCTGGGGCATCTGCCCGGTGGTGACGAAACCGATCCGCTCATGCAGGCGAATCGAGGCCGTGTTGCCGCTTTCGATGGCGGCCACCATGACGTGCTTGTCGCAGGCCCTGGCGCGTTCGATCAGTGCGCTCATCAGCAGCGGGCCAAGGCCCTTGCCACGCTGGTCGCGGCAGACGTACACCGAATGCTCCACCGTATGGCGGAAACCATCGAACGGCCGCCAGTCGCCGAAGGAAGCGTAGCCGAGCACGTTGTCCTCGGCGTCGACGGCCACCAACACCGGGTAACCCTGGGTTTGTCGGGCGCTGAACCAGGCCTGGCGATTGCCCAGATCCACGGGCTGTTCGTTCCAGATCGCCGTGGTGTTGAGCACGGCGTCGTTGTAGATGTCGCGGATCGCCGGCAGGTCGGCGGGTTGGGCGTCACGAACATGGGCAGTCATGGCGTGGCCTCAGGCGATGGGCTGGTGGACGGTGACCAGTTTGGTGCCGTCGGGAAACGTCGCTTCGACCTGAATCTCCGGGATCATCTCCGGGATACCTTCCATCACCTGCTCGCGACTCAGCAGCGTGGTGCCGTAATGCATCAGCTCGGCCACGGTCTGGCCGTCGCGGGCGCCTTCCAGCAGCGCGGCGGAAATGTAGGCCATGGCTTCCGGGTAGTTGAGCTTCAAGCCCCGGGCCAACCGCCGTTCGGCGACGAGGCCGGCGGTGAAGATCAGCATCTTGTCTTTTTCGCGTGGGGTCAGGTCCATGGGCAGTCCATAAGGGCAGATAAAATTTTTGCGTTAAACACAGGTCCCCTTGTGGGGATCCTCTGTGGGAGCGAGCTTGCTCGCGATAGCAATCGAACATTCAACATAACCGGTGGCTGATACACCGCTATCGCGAGCAAACTCGCTCCCCCCGGGCAAAGCAACAT
>NZ_JBIXJT010000017.1:27986-33344 GCF_052871455.1 Pseudomonas sp. LARHCG127
GGTCCTCCGCCTCCCCTCCATCTCACACCACACACCCCCCCCCCCCACCCCACCCCCCCCCCCCCCCCCACCCCGCCCCCTCCCACAGGTAAAAGCAAATTCAGGTACTCCAGATTCTCGGTGGCACGGCTTCTCGTCCGAGCAACGCGGGCCTGAGCAAGCGCCACAACTCAATCAACCACCCCCGCGCCAGCAGCGCCTCGCTCGCCAGGCAACGGGCCACGAGCAAACCGGGCAATTGGCTCAGGTCGCCGCGCACGGCATGGCCCAGGGACCGGCAGCGTTCAAGCAGTTCGCTGTCGATCTCGCCGGTCACCAGCAACGTGGCGAACACCGGATCACCGCCCAGGCCGATGGGCGAGTCCAGCAGCCCATCGCCGCCGGCGATGCGCTGGCGCTCATGCCACAGCAACTGGCCGTCGCGACGGATGTCCAGTCGCGATTGAAAGTGCCCAAGGTCGAACCGCTCGCCGCTGGCCGGACGGCCGAGGGCAACCATGTCCCAGTAGAACAACCGGGCATCGCCTTGCAGGTCGATGCCCGTGCTGAGCTCGGCCTGGGCCGCGCTGAAGACGATGGTTTCCTGGGGCAGCCATTCCAGGGTCGCGCCGGGGGCCACGCTCAGGGTCAGTTGCTGGTACGCCGGGCCGGCGGCGCGGTACCACTTGGCCGCGCCAGGGCTGGTCAGCTGCGCCCAGGCGCCCGGGCCGACGTGGGCCGAGATGTCCAGTCGATCACCGCCGGCAATCCCGCCGGGCGGGTGGACGATGATGTGCTGGCACACCTCGGGGGCCTCGGCGTACAAATGCTTCTGCACCCGCAGCGGGCCTTTGTGGCGGCGTTGTACCGGGCGTGTGCAATCGCCGAAGCGGGCATAGCCCAAGTCCAGCTCGGCATGCCAGCTGGGGGTGAACAGGGCGGATGGCGATACAGGTAGATTCATGATTTTCTAATTGTCGTCGGGACGCTAAGCCTAGATCGTTACCAGCCCGCGTACACCCTCGGCTTCCATATTTTCTCCGCGCCCCTGCTGCACGATCTCGCCCCGGGACATCACCAGGTACTGATCGGCCAGCTCGGCGGCGAAATCGTAGAACTGCTCCACCAGCAAAATCGCCATGTCGCCCCGGGCCGCCAGTTTCTTGATCACCGCGCCGATCTCCTTGATCACCGACGGCTGGATGCCTTCGGTGGGCTCGTCGAGGATCAGCAAGCGCGGCCGACTGGCCAGGGCCCGGCCGATGGCGAGCTGCTGTTGCTGGCCGCCGGACAGGTCACCGCCCCGGCGTTGTTTCATCTGCAGCAGCACTGGGAACAATTCATAGATAAAGGCCGGTACTTCCTTGGCTTCGGAACCCGGGAAGCGCGACAGGCCCATCAGCAGGTTTTCTTCCACCGTCAGCCGCCCGAAAATCTCCCGGCCTTGGGGCACGTAGGCAATGCCGGCGTGCACCCGTTGGTGCGGCTTGAACGTGGTGATGGCCTTGCCTTCCCAATTCACCGCGCCTTCCTTGGCCGGCAGCAGGCCCATCAGGCACTTGAGCAGGGTGGTCTTGCCCACGCCGTTGCGCCCCAGCAGGCACGTCACCTCGCCAACCTTCACGTCGAACGACAGGCCGCGCAGGATGTGGCTACCGCCGTAGTATTGATGCAGCTTGTCGACTTGCAGCATGTCTTGAATTCCCCTCAAATCCCCTGTGGGAGCGAGCTTGCTCGCGATAGCGGCGGGTCAGTTACATTGCACTCCAGCTGATCCACCGCTATCGCGAGCAAGCTCGCTCCCACATAAAAGCCAACTTCTATCGCCTCAGCGACCGAGGTACACCTCGATCACCCGCTCATTGTCCTGCACCTGTTCCAGCGACCCTTCGGCCAGCACGCTGCCCTGGTGCAGTACGGTGACGTGGTCGGCGATTGCGCCGACGAAGCCCATGTCGTGCTCTACCACCATCAGCGAATGCTTGCCCGCCAGGGACTTGAACAGCTCGGCGGTGAACTCGGTTTCCGCGTCGGTCATGCCTGCCACCGGTTCGTCGAGCAGCAGCAATTGCGGGTCCTGCACCAACAGCATGCCGATCTCCAGGAACTGCTTCTGGCCGTGGGACAACAGCCCGGCGGCGCGGTTGACCGAGGTGGTGAGACGGATGGTCTCGAGCACTTCGTTGATGCGGTCGTGCTGCTCGCCGGTCAGTCTTGCCCGCAAGCTGGCCCACACCGATTTGTCGGTCTTGAGCGCCAGCTCCAGGTTCTCGAACACGCTCAGGGCTTCGAACACCGTCGGTTTCTGGAACTTGCGACCGATGCCGGCCTGGGCGATCTGTACTTCGCTCATGGTCGTCAGGTCGAGGGTCTCGCCGAACCAGGCCTTGCCGTGGCTGGGGCGGGTCTTGCCGGTGATGACATCCATCAACGTGGTCTTGCCCGCACCGTTGGGGCCGATGATGCAGCGCAACTCACCGACGCCGATGTACAGGTTCAAATTGTTCAAGGCCTTGAAACCGTCGAAGCTGACGCTGATGTCTTCCAGGGTCAGGATGGTGCCGTGGCGGGTGTTCAGGCCTACGCCGGCCGCCTGGCCGAGGCCGATGGCGTCGCGGCTGCTGCCCTGGTCTTTGTTGGGCTCCAGAATGGGTTCGAGCATGAAATCCGCCGTTGGAGTGATGCGCATCATTCGCCCCTTTTCTTCAGCAAGCCGATCACGCCTTTAGGCAGATACAGCGTAACAACGATGAACAGGGCCCCGAGGAAAAACAGCCAGTACTCAGGAAACGCCACGGTGAACCAGCTCTTCATCCCATTGACGACGCCGGCGCCCAGCAACGGCCCGATCAACGTGCCGCGCCCGCCGAGGGCGACCCACACGGCGGCTTCGATGGAGTTGGTCGGCGACATTTCGCTGGGGTTGATGATGCCCACCTGCGGCACGTACAACGCCCCGGCCAAACCGCACAACACCGCGCTCAACACCCAGACGAACAGCTTGAACCCCCGTGGATCGTAGCCGCAGAACATCAGGCGGTTTTCCGCGTCGCGCAGGGCGGTCAGCACCCGGCCGAATTTGCTGCGGGCCAGGCGCCAGCCGATGAACAGGCTCGTCACCAGCAGCAACACCGTGGCGAAAAACAACACCGCCCGCGTGCCTGGCTCGGTGATGCCAAAGCCCAGGATCGAACGGAAATTGGTGAAGCCGTTGTTGCCGCCAAACCCGGTCTCGTTGCGGAAGAACAGCAACATTCCGGCGAAGGTCAGGGCCTGGGTCATGATCGAGAAATACACGCCCTTGATCCGCGAGCGGAAGGCGAAGAAACCAAATACCAAGGCCAGCAAACCCGGCGCGAGCACCACCAGGCACATCGCCCAGAAGAAACTGTCGGTGCCGGCCCAGTACCAGGGCAACTCGGTCCACGACAGGAAGGTCATGAACGCCGGCAAGTCATCCCCGGCGGCCTGGCGCATCAGGTACATGCCCATGGCGTAGCCGCCCAGGGCGAAGAACAGGCCGTGGCCCAGGGAGAGCAAGCCGGCGTAGCCCCAGACCAGGTCCAGCGCCAGGGCGACGATGGCATAGCAGAGAATCTTGCCCACCAGGGTCAGGGTGTAGGCCGAGACGTGCAGCGGATGGTCCGCCGCCAGCAGCGATAGCAGCGGCAAGCTCAGCAGCACGGCGAGGATCAGCGCGCCGACGGCGAGGGTGACTTTGGGGCCGGCCTTTTGCGTGGCCGTGAGCATCAGGGGCTGGTTCATCAGTCGATTACCCGTCCTTTGAGCGCGAAGAGGCCTTGCGGACGCTTCTGGATGAACAGAATGATCAGCGCGAGGATCAGGATCTTGCCGAGCACGGCGCCGATCTGCGGTTCGAGGATCTTGTTGGCGATGCCCAGGCCGAACGCGGCGAACACGCTACCGGCCAACTGGCCGACACCGCCGAGCACCACCACCAGGAACGAGTCGATGATGTAGCTCTGGCCCAGGTCCGGGCCGACGTTGCCGATCTGGCTCAGGGCCACGCCACCCAGCCCGGCGATGCCCGAGCCGAGGCCGAAGGCGAGCATGTCCACCCGCCCGGTGGGCACGCCGCAGCAAGCGGCCATGTTGCGGTTCTGGGTTACCGCACGCACGTTCAGGCCCAGGCGCGTCTTGTTCAGCAGCAGCCAGGTCAGCACCACCACGAACAGCGCGAAGGCGATGATCACAATGCGGTTGTACGGCAGCACCAGGTTCGGCAACACCTGGATCCCGCCCGACAGCCAGGCCGGATTGGCGACTTCGACGTTCTGCGCACCGAACACCAGGCGCACCAGTTGGATCAGCATCAGGCTGATGCCCCAGGTGGCGAGCAGGGTTTCCAGCGGCCGTCCGTAGAGGTGGCGGATCACCGTGCGCTCCAGGGCCATGCCGATGGCGGCGGTGATAAAAAATGCCACCGGCAGGGCGATCAGCGGATAGAACTCGATGGCGTTCGGGGCGAAGCGCTGGAACAGCATCTGCACCACATAAGTGGAGTAGGCGCCGAGCATGAGCATCTCGCCGTGGGCCATGTTGATCACCCCCAGCAGGCCGAAGGTGATCGCCAGGCCGAGGGCGGCGAGCAGCAAAATCGAGCCCAGGGACATGCCGCTGAACGCCTGGCCCAGCAGCTCGCCGATCAAGAGTTTGCGCTTGACCTGGCCGAGGCTGGTTTCGGCGGCGGTGCGCACGGCGGCATCGGTTTCGACGCCGGGCTCAAGCAAACCTTCCAGGCGTGTGCGGGCCAATGGATCGCCGGTTTCCCCCAGCAGGCGGACGGCGGCCAGGCGCACGTTCGGGTGGGTGTCCACCAATTGCAGGTTCGCCAGGGCCAGGCTCAAGGCGGCGTGTACATCTTCGTCCTGCTCGCCGGCCAGTTGCCGGTCGAGAAACGCCAGCTGCGCCGGGCGGGCGCTTTTTTGCAGTTGCTGCGCGGCGGCCAGGCGTACGCGGGCATCCACGGCGAGTAATTGATGACTGGCGAGCGCGGTTTCGATCAGCCCGCGCAAGCGGTTGTTCAGGCGCAGGGTCTTGGGTTGGCCGTCGACGGTCAACTGGCCTTGTTGCAGGGCGTTGATCAGTTCGACGCGCTCAGGCTCCGGCTGCGCGGCCCAGGTTTCCAAAAGCTTGGCCTGCTGGGTCGGGTTGGCGGCGACGAAGTCTTCGGCGTCGCCGGCATGGGTCGTCAGTGGCAACAGCAGTGCCAGGGCGAGGATGAGGCGGTAGAGGGCGGTGGGCATATTGTTGGCCTTGCGCAAAACTTCTTTTGTGGGAGCGGGGGGGGGGGGGGGGGGGGGGGGGGGGGGGGGGGGGGAGCGGGGGGGGGGGGGGGGGGGGGGGCGACGCCCGCCC
>NZ_JBIXJT010000017.1:33354-78026 GCF_052871455.1 Pseudomonas sp. LARHCG127
GGGCGCGCGTGGGCCCCCCCCCCCCCCCCCCCACCCCCACCCCCCCCCCCCCCCCCCCCCCCCCCCCCCCCCCCCCCCCCCGCTCCCACAAGGGAGTTGTGTCGGACCTGAGCGTCATGCTCAAGCCCGACACCCATGGGCTCAGTTGCTCTTCACCGCGTAGTCAGGCTTCTTGTCGTTGCCGGCGATGAAGGGGCTCCACGGTTGCGCGCGGATCGGCCCTTCGGTCTGCCAGACCACGTTGAACTGACCGTCGGCCTGGATCTCGCCGATCATCACCGGCTTGTGCAGGTGGTGGTTGGTCTTGTCCATGGTCAGGGTGTAGCCCGACGGTGCGGCGAAGGTCTGGCCGGCCAGGGCTTCGCGGACCTTGTCGACATCGGTGGACTTGGCTTTCTCTACTGCTTGCGCCCACATGTGGATGCCGACGTAGGTGGCCTCCATCGGGTCGTTGGTTACCGCTTTGTCGGCGCCCGGCAGGTTCTTGGCCTTGGCGTAGGCTTTCCAGGAATCGACGAATTTCTTGTTCGCCGGGTTATCCACGGACTCGAAGTAATTCCATGCCGCCAGGTTGCCCACCAGTGGTTTGGTGTCGATGCCGCGCAGTTCTTCTTCGCCCACCGAGAACGCCACGACCGGTACGTCGGTGGCCTTCAGGCCCTGGTTCGCCAGTTCTTTGTAGAACGGCACGTTGGAGTCGCCGTTCACGGTGGAGATGACCGCGGTCTTGCCACCGGCCGAGAATTTCTTGATGTTGGCCACGATGGTCTGGTAGTCGCTGTGGCCGAACGGGGTGTAGACCTCTTCGATGTCCTTGTCTGCCACGCCTTTGGAATGCAGGAACGAACGCAGGATCTTGTTGGTGGTGCGCGGGTAGACGTAGTCGGTGCCCAGCAGGAAATAACGCTTGGCGCTGCCGCCTTCTTCGCTCATCAGGTATTCCACCGCCGGAATCGCCTGCTGGTTTGGCGCCGCGCCGGTGTAGAACACGTTGGGCGACATCTCTTCGCCTTCGTATTGCACCGGGTAGAACAGCAGGCCATTGAGTTCTTCGAATACCGGCAACACGGATTTACGCGACACCGAGGTCCAGCAGCCGAACACCACGGCGACCTTGTCCTGGGTCAGCAACTGCCGGCCCTTTTCGGCGAACAGCGGCCAGTTCGACGCCGGGTCCACGACCACCGCTTCGAGCTTCTTGCCGTTCACACCACCCTTGGCGTTGATCTCGTCGATGGTCATCAACGCCATGTCCTTGAGGGACGTCTCGGAGATCGCCATGGTGCCGGACAGCGAATGCAAGATGCCGACCTTGATGGTCTCGGCGGCCTGGACGGTCCAGGCCATGCCCATCGCGGCAATACTTGCCGAGAGTGTAAAAGCCTTGATCAAGCTACGACGCTTCATTGTGCGATCTCCATGGACTTATGAGTTTTAGGTGGCAGATGCAAACGCTGAAGGCGCTTTTGCAAGGGATGTGCCCGGTCGGGCAAAGAGCTTTGAAATGCGGGGTTGGCGGCGGGAGAGGAAACGACAATGCACCATCAACGACCACCTCGCGGACGCTGGTGCAATACGGCGCTCCGCATTGGGGCGTGGATGTGGGCCAATTCAAGGTGAGATTTTCGACCGCCCGACTATGCTGACTCTTCTGCCATTCTGAACAGGGGAAATCCGTTTGAATGATTCTGGCGCTGCGAGCAGTTTTCTTCTCGACGAGACGGCGGTTTTTGACGTATTGCCTGGCGTTAAACCGGCCGAGCACCCGAAATGGATGCATGTGACGCATTTGAGAGAAGGTAGGTATTCGCTGATTCTCACCGCTGGAGAGCACCTTCGAAGCAGTGAGCTGCAGGTGTTTGCTGATACAACCTTGCACGTACGTTTTTCGGCGGCTCTACCCAGCATCAGTTCGGATGGGCTCACCTGCTCAGTTGTTTTTTTCGATGATCAAGCTCAAGCCGAATTTCAACTTGGAACGTTTCATGTTGGCGGAGGCTATACCGCGTCGGAATGGAGGACGGTGGATTTGGATCTGGCTTGGTTGGTGGGCAAGCGTGGCCGTCTCCTGGTGGCATGTGGGCCTGGGGCGAAGAACGATCCAACGGCAGATTGGCTGGCGATAGCTGACCTGTGCATAGCCAGAGAGTGGGAAATGAAAGCGCTTCTGGCGAAAACCCATCAACCCATGCGCATGAAAAACGAGATCGCACACTTCAGCAGCGTCTACCGGAATGAGTTCTATGCAAACGTCCAGGAGCGACAAAGTGAAGCTGCGATGGGCGTTGCGCGCACGGTTCGCCAACTCAATGGACCGGCTCATACGAAAGGGCCTGGTGCGCCGGCTGACATGGTCATTTTGGAGCCGTTTGAAGGAGAGGCCGCCTACTCTTATGCGACGCGCCTGCTGAGGGCGAACGTCCCGCAAATGCCGCCTGATTTTCAAGCGAGGCTACGCCGGAAAGTCACGGACCACGGGACGATAAAGGTCTTGTCAATCTGCAGTGGAGCCGCGCGGATAGAGGCCGGTTTGTCAGCGGCTGTTCCCGAAGGCGTGGAATGGTCGTTGCTGGATATCAATGAAGATCTGCTTCAAATCGCGGCCAAGCAGTTTCCGCCAGGGATCCAGCTCGATTTGATCGTGGCGGATGCGAATAACCTGGTGCCGACCGGTGAACAGTGGGATGTCATTATCTGTGTATCGGCATTGCATCATTTGGTAGAACTGGAAAAAGTCATGGGCTTTATCTCCCGTAGTTTGAAAAATGATGGGGAGTTCTGGAGTGTGGGAGAGGCGGTGGGACGTAATGGCAATCGCTTGTGGCCCGACGCAATAATTGCCGCTGACGCCGCATTCTCTACCTTGCCGGCGCGCTACCGACTCAATGCCGACACTCAGGTTGTCGATGCTGTCATTCCGGATAAGGACCATTCGATTGGGTGTTTCGAGGGGATTCGAAGCGAGGAAATTACCGGGCTCCTTGAGCGTTGGCTGAAGCCGGTAGACGTTTACCGCACCAACTGCTTCCTCTGGCGGATGGTGAATCTTGCCTACAGCGGGAATTTCAATCTTGAACAAGCTGAAGACCGGGCCTTAGTGATTGAACTGGTGCGAGCGGAGCTCGAGCATTTTCGCAATGGAGGCCTTGGGACCGAACTCTTCGGCGTCTACAAAAAGAAGCATCTTTTCAGCGACGGCGCATCAGACCGATAAAGAACAGTCCGCCGATAGCGGCTGTAGCGACCCCAATCGGCAAGTCCTCGGGGGCGATCAACGTGCGGGCCGCCACGTCCACCCACACCAGGAACAGGCTGCCGAGCAGTACGCAAGCCGGCAGCAGCCGCCGATGCTCGGCGCCCACCAGGCGCCGGGCAATGTGCGGCACCATTAGCCCGACAAAACCAATCGAGCCGCTGATGGACACCAGTACGCCGGTCATCAGCGACGCGATCAGGAAAATCCACAACCGCACCTTCGCCGCGTTCAGGCCGAGGGTCACGGCGGTCTGTTCGCCGGCCATCAGCGCGTTCAACGGCCGGGCCATGCCCAGCAGCAACACCAGTCCCAGCAGCACACTGGCGGCCGGCGCGGCTAGCAGTTCCCAACGGGCCAGGCCCAGGCCGCCGAGCATCCAGAACATCACCGCCGAACTGGCACGATGATCGCCGAGGAACAACAGCAGGTTGGCCGCCGCCATCATCACGAAGGACACTGCCACACCACACAGCAACAGCCGATCACTCTCCAGCCGGCCTTGGCGGGCAGCGATGGCCAGCACCAGCAACATGCTCAGCAATGCGCCGATGAACGCGGCCAGCGGCAGGGTCAGCAGGCCAATGATTTCACCGACATGCAACACAACGATCACCGCCCCCAAGGTCGCACCGGAGGTGACACCCAACAGGTGCGGATCGGCCAGCGGGTTGCGCGTCACCGCTTGGAGTACCGCGCCGATCAGCGCCAGCCCGGCACCGACCAGGGCACCGAGCAGCAGGCGCGGGACGCGGATCAGCCAGACGATATGTTCCTGGCCGGGCGTCCAATAGACCTCGCCCACACCGAAGGCCTTGTGCAGCAGCAGGTCCCAGACCACGGCCACCGGCACCCGCGCCGGCCCAAAGCCCAGGGACACCAGGCACGACACCAGCAGCAGCGCGCCGAGGACCATCAGCAGGGCGGCGTAGCGACGATTATTCATTGGTCGTGGAAACCCCGTGCCAGGGTTTGCACCGCCAGCACGTTATCGATGCCCGGCGTGGCTTGCACATAGGGGATCACGATGAAGCGCCGGTGCTTGATGGCATCCACCGATTGCAGGGCCGGGTTATCCAGCAGGAATTGTTGCTTCTGCTCGGCGCTGACTTCGCCGTAGTCGACGATCACGATCACCTGCGGGTTGCGCTCCACCACGTTCTCCCAGTTCACCCGGGTCCAACTGGTTTCCACGTCATCGAGGATGTTGCGTCCGCCGGCGGCGTCAATCAACGCCTGGGGCATGCCGAGACGGCCGGAGGTCATGGCACGGTCTTCGCCGCTGTCGTACAGGAACACTCGCGGCCGCTGGGCGGGCAGGTGCTTGCGCGTTTCGGCCACCTGGGCCTGCATCGTCGCGATCAGCGCATTGGCGCGATCCTGCACATCGAAGATTTTCCCGAGGTTGCGCAGGTCGTTGTAGGTGTCCTCCAGGGAGGCCGCCGGGCGTTTCATCACGAAGGCGCAGGATTCGGTCAGTTCGTAGACGTTGATGCCCAGCGGTTGCAAGGTCTGCGGCGTCAGGTCGCCGCCCACGCGCATGCCGTAGTCCCAGCCCGCGAAGAAAAAATCGACGTTGGCATCGAGCAGGGTTTCCACCGAGGGATATTTGGCGGCCAGTTCCGGCAGGCCATCAAGGATCCTAGCCATCTCGGGCGTCACCGATTTCCAACCGCTGATACCGCTGTAGCCAACCATGCGAGGCTTGAGCCCCAGGGCGAGCATCATCTGCGTCATGTTGATGTCATGGCTGACCGCGTGGCGAGGTGCCTCGTTGAACACCACCTGGCGGTTGCAGCTCTGGATTGTCAACGGGTAGCGAGTAGCTTCGGCCAGGGCATGGACGCTGCCCAGCAGGAGGGGCAGCAACAGCAGGAAACGCAAGGTCATGGTTGGGTTATCCAGGTGATTCGTGGGTAGCCGGACAGCGGGTGCTCATCCACCAGGGCTTCGACGCCGAACACCTCGCGCAACAGCTCTGCCGTGAGGACGTCCTTGGGCGTGCCGCTGGCGACGATGCGCCCGTGTTCGATCACGTACAGGCGATCACAAAAGGCGGCGGCCAGGTTCAAATCGTGGAGGCTGGCGAGGGTGCCGATGCCCAGGCCCTTGATCAGTTGCAGCAGTTGCAATTGATAGTGCGGGTCGAGGTGGTTGGTCGGCTCGTCGAGGATCAGCAACTGCGGTTGCTGGGCCAGGGCACGGGCGAGGATCACCCGTTGTTTTTCCCCTCCCGACAGCGTGGCGAAAGCGTGGTCGCCAAAGCCTTCGAGCCCTGCCGATGCCAATGCCTGGAGCACCAGCCGGCGGTCTTCGTGATTGTCGCTGTCGAACAGCCCTTTGTGGGGCGTGCGACCCATGGCGACCACTTCCTCCACCGTCAGGCCGAAGGCGTCGGGAAACTCTTGCAGCACCACCGCGATGCGTTGGGCACACCAGCGTGAGGACTGCTTCCAGAGGTTGTGATGTTCGAGTTTGACCTCGCCATGTTCTGGTCGGCTGAAGCGATAGGCGCAGCGCAACAGGCTGGTCTTGCCGCTGCCGTTGGGCCCGATCAACCCGACAAACTCCCCGGCCGCCACCTGCAGGGTGGCATCACGCAGCTGGAACTGGTGATGGCAGTGGCCATGGCCCAGGGGTGTCCAGGCGAGGTGGGAGAGGGTTAGGGAGGTCATGCGGTTACTCAAGTCATTGGCTCGACACCTCAGTCCCCTGTGGGAGCGAGCTTGCTCGCGATAGCGGTGTGTCAGTCGATAGAGATGTGACTGACCGACTGCAATCGCGAGCAAGCTCGCTCCCACAAGGGATGGTGTTCACCGTTTGGAAGGCGGGCACGATTGTAGAGGGTTCGCGCCACCTTCCGTTAACGCACTGTCTTCAGTTTGAAGATGAGGCAATCTCAGGCTGGCGATTCAACCGCGTGACGAGCCGGTCCAGCAACCACACCACCACCAGCGAAGCCCCCACCAACGGGAACACCAGCGCCAGGGCCAGCATGATGAACACCCCGGTTTTCCAAGTCGGCAGGTCGTGGCGCAACGGTGGCACGCCGAACTTGCCCTGGGGCCGGCGCTTCCACCAAATCACCAGGCCACTCACCGCGCTGAGCAGGATCATCAGGCAAACCAGCAGCACGAGGATCTGGTTCACCGGGCCGAACATCTTGCCTTCGTGCAGCATTACGCCGGTCTCGGTGGCGCGGGCCACGATGCCGTAATGCTCCCAGCGCACATCGGCCAGGACCTTGCCGGTGTATTGGTCCACGTGCAGGGTCGCGTCGTTGCGCGGGTCATCGGCGAACACGGCGATGGTGAACACGCCCGAGGCGGTCGTTGGGAATGTGATGCTGTAGCCGGGTTCGACCTGGCGCTCGGTGGCGATATCCTGCACCGCTTGCAGGCTGACGGTCGGGGCGGCAGGGCCTTCGTGCATGCCACCGTGGGCCATGTGCTCGGCATGGTCGCCAGACATTGGCATCGGCGTGTTTTCCATGGCCCACGGCACGGTCTGGCGATGGGCGTTGTTGAGGCTGCCGGCCTCGACGTCGGACTTTGGCACGTCATTCCACATCGCCGCCGGGAAGCGGTTCCAGAGGTCGGCGTATTGCTTGCCCCAGAAGCCGGTCCAGGTCATGCCGCTGAGCAGCATCACCAGCAGGAACGCCGCGCCCCAGAAACCGACGACAACGTGCAGGTCACGCCAGAACACCCGACCGCGCGCGCTCCAGCGCGGCCACAGCACACCCGCCGATGATTGCCCGCGCGGCCACCACAGGTAGAGGCCGGAGACCACCAGCACCACGCCCCAGCCGGCGGCCATTTCCACCAGTCGGTCGCCGACGGTGCCGATCAGCAACTCGCCGTGGATCGCCCGGGCCATGGCTTGCAGATTGTCTTTCGCATCCTGCTCGCCGAGGACATCGCCGTGGTACGGGTCGATGAACACATTCAACTCCCGGCCCTTGTCGATCACCACGAACTGCGCGCTGCGCTCGGCGTTGACCGGTGGCAGGTACTGCTTGACCTGGCCTTCGGGGTAGGCCTGGCGGACCTGCTTGAGCAGGTCGTCCGCCGCCAGGGTGTGATGCCCGGCCGGCACGTTCAGCAGGCTGCCGTACATCAGGGGATCGAGTTGCGGCTTGAACAGGTAAATGATCCCGGTCAGGGCCAGCATCACCATGAACGGCGCCACGAACAGCCCGGCATAGAAATGCCAGCGCCAGGCCAGGTTGTAGAAATTCGGTTTCGGTTGGCTCATTGCAAAGCACTCCGCAGGGCAAATGGGTTGTTATGTTTTTAGCGGTTGCCAGGCAACCGATAAGCAGGGAGCCTTAAACACAGACCCCGTGGCGAGGGAGCTTGCTCCCGCTGGACTGCGCAGCAGTCCCTGGCTTTTTGCGGTTGCTACGCAACCGAGCGGGAGCAAGCTCCCTCGCCACAAGGTCAGGTGTCAGGCTCTGCCTGTGTTGTCAGAAACTCATATCCACCTTCGTCCAAAGCGTGCGCCCCGGTTCGTTGATGGCCTGCGGATCGCTCGCCGGGTAGCCGAACCCGGCGTTGCCGGCCAGGTTCAAGTGCTCGGCGTAGGCTTTGCCGAACAGGTTGTCGACGCCGCTGCTGACCTTCCAGTGCTGGTTGATGCGGTAGGCGCCGTTGAGGGAGAAGACCCCGAACCCCGAGCTTTTGCCGTAGTCCTTGCCCACCACGTTGCCCTTGTTTTCATCGACCCGGTGCTGCGCGGCCACCACCCGCCACAAGGCTCCGGCGCTCCAGCGGTCTTCGCTGTAGGTCAGGCCCAGGCGTGCGTCCAGCGGCGGCATCTGCGCCAGGGCGCTGCCGTCGCTGCTGTTCTTGCCCCAGGCGTAGGCCAGGGTGGCGTCGGCTTTCCAGCGCTCGGTGAGCTTGTAGGCCGCGCCCAGTTCACCGCCCATGATCCGTGCGTCAATGTTCTCGGCCCGGGAAGTGGTGCCCATCATTCCGGGGGTGTAGTCGAACAGGATGTAGTCGCGCACCTGCCCGACGTAACCCGACGCCCAGGCTTCGAGGGTTTCGGTCTTGTACTGCAGGCCGAAGTCGAGCTGAGTAGTTTTCTCCGGCTTGATCGCGTCGAAAGCATTCAGCGAGCCGCTCGGGCCGGCGTTTGGCGAGAACAGCTCCCAGTAATCCGGAAAGCGTTGCGCGTGACCGATGCCTGCGTAGAGGGTGGCAGGGCTGTCGTCCAGGTCGTGCTCGTAGCGGACGAAACCGCTGGGCAGCGTGTCGGCGCGGGTGTCATCGGCAGTAGGATTGGGACGGGCCGACATACCGGAACCGATGCTCTGGCGGTAATCCTTGGCCGAGGCGCGGTCGAGCCGGGCGCCGGTGATCACTCGGTCGCGGTCGGCGGCGTACCAGGTCAGTTCGCCAAACGCCCCGTAGTTGTGGAAGTCGGCGTCCTTGGTGTACGGCAGGTCCTTGTAGGTGTCCACGCCCATGCTGCTGCGTTGGCGATGCTCGTTGGTCTGGGCGTCCAGGCCGCTGATCAATTGCACATCGGCCCAGCGCCAGGTGGCCTTGATGCGGGCGCCGAGGGTGCGACGGTCGACGTTGGAAGCCATGGGCCCGGCCATCATCCCGGTGCCGGACGGCGTGCGCAGCGTGTAGTTGTCCATCACGTGGTCGGCGTAGTTGTAGTAGACCTGGGCTTCGACTTTATCCAACACGTCACCGATGTTCGAACGCTCGAAACGCAGCCCGAGGCTTTCGCGCTTGAACTGCGAGCCGTCCATGCCGCGCCCGGCGTAGCGCGCTTCACCGTCCCCCTTGCCGGCCGTCAGCTCCAGCAGGGTATCGGCGTCCGGCGTCCAGCCGAGGGTGACGTCACCATTCCATTTGTCATAGCGCGACGGCACGGTGTCGTTGTTGCCGTCGCGGTAATCGTCCGAATGGGCGGTGTTGCCGATCACCCGCACATAACCCAGCGGCCCACCGGCGGCGGCATCCACTACCTTGTCGAAACGGCCGTTGGAGCCGGCCAGCACGCTGGCATTGACCCGGGTGCCCAGCTCGCCGAACTGCTCCGGCTCGCGCTCGAACAGCACGGTCCCGGCCGATGCGCCGGGGCCCCAGAGCACGGTTTGCGGGCCTTTGATGGCGGTGAGCTTGTCGTAGGTTTCCGGCGAGATATAGGACGTCGGCGCGTCCATCCGGCCCGGGCAAGCACCCAGCAGCATGCTGCCGTTGGTGAGGATGTTCAGCCGCGAACCGAACATGCCACGCAACACCGGGTCGCCATTGGTGCCGCCGTTGCGCACCAGGGCGAAGCCGGGAATGGTCTTGAGGTAATCGCCGCCATCGCTGGCCGGCACCGGTTGGCGCGGGTCCTTGGGGTTGGTGACGACGGTCAGGGGCGAGCTGGGGGCGATGGCGGTGATGACCGTCGGGCTCAGTTCTTCGACCGGATGGTCGTGATGCTCGTGCTCATCGGCCAGCGCGAGTGGAGCGAGCAGCAGGCCGCACAGGGCGGCGACGGTGTGGCGCGAACGAACCCGTGGCTCGTTCAGGGGGCAGCGAACCTGGGCAGAGCCCAACGCGGTGCCAGCAGAAAACCTGGACATGATGATTCCATCGAACAGACGTAGACGACACGGTCGGGCAGCCTGGGGCTGTCTTGTATGACCGGTTGAGGTAAGTGTCGGGAGCTACGCTGCGAAGGGTGGTGCGCGGGTGCGGGCACCCGGGAAGAACGCCGACCGGGCATGGCCCAGGCGTGGGGAAGAACGGGGGTAGGTGTTGGTGTGGGGTGTGTCGAAGGCCGCGAAGGTGTGGCCGCCGGGCAGCGCGGGGCAATTGAACAGCAGGCTGCAATAACCGCACTTTTCCCACAACGCGTGGTGCTCGCTCTGGGGCGGGCAATGTTCGGCTGCCGGCGCTTCATGCGCCGTCATGTCCATGCCCATCTCCATGTCCATACTCATGGACACAGGCATGGACGAAGGCATGCGCTGATCCATCGGCATCGACTGGGAAACCAGCGGACCGATAAAGATCATCAGCATGGCGAACAAGCTGATCCAGCTGCCGCGGGTCAGGCTCATGGGCTGACGGCGGTGCGTGGACAGGCTGGCGCGACGAGGTTGCATGGGCGGCTACGTCTTACTGGCCGTGCTTATGCGACTTGTTGCCGTCGGGTGCTTTTTTCTGCACCGCGACATCAACCGTGACATCCCCGGCTTTTTCGAAATGCAGGGTCATGGGGAAGCGTTTGCCGTCGCTGAGCAGGCTGCGGTCTTTCAGGTCCAGCAGCATCACGTGATACGCCATCGGCGCGAAGGTGACGGTCGCACCGGGGGCGATATTCACGATGGGCACCGGTTGCATTTTCATCAGGTCGTTTTGCATCACATGCTCATGGAGCTCGGCCTTGCCGGCGATGGGCGAGTCGACGCTGAGCAGTTTGTCCGCGGTCGTGCCGCTGTTGTGGATGACGAAATACGCAGCCACGGTCGGCGCGTTGGGGGGCAACTCCTGGGACCACGGATGAGCGATCTCAAGCTCGCCCGCCTTGTATTGGTGAGCTTGGGCGAAGCCGACAGGAAGCAGTAGGGCGGCCAGCAGGATAAGTTTGTTCAACATGGCAAATCTCCGGAACGATTCAGGACGCAGGTGTGTGCGGAGGAATCAGGCCAGAGGCGAGGCGCGAGGGTTCAGGCTGGGCCATTGCTGGCGCGGGGTAGGGCTGTCGAGTTCCGAATGGATGGCGGCACGATGGGCCAGTTGAGCATCCAGATACAACTGCGGCGCATGCCCGGCAAGCGCTACCAATGGCGCCGGACCTGAGCAGCACCAGCAATGTTGCATGGTCGAATGATTGTCCTGTTGCGGCGCGCCCTGTTTGAACGTGCCCAGGGAAATCGCCACCATCTTCGTGCCGCTGGAGGAACAGAAACTGCCCCACAGCACTTGCTCGGCTGGCGAATTGGCGGTCGCACCCCCGCTGTTGGAAAGCGGCATGGCAAGCATGTTGAACAGCACTGCGAAGCAGGCGATCCAGGCAAATGCAAGCCGTTGTCGGGACATGGGGCAATCCGCTCGGTTGGGCGATCAGGTGGCGGTATTTAGCCTGATCGGGGGGCAGAAGTAAAAAGGCCACGTGCGGTGTAGGGTCGCAGGGCTGGGGTTAACAGTAGCAACAGATCTTCGAGTGAGTGCTTTTGTGGCGAGGGAGCTTGCTCCCGCTGGGCCGGGCTGGCGCTCCAGCGCGAAGCGGCCCTAAAACCGGACATTGCAGTGTTTCAGGAACATAGCGTTCATTTCCTTGGGGCCGCTGCGCAGCCCAGCGGGAGCAAGCTCCCTCGCCACGGCATTATTGATCATTTGATATCCAGTCGTTCCCGATCTGCGCCGGTATAAGCCTGTGCTATATCGTTTGCCCGGGCGATATCGTTGAGGGCCGCTCGGATCAAGACGCCGTCACCCTTATCTTCTTCCAGGCAAGCATCAAGATAAGCCAACTTTTCCTCTGCCGTTTGGAGATAGCTGGCAGCATCGAAACGTGTGAAGGCTTCATCCCGCAGAATTTGGGCGAACGCTGGATCGCTTTTGGCGCGTTCCGCAATCATATGTTTGTAGTTTCGTGTAAGAGCCATTTATTCACCTGTGGGACCAGAGAACATGCATGGTTTTTGTGGCGAGGGAGCTTGCTCCCGCTGGGGCGCGGAGCGGCCCTAAAACCGGACATTGCGGTGTGTCAGGAATATCGCGTCCGCTTTTTTGGGGCTGCTGCGCAGCCCAGCGGGAGCAAGCTCCCTCGCCACAGGGCGGCGGCTGTGCGCAGGTTAGTCGACCGGGGAGTCCAGCATTACCGGCGCGCCCGAAGGCGCCCTGCGCACAACCACCATCAAGTGCAGGGATGAAATACCTGACTGACGAAGCTTGTGAACCCGCTGAAAACCTCGGGCGACTAAACCCGATCACTGAAGGGCAGTGACGGGAATCAAGTTACCGAGGGCCTCCAAGGCGCACAAGCCGGCGGATTCTGGCGTAGTTCCGACAGGACAGGCTTGTAGGACGGTGCAGATTTCTGTCAGACCAACTGCCGCAGCCCCTGCAACACCTCATCCACCGTCCCAAACTCCCGATCCACCCCCGCCAGCACCGGCCGCTTCAACACCAACACCGGCACCCCCCGCTCCCGCGCCACCTCCAGCTTCGGTTCAGTCGCCGTGCTACCGCTGTTCTTGCTCACAAGCACATCGATCCGCCGTTGTTCGAACAGCTCACGCTCGCCCTCGATATGAAAAGGACCACGGGCCCCAATCACTTCGCAGCGCTCGTTACCGGGGTAAACCTCCAGCGCCCGCAGGGTCCAGAATTGCTCTGGCGGGATTTCATCCAGGTGTTGCAGCGGCTCGCGCCCGAGGGTGAACAGGGGTCGGTGGAAGGGTTGCAGGGCCTGGATCAGTTCGCTCCAGTCGGCCACTTCGCGCCAGTCATCGCCGGCCAGGGGTTGCCAGGCCGGGCGGCGCAGGGCCCAGCAGGGGATGGCGCAGGCACGGGCTGCGTGGGCGGCGTTGTGGCTGATCTGGGCGGCGTAGGGGTGGGTGGCGTCCAGCAGCAGGTCGATGCCCTCGGCGCGGATGAAGTGCGCCAGCCCTTCGGCGCCGCCGTAGCCGCCGACGCGCACCTGGCAGGTCAGGTCAGTGGGAACGCGGCCGATGCCGGCCAGGCTGTAGATGTGCTGGGGGCCGAGGGTGCGGGCGATGGCCAGGGCTTCGGTGATGCCACCGAGCAGCAGGATGCGTTTCATTTCAAGGCTCTTCATGACAAGGCTCCCGCATGGCCGACGATCCCACCCTGGCGGTCGATGGCGAAGACTTCGACCTGGACCTGGGCCGGTACCACGCTACGGGCGAAGGCCAGCGCGTGTTCGCACACCGCGTCACCGAGGGCGATGCCGGCGGCGCTGGCCATCGCCAGGGCCTGTTGGCTGGTGTTGGCTTCTCGAATGCCTTGCTGCAACACCTCATCGGCACCGATGGCAGCCGCCCATTCGGCCAGTTGCGGCAGGTCGATGCTCGAATGACGGCTGTGCAGGTCCATGTGGCCGGCGGCGAGTTTGCTGATCTTGCCGAAACCGCCGCAGAGGCTGAGTTTTTCCACCGGCACCTTGCGCACATGCTTGAGCACGGCGCCGACGAAGTCGCCCATTTCGATCAGGGCGATTTCCGGCAGGTTGTAGACCCGGCGCATGGTGTCTTCGCTGGCATTGCCGGTGCAGGCGGCGATGTGCAGGTAGCCGTTGGTTTTCGCCACGTCGATGCCCTGGTGGATCGAGGCAATGTAGGCCGCGCAAGAGAACGGCCGGACGATGCCGCTGGTGCCAAGGATCGACAGGCCGCCGAGGATGCCCAATCGCGGGTTCATGGTTTTCAACGCCAGGGCTTCGCCGCCCTCGACATTGACCGTGACTTCGAAACCGCCGGCATAACCGCATTCTTCGGCCAAGCGACCCAGGTGATCGTTGATCATTTTGCGTGGCACCGGATTGATCGCTGGCTCACCGACGCCCAGCACCAACCCGGGGCGCGTCACCGTGCCCACGCCGCGACCGGCGATGAAGCACACGCCGGGTTCGGCGATCAAGCGCACCTGGGAAAACAACAGGGCACCGTGGGTCACGTCCGGGTCGTCGCCGGCGTCCTTGATCGTCCCGGCCTCGGCACCTTGGTCGGTCAACCGGCAGAACTCCAGGCGCATCTGCACCTGCTTACCCTTGGGCAGCACGATCTCCACCGCGTCGGCTTCGGTGCCGCGCAGCAGCAAGCGGGCCGCCGCCAGGCTGGTAGCGGTGGCGCAACTGCCGGTGGTCAGGCCGCTGCGCAGGGGGGCGGGTTGTTCGGCGGTTTCGTCACGCATCGAGAGGTTTCGTCAGGTCCAGCAAGGTGATCGGCAAGGCCTGGCGCCAGGTGTCGAACTCGCCCAAGGGCTGGGCCTGGGCGATGTGGATGCGGGTCAGTTCACCGCCGTGACGTTCGCGCCAGTGCATCAAGGTCATTTCGCTTTGCAGGGTCACGGCATTGGCGACCAGCCGACCGCCGGGTTTGAGTTGGGCCCAGCAGGCGTCGAGCACGCCTTCGCGGGTGACGCCGCCACCGATGAACACCGCGTCCGGACGTTCGAGGTTTTCCAGCGCCTGCGGGGCGCTGCCGCGAATCAGTTGCAGGCCCGGCACGCCGAGGGTGTCGCGGTTGCGTTCGATCAAGCCTTGCCGGCCTTCATCGGCCTCGATGGCCAGGGCCCGGCAGCTGGGGTGGGAGCGCATCCATTCGATGCCGATGGAGCCGCTGCCGGCACCGACATCCCAGAGCAGCTCACCAGGTGTTGGGGCGAGACGGGCGAGGGTAATGGCGCGAACGTCGCGTTTGGTCAACTGGCCGTCATGCTCGAACGCGGTGTCCTGCAAGCCGGCCAGGCGTGACAGGCGCGGTGTTGATGGTTCGGCCCGGCATTCGATGGCGATCAGGTTCAGGTCGGCGACGGTGGCGTCGGACCACTGTGTCGCAGTGCTTTCGATCCGTCGTTCTGCCGTGCCGCCCAAATGTTCCAGCACCGTCATGGCGCTTGGGCCGAATCCCCGCTCGCGCAGCAAGCTCGCCACGGCGGCGGGGCTGTGGCGATCGTTGCTCAGCAGCAGCAGCCTGACGCCTGTGGATAAATGCCCATTGAGCGCCGCCAGGGGCCGCGCCACCAGCGACAGCGTGACCACTTCCTGCAATGGCCAGCCCATGCGCGCCGCGGCCAGTGAACAGGAGGAGGGCGCGGGGATGACCAGCATCTGGTCGCTCGGTACCTGTTTCGCCAGGCTGGCGCCCACGCCATAGAACATCGGATCGCCGCTGGCCAGCACGCACACCGGTTCGCCCTGCCGAGCGAGCAGCGGTTCCAGGGAAAACGGGCTGGGCCACAGCTCCCGCTCGCCGCGGATACACAGGGGTAACAGTTCCAACTGGCGAGGGCTGCCCAAGATCCGCGATGCTCGCAGCAAGGCATGGCGAGCCGTTCGGCCCAGGCCCTTGAAGCCGTCTTCACCGATGCCCACTACGGTCAGCCAGGGGGTCATCTCTGTTCCTCGAATAGTTGGGTTGATCGACAGGCGTGTTGCCGCCGCGAACCGGGCCGCCATCATACCGCGCCCCGGCGGATCAGGCGCCTGGCGCAACATCATTGTCACCGCCAGACCGCTATCGCGAGCAAGCTCGCTCCCTCAGGGGATTTGGGGTTGAGCGCAGAATTTGTGAACACCCCGATCCAAACTGTGGGAGCGAGCCTGCTCGCGATGGCGGTGGTCCATCCAACATCATTTTTTCAGACAGACCGCCTTCGCGAGCAAGCTCGCTCCCACAGGGGATTTGGGGTTGAACGCAGAATTTGTGAACACCCCGATCCAAAACTGTGGGAGCGAGCTTGCTCGCGATGGCGGCGGTCCATCCAACATCACTTTTTCAGACAGACCGCTATCGCGAGCAAGCTCGCTCCCACAGGGGATTTGGGGTTGAACGCAGAATTTGTGAACACCCCGATCCAAAACTGTGGGAGCGAGCCTGCTCGCGATGGCGGCGGTCCATCCAACATCATTTTTTCAGACAGACCGCCTTCGCGAGCAAGCTCGCTCCCACAGGGGATTTGGGGTTGAACGCAGAGTTTGTGTATACCCCGGTCAAAACGGTGGGAGCGAGCTTGCTCGCGATGGCGGCGATACAGACAACATCATTGGATCAGGCAGCCCGTGTTCTTGAGCAATCTCGCCTCAATCCGACAGGCAAGCTTTTCATGACCACCGGCAAAGCAGGCATAATGGCGCACCTTCGCCAATGTGGCGTTTCTCAGCTGCCGGTCTGCCCTTGAACGAACGTCCATCCTCCAACGTCACCCGCCCCTCCGGTTGCCCGGGGTTGCTGCGTGTCGTCCAGGCGTTGGACGGGGGGATCTGTCGGATCAAGCTCGATGGCGGTTCCATCCAGGCGGATCAGGCTGACGTCGTGGCCTCGGTGGCCGAGCGGTTCGCCGGGGGCGTGATCGAAGCGACCAACCGGGCCAACCTGCAGATCCGCGGGATCGGTCCCGGGCACGACGCGCTGATCCAGCCATTGCTGGCCGCCGGGCTTGGTCCTCGCAAACCGTCTGGCGATGACGTGCGCAACCTGATGCTCAGCCCCGCGGCTGGGATCGACCGGCAGATGCTGTTCGACACCCGCCCGTTGGCCGAGCAGATACTCATCACCCTGCAAACCCACGAACGCTTCCCCGAACTGTCGGCCAAGTTCGCCGTGCAACTGGACGGTGGAGAGGCGCTGGCAATGCTCGAACATCACCACGACCTGTGGTTGTCGGCCTTGGTCCGTGATGGCGAGCCCTGGCTGGCCTTCGGCTTGGCCGGCTCCCCATTGGATAAACCGGCGGGCAGGGTGCCCCTGGCCCAGGGGCATGCCTTGGTGGTGGCGGTGCTGGAGCTGTTCCTCGACCTGGCTCGCCCGGACCAGAACCGCATGCGTCACTTGTTGGCTGAAATCCCCAGCGATGAATTCATGACCCGATTGGCCTGCCGCTTGCCGCTGCAAGCTTGCCTGGATTGGCAGCGGGACGAGCCCGTCGACGAACGGCACATTGGCGTTCATTCCCAGCACGACGACCGTGTCTACGTCGGCGCGGCGGCGCCCCTGGGGCGGCTCGATGCGTTCATGCTGCGGGGGGCGGCGCAACTGGCGCGGGAAAAGGGCGACGGCAGCCTTCGTTTCACGCCCTGGCAAAGCCTGTTGCTGCCCAACGTGTGTATCGAGGATGCCGAAGAAGTGCTGGCGCGGCTCCAAACGCTGGGCCTGTTGGTGTCGGTCGACCAACCCCTGGCGCAGCTCATCGCCTGCACCGGCTCCAGTGGCTGCGGCAAAGCCCTGGCCGACACCAAGGCCGATGCTCGTCAATTGGCCGAGCTGCTGCAACACCAGGGCCAAACCCTGAAAGTCCATCTGTCGGGCTGCCCACGTTCCTGCGCGGCAGCCCATATCGCGCCCGCCACCTTGCTGGCGGTCGCCCCCGGTCGTTACGACCTGTATTTTCGTGATGCCGCGCTGCCAGGTTTCGGCGCGTTGCAAGCCCACAATATGACTATTGAAGCGCTCGGCCAATGGCTCGACGCTCATCCCCGGAGCCCCCTTGATGCTTGATTACATCCGCGACGGTCAGGAGATCTATCGCAACTCCTTCGCGATCATCCGCGCCGAAGCCAACCTCGCGCGCATTCCGGCCGATCTGGAGAAACTCGCGGTGCGGGTGATCCACGCCTGCGGCATGGTCGAGGCCATTGATGGCTTGCAGTTTTCCGAGGGCGCGGGCACGGCCGGGCGTCAGGCGCTGGCCGCCGGTGCGCCGATCCTGTGCGATGCGCGGATGGTCTCCGAAGGCGTGACCCGGGCTCGCCTGCCGGCCAACAATCCGGTGATCTGCACCTTGCGCGACGAGAGCGTGCCGGCCTTGGCCCTGGAACTGGGCAACACCCGTTCGGCGGCGGCGCTGGAGTTGTGGCGTCCGCATCTGGAGGGCAGTGTCGTGGTCATTGGCAACGCGCCGACCGCGTTGTTCTATCTGTTGGAAATGCTCGACGCCGGCGCGCCGAAACCGGCTTTGATCCTCGGTTTTCCGGTGGGCTTCGTTGGCGCCGCCGAGTCCAAGGCGATGCTCGCGGCCAACAGCCGTGGCGTGCCCTTCGTGATCATGCAAGGCCGCCTGGGTGGCAGCGCCATGGCCGCCGCCGCCGTCAACGCCCTCGCTACGGAGGTTGAATGATGCAGCAGCCTGGACGTCTGATCGGCCTGGGCGTGGGCCCCGGTGACCCGGAACTGATTACGGTCAAGGCCCTGCGCCTGCTGCGCGAATCGCCCGTGGTGGCGTACTTCGTCGCCAAGGGCAAGAAAGGCAACGCCTTCGGCATCATCGAGGCGCATTTGCAGGACGCGCAGACATTGCTGCCGCTGGTCTACCCGGTCACCACCGAGGTGCTGCCGGCGCCGCTGTCCTATGAACAGGTGATCGCCGATTTCTACGACACCGCCGCCGAGCAGTTGGCCGTGCATCTGGACGCCGGTCGCGACGTGGCGGTGATCTGTGAGGGCGACCCGTTCTTCTACGGCTCCTACATGTACCTGCACGATCGCCTGGCCGAGCGTTATGAGGCCCAAGTCATCCCCGGCGTGTGCTCGATGCTCGGCGGAGCCTCGGTGCTCGGTGCGCCGCTGGTCTATCGCAACCAGAGCCTGTCGGTGCTCTCGGGCGTCCTGCCTCACGACGATCTCAAGCGTCGCCTCGCCGACGCGGACGCGGCGGTGATCATGAAGCTGGGACGTAATTTCCCCAAGGTTCGCCAAGTGCTCCAGGAACTGGGCATGGACGGGCGGGCGCTGTACGTCGAGCGCGCGACCATGGCCAACCAGAAAATCGTGCCGTTGGATGACGTCGAGCCGATGTCTTCGCCGTACTTCTCGCTGATCATCGTGCCGGGCGAACGGTGGCAGGGTTGATGGCCGCCAAGACGCCGGCCATCGTCATCCTCGGCCCCGGCAGCCTGGCGACGGCCCGACGGATCCAGCAGCGCTACCCCGACGCCCTGATCCACGGCCTGGCCGGGCGTGTCGAGGGCGATCGGCAGTACCTGGAATTTGGCGCGACGTTGCGCGAACTCTACCAGCAGGACACGCCGATCATCGCCCTGTGTGCCGCGGGCATTGTCATCCGTACCCTGGCGCCGCTGTTGCTGGAAAAAGGCGCCGAGCCGCCAGTGCTGGCGGTGGCCGAAGATGGCAGCGCCGTGGTGCCGCTGTTGGGCGGCCTGGGCGGGGTGAATGACATGGCCCGGGACATCGCGGCAACCCTGCGAGTCGCGCCGGCCATTACCACCAGCGGCGAATTGCGTTTCGGCACTTGCCTGCTCAATCCGCCAAGCGGCTACAGCCTCGGCGACCTGGAGCAGGGCAAGCGCTTCGTCTCCGACTTGCTGGCCGGCGAGCCGGTGCGTATCGACGGCGCGGCGCCGTGGCTGGATCAGGCGCAGTTGCCTGGGGATGAGCAGGCACGGCTGGCGATCCGTATCGACAGTGCCGCGGGCACACCGGGGGCGAATGAACTACGGATCTATCCGCGCAATGTGCTGGTGGTATTGAATGCAGGGGCGACGCCGGACATCGGCGCGATACTGGAACAGGCTGGCCTCGCGGTGCAGTCGCTGGCGTGTCTGCTGGCGGCGGACAGTGACATGGCCCGTGCCGAGCTGCACGAAATGGCTTCGGCGTTGGAGGTGCCGCTGCGTTTTGCGGCGCCTAATGACTACCTGGAGCAGTGGTTGAGCGATGCCCTCGGCCAACCGGCATCGCTACAGGTCATGGACAGCCATGCCATTGTCGTGACTGAACACCCCTTCGATCCGCAGTTGATCGGTTGTCCACGTGGGCGCCTGGCGGTGATTGGCCTGGGCCCAGGCGCTGCCGAGTTGATGGTGCCGGCGGTGCGCGCCGAACTCGACCGTGCCACCGATGTGCTCGGTTATGAAACCTACGTGCGCATGGCCGGGCCCTTTCGGGCCGATCAGGTGCAACACTGCACTGACAACCGCGAAGAGATGCAGCGGGCCCGACATGCCTTCGAACTCGCGGCCCAGGGACGCTCCGTAGTGGTGGTATCGTCCGGTGATCCGGGCGTGTTCGCCATGGCTGCCGCTGTGTTGGAAGCGTTGCATGAGTCCTCGGATGCCCATTGGCACAACGTCGACTTGCAGATCTTGCCGGGTGTCTCGGCCTCCCTGGCCACCGCCGCCCAGGCCGGTGCGCCGTTGGGTCATGATTTTTGCGTGATGTCGCTGTCGGACAACCTCAAGCCCTGGTCGATCATTGAAAAACGCCTGGGTCTTGCGGCTGAAGCCGACCTGGCCCTGGCCTTCTACAACCCGATCTCCCGCTCCCGGCCATGGCAGTTGGGGCGGGCGCTGGAGATCGTCGGGCAACATCGCACGGCGCAAACACCCGTGGTGCTGGGGCGCGATATCGGCCGCCCGGGCCAGACCTTGCGTGTCACGACCCTGGGGCAGTTGACCCCGGATCAAGTGGACATGCGCACCATGGTGCTGATCGGTTCCTCGACTACGTGCGTATTCCCGCGCGCCCAGGGTGGCGACTGGGTGTACACACCGCGTTGGTATGGCAACAAACCTCTTTGATCGAACCCGGTGCTCGCGGGCCATGCTATGGCACCAGATAGCCTTTGACCCCGGTAAAGATAATCTGCGCGGCCAGCGCACAGACAAACAGCCCCATCAGGCGGCTGACGATCTGCAAGCCCTGGTCACCGAGGATCCGTTCGATGCGGCTGGACAGGTAGAGCACAACGCCGACGGTGAAGCTCGCCAGGGCGATGCTGATGATGGCCATGAGTTTGTCGTCCCAATGTGGCTGGCTCACGCCCATCACCAGCAGGGCGCCGATGGTGCCGGGGCCGACGGTCAACGGAATGGTCAGCGGGACGATGGTCACGTCCTGCTGCACATTGTCGGTCTGCACCGCCGACTTGCCCTGGGCCATGCCCAGTGCCGAAATGAACAACACACTGCCGGCGCCGATCCGGAATGCGTCCACGGTGATGCCGAACACGCTGAAAATCACCCGCCCAAACAAATACAGCAGCACGCTGGAGACCAGCGTCGCGGTCGCGACCTTCCAGGCCAGGCGGCGTTGTTCCTTGCGCGAATAGCCGCGAGTCAGCCCGATAAAACATGACAGCACGAAGAAGGGGCTGTAGAGCACCAGCATCTTCAGATAAACGCTGAATAGTACATGGAGCATGGTTCAGACTCATTGCGAAAGACATTGCCGGAGTCTATCAGTCTCTGAAACGACTGTCGGCATTTGATTGAGTACGGTGGAAGCGTATTCCTTATTTGTCGGGCTGTTTTTACTTGTCCAAAGGGTGTTGGTTGGCTGGTTTATTCTAAAGTTACAAGTCAGGTGTTGTTGTATTCGGTTGGCTTGATTAGTGTGAGGCTGCAAGTCACGGAATGGCTTGTCTAATTAATTTAAGGAGTAAGTTATGAGTGTTGAAGTATTTGATAGTGCGGTGGCGGCCTGTGTGGCACGCCTGGAAAGTTACGAAGTCCATCCTGATATTCGCCCCCGCTCGTTCTATTCCGGCGATGTTGAGCCCCCGGCCAAGGGCTCGGTCGTTGGTGAAGGTATCCTGGCTTTTGCCGGTGGCCTTGCGCCCCAGCACCAGGAAGATGCGCAGCATGCTTTTCTCTTCGCCTCTCTGGTCGCCAATAGGCAATTTCCGCTCGAGTCCCAGGGACGGGAGTGGTACTACAAGTTCGTCGAAGTCATGACGAATGCAGGTTGGGTCCCGACGCAGCGTTTCTATGATGACCTGAACATTTCCGGTAACACCGTGCGAATGGATAAGCTGGTGTTGGATATCCTGGCCTCCGTGGTGACGGGGGTTGCCCTCGGAGGCGCGACATCGGCGTTGCTGTTGAAAGTCGCTGAAAGTGCAATCACTGCATTGCAGAGGAAAGAAAAGGCGCTGACGCTTTATGAGCGAAACCTGTTGGAACATGGGGTCGGCGGAATGGCGGCCGGCACCTGTGTCGAGATCGAAGGTGAAGTCAGCATGTTACTGGGTACCGTACGCTTTACTCGGCGCAACAGTTCGACTCAGGTCTTGTTTGCCGATTGGAGTAGTCGTGACGTCAAGTTATATAAAGGTGAGTCGGTATTCAGGAAAGTTCCCGGTATTGTGGAGCAAACCAGAGGCATTATTATCAGTCGGCTGGGTAGCCATGCGGTGAGCAAAATCGAAGAGTACGAAATTTAAGCTTTATTTAAATAAGGCAGCCGGGCGACGGCTGTCTTATTTTCAGGGAAAATAAAAAAAATGGACAAGGAATATTCGGTTTTTGTTAGCGCGGCGGCGGTTGTTTTAGTTCCCTCTTCTGCGGGGCAAACGGGAGCTGACGACCTAATGAATTCGCTCTTGCTCGCGCAATTGGTTGCTAACAAGAGTCTGCAGCGCTTGCCGATCGCTGATTGGTACGGCGCTTACATGGATGTCTTGAACGTCGCCTGGGTCTCGGGTACCAAACGGCGAAAAGACCTGTGGCCAAAAAAGGAAGACTCCAACTCGCCACTCAAGTGGGTTGCAGCCTTTCCCCTGGACGATCGGCCGGATCAACAACAGCAAATCATGGCGGTATTGGCGCGTGTCGCAGCGTTATCTGGCACGCTGCCAGCGATGGGAATCCTGCGCAAGCACGCGCAAAAACAAAGTGAAGCTGACCCGACGCTGTCTCCACCATCGCCCAACCCCGTGCGCTTGCTGGTGATTGTGGCGCAAAGTGCTGTTTCGATAACCGGTATCTGCCTGCAATTCAACACAGGAAAAGTGATCGATGCCAACCCTTGGGGACAATGCTTTGATGCCGAGGACATCGACGGTGCTGTATCGGTGCGTTATTTCCGGATGCAACTGAGCGAAACACTGTTTGCGCCGGCTCGTGAGGTTATCGCCCGTAAGGTTGGGGCGGTCGTGGCTGACAATGTCGTGGATATCTCCGAGGTGATCCACGATGCGGTGGCGCCTCCTGTCGAGGAGGTCGGCCGATGACGGGGTTCGCTCCATCCGCAGGGGTTGTCGGCGGCAGTATTGTTTCGTTCGCGGCAGGTCTGCCCGCTTCCCAGAGAGAAGACGTGTATTTGAGTACCTTCTTCGCGCAACGCGCCACCAGGGCTGCCTACGATGCTGGGTTATCCGGGAATTGGTTCGACTACTACTGCAACCAACTCAAATACCTGGGGTGGGACGTACCCCGTCCGCAGGCGTTACCGGCCATTGAGGGCCAGCCGATGGGGGCGGGGGCGGCGCAACAGATCGAGGCCCGTTTTGGCGAAGCATTTCATGCGCCGGCCAGTGGTGCGTTAATGGCGCTCAGGCACAATCCGGAAGCGCTTGGGCTGTTCGAATCAACCACCTTGTCGCGCGATACGGGTATTTTCCAGATGATTCCTTGTGTGCCCAAAGGCGCCCATCGAATTGAAGTGGGCGTCTATCACTGCCAGTTCCAGCTGCGCCGACAGGTGTCTCGGTTCTTGTTCGTCGAGCGAGGCGACTGGGTGCGCAACAGCGTGGAGCAAATGACCCTCATCACTTTCAATACGCTGTACTACGCCACCTTCAGAGACAAGGTAAAACGCTCGGTGATGTCTCAAGCGTCCACCTACCTCAGCGCCCTGGAGCTTTGAAGAAGGCTTTCTTGCAGGCTTGGGTCGGGGTCAATAAGTCGATGCGGTCGGTTTTTGCTGATCGCGCTGGGCCACCCAGTGTTCGATCAGCTCGCGCAGTTGGGACAGCTCCACTGGCTTGGCCATGTGCCCGTCCATCCCGGCCTGGCGGGCGCGCTCCTTGTGCTCGGCCAGGATGTGCGCGGTAAGCGCTACCACTGGTGTGCGGGTGCGCTGGTTACCCATTTCCCAGGCACGCAGTTGCTGGGTAGCGGAAAAACCGTCGAGGATCGGCATTTCGCAGTCCATCAGGACCAGGTCGTAGCGCTGCTCCTTCATGGCCTTGAGGGCTTCCTCACCGTTGCTGGCGGTGTCGGGTTGCAGGTTGAGCTTGCCGAGCATGCCGCGGATGACCTTGGTGGAGATGCTGTTGTCCTCGGCCACCAGGATGCGGAAGTCGCTCGGCACTTTCACCGGGATGGGCGGGCCTGCATTCACTTGCATGTTCGTCGCCTGACCCCGGTTGCGCTGGTTCAGCTCGTCCGCCAGGGTGGTCTTGAGGGTATAGCCGGCCACCGGCTTGGCGAGGATGCGCTTGACCCCGCTGTTGCGCGCCACGATCTTGCTCGGCGCGTTGCTGATGCCGGTGAGCATGATCAACAGGATGTCGTGGTTCAGGCTCGGATCTTCCTTGATCTTGGCCGCCAGTTGCATGCCGGTCATGCCCGGCATGTTCTGGTCCAGCAGCACCACGTCAAAATAATCCCGCAGGTGCGCCTTGGTGCGCAGCAGTGCCAGGGCTTCCTTGCCCGAGGGCACCGCGCTGACGTTCAGGCCCCAGGCGCTGCATTGCTGCACCAGTACTTTGCGGCAGGTGTCGTTGTCGTCGACGATCAACACCCGCGCCCCTTGCAGCGGGCCATCGAGATCGGAAGTCGGGTGTTCGAGGCGATCCGGGTCCAGCGGCAAGGTCAGCCACAGGGTACTGCCCTGGTTGCTGCCGCTTTTGATGCCGAATTCCCCGTGCATCAGGATGATTAGCTGGCGGGCGATGACCAGGCCCAGGTTGCCGCCCAGGCGTGTGGCCGAGAGGAAGTTCTTGCTGTGCAGCTCGGCGTGCATCAGCGTGTCGCGCTCCTCTGCGTCCATCGGCGTCCCGCTGTCCTGCACGGCGATGCGCAGGCGGGGCTGATGGCTGCGCTCGTCGAGGGCGACGACGATCAGCACTTCGCCTTCGTCGGTCTTCTTCAGGGCATTTTCCAGCAGGCTCAGCAACGCCTGGCGCAGCCGCGTAGGGTCGCCGCTGATCACGCGTGGTACCTGGGGCTGGATGAAACTGATCAGCTCGACGTTCTGCTGTTCAGCCTTGGCGCGGAAGATGCTCAGGCAATCCTCGATCAGGGCATTGAGGTCGAACTGCACATCGTCCAGTTCGATCTGCCCGGATTCGAGCCGGGAAATGTCGAGGATCTCGTTGATCAGGGTCAGCAGTTCATTGCCGGCGCTATGGATCGTCTGCACGTAGTCGCGCTGCTTGACCGACAGCGGCGTGCCCAGCAGCAACTCGGTCATGCCCAGAACGCCGTTCATCGGGGTGCGGATCTCGTGGCTGATCTTCGCCAGGAATTCGGCCTTGGCATTGATTTCGGCATTGCTCGCCGCCAGGTCGCGGCTGAGGCTGAAACGGCTTTCGTTGATCGAGCGCTGGCGTTCGCCCAGGGCGACACTCATCAACAGGCCACTGATGCAGATGAAGACCAGCAGGGTGATGATCAAGCCCTGGGGAGGGACTTCCGTAAGCCCTTGCAGTGCCGGAAGGATGATCAGCGTGCCCAGGTTGAAGACCACCATGGCCGCGACGAACAGCCGGGCCGGACGGTAGCCCTTTTGCCAGTGCCAGGCGCTGACGAACAGCATGCTCAGGCCGGCCAGGGCCACCAGGGCATAGGTCATGATATTGAGTGGCAGCGTGTTGACGAACAACAGCAGCAGGCTGCACAGCATGACGAACACGATGTCCCCCAGCAGCAGCCGGTTCAACGGGTGCGGCCCCAAGGGCGCGAAGAAGCGGTAGGCGAACATCAGGCCGCAGGGCGCCGTCAGCAGTAGCGCCAGGTAGGCCCCGGGCGTCTGCACCGCCGGCCAGTCGGGCAGCCAGGGGCCGGCCAGGTTCAGCAACAGCACCAGGCTGAGCATCAGCAGCCCTTCACAGGCGGCCAGCCACAGGCAACTGCGTGAGCGGGTGTAGGCGTAGCGGGTAAGGTTGTGCAGGATCAGCATGGCGATGCAGCCGAACAGCAACCCATAAATCAGCGTCTGGTTCTGATCGGCCGCCGCTGTGACGGCCGATTGCAACGTGACGTAGGGGCGCAGTTCGTGGCGCGAGGCCAGTCGCAGGTAGACGTCCAGCGATTTATCGCTGCGCGGCAGAGGCAGCATGAAGTCGCTGCTGGGCACCGCCGGTTCGGTATGCGGCGTGGCATTGCCACTGACCTGTTGCTCGACCAGGGCGTCGCCGTCCAGCACGTAGAGGTTCAGGCGTGACAGGTCGGGTGCGAAGATGCGCAGGATCTGTTCGTGCCTGTCCGGGGCCAGGCGGAAACGCAGCCACAATGCACCACCGGGCTCGGCGGCCTTGAGGCGGTCCAGATCGATGGGGCTGAATTGATTGGTGTAGCGGGCAGAGCGTATATCGCTCAGCGTCAGGTCGCCCTGTTCGTCAAGCAATACCGCCCAGCCACTGCCTGGCGCGGCCTGGGCCGGGAGCATGCACAGCAGCGTCAGCAGGGTGACGGTAAAGCCTATGGCAATCCTGAGCCAGCGCACGGCGAAATCCCTTCGTAGGTTGATGCCAGATTATAACTATGCGCGGCGCCGGAACAGTCAGGCAAGGGCCGCAGACCCTTGCCTGGCTGAATGGCTGGGTTATTCCAGATTTTCGCCACGCTCACGGGCAATGGCACGGTAGCCAATGTCCTTGCGGTAGAAACAACCTTCCCAGTCAATCTCGGCGGCAAGCTTGTAGGCCTGCTGCTGAGCTGCGTCGACACTAGCGCCCAAGGCGGTGGCGCAAAGCACACGACCGCCGGCCGTGATCACTTGCCCATCCTTCAATGCCGTGCCTGCATGGAACACCTTGCCTTCCAGCCGGGCCGCAGCGTCCAGGCCCTGGATCGCGCTACCCTTGGCGTAGTCGCCCGGGTAACCGCCAGCGGCCAATACGACGCCGACGCTTGGGCGCGGATCCCATTGGGCTTCGACCTTGTCCAGGGCCTGGGCCAGTGCGGCCTCGACCAGCAGGACCAGGCTCGATTGCAGGCGCAGCATCACCGGCTGGGTCTCAGGATCGCCGAAACGGCAGTTGAATTCGATGACTTTTGGGTTACCAGCCTTGTCGATCATCAGGCCAGCGTAGAGGAAACCGGTGTAGACGTTGCCTTCGTCGGCCATGCCACGCACGGTTGGCCAGATTACCTGGTCCATGACGCGCTGGTGCACTTGGGCGGTCACCACCGGGGCCGGGGAGTAGGCGCCCATGCCGCCAGTGTTCGGGCCGCTGTCGCCATCGCCGACACGCTTGTGGTCTTGGCTGGTGGCCATCGGCAGGACGTTCTTGCCATCGACCATGACGATGAAGCTGGCTTCCTCGCCGTCGAGGAACTCTTCGATGACCACGCGGGAGCCGGCGTCACCGAAGGCATTGCCGGCGAGCATGTCGCGCACGGCGTCCTCGGCCTCGGCCAGGGTCATGGCAACGATCACGCCCTTGCCGGCGGCCAGGCCGTCGGCCTTGATCACGATCGGCGCGCCTTTCTCGCGCAGGTACGCCAGGGCCGGTTCGATTTCAGTGAAGTTCTGGTAGTCGGCGGTCGGGATCTTGTGGCGCGCCAGGAAATCCTTGGTGAACGCTTTCGAGCCTTCCAGCTGCGCGGCACCGGCGGTCGGGCCGAAGCAGTCCAGGCCACGGGAGCGGAACAGATCGACCACGCCGGCGACCAGTGGCACTTCCGGACCGACGATGGTCAGCGAGACGTTCTTCTCGGCGAAATCGGCCAGTTGTTCCAAGGCCAGCACGTCGATGGCGACGTTTTCGCACTTGGCTTCGATGGCGGTGCCGGCGTTGCCTGGCGCCACGAAGACCTTCTGTACACGGGGATCCTGGGCCACTTTCCAGGCCAGGGCGTGTTCGCGGCCACCGCTGCCAATGATCAAAACATTCATTTCAAAAACCTCAAATTCTGTAAGGCGCTGCTGGAGCGCTTTATGTGGGAGCGAGCCTGCTCGCGAAAGCGGTGTGTCAGCCAACATCAACGTCGCTGGCAGATTGCATTCGCGAGCAGGCTCGCTCCCACATTTCGATCGGGTTGTATCAGTGACGGAAGTGGCGCATGCCCGTAAAGACCATCGCGATGCCAGCCTCGTCGGCGGCCGCAATCACTTCATTGTCACGCATCGAACCACCCGGCTGGATCACCGCAGTAATACCGACCTTGGCCGCGTTGTCGATGCCGTCGCGGAACGGGAAGAACGCATCGGAGGCCATGACCGCGCCCTGTACTTGCAAGCCGGCGTGCTCAGCCTTGATGGCGGCGATGCGGGCCGAGTTCACGCGGCTCATCTGGCCGGCGCCGACGCCGATGGTCTGGCGGTTCTTGGCGTAGACGATGGCGTTGGACTTGACGTATTTGGCGACTTTCCAGGCGAAGATCAGGTCGTTGATTTCCTGTTCGCTCGGGGCGCGCTGGGTCACGACCTTGAGGTCTTCGCTGCCGATCATGCCGATGTCGCGGCTCTGGACCAGCAGGCCGCCGTTGACGCGCTTGTAGTCCCAGGCCGGCGCACGGTCGGCCGACCATTGGCCGCAGGCCAGCAGGCGCACGTTGGCCTTGGCGGCGACAATGGCGCGAGCTTCTTCGCTGACAGAAGGGGCGATGATCACTTCGACGAACTGGCGCTCGACGATGGCCTTGGCAGTCTCGGCGTCCAGTTCACGGTTGAAGGCGATGATGCCGCCGAAGGCCGACTCGGTGTCGGTGGCGTAGGCCAGTTCGTAGGCCTGGCGGATACCGCCCTCGGCGTCCGGGCTCACGGCCACGCCGCACGGGTTGGCATGCTTGACGATCACGCAGGCGGGCTTGACGAAGCTCTTCACGCATTCCAGCGCGGCGTCGGTGTCGGCCACGTTGTTGAACGACAGTTCCTTGCCTTGCAGCTGGGTGGCGGTGGCAATGCCGACTTCGGCGGGCTTGGCTTCCACGTAGAACGCCGCGCTCTGGTGCGGGTTCTCGCCGTAGCGCATTTCCTGGGCCTTGACGAACTGGGTGTTGAAGGTGCGCGGGAATTCGCTGCGGCCTTCCGTGCCCAGGGTTTCGGCAGCCTGGTTCACGGTGCCCATGTAGTTGGCGATCATGCCGTCGTAGGCGGCGGTGTGTTCGAAGGCCTTGAGCATCAGGTCGAAACGCTGGGCGTAGGTCAGGCCACCGGCCTTGAGGTTTTCCAGCACGCTGGCATAGTCGCTGGCGTTGACTACGATGGCGACGTCCTTATGGTTCTTGGCCGCCGAGCGGACCATGGTCGGGCCGCCGATATCGATATTCTCGATGGCGGTCGGCAGGTCGCAGCCAGGCTTGTTGATGGTGGCTTCGAACGGGTAGAGGTTGACGGCTACCAGGTCGATTGGCTTGATGCCGTGTTCGTTCATGATGGCGTCGTCGATGCCGCGACGGCCGAGGATCCCGCCGTGGATTTTGGGGTGCAGGGTCTTGACCCGACCGTCCATCATTTCTGCAAAACCGGTGTAGTCCGCGACTTCCACTGCGGCGACGCCGTTGTCCTGCAGCAGCTTGAAGGTTCCGCCGGTGGAGAGAATCTCGACGCCCAGCTGTTGCAGCTCGCGGGCGAATTCGAGGATCCCGGTCTTGTCGGAAACGCTGATCAAGGCGCGGCGGATCGGCAGGCGGGTGGTCTGGTCGGTCATTTCAATTTCCATCAAAAGCAAGGGAAGTCAGCAAAAAAGGCGACCGTTTTTGATGCGGGCGCCTTTCTGGTTCGATTGAATGCTTACAGCAGGTCGTACTGCTTGAGTTTCTTTCGCAGGGTGCCGCGGTTCAGGCCCAGCAGCTCACTGGCTTTGGTCTGGTTGCCCTTGACGTAGTTCATCACGCTTTCGAGCAGAGGCGCCTCGACTTCGGAAAGCACCAGGTTGTACACATCCGTGACGGCAGCGCCTTCAAGGTGGGCGAAATAATTGTGCAGCGCCTTCTCGACACTCCCGCGAAGGGTCTGGCCTTCTTCGCTGGGCGTATTGAGGTGCTGTTTCAAATTCACGTTGTCGCTCACGGGTGTTGTTCCACTCACTAAAGTCTCGGTCATCATCGTCATGCGGCCACCCCTTCGTCCCCTGTCAGGCTCTTGTAACGCTCAGCGAAGAACGCCTGAACGTCGGCGCATTGTGCTTGCGTACCATCCAAACGATTGAAACGGGCGCGAAACTCCCTGGCGCCCGGCAGGGTTGCGAGATACCAGCCCACATGCTTGCGAGCGATGCGTACGCCCATGACTTCTCCGTAGAAGGCATGTAGCGCGGCCAGATGCTCTAGCAGAATACGTTCCACTTCGGACAACTGCGGCGCAGCGAGCTTTTCGCCGGTGCGCAGGTAATGTTCGATCTCACGAAAAATCCATGGCCGCCCCTGGGCGGCCCGGCCGATCAACAGCCCATCGGCACCGGTCGCGTCCAGCACGTACCGGGCCTTCTCCGGCGAATCGATGTCGCCGTTGGCAAACACCGGAATCGACACCGCCTGCTTGATCGCGGCAATGGTGTCGTACTCGGCCTCGCCGGTGTACAGGTCGGCACGGGTGCGGCCATGCACCGCCAGCGCCGTGATACCCGCCTGTTCGGCGATCTTCGCCACCACCAGGCCATTCTTGTTTTCCCGGTCCCACCCGGTGCGGATCTTCAGGGTCACCGGCACATCGACTGCGGCGACGACTGCCTGCAGGATCTCGGTGACCAGCGCTTCATCCTTCAACAGCGCCGAGCCGGCGGCCTTGTTGCAGACCTTCTTCGCCGGGCAGCCCATGTTGATGTCGATGATCTGCGCCCCCAGCTCGACGTTCGCCCGGGCCGCCTCCGCCAGCATCTGTGCGTCGCCACCGGCGATCTGTACCGAGCGGGGCTCGGGATCGCCTTCGTGGATCATGCGCAGACGCGATTTGCGGGTGTTCCACAAACTCATGTCGCTGGTGACCATTTCCGAAACCACCAGGCCTGCGCCCAATCGTTTGCACAACTGACGAAAGGGCTGGTCGGTGACGCCCGCCATGGGGGCGAGAACCAGGCCGTTCTGCAATGTATATGGGCCGATGCGTACCGCCGACATAGGACTTCCCTGAAGTGGGGCCGGATCATGAGACTTCGAAAAAGGGTTGGCATGATACCCGCTCTCGATGACTGGTTAAAGATCGAATTGGATAAAATCTGAACAGCTAATTTGTTATCGCCAGCGGTTTGGTCTGGGCGGGGTCAGTCAGAAAGCTGCCGTCAATTGGCCGACCCTGGCCGGTTTCATTCGGGGGAATGGAAGCTCAGACTGTAGTTCACCGCCTTGGGGCCCGGATCCAGGATATCCAGTGCGATGTGGATGGGCGTCTGCGGCGGCATTTCGCCGCGGCCCTCGAGGTCGCCGCCCAGGTACTCCCCGGGCTTGAAGCGACGGCTGGCGATCAGGTGCCCGTTGAGGTCGGCAAAGCGCAGTTCCAGCAACGGAAAAGGTTGGGAGAAGGGCGCACGGTTGTAGATGATCGCGTCCACTATCAGGGCGCCGCTGAATTCCGGATGGCTGCGCACCACCAGGTTGCTGCTCTTGATCTTGGCGATGTCGACCTTGGACGGTACGTCGCAGCCGATGGTCGGGCAGATTTGCAGGAACCACGGCCGGTACTGGTCTTGGCGGGCCAGTTCTTCGAAATGGTAGGCAATGTACTGGCCACCCAGGGCTGCGGCGGCGAGCAGGATCAGCAGAATCCACAACAGGCGTCGGCCCCAGGGCGAACGACGTTTGCGCCAATCCAGTTGCAGCGGGTCGTCGTCCAGGTCGTGGAGGGCTTCGGCGCGTATGCCCGGCTCCTGGCGCTCCCGTGACTTGCGCAGTGGCAGCGGTGGCTCGGGTTCGTCGTCGTGGTCGTCGGTAGCGGACAGGCGCTCAAGGCGTTCTTCGGGCTCGTCGTCCGGTGCGAGGCGGAGTGGGGCGACTGGTTCGTCGTCCGGTTCCAGTGGTTCGAGGGCCAGGGACAGGGACGGTTCGGTACGCGGCGGCCGCACCGGTTCGTGGGGTTCGAACGGTTCGAAGGGCGTATCGAGGACGGTTTCGACGGGTTCGTCCGAGGTTTCGCTGTACAGGCTGTCGGGCCAGGCTTGTTGTTCGCCGGAAAGCGAATCGCGTTGCGCGCTCAGGTTGTCTTCCCGACGCCGACCGGCACTGCCTGGGGCGCGATTGTCACGTCGCTCCAGGCGCGCCAGTTCCTTGTCCAGGTCATCCAGGTCCAGCTCGGCGGCGCTCCATTGTTTCTGGCTGATAGCCCGGGGTGGGGCTTCGGCGGCAGGCTTGGCGGGCGGCGCGACGGCGGGCGCGACTGGCTTGCCCGTGCGTTGTTCCAGCAGCTGTCGTGCGGCATTGAACACTTGCAGGCACGAGCCGCAACGAACCACCCCGCGGGCCACGCTCAATTGAGCATGGCTGACGCGAAAACGGGTGTGGCAATGCGGGCACTGGGTGACGAAGCTGTCAGTCATGCGGCAATCCGGTGGATACAGGCGCTCATTCTAGCGCCGACGTCCGGTGATGCGCACCCAGCCATCGCGATTGGCGATCGGGTCCAGGTCAAAGTCCGCGGCATAAGCGGCGGCGACTTCTTCGCCCTGTTCGGCGAGGATGCCCGACAGCGCCAGGCGCCCACCCGGCTTGACCAGGCTCGACAGTTGCGGCGCCAGGGAAACCAGCGGGCCGGCGAGGATATTGGCCACCAGCACGTCGGCCTGGACCTGTGGCAAGTCCTGCGGCAAGTACAGCGGGAACAGGGCTTCGGCGATGTTGTTGCGACCGGCGTTGTCGCGGGAGGCTTCCAGGGCCTGGACGTCGATGTCGGTGCCGACCGCTTCCTTGGCGCCCAGCAGGAGCGAGGCAATCGCCAGGATCCCTGAGCCACAGCCGAAGTCGAGTACGTTGCAACCCTTCAGATCCTGGCCGTCGAGCCATTCCAGGCACAGCGCGGTGGTCGGGTGGGTGCCGGTGCCGAACGCCAGGCCCGGGTCCAGCAACAGGTTGACCGCCTCGGGCTCCGGCGCGGCATGCCAGCTCGGGACGATCCACAGGCGCTGGCCGAAACGCATCGGCTGGAAATTGTCCATCCAGCTGCGTTCCCAGTCCTGGTCCTCGATCACTTCGCTGTGATGCTCGGGCAGCGGGCCGCCGGTCAGCAGTTCCAGATGGGCAAGCACACTGGCCGCCTCGGTGCCGCCTTCGAACAGGGCCAGCAGGTGGGTGTGGGACCACAGCGGCGTGGTGTTGAGCTCCGGCTCGAAGATCGGCTGGTCTTCGGCGTCCATGAAGGTTACCGATACCGCGCCTACTTCAAGAAACGCGTCTTCATAGGTTTCGGCTTGTTCCGGGCTGATGGCCAGGCGTACTTGCAGCCAAGGCATGGCGGGCACCTTTGAAAAATGATGATTGCAGCCTAGCGGCCAGCGAAGCGCGCAAGTTTACGCGAGCGCAAAGCTTTTGTGGGAGCGAGCTTGCTCGCGAAAGCGGGCTGTCAGTCACATTGTTGTCCGCGGCTACCTCGCATTCGCGAGCAAGCGCGCTCCCACAGGGTTTGCGAAACCTGCAGGTACGACAAAGCCGCCCGAAGGCGGCTTTGTCTGGTGCGGGCTGAAGCTTAGTGCTTTTCGCCTGCCAGCTTGTGCTCGAGGTAGTGAATGTTCACGCCCCCTTTGCAGAAGCCTTCATCACGAACCAGATCACGGTGCAGCGGGATGTTGGTCTTGATCCCGTCCACCACGATTTCGTCCAGCGCATTGCGCATGCGCGCCATGGCTTCGTCACGGGTCGCCCCGTAAGTGATCAGCTTGCCGATCAGCGAATCGTAGTTCGGCGGAACGGCATAACCGCTGTACAGGTGCGAATCGACGCGAACGCCGTTGCCGCCCGGGGCATGGAAATGCTTGACCGTGCCAGGGCTTGGCATGAAGGTCTTCGGGTCTTCGGCGTTGATCCGGCATTCCAGCGCGTGACCGCGGATGACCACGTCATCCTGGGTGAACGACAGCTTGTTGCCGGCGGCGATGCTGAGCATCTCCTTGACGATGTCGATACCGGTGACCATTTCCGAAACCGGGTGCTCCACCTGAACACGGGTGTTCATTTCGATGAAGTAGAAACGACCGTTTTCGTAGAGGAACTCGAAGGTACCGGCGCCGCGATAGCCGATGTCGATACAGGCCTTGACGCAACGTGCCAGGACTTCCTGGCGAGCCTGCTCGTCGATGCCTGGAGCCGGCGCTTCTTCGAGGACCTTCTGGTGACGACGTTGCAGCGAGCAATCGCGGTCGCCCAGATGGATGGCTTGGCCCTGGCCGTCGGACAGTACCTGGACTTCGACGTGACGTGGGTTGGTCAGGAACTTTTCCAGGTAGACCATCGGGTTGCCGAACGCCGCGCCAGCTTCGGAGCGGGTCAGTTTCGCCGAGGAAATCAGGTCTTCTTCCTTGTGTACCACGCGCATGCCGCGACCACCGCCGCCGCCAGCGGCCTTGATGATCACCGGATAACCCACTTCGCGACCGATGCGCAAAGCGGTTTCTTCGTCTTCAGGCAGCGGGCCGTCGGAACCCGGAACGGTCGGCACGCCGGCGGCAATCATGGCGTGCTTGGCCGACACCTTGTCGCCCATCAGGCGGATGGTGTCGGCTTTCGGACCGATGAAGGCAAAACCGGAGTTTTCCACCTGTTCGGCGAAGTCGGCGTTTTCCGCCAGGAAACCGTAGCCCGGGTGAATGGCGGTGGCGCCGGTCACTTCGGCAGCGGCGATGATCGCCGGGATGTGCAGGTAGGAGTGCGCAGCCGACGCCGGACCGATGCAGACGGATTCGTCCGCCAGGCCCAGGTGCATCAGTTCTTTGTCGGCCTTGGAGTAAACGGCGACGGTCTTGATGCCCATCTCTTTGCAGGCACGCAGAATCCGCAGGGCGATCTCACCGCGGTTAGCGATCAGGACTTTTTCCAACTTCGCAGTCATCAAAGGCTCCCCGCGGTTCAAACGATGGTGAACAGCGGTTGGTCGTACTCAACCGGCTGGCCGTCTTCGACGAGGATGGATTCGATCACACCGCTGGTTTCAGCTTCGATGTGGTTCATCATCTTCATGGCTTCGACGATGCACAGGGTGTCGCCTTTCTTCACGGTCTGGCCGACTTCAACGAAGGACGGCGAGGATGGCGAAGACTTGCGATAGAACGTGCCCACCATTGGCGAACGGGCAACAGTGCCGTTCAGCGTTGGTGCCGCCGGTGCGGCGGGTGCTGCGGCGGCAACCGGGGCTGCTGCTGGAGCAGGCGCGGCGGCCGGAGCCTGCATCGGGGCTGGTGCATAGAACTGCTGGGCCGGGGTCTTGCTGTGACGGCTGATGCGTACGGACTCTTCGCCTTCCTTGATCTCAAGCTCGTCGATGCCGGACTCTTCCAGCAATTCGATCAATTTCTTAACTTTACGGATATCCATGAATCATCAACTCCCAAGGGTCGGTCAGGGGCGTTTAACGCTTGTTGTTCAAGCTGTCGCCTGTCTTTCAAGCTGCTCTAGGGCGGCCTCCAGGGCCAGTCGGTAACCGCTGGCGCCAAGGCCGCAGATCACTCCCACTGCTACATCGGAGAAGTAGGAGTGATGGCGGAAAGGTTCGCGTTTGTGCACGTTGGACAAATGCACTTCGATGAATGGGATGCTCACCGCCAGCAGCGCGTCACGTAATGCGACGCTTGTGTGTGTAAAAGCTGCTGGATTGATCAAAATGAAGTCCACGCCTTCGCCACGCGCGGCATGGATACGGTCGATCAATTCATATTCGGCGTTGCTTTGCAGATAGAGCAAATGATGGCCGGCGTTGCGGGCCCGCTGTTCCAGGTCCTGGTTGATCTGGGCCAGGGTCACGGCGCCGTAGACGCCCGGTTCACGGGTGCCCAGCAGGTTCAGGTTGGGTCCGTGCAGGACCAATAGGGTCGCCATCTGCTGTTCCTTGTTATCTGTGAGCAGGTATCAGAACCCGGCGACTATGCCGCAAAGCCTTAATGACTGTCCAGTTCTCGGCAATAGCCAGCACGATGACCGATGTTTGCGCGAAATTTATGACCCAGGCCCGTGATCCGGTCATACGGTTGGAAACCGAACCCCTGTGGGAGCGAGCTTGCTCGCGATGACGGCAGCATATCCAGCATCGATGCCAGCAGACCCACCGCTATCGCGAGCAAGCTCGCTCCCACAGGCGATGGCGGTTGACGGTGAGTGTTCACTTTCTCTCGGAATCGACCCGGTGGCGAGGGAGCTTGCTCCCGCTGGGCTGCGCAGCAGCCCCAAGACCATTCAACACGGTGTATCGGAAAAAACCAGTAGGCAGGTTCTACGACTGCTGCGCAGCCGAGCGGGAGCAAGCTCCCTCGCCACGGTGATTCATAGGGTGCTTGGTGCTAAACCCGAAACGCCTGCACTGCGGTGTGCAATTGCCCGCCCAGCACCAAGAGATGGTCGCCTTGCTCCCGGCCCTGGCCGATGCGCAGCAGGTTGTCCCCGCCCAGTTGGTGGATCCGCTCGCTGTGGTCGCGGATTTCGCTGACGGCGCCGCTTTGTTGGGCGGTGACGTCGGCGATGCGGACCGCCGTATCGGCGATGGTCTGGATGGCGCCGACGATTTCATCCAGTGCACCGTCGGCCGCTTGCGCCTGGCTGGCGGTGGCTTCGGCGTGTTCGACCTGGGCGCGCATGCCGTCCACCGATTGGCGCGCGGCCAGTTGCAGGCGGGCGATCAAGGTCTGGATTTCGGCGGTGGCGCCGGCCGTGCGTTGGGCCAGGGAGCGGACTTCCTCGGCCACCACCGCAAAGCCCCGGCCCATTTCCCCGGCACGGGCTGCTTCGATGGCGGCGTTGAGGGCCAGCAGGTTGGTCTGGTCGGCAATCGAGCGAATCACCGTCAGCACGCCACCGATGGTGGCCGATTCCTCGGCCAGTTGTTCGATCATCTGCGCGTTGCCTTGCACTTCCCCCACCAGCGCATGCAGGCCCGTGAGGCTCAGGCCGATGACTTTCTGCCCTTGCTCCACCGCTTGCCCGGCGCTACGGCTGGCGTCTGCGGCCTGGCTGGCGTCGCCGGCGACTTGCTGGATCGTCGCTTCCAGTTCGCTGAGGGAATCACGGATCAGCGCCGTGTCGCCGGCCTGGTGCTCGGCCCCGCTGTGCAGTTCGCCGCTCAGCTCGGCCAGGGCCCGGCTGCTGCCCGCGACCTGTTCGGCGTTCACCCGAATGGTGCCCACCAGGTCCACCAGATAAGCGCGCAGGCGATTGAGCGAAGCCTCGATGTCTTGCATTTCGCGGTTGCTGGCGCCCACGTGGATGCTCCGGCTGAAGTCCCCTTCGGCCCAGGTCGACAGGGCCGGAGCCAGATGCGTCAAGGTGCGGGCCAGGCGTCGCTGCAACGTGTCGATCAACAGTGCGATCAGCAGGATCAGGCCGATCATCACCCCCTGAATCAAGCGTACCTCTCCCTGGATCTGTCCATGCTGGGCCCGTACCGCCGGCTCCAGGGTATCGATCGCCGTTTGCACGTCGGCGATTTTCAGGTGCGTGGCGCTGCTTAGTTCGGTGCGTTTCTGGATCAATTCACGGGTGCGGGTCAATTCCGCCGGATAACGGCCGAGCAGGCTGTTGAGTTCGCGCTTGAGGGCGATGCCAGCGTCTTCGGCGGCGGCTTTTTCCTGGGTCTCCAGGCCCATCAGCGCGGCGAAATCATCGCTGCCCGAATCGCTGCTGGCGGTGACACCCAGCAGCGGCAGGCGGTCGAGGCGTTCGGCCTCGACACGGATGCTCGCCAGTTCTCGTTCGACATCGGCGGCCAGTTCGCTGCGGCCGCTGCTGACCAGTTTGTCCCGCGTGAGGGACAACCGGCCCAGGTGCTGCGACGCGGCGAACAAGGGAGGCAAGTAGGCTGGGGCGCCGTTGGCGTATTGGGCCAGTTGATCGAGGCTGGCGCTCAGTTCGCGCTCGGCCTGCAGCAGCAACGCCTGGGGATCGCCGGCCAGTTTGCCGGCGGCCAGCAGATCGGTCTTGCTGAAGCTATCGAGGTTCGACAGGCTCGGACGCAGGGTCTTGGCCAGCTCCGGGGGGAACTGGTCGAGGTCGTTTTGCAGGGTTTCCAAGGCCTGGGTGGCCGCGCTCAGGCGCAAGGCATCGCCGCTGGCCAGGTAGTCCTCGATGTTGCGCGCCACTTCGCCCTGGAACTGCCGCGACAGGCCCAGATAACGCTCCATCAGCAAGTAGGGCCGTTCCAGGGCGATCTGAGACCACCATAGGGTGGCCCCGAGGCCCAGGCACACGGCAACTAAAAGAAGGGTGTTGAGATTGGTCAGCAGCTTCAGGCGCATCAAGGGTCTACCGGGGGCAGAATCGTAAGTGCCTGAATTTATTGCGCTTGAGTTACAGGTTTATGACCGAATCGGTCGATTCCGATGAAAAAGTGGCACTTTGCTTTGATTGACGGGCGCTCTGTACCCGGTTGCGTCCGGCGTGCTTGGCGCGATACAGCGCTTCGTCCGCCTGGCTGGCCATCATCAGGCTGTCGGAATCATCGCTCATCTCCACCACGCCAGCGCTGAAGGTGCACCACAAATCATGGGGCTGGGCCGGGTAATGGATTTCGGCAAAGCGCTGGCGAATCTCATCCAACACCTTGCAGGCAGCGTCGATGTCGGTGTCGGGCATGACAATGGCGAACTCTTCGCCGCCGTAACGGCCGATGAAGTCGGTCTTGCGCAGGCGTTGCTTGAGAAACAGCGCCAGGCTCTTGATCACCCGGTCGCCCATAGGGTGGCCGTGGCTGTCATTGACCCGTTTGAAATGGTCGATATCGAGCATGGCGAAGCTCAGGGGCTTGCCTTCGCGACGGGCGCGGAAGCTGCAATCTTCGAGCAGTTGCAGGATGTGGGTGTGGTTGTACAGGCCGGTGAGGCTGTCGCGCACCATCCGCGCCTTGAGGTTGCGCGCCCGGGCCGCACGGTTGCGTACGGTGGTGATCAGGTGCCGAGGCTTGATCGGCTTGGTCAGGAAGTCGTCGCCACCTTCGCTCATGGCGTCGAGCTGCTTGTCCAGGTCGTCTTCGGCGGACAGGTAGATGATCGGCACGCTGACGTAGCGGTCATTGTGGCGGATCACCTTGGCCAGTTCCGTGCCGGTGCAGGCGGGCATGTACATATCGAGGATGATCAGGTCGGGCTGGAAATCCGCCAGCTCGGCCATGGCCTGGATCGGTTCGATCAGCGTGCGGGTGATGATGCCGGCGCTGTTGAGCAGGCGCTCGGTGTGCAAGGCCTGGGCACGGGAGTCATCGATGATCAGCACCTTGTAGGGATCGTATTGGGCGACGCAGGTCAGCACCTCGATCTTTTCCAGCAGGCTCGAGGCTTCGAGGGTGCCGGTGAGGAATTCCTGCCCGCCGGCGCGTACCGCGGCCAGGCGTGTCGGCGTGTCGGTTTCCAACAAACTGAAGAACAACAGCGGCAACGGTTGTTCCAGGCCTTCCTGGGCTTCGGCGGCCAGTTTCAAGCCAGTGCCGGGGCCGCTGAAGTCCACATCCATGACAATTGCCGCCGGCAGGCGCTCGACCATCGAGGCCCGGAACGCCGCGACACTGTCCAGCGCTTGGGCGCTGAGGCCGAAGAATTCCAATTGCTTGGCCAGGCGCTCGGCGCGGTCATGGTCCTGCAGCATCACGTAGACGGGTTTGCGCAGCGGTGGCAGGAAGGTTTGTTCGAGCTGGTCGCCGTGGCGCAGGCCGGTGCGCGACAAACGCTGCATCAGGCGGTTGATTTCGGTGATCAGGTGGCTGCTCAGGCGCCCGCGATTGGCATCCACCGCTTGCAGCGATTGGCTGATGCCTTGGGCCAGTTGGGAGTGCTCGGGCTGTTCGAAGCGCTCGGCAAAGCGCAGCAGGCGCAGATTGGCTTCGCTGAGTTCCGAGAGGTCGGTGCTTGACCATTCGCTGCGTTGCAGGCGCTGCCAAATCTCCAGGATCTGACGAGCCTGATGAATTACCCGCTGGGCAAAGTGGTGCTTGAGGCGCTCACGGCTGGGGTCTTCTGGCTCGGTCATATCCTGACTACTAGTTAGGGTGCATGCTGAGATCGACTGGTGGCTCTATGCTAGCACCTCTTTTCCCTCGCATGAGTGTCGTACGTCAATATTCTGTCCAGTCGCGAAATTCAGTTTGTGACTGGACAGTCTCGTAGGCCGATGGCAACGCTTCCTTTATAGTGCTGTTCGATTGCCCTGTCGCGCCCGGCATGATTGGCGCCGCATTATCGCGTTTCAAATCAGGCACGATGGCGTAGGGTTGTGGTCGAACCGAGAACTCAAGTGATTGAAGGAACATCGCCATGCTGGACTGGAAAAACCGCGCGGGCAGCGCGCCTGAACGCGCCGCCGAGCCGAAATCGGCCACCCGCAGCTACCTGGGTGGGCTTTTTTTCAGCCGCGCACTGGCCACGCTGATCGCCCTCTACCTGCTGGTCACCATTGCCGTCGGCTGGTACTGGAGCCAGGAGCCCGCGTTGTTTCCCGTGCAGCAGAACGCCCAGGCCGCGGCCGAGAAGGACGGCCGGCAGATGGTGGTGGGCTACACCACGGTCGAGACCCTCAAGACCGTGGCCGGGACCTTGCTGACCAAGCAGGGAGGCTACATCTCCAACGACCGCTTCCCGCCGGGCCTGTGGATGGACAACATGCCGAGCTGGGAATACGGCGTGCTGGTGCAGGTCCGCGACCTGAGCCGTGCCCTGCGCAAGGACTTCGCCCGCTCCCAGTCCCAGTCCGCCGAGGACGCCGACCTGGCCAAGGCCGAGCCGCGCTTCAACTTCGACAACCGCAGCTGGGTGCTGCCCTCCAGCGAATCCGAATACCAGGAAGGCATCAACTCCCTGAGCCGCTATCAGGCGCGGCTGTCTGACCCGAACCAGAAAAGCGCGCTGTTCTACGCGCGCGCCGACAACTTGAATAACTGGCTGGGCGACGTCGGCACGCGCCTGGGTTCGTTGTCCCAGCGCCTGTCTGCCAGCGTTGGCCGGGTCAAGCTCAACACCTCGCTGAAAACCGAAGTCCCGGCCCCGGGCCAGGTGCCGCAGGTGGACGAAGAGGTGGTCGAGACCCCATGGCTGCAGATCGACAACGTGTTCTATGAAGCCCGCGGCCAGGCCTGGGCGCTGTCGCACCTGCTGCGTGCCATCGAAGTGGACTTCGCCGATGTGCTGGCGAAAAAGAACGCCACGGTCAGCGTGCGGCAGATCATCCGTGAACTGGAGGCGTCCCAGGAACCGGTCTGGAGCCCGATGATCCTCAACGGCAGTGGCTTCGGTGTGTTGGCGAACCACTCGCTGGTCATGGCCAACTACATTTCCCGGGCCAACGCAGCGGTCATCGACTTGCGGCAACTGCTGAACCAGGGTTGATCCATGAGCGAAAGCCCCCGGGAGGTCGCTCACCGAGTGGCCTCGGATGCCGAGTTGATCGCGTGGGTCGACGAGCACGACAACCTGCTCGGCAGCCTGGTGCGTTCAGAGTTGCGCGAACGCGGCCTGATCGGACGTGGCACCTACATCATGCTCTTCAACTCGGCCGGTGAACTGTGTGTTCACCGGCGCACCCTGAGCAAGGCCATCTACCCGGGGTTCTGGGACGTGGCGGCGGGCGGCATGGTCCAGGCCGACGAGACCTACGCCGAATCGGCCGCCCGTGAGCTGGCGGAGGAACTGGGCGTGAGCGGCGTGGAACTGACTGCCCATGATCATTTTTATTTCGAAGATCCCGGCAGTCGCCTGTGGTGCTCGGCGTTCTCGGCGGTGTGGGACGGCCCGTTGGTCCTGCAACCCGAAGAAGTCCTCGAAGCGCGTTTCCTGCCCCTCGAACAGGTGCTCGACGAAATCCAGCGCATGCCTTACTGCCCGGACTCCCTGGCGGCACTTGAGCGCTATTTGCGCGTCCACGGTGGCAGCGTCGCAAAGAAGCTATAAATTGGCGTTGATTGGCCCTTAGCAAGTCGGCTTTTTGCCGTTACACTGCGCGACTTTTCAAGCTGAACCGTGTCTGCGGTCCAGTAGCGCTGCCCCTGCCTGAGTGGGGTTTCGCGGTCGAGGCACATTCTCCCCTCGACCAGTCTTTGTCCTCCCAAGAGGATTGCCGGTGGCCAAAAAAGCCGCATCCTTCGCCGCCCTGGGCGGCCTGGTATTTTCTACCGACGCCGGTCGTCATTGCCCTGATTGCCGTCAGCCGGTGGATGCCTGCATCTGCAAACAGACCGCCATCCCCGCCGGTGACGGCATTGCCCGTGTGCGCCGGGAAAGCAAAGGGCGCGGCGGCAAGACGGTGACCACGATCACTGGTGTGCCGTTGGCCGAAGACGCGCTCAAGGAACTGGCCACCACGTTGAAGAAACGTTGTGGCACCGGTGGTGCGTTGAAAGACGGCATCATTGAGATCCAGGGCGATCACGTCGAGCTGCTGCTGGCGGAACTGCTCAAGCACGGCTTCAAGGCAAAGAAATCCGGCGGCTAGCAGCTTCTGTGAAAACCACCCTCGGCTTGACCCGGACCCGCCGTCCGAGGTCGCCCGCATGGTTTTCACAGAACCTGTTCTGAACGGGTTTCTAAACTCATCGCTGGGAGCAGGGTCTACCTTGCTAACAGGCAATTCGTCATTTTCACTCTCTAGACTGCCCCAGCCTCCGACCGGATGGTGCATTTTGACTTCTTTATAGGGGACTTCGATGTCCGTACGACGCACACGCAAAGACGATGGCAGCCAATGGACAGTTGCGGACAGCCGCAGTGTTTACGGGATTCGCCATTGGGGGGCCGGGTATTTCGCGATCAATGAAGCCGGTCGCGTCGAAGTCCGTCCGAACGGTCCAGGCAGTTCGCCCATCGACCTGTTCGAGCAAGTCGACCAGTTGCGCCAGAGTGGCCTCTCGCTGCCGTTGCTGGTGCGCTTCCCCGACATCCTGCAAGACCGCGTGCGCCAGCTCACCGGCGCGTTCGACAGCAACATCGCGCGCCTGGAATACCAGAGCAAGTACACCGCACTCTACCCGATCAAGGTCAACCAGCAGGAAGCGGTGATCGAAAACATCATTGCCACCCAGAACGTCTCCATCGGTCTGGAAGCCGGTTCCAAGCCGGAGCTGCTGGCGGTGCTGGCCCTCGCACCGAAGGGCGGGACCATCGTCTGCAACGGCTACAAGGACCGCGAATTCATCCGCCTGGCGCTGATGGGCCAGAAGCTTGGCCACAACGTCTTCATCGTCATCGAGAAAGAGTCTGAAGTCGGCCTGGTGATCGAAGAGGCCGCAGTGCTCAAGGTCAAGCCACAGGTCGGCCTGCGGGTGCGGCTGTCGTCCCTGGCGTCGAGCAAGTGGGCCGATACCGGTGGCGAGAAGTCCAAGTTCGGCTTGTCGGCCGCGCAACTGCTGTCGGTGGTCGAGCGTTTCCGCGCGGCTGGCCTGGACCAGGGCATCCGTCTGCTGCACTTCCACATGGGTTCGCAGATCGCCAACCTGGCGGACTACCAGCATGGCTTCAAGGAAGCGATCCGTTACTACGGTGAGCTGCGCAACCTCGGCCTGCCGGTGGATCACATCGACGTCGGCGGCGGCCTCGGCGTGGACTACGACGGCACGCACTCGCGCAATGCCAGTTCGATCAACTACGACATGGACGATTACGCCGGTGTCGTGGTTGGCATGCTCAAGGAATTCTGCGACGCCCAGGGCCTGCCGCACCCGCACATCTTCTCGGAAAGCGGCCGCTCGCTGACTGCTCACCACGCGATGCTGGTGGTGCAGGTGACCGACGTCGAAAAACACAACGACGACGTGCCGGCGATCGACAACAAGCAGGAACTGCCGGAAACCGTGCAATGGCTGGTTGACCTGCTGGGCCCGACCGATATCGAGATGGTCACCGAGACCTACTGGCGTGCCACGCACTACATGAGCGACGTGGCGGCGCAATATGCCGACGGCAAGCTGACCCTGGCGGAAAAAGCCTTGGCCGAGCAGTGCTACTTTGCCGTGTGCCGTCGCCTGCACAACTCGTTGAAGGCCCGCCAGCGCTCGCACCGCCAGGTGCTGGACGAACTCAACGACAAGCTGGCCGACAAGTACATCTGCAACTTCTCGGTATTCCAGAGCCTGCCGGACACCTGGGCCATCGGCCAAGTGCTGCCGATCCTGCCGCTGCATCGCCTGGACGAAGAGCCGCTGCGCCGCGCCGTGCTGCAAGACCTGACCTGCGACTCCGACGGCAAGATCAAGCAGTACGTCGATGAGCAGAGCATCGAGACCAGCCTGCCGGTGCACGCCCTCAATCCCGGTGAAGACTACTTGCTGGGCATCTTCCTGGTGGGCGCCTACCAGGAAATTCTCGGCGACATGCACAACCTGTTCGGTGATACCGACTCGGTGAACATCTACCAGAACGCCGACGGCAGCGTGTACCACGCAGGCATCGAAACCCACGACACCATCGAAGACATGCTGCGCTACGTGCACTTGTCGCCAGAGGAGTTGATGACGCACTACCGCGACAAATGCGCCAGCGCCCGCATCAGCGCCGCCGAGCGCACCCAGTTCCTCGATGCGCTGCGTTTGGGGCTGACGCGTTCGTCGTATCTGTCGTCCTGATAGAAGATAGCCCAACAGCCGCTCCCTCAAGGTTGGCGCGATTCACTGTGGCGAGGGAGCTTGCTCCCGCTGGGCTGCGCAGCAGACCCATTCGTTGTGGCTGCTTCGCACCCAAGCGGGAGCAAGCTCCCTCGCCACAGGATTGCA
>NZ_JBIXJT010000017.1:78036-119686 GCF_052871455.1 Pseudomonas sp. LARHCG127
GGTGGCGGGTCCCGCCGCGGGGGCCCCCCCCAACCCCCCCCCGGGGGGCCGCCCCCCCCCCCCCGCGCCCCCCCCCCCCCCCGCCACAGGATTGCATCAGATCCAACGCTTGGCTGATCGACACTGCCCGCCGGGGCTGTCAGAAAAAACACCGTACATTGCGGTTTTTTTCGGACAGTCCCGGAGGACATTTTTGTTTATGCCACGGTTATTTCTTCACACCGGTTCATTTAATCGGCGATGTCCTTATTTCATGTAGTCCCTTTCCTAACTTGTACTTGGCCCCTCTACGCGGCCATGGCGGTCGGCGAGAATCCCCGGCCGCCCTTCCTGTAGAGAAACGCCGATGTCCGATCCAGCCTGCGAGCCAGCTTTTCGTCTGGAGATAGCCGGTCTGCCCGAGCCCGTTGACGTGGTCGCTTTTACGGGCAGTGAAGCGATCAGCGAACCCTTCGTCTATGAAGCGGAGCTGCCGTCGCTCGACCCGAGCCTGGACTTGACGGGCCTGCTGTACCGCAGCGTCTGGTTGAGTTTCGGAGCGCCAGACCGAGGCATTCATGGGCAGATCCATGAGTGGGTCCAGCACTCCCATGGCGCCGGCTGCCGGGTGCGTATCAGCCCCAGGCTGGCCTGTCTGGCTCAGCGCTTCAACCAGCGAGTGTTCAGCGCCCGCTCGGTGCCGCAGATCATTCGCCAGGTGCTCAAGGCCCATGGCATCAGCGGGCGCAGCCTGTGCCTGGACCTGAGTGGCGATTACCCACCGCAGGATTTTTGTACCCAGTATCGGGAATCGGACCTGCAGTTCCTCCAGCGCGTGTGCGCCCAAGCGGGTATCCACTTTCATTTCGAACACGCCCGCGACGGGCATTGCGTGGTGTTCGCGGACAACCCGCACAGTTTTCCCCCTGCCGGCCAGGCGGTCTATGCGGACGAGGGGCCGACTGCCGCGGTGCGGACCTTCAGCGTGCAAACCGCTGTGGCGGGGCAGCAAGTCGCCCAGGGTCGTAGCGACCTGACGAACCTGCACGCCGGCCAGATACTGACGCTGATGGCCCATCCGTTTGCCAACTGGAACCGGCGCTGGCTGTTGACCAAGGTCGAGCATCGCGCCCAGGCGGGCGTGTATGGCAATCATTTCAAGGCCATTCCCCGGGGCGTGCTGTTCATGCCGGACAACGTCCCGGCCAAGCCCCGCATGGCAAGCCGGCAACGCGGTTGGGTCGTGGCGGTTGACGAACCTCCAATGCTCGGGGCAGGGCGCGTGGCGGTGGAGTTCGACTGGGTCTATCAGGGCGAAGGTTCCAGTCCCAGCCATTGCTGGTTGCCTTTGGCGCCCGAGCTGGCTGCTGGCGGGGTGGACGCGATGGGTGACGGTACCGAGGTGCTGGTGAGCTTTATCGAAGGCGATCCGGATCGGCCGTTGATCAGTGCATTTCTGAGCGAGCCTGCCTTGGTAGAGGGCGCGGATGAGTCATTCTCGGGCGAAACACTTGGGCCATCTGGGGTCGATCCGGTGCTGTTGTCGGCGATGCGGGAGGCCGAGCCGCTGGTCTTGTTGTGCCTGTTGCCCGAAGGCGGGCCTTTCAACCCTTGCACCCAACCCCTGTGCACCTGCCGCATGCTCATGGGCCGCGGCTCGGGCGTTGCTCGATGAGCGCCGTGGCCGTGCCTGGATCGACGCCGCAGTGGTTGTTGCTGGACGCACCGAGTGCGCCTGAGGCGGTGCAGCGTGTTCACGCGCAGTTCGCCGACGCCCAGCGCTTTGCCCTGTTCGAAGGCACCGAGTTGCATGGGCTTCGCGACCACGGCCCGCTGTTGGTGGATCTGCGCCAATCGCCAGCGTTGACGAGTCTTTGCCACCTGGCCCCGCGCGCCTGGCCAGGGCTGTTGTTGGCCTGTCCACAGCCTGCGGTGCAATTACTGGCGCATCTGCGCCGCATGCTGACGGTGACGCTGGGCCTGCATCACAAAGCCTTGTTGAATTACTACAACTCGCACACCGCCAGCTATTTCTTCGACGGTTGCGACTCCCATGAACTCAGTTGCTGGCTGGGTCCGATCAGCCTGTTGCGCTGGTTCGGCGGCACATGGGCCGACCGGGCGATCGGCAGTCAGGGCTGGCAGCAACTGTCCAACCCCGGATTGCCGGTGGCGGCGCTGGAGAAGGAGCACGGCCTCAGCGACCGACAGCAGGGCCAGTTGCAGCGCTGCCTGCTGGAGCGTCACGCGTGGCAATGGTCCCTTTCCACCGGCTGTGATTACCGCCGGCTCTGGGATGATGTGCAGCAGGGGCTGGCGCTGGGTTTTACCGAGCGGACGGTGCTCGACGACTGGCTCTGGCTGCGGCTGCAATACCCCAATGCCCGACTCTTGCCGGGGCCGGAGGGTGGTTCGCAGCGCGAGCGGCTCGATCACCTGCGGCGACGCTGGCAGGGCCGTCAGGGTTGAGGGTTATTGCGTCGGCGCGCCGAGCCAACGGTCGTGTCGCTGCAAGTGCCAGGCGAACGCACCGAGGGTCAGGCTGCGCAAGGCCATGAACAGCAGGAAGGTGATCCACAGTCCGTGGTTGCCCAACCCCAGCAGCATCCAGGCGATTGGCGCCACCAGCAGCAGGGTCAAGACCATGCCGTTGCGCATTTCCCGGGCGCGGGTGGCACCGATGAATAGGCCGTCGAGCAGGTAGCTCCAGACCGCGATCAGCGGCAAGGTCGCCAGGTAGGGCAGGTAGCCATAAGCGGTGGCGCGCACCTCGGGGATGTCGGTCTGCATGTCGATGAACACGTGGCCGGCGAGCAGGAACAGCAGGGCAAAGCCAAGGCTGGCAATCAGCGACCAACCGCCGGCTACCACCAGCGAGCGACGCAGGGCGAGGCGGTCGCGAGCGCCAATGGCATGGCCGCACAGCGCCTCCACGGCGTGGGCGAGGCCGTCCAGGGCATGGGCGGTCAGCAGCAGGCCATTGAGCAACAGGGCATTGGCCGCCACGGTCGCGTCCCCCAGGCGCGCGCCTTGCACCGTGATCAGGAAAAACACCGCTTGCAGGGCCAGGCTGCGAATGAAAATGTCCCGGTTCACCGCCAGCAGCGGACGCCAGTTCTGCCACACGCCCAGGGCTGCCCAGGCGATTTGTCCGGGCCAGGCCCGCAGGGTCTTGCGAGCCAGGGCCAGGCCAACCAGCGCACCGGTCCACTCGGCAATCACCGAGGCCCGGGCCGAGCCGGTCACGCCCCAGTCCAGGCCGATCACGAACCACAGGTTCAGGGCGATGTTGACCAGGTTGGTCACCAGCAGGATCGCCAACGGCGCCCGGGCATTCTGGGCGCCAAGGAACCAGCCCACCAGCGCATAGCTGGCCAGCGCCGCCGGCAAGCCGAAGAGCCGGGTATGGAAGAAGTCGCGGGTCAACTGGTTGAGCTCAGCGGACGGCTGCATGAAGTGCAAGGCCACGTTGCTCAACGGCACGCCGACGGCACCGAGCAGCACCGCCAACCCCATCGCCAACAGCAGGCCTTGCAGCAATACTTGCCGCAACGCCGCGCCGTCGCCACGCCCGGCGGCCTGTGCGGCGAACCCGGTGGTGCCCATGCGCAAGAAACCCATGGCCCACGCCAGCACCGTATACAAACTCGCCCCGACCGCCACCGCGCCCAACTGATGGGCATGGGGCAAGTGGCCGATGACCGTGCTGTCCACCAGCGCCACCAGCGGCACGGAAATGTTCGAGAGAATCATCGGCGCAGCCAACGCCCAGACCCGGCGATGGGTGAGGCGGTCGCGCCAGTCGGTGATCAGGTTGGGCATGCGGGCTCCTTGATGGAGCGCGATTGTAGCGGGTTCTTGCCTGCTCGTTCCCTGCGGAACTTGGATTCATTGTGGCGAGGGGACGCTGGAGGCTTTAGTGAATGATCCAGCTCAACAACCACAACCCCAGCACCAGCCAGATGATGCCCATGACGATCGAGGCCCGCATAAATGCGCGAATGGCCGAGTACAGCAGCATCAGCCCGAGGATCAGGGCGATGATGCTGATGATCGAAGTGTCCATGCCCAGGGTGCGTGACAGCCCGTCGACGAAGTTACCGCCGGCGTTGGCCAGGGTGTTGAAGAGGCCGCTGAGCAGGTCGACGATGAACCGGATCACCGAACCGAGCGCTTGGCCGAGCCATTCGAAAAAGCTTTCTGCCTGCATATGTGCATCCTGATGGGAGGGAATCTGCGTTGAGCCGTTGGCTCCTGATTGTAGGAACTGTGGCGGCCGAGTTGGTTCGATTATGGGGCAAACCGCCGCTTCGTACCGAGGACTCTTGCCTTCCCCAGTCATCCCCCTGAAGCTATGCGCATTCAGGAGAACCCGATGAACCTTGTTGAACTGACCGAACGCCTGCATGCCATTCGCGACCGTAACGATTGGCGGCAATTTCACAGCCCGAAAAACCTCGCCATGGCCGCCAGCGTGGAAATGGCCGAGTTGGTGGAGATTTTCCAGTGGCTGACCGAGGACCAGTCCCGCCAGTTGCCGGCGGACAAACTGGCCCACGCCGGGCAGGAAGTCGGTGACATCGTGTTGTACCTGTTGCTGCTGTGCAGCGAGCTGGGCCTGGACATGGACGCCGTGGTGCGCAGCAAGCTGGCGGACAGCGAACGGCGGTTCGGCCAATGAGCGACCGTCATTTCGATCAGCTCGCCACGCGTTTCGCGGAGAAAATCTACGGCGGGGCCAAGGGCGCGATCCGCCTGGCAGTGCTTCAGGCCGACCTGCTGGAAACCTTGCCGCAACGCCCGTTGCGCGTGCTGGACATCGGCGCCGGCCTGGGCCACATGTCGTTGTGGCTGGCCGAGCGCGGCCACCAGGTGACCCTGGCCGAGCCGGCCGAACCCATGCTCGAAGGTGCCCGCCAACGCTTTGCCGAGGCCGGCCAGCAGGCCACGTTTATCCAGGCACCGTGGCAGGACCTGCTCGGCCAGTTGACCGAGCCTTACGACCTGGTGCTGTGTCACGCGGTGCTGGAGTGGCTGGCCGAGCCCCACGCGATCCTGCCGGTGTTGCACCAACTCACGGTCCCGGGCGGTTGGTTGTCCCTGGCGTTCTACAACCGCGACGCGTTGGTCTATCGCAACCTGCTCAAGGGGCATTTTCGCAAGTTGCGCAAAAACGACATGGCCGGCGAAAAACAGAGCCTGACACCACAACAACCCCTTGATCCGCGCGAATTGGCGGCGCAACTTGAAGGCCTGTGGCAGGTCGAAAGCCAGAGTGGCGTGCGGGTTTTCCATGACTACATGCCCGTAGAATTCCAGGGGCGGGTGGAGCTAGCGCAGTTGCTGGAAATGGAACTGGCCCACCGTCGTCATCCGGCGTTTGCCGGGTTGGGGCGTTATCTGCACTGGGTATGTCGTCCTCTCTGATCTGAACGTGCAATCGGAGCGCGAAATGAAAGGTCGTTCAGGGTTGTTGGTGCTGTGCCTGGGGCTGGTGGCCTGCCAGGGCAGCAACCCCTATGTCGCCACTTCCAACCCGCTGCCGCCGGCGCCGCCCGAGGCCGCCACGGTATTGGACCGTAGCGCCTATCCGGCGCCGCCCCGTGATTACGGGCGCTATCGCAGTTGGGCCTGGCGTGACGGGCGTTTGCCACCGGGCACTGCCTGGGCGGATTCGGCCCAAGTGGCCGAAGCGGTGAGCAATGCCCTCGACCAGCGAGGCCTGCGGCCACTGCATGACAACCGCCCCGCCGACCTGTTCGTCAGCGCCGACCTGCGCCTGGAAACCCGCGTGCGTCAGGTTCGGGACGACTATGATGCGGGGTACTACGGAGGCTACAACCGTTACGACCGCTACGGTCCGGGTTATGGCGTGTACCGTCCGATGCCGATGGTGCGCACGTATCAGGAACAAGTCGTGGTGGTTCGGGTGGACCTGTTCGATGCCCGCACCGGTCAGCCGGTGTGGAGCGCCAGCGCCGAGACTGGCCAGCGGGGCAGCCAGACCGAGCGCACCGATGCCATTCGTGAAGCGGTGGAAAAAGCCCTGTCGGCGTATCCGCCAAGTTGATTACGCAACGGAGAAAAACCATGTTTCGCCGTCTTGCTCTACTGGCCTTCACCTTGCTGCTGGGGGCCTGTGCTTCTAACCAGGTCAATCATGACTTCGACACCAGCCGTGATTTCGCGGCGTATCGCAGTTGGAGCTGGAAAGACCCGGCGCTGCAATATCGTCCTGATGACCCCCGAATCAAGAGCGACCTGACCGAACAGCGGATCCGCCAGGCGGTGGCCGATCAACTCGACCAGCGAGGCCTGCGCCCGGCCGCGGCAGGTGGGCGCGGCGATGTGCTGGTCCAGGCCTATTTGATTGTCGAGGACCGCCAGCAGCAGGTCACGACCAACTATGGCGGCGGTTGGGGCGGCCCTTGGAACGGGTATTGGGGCGGGCCGATGTACAACGAAACCCGCAACATCAGCTACAAGGTCGCCACCGTGCAGATCGACCTGCTCGATGGCAAGGACGGCAAGCTGGTGTGGCGTGGCAGTGATGAGCAATTGCTCAGCAACTCCCCCAACCCGACCGACCGCAACACGGCTGTGCGCGAGACGGTCGGGCGGATCCTGTCCAACTACCCGCCGCGCTGAGTGGGGTGATTCAAGATGGATGCAAGCTGACCCACCGCCATCGCGAGCAAGCTCGCTCCCACAAGGATTTTATGGCGGACACCCGCTCTGTGAACACCCCGGAATAACTGTGGGAGCGAGCCTGCTCGCGATGACGGCGGCACATCCAACTTGGGTGCAAGCTGACCCACCGCTATCGCGAGCAGGCTCGCTCCCACAGTGGATGGGTGTGGAGACCCTCATGGTGCTCAGGCCACCGGCCGCCACGCTCCCACCATATGCTCCAGCGCCCCGGCGCCCACCAGTTGCAGTTGCCCACTGGAGCCCGCCGCGCTGGCCAGCAGGGTCACTTCGCTGGGCAGGCGCACTGGTTTTTTGAAGGTCACGTCAATCTCGATGTTGGCCTCGGCCAGGTGGTCATCCAGCGCCGCCAGGGTCCTGGCCTTGTTCCACAGACCATGGGCGATGGCGGTGGGGAAGCCGAACAGCCGAGCGCTAATACCACTCAGGTGGATCGGGTTGTAGTCGCCGGAGACCTTGGCGTACTGCCGACCGATGTCAGCCGGTGCGGCCCAACGCGCGACTTCAATCAAGGGCAAGCTGGCCTCGGGCGAGTCGTCCACGAGTGCGCCGTCAAGCTGGACGCCTTTGCACAGCATCTGGCTCCGGGCCTCCCACAGCGGCCCCAATTGATCATCGAGGCGGGTCATCAGGTCGAAGGCTGCGCCCTTGGCGTGGGCTTGCAGGTTCTCGACATGGACGCTGGTCCGCACCTGGCCGACCCCGCCCATGGGCCGCAATACACGAATGCGGTTGCTCAAGTGGATCAGCCCCAACAACGGAAAGGGAAAGTCCCGCCCTGTGAGCAATTGCATTTGCAGGGCGAACGCCAAGACGTGGGGATAGGTCGGCGGCAGCAGTCCGTTATCGACGAAACCGCAAACCTTGCGATAAGCCGCCAGCCGTTGCGGGTCGACCTGGAGCACTTGGCGCAACCCTTCCTCGGGCAAGGTTGTTCCGGTGACTTTGCGCCGTGTCGCCGCTTTCGAATAAAGCCCGGACATGGATGGCGGGCTGCTGACGTCATGCCATTGGATCGTCATGGTCACGCTCCCAATAGGCTTTGACCGCACACCCGCAAGGCCTGCCCGGTCACGGCGCCGGTGCCCGGTTGTGCGAGCCAGGCCACGGCTTCGGCGACGTCCTGGGGCAAACCGCCCTGGCCAAGGGAACTCATGCGCCGTCCGGCCTCGCGCAAGGCGAAGGGGATCTCGGCGGTCATGCGGGTTTCAATGAAGCCCGGCGCCACGGCATTGATGCTGATCCCGCGTGTCTGCAACTGCGGTGCCCACGCCTGGGCCAGTCCGATCAGCCCGGCCTTGCTCGCCGCATAATTGGTCTGCCCCCGGTTGCCGGCAATGCCGCTGATGGACGCCAGCAGAACCACCCGGCCATTGTCGCGCAGGGTGCCGCTGTCGAGCAGGGCCTTGGTCAGTACTTGCGGGGCGTTGAGGTTGACGGCCAGCACGGCGTCCCAGAATTCCGGGGTCATGTTGGCGAGGGTCTTGTCCCGGGTGATGCCGGCGTTGTGCACCACGATGTCGACGCCGTCGGGCAAGTGCTCGATCAACTGGGTGGCGGCATCCTCGGCGCAGATATCCAGCGTGACGCTGCGCCCGCTCAAGCGTGCCGCCAGGGCGTCGAGGTCGGTCTTGGCCTGGGGGACGTCCAGCAGGATCACGTCGGCGCCATCGCGGGCCAGGGTTTCGGCGATGGCGGCGCCGATCCCGCGGGCTGCGCCAGTGACCAGCGCCTTGAGCCCCGTGAGCGGCCGGGTCCAGTCCTGGACTTGGTTGTCGCAGGTGTTAAGACGAATGACCTGCCCGGAAATGAAGGCGCTTTTGGGCGACAGGAAAAACCGCAGCGCACCTTCCAGCTGGGTTTCGGCACCGTCGCCGACGTACAGCAATTGCAGCGTCCCGCCGTGGCGCAGCTCTTTGGCCAGGGACCGGCTGAAACCCTCCAACGCCCGCTGGGCACTGGCGGCGAACGGGTCGCCAAGACTTTCCGGCGCACGCCCGAGGATGACGACATGGGCGCTGTGGTCGAGGTTTTTCATCAGCGGCTGGAAAAATTCCCGCAGCTGCTTGAGCTGGTCGGCCTGGACCAAATGGCTGGCGTCGTACACCACCGCCTTGATTTTCGGGCCGTGGCCGGGGATCCATTCCGTGGCCAGGGTCGGTTCGCCGCCGTAGATGAAAATGCTGTCGGTCAGGCGCTTGGCAAAGGTGCCGATCTGTTCGGTCAACGGCCCACCGCCCAGCAGCAGCGCGCCTTCGATCGGCCGCAGCCGCCCAGCCTGCCAGCGTTCCAGGCGTACCGGCGAGGGCAGGCCGAGGGACCCGACCATGCGCCGGCCGATGGGCGAATTGGCGAAGTCGATATAACGGTCAGACATGGAACACACTCCGGCTGATGAGGTTCCAAGTGTGGACCATGATTGGCAATCAGTCGTTCGATCGGTGAGATAAAGCCTAAGCTTGTGCCGGAGCGTCTTGTCCAAGGCACCGGATACCTGTGGAAGCGAGCTTGCTCGCGATGCAGGTGCCGCAATTTTTCAGGGATAGCGCGTCATCGTTCATCGCGAGCAAGCTCGCTCCCACAGACGTTCGGTTGTTTCAGCGAGTGCATTCAGACCTACACAGGGAGTTCTTTCATGACACAACTACGTCGCGTCGCGATCATCGGCGGTAACCGCATTCCCTTCGCCCGCTCCAACGGGCTCTATGCCACCGCCAGCAACAAGGCGATGTTGACGGCTGCCCTCGAGGGGCTGATCGAACGCTACAACCTGCATGGCTTGCACATCGGCGAAGTGGCGGCCGGTGCGGTGCTCAAGCACTCCCGGGATATGAACCTGACCCGCGAATGCGTGCTCGGTTCGCGGTTGTCACCAATGACGCCGGCCTATGACGTGCAGCAGGCCTGCGGTACGGGGCTGGAGACGGTGCTGCTGGTGGCCAACAAGATCGCCCTGGGCCAGATCGACAGCGGTATTGCCGGCGGCGTAGACACCACATCGGACGCGCCGATCGCCGTCAACGAGGGGTTGCGCAGGATCCTGCTGCAAGCCAATCGCGCCAAGACCACCGCCGAGAAAATCAAGACTTTCCTGCAATTGCGCCCCCAACACCTGATGCCGGATCTGCCGCGCATCAACGAACCGCGCACTGGCCTGAGCATGGGCGAGCACTGTGAATTGATGGCCCAGACCTGGCAGATCCCTCGGGAGGCGCAAGACCAGTTGGCCCTGGAGAGCCATCAGAAGATGGCCGCGTCCTACGCCGAAGGTTGGCAGAACGACTTGATGACGCCGTTTCTCGGCCTGACCCGAGACAACAACCTGCGCCCGGACCTGACCCTGGAAAAACTCGCGTCCCTCAAGCCGGCCTTCGAAAAAAGCGCCAAGGGCACGATGACTGCCGGCAACTCCACGCCACTGACCGACGGTGCGTCGTTGGTGCTGCTGGGCAGCGAAGAATGGGCCAAGGCCCGGGGCCTGCCGATCCTGGCGTACCTGCGTGACGGTGAAACGGCGGCGGTGGATTTCGTCAACGGTGCCGAAGGGCTGCTGATGGCCCCGGTCTACGCCGTGCCGCGATTGTTGGCGCGCAACGGCCTGACCTTGCAAGACTTCGATTACTACGAAATCCACGAAGCGTTCGCCGCCCAAGTGCTGTGCACGCTCAAGGCCTGGGAAGACCCGGACTACTGCAACACCCGCCTGGGCCTCGACGCGCCGCTGGGGTCCATCGACCGCAGCCGGCTGAACGTGAAGGGCAGTTCCCTGGCCGCCGGGCATCCGTTTGCCGCCACGGGCGGGCGCATTGTCGCCAACCTCGCCAAGTTGCTGGACGCCGCCGGGCGAGGTCGAGGGTTGATCTCCATCTGTGCCGCCGCCGGCCAGGGCGTGACGGCGATCATCGAGCGTTGACGAGGGCGCCGTCCTGGCCGGATGTCAGCGCCTTGTGCTGGCTAGCGTAGCGCTCGGCCAGGATCGAGCAGACGATCAACTGCAGCGGGTGATAGATCATGATCGGCAGCAGAATCAGCCCCAGGCCCGGATGGTTGCCGAAAATCAACGCCGCCATCGGCACCCCGGCGGCAAGGGATTTCTTGCTGGCGCAAAACACCGCGGCGACTTCATCGGCGCTGTTGAATTTCAGGGCGCGGGCGGTACGGGTGGTCGCCCACAGGATGATTGCCAGTAGCACGGCACTGCCCACCAGTGCGCTGAGCAACACGCCGTTGCCTTGCTGGCGCCAGATGCCGGACACCATCGAATTGCAGAACGCCGCGTAGACCAGCAACAGGATGACCAACTTGTCGATGATGCTGGTGTAGCGTTTGTATCGTCCGAAAAAGCCGGCCAGCCAACGCCGCAGGAACTGCCCCAGTACCAGCGGCAGCAGCAACATCAGGCACAGGTCGAGCAAGGTTGACCCCAGGTCGATGCCCCCGGCGCCACTGCCGACGACGAAACTGACCAGCAACGGTGTCAGGAAAATCCCCAGTACGCTGGACAGGCTCGCGTTGAGAATCGCCGCTGGCACGTTACCTTTCGCACTGCCGGTCAGGGCCACCGAGGAAGAGATCGTCGAGGGCAGGGCGCAGAGGTAGAAGAACCCCAGCATCAGCAGCGCCGGCACATGGCTGCCCAGCAGCCAGTTGCTGAGTAGCCAGATCAATGGGAACACGCCAAAGGTGAAGCCCTGCACCATCGCATGCAGCCGGATGTTCTTCAGGCCGTGGCGGATCTGCTCGCCGGACAGGTTGACCCCGTGCAGGAAGAACACCACGAAGATGCCGATGTTGACCACCCATTCGGCATGCATGGCACCGCCCGTGGCGCCAAAGGTCGGGAAGAAATACGCCAACAGCGTGGCGAGCAACATGCCGCACAGGAACCAGTCGGTCACCAGGCGTTTGAGGTGTCTGACGATATGCATAGGGCACCGCAAGTTGTAGGAAAAGTCGACTTAGCCTAACGTCGTCACCATCAGTCGTCTTGCGACATAAGGCCAATCAATGCCGACTAACGGACATCAGCAACTGGAACGCCATATCCCCGACCTGGCGCAATTGCCGAGGCCGCTGTACGCCCGTGTCGAAAGCCTGAGTGCCGGTTCCTGGACCCAAGCCCATCGTCATGATTGGGTGCAATTTTCCTACGCCATTAGCGGGGTTCTTGGCGTACACACCGCCGCCGGCAGTTTTTTTGCCCCGCCACAACGGGGCATCTGGATTCCGGCGGACCTGGAGCACCAGGTGGTGACCTCCACCCGGGCGGAAATGCGCAGCCTGTACGTCCATCGCCACGCTTGCCCCTGGGCCGATGAGCGCTGTCGGGTGCTGGAGGTCACGCCGCTGGCCCGTGAACTGATCAAGGTGTTCTGTCAGCTGCCGGTCGATTATCCCCAGGGTGATACCCAGGAAGAACGGCTGGTGCAGGTGCTGCTGGATCAGTTGGCGACGCTGCCGGAGGTGGGATTTTCCCTGCCGCTGCCGCGACATGCCCGCTTGCTGGCGCTGTGCAACGAATTGATCGAACAGCCCGAACAGAACGTCACCTTGCATGTTTGGTCCGAGCGTCTGGGCACGTCGGAAAAAACCCTGATGCGCCTGTTCCAGCGCGAGACCGGCCTGAGCTTTCGGGCCTGGCGTCAGCGCATGCGTTTGTTGTCGTCCCTGGGCTCGTTGGAGAAAGGCGACAGCGTTACCAGCGCCGCGTTGTCCTGTGGGTATGATTCAACGTCCGCGTTCATTGCCGCGTTCAAGGGGATGTTCGGGTTTACCCCGGGGGAGTTGTTCAAGCATTGAGTCGCCGCACTGGCCTACGGCGGCTGTAGACAAGGCTGTCAGCTCTTGTCGCAAATACCTGGGCATTCAGTTGCCAACGCCAGGTCCGGTCTCGGCTATGATTTGGCGCGGTCGATAATCCGGCACAGTGTGTGCATCACCGGTTCATAGGTCGGCAACCCCTCCCCGTGGAGCAAGGATTGCCGTATAACGACTGTCATTCGCGTGTTTGGTAATAAAGGACCCACAATAAAAGCTGATGAAGACTCCAAAACGCATTGAACCCCTGATCGAGGACGGTCTGGTCGACGAGGTGCTGCGCCCACTCATGAGTGGTAAAGAAGCAGCTGTTTATGTGGTGCGCTGCGGCAACGAGCTACGTTGCGCGAAGGTCTACAAGGAGGCGAACAAGCGAAGTTTTCGTCAGGCGGCCGAATATCAGGAAGGCCGCAAGGTGCGCAACAGCCGTCAGGCCCGGGCCATGGCCAAGGGCTCGAAGTTCGGGCGCAAGGAAACCGAGGACGCCTGGCAGAACGCCGAAGTGGCGGCCCTGTTTCGCCTGGCGAGCGCTGGTGTGCGTGTGCCCAAGCCGTACGACTTCCTCGAAGGCGTGCTGCTGATGGAACTGGTGGCCGACGAGTATGGCGATGCGGCACCGCGTCTGAACGATGTGGTGCTGGAGCCTGACCAGGCCCGTGAATATCACGCCTATCTGATTTCCCAGATCGTGTTGATGCTGTGTACCGGTCTGGTGCATGGTGACCTGTCGGAGTTCAACGTCCTGCTCACGCCAACGGGGCCGGTGATCATCGACCTGCCACAAGCCGTGGATGCCGCGGGTAACAACCATGCCTTCAGCATGTTGGAGCGGGACGTGGGCAATATGGCGTCCTACTTCGGCCGGTTCGCCCCGGAGCTCAAGCGCACCAAGTACGCGAAGGAAATGTGGGCACTGTACGAAGCCGGCACCCTGCACCCGGCCAGCGTGCTGACCGGCGAGTTCGACGAGCCGGAAGAACTGGCGGATGTCGGCGGGATCATGCGTGAAATCGAGGCTGCACGCCTGGACGAAGAACGCCGCCAGGCGGTCCGCGCCGCCGACGATGCACCACCCGGAAAGACCGAAGAACCACCGCCGCCATGGATGCAATGATCGGTTGAACAAAAACCCGGCCAATGGCCGGGTTTTTTGTGGCCGGAAAAAGCTCAGCCCCACCGCTAACCCTCTGTGGGAGCGAGCCTGCTCGCGATAGCGGTGGGTCAGCTTGCATTGATGATGAATGTGCCGCCGTCTTCGCGAGCAGGCTCGCTCCCACAGTTATTCGGGGTGGTCGCAGGATCAATGTCTACCACTGATTCATTATAGGAGCGGTGGCATCAACTTTTGCAGCACCCCGACGCCAGTTCCTTGAGGATCGGACAATCCGGCCGGTGGTCGCCGTGGCAGTGTTCGACCAGGTCTTGCAGGGTGTCGCGCAGTTCGGCCAACTCGCGGATTTTCTGGTTCAGCTCATCGATGTGTTGCCGGGCCAGGGCCTTGACGTCGGCGCTGGCGCGTTGGCGGTCTTGCCAGAGGGTCAGCAGCTTGCCGACCTCTTCCAGGGAAAATCCCAAGTCGCGGGAGCGCTTGATGAACGCCAGGGTGTGCAGGTCATCGGTGCCGTAGATCCGGTAACCGCTGTCGGTACGATGTGCAGCCTTGAGCAGGCCGATGGATTCGTAATAACGGATCATCTTCGCGCTCAGGCCGCTCTGTCGGGCCGCTTGGCCGATGTTCATCGCTTGTCCTCCAATGGCTTGGGTGTCCAGAACTTCAACAGTAACGCATTGCTCACCACGCTGACGCTCGACAGCGCCATGGCCGCGCCGGCCAGCACCGGGTTGAGAAAACCGAACGCCGCCAGGGGGATGCCGATCAGGTTATAGATAAACGCCCAGAACAGGTTCTGGCGGATCTTGGCGTAGGTCTTGCGGCTGATGTCCAGCGCCGCCGGCACCAGGCGCGGATCGCCGCGCATGAGGGTGATACCCGCGGCATGCATCGCCACATCGGTGCCGCCGCCCATGGCAATGCCAATGTCGGCGGCGGCCAGGGCCGGTGCGTCGTTGATGCCGTCGCCCACCATCGCCACCACCGAATGGCGCTTCAATTGTTGGACGATGGCGGATTTATCCGCCGGCAGTACCTCGGCGTGGACATTGGAAATCTCCAGCGCCTGGGCCACTACTCGGGCGCTGCCTTGGTTGTCGCCGGTGAGCAGGTGGCTGGCGATATGCTGTTCATCCAAGGCCTGTACGGCTGCCAGGGCACCAGGCTTGAGGGTGTCACCGAAGGCAAACAGGCCTAGCACCCGCGGCACTGCGCCTTGTTCGATCAGCCAGGACAACGTGCGCCCTTCGGTTTCCCAAACCTGTGCGGATTCGGCCAGCGAACCGGGGTTCAGGCCCCGTTCTTCAAGCAGGCGACGATTGCCCAAGGCCAGGCGGCGCCCGTCGAGGCTACCGGCAATGCCGCGTCCGGCCAGGGACTGGCTGTCGCTGACATCCGGCACGTGCAGGTCGCGCTCGGCGCAGGCATCCAGTACCGCTTTGGCCAGCGGATGTTCGCTGCCGCGTTGCAGCGCCCCGGCCATTTTCAGCAGCGCGTCCTCGTCGCCGTCGAGGGCGGTCAGGTGGGCGATGCGGGGCGTGCCGGAGGTCAGGGTGCCGGTCTTGTCGAACACCACGGTCGTGACTTCATGGGCGCGCTCCAAGGCCTCGGCGTCCTTGATCAGAATCCCGTGGCGCGCAGCCACACCGGTGCCAGCCATGATCGCCGTGGGGGTCGCCAGGCCCAAGGCGCAGGGGCAGGCGATTACCAGCACCGCAACGGCGTTGATCAGTGCGGTTTCCAGTGGGGCTCCGTACAGCCACCAGCCGATCAATGTCGCCAGGGCCAGCACCAGCACCACCGGCACGAAGACCTGGCTGACTTTATCCACCAGTTTCTGAATCGGCGCCTTGGTGGCCTGGGCGTCTTCCACCAGGCGGATGATGCGCGCCAGAACGGTTTCGGCGCCCAAGGCTTGCGTGCGGATCAGCAACCGGCCTTCGCCATTGATAGCGCCACCAGTGACTTTGTCGCCGGGCTGCTTGGGCACCGGCAGGCTTTCGCCGCTGATCAGCGCTTCGTCGGCATGGCTCTGGCCTTCCAGCACTTCACCGTCCACCGGGAAGCGTTCGCCGGGCTTGACCAGCACCCGGTCATTCAAGCGCAGGGCGCTGATAGCAACGTCCCGCTCCTGGCCATCGATCACCTGGATCGCCCGCTCCGGGCGCAAGGCTTCGAGGGCGCGGATGGCGCTGGCGGTCTGGCGCTTGGCGCGGCTTTCCAGGTATTTGCCGAGCAGCACCAGGGCAATCACCACCGCCGAGGCCTCGAAATACAGGTGCGGCATGCTGCCGGGACGGGCGATCGCCCATTCATACACGCTCAAGCCATAGCCGGCGCTGGTACCCAGGGCCACCAGCAGGTCCATGTTCCCGGCACCGGCCCGCACGGCCTTGAAGGCGGCGACGTAGAACCGCGCGCCAAAGATGAATTGCACCGGCGTTGCCAGGGCGAACTGCACCCAGGCCGGAAGCATCCAATGCACGCCGAACGGCTGCAGCAACATGGGCAGCACCAACGGCACGGATAGCAGGATCGCCAGCACCAGCGTCAGGCGTTCACGATTCAGGCGGTTGCCCTGGGTATCGGCGGCCTGCTCGGCCTGCCAGACCGTGGCGTCGTAGCCAGCACGCTTGACCGCATCGATCAGGGTTTGTGCATCCACGTGGCCGAGCAGTTCGAGGTGAGCCCGCTCGTTGGCCAGATTGACGTTGACGTTGTTCACGCCATCGACCTTGCCCAGGGCGCGTTCGACCCGACCGACACAGGAGGCGCAGGTCATCCCTTCGATGTACAACTCCAGGGTCTGCACGGGAACGCTATAGCCGGCCTGTTCGACGGCCTGCTTCAAGGCCGGCAGGCTGCCTTCGGGGGCCTCGACTCGGGCCAGTTCCGTCGCCAGGTTGACGCTGACAGCACGGGTACCGGCGACTTTGCTCAAGGCTCGCTCGACCCGCCCGGCGCAACTGGCACAGGTCATCCCGGCAATGGGTAGATCGAACGTGGTGGATTCGGGCATGGGGCAGGCTCCCTGTAGTGAATGACTACAGGATCAACCTTGCCATGCTGGCAAGGTCAAGCGCCAATCCAAAACAGCGTTGCCGATCCCTGATCTGGGGAGTTGGCTCTGTGGGAGCAAGGCTTGCCCGCGATGAAAGCACCGCAGTCTCTTGAGGGACCGCAGCGCCTGGATCGCGAGCAAGCTTTGCTCCCACAAAGCTCCACAGGGGCTGGCAACCACAAGATGGGGGTGTCAGTAACCGAGCCCAGCCTGCTTGAGGTACATGCCTTGTTCATTCATGGCGATGCGGAACTTCAAGATGTCACCGGCCTTGAGGGTGATGTTCTGAGACCCTGGCGCGAGCATGCCCGGGTTGCACCCCGGCGCTTGTCCGGGCAGCAATTTCAGGCGCAAGGAGAATTGACCCGGCGGCAGGTTGAACGAGGTGCTTTGCTCCTGGAACAGCCGGGCCGAGAGTTGGTCCTGGATATAGATGCCGATTTCGCAATTGGTCGACACCTCCAGGCGCTCGCGGGAAATGATCAACACGCCATAGTCTTCGCCGGCGGCCGAGGCCTGGGAGGCCACCGCTGAAAGACCGAGCATGCAAAACAGGCTGAACGCTGACCAGCGCATGGCTGAACCTCCGGTGTGAAATCCTTAATGTGTGCAGCTTGGCTGAGGGCGATGCCGATTGCCAGCCCGGCAGTTTTTGTCAGAACTTGACCTTTCCATCGTGGCAAGCTTGAGACTGGCGGCAACCTCAATCCCAAGGAGTCATCCCATGCAAATTTTTAATGTCGAGGGCATGTCCTGCGGTCACTGCGTCAAGGCCATCACCCAGGCGGTCCAGGCCAAGGATCCGGCGGCTGACGTGCGCATCGACCTGGGCACCAAGACCGTCCAGGTCCAGAGTTCGTTGCCGGCCGATGCCGTGGTCGCGGCCATCAAGGAAGAGGGATATGGGATCAGTGTGGCTTGAGTTTTTTTAATCGTTAGCGACCTATCGGAATGTTCAAGTGCGCCCGGCACGGCTAGACTGTCGGGCTGTCGAACGACGCCTGAGCTGGACGCCCGATGAACCTCCGTACGATTCTAATTCTTGGCGCCTTGAGCGCTTTCGGTCCCTTGGCGATCGATTTCTACCTGCCCGCCTTTCCGGCGATGGCCACGGCCTTCGGTACTGACGAAAAACACATCCAGCTGACCCTGGCGGCCTATTTCCTCGGCTTGTCCATCGGGCAACTGGCCTATGGACCGGTGGCGGACCGCTTCGGACGGCGCATTCCGTTGCTGATGGGCGTCGGCTTGTTCACCCTGGCGTCCCTGGCCTGCGCCTATGCGCCGAACCTCGAATGGCTGATTGGCGCTCGCTTCGTCCAGGCCTTGGGCGGCTGCGCCGGGATGGTGATTTCCCGAGCGGTGGTCAGTGACAAATGCGACGCGGTGGGCTCGGCGAAGGTGTTTTCGCAATTGATGCTGGTGATGGGCCTGGCGCCGATTCTCGCGCCGATGCTGGGTGGGTTGCTGGTGAACCTGCATGGCTGGCAGTCGATCTTCATTGCCCTGACCGTGTTCAGCGCATTGGCGTCGACGGCGGTGGCCTTGTGGCTGCCGGAAAGCCTGCCGGACGATGTACCTCGGCAACCGTTGTCGGGAGCGTTGCGCCAGTACGGCCGGTTATTGACCGACGCCGTCTACCTCGGCCATGCGCTGACGGGGGGCATCGCTATCGCTGGGATGTTTGCCTACATCGCCGGTTCGCCTTTCGTCTTCATCAAGCTCTACGGTGTACCGGCCGAACATTTCGGTTGGCTGTTCGGCACCAACGCGGCGGGCTTCATCCTGGTTGCCCAGGTCAACGCCCGGTTGCTGTCCAAGCGCGGCCCGGCGTTCCTGTTGAACCGCGCGGTATGGGTCTACCTGGGGGCGGGGCTGAGCCTGCTGGCGGTCAGTTCATTGCAGCCGGCGCAGTTGTGGCCGCTGCTGGTCCCACTGTTTATCTGCATCGCCAGCCTGGGTTGCATCCTTCCCAATGCCTCGGCCTGCGCCATGAACGGGCAGGGCGCCCGGGCCGGCAGTGCCTCGGCGATGCTGGGATGCCTGCAGTTTTCCGTGGCCGCCGGGGCAGCCGCGTTGGTGGCGGCGCTGCATGACGGCACCGCGGTGCCAATGGCGCTGGTCATTAGCCTTTGCGGGCTGTTGGTGGTGAGCGCAGCGATGCTGACTCGTCGCCTGCAAAACGCCCGGGCACTGGTCCAGGCCAGTCGCGAAGGCTGACTCAGCCGGCTGCGCGCTGCTGTTGTTCGGGGAAGCGATGGGGCGCGTGGATCCGCGCCTGCAAGGTCGTGGCAAAAGCCTGAGCTTCGGTCTCGGTACGGAAGGTGACGACGTGCTGGTCAAGACGCACTTGCCATTGGGATTTTGCCACTTCTTTTATCAGGATCTTCATTGCTGACCTCCTCACGAAAAGATTGCGTTGCAAAGGCCTCGAGTGTAGACCCGAATGCGATCGCATTTGTGACAACGGTCAATTCTCGGACTGACGGTTAGTCGCCGGCTAATGAGGCAATCACTGTGGCGAGGGGGCTTGCTCCCGCTCGGTTGCGCAGCAACCGCAAAAACCAGGGGCCGCTACGCAACCCAGCGGGAGCAAGCTCCCTCGCCACGGGATTGTCAGCGGGGCGACCGCCGTGTTCGGTCAGAAGCCTTCGAGCACAATCTTGCCCTTGGCCTGGCCGCTTTCCAGCAAGGCATGGGCCCGGCGCAGGTTTTCGGCGTTGATGGTGCCGAAATGCTCGCCCACCGTGCTCTTCAGCGTGCCGGCGTCGATCAGGGCGGCCACGCGGTTGAGCAGCTTGTGCTGTTCAAGCATGTCGGCCGTTTCGAACAGCGAGCGGGTGTACATGAATTCCCAATGCAGCGACAGGCTCTTGCGCTTGAGCTTGGTCACGTCCAGCGCCTTGGGGTCGTCGATCAGCGCCAGCTTGCCCTGGGGCGCGAGGGCTTCGACCAGTTGGTCCAGATGCTGGTCGGTCTGGGTCAGGCTGGCGACGTGAGTCACCTGGGGCTGGCCCGCTTCTTTCAACACTTCGCTCAAGGGGCGGCTGTGGTCGATCACCAGGTCGGCACCCAGGCTGCGTACCCATTCCTGGGTTTGCGCACGGGACGCGGTGCCAATCACCTTCAACCCGGTGAGTTGGTGGGCCAGTTGCGTCAGGATCGAACCCACGCCTCCCGCCGCACCGACGATCAACAGGCTCTGGCCCTGGTCATCCTGGCCTTCCTGGATGCGCAGGCGCTCGAACAACAATTCCCAAGCGGTGATGGCCGTCAGCGGCAGCGCCGCGGCGTCGGCGAAACCAAGGGTCTTGGGCATGTGGCCGACGATGCGTTCATCCACCACATGCCGCTCGCTGTTGCCACCGGCCCGGGCGATGGAACCGGCGTAGAACACCATGTCCCCGGCCTTGAACAGCGTGACCTCGCTGCCGACTGCCTTGACCACGCCGGCCACGTCCCAGCCCAGCACCTTGGCGGCGCCACTTTCGGGCTGGACGTTCTGGCGGACCTTGGTGTCCACCGGATTGACCGAAATGGCCTTGACCTCCACCAGCAGGTCCCGGGGACCTGCGACCGGTTCCGGCAGCTCGATGTCCTGGAGCGATTGCGGGTCGGTGATGGGCAACGAATGGTAGTAGGCGATGGCTTTCATGAAGCGGCTCCGTGAGGTGAGTTTCGATGAAGGCCATGTTTAGCTATTTATCACCGAGATAAAACCGGCTAAAACAACAGGCTCTTTCAATAATATTTTGATAATGGAGTCGTCATGCTTCGCTTCGATGACTTGCAATTGTTTGTCCGGGCGGCGGACCTGGGCAGTCTCTCGGCGGCAGCCAGGGTCATGGACCTGTCGGCGGCGGTGGCCAGTGCCGCGTTGAAACGGATCGAGCAGCACCTCGGTGCGCGGCTGTTGGCCCGTTCCACCCGCAGCCTGCGCCTGACGGCTGAAGGCGAGGGGTTTCTCGAATACGCCCGTGCCGCGTTGAGCAGTCTCGACGAAGGCCGGCGCTTATTGACCAGCGGCCAGGACCAAGTCAGCGGGGTATTGCAGTTGTCCGCGCCCTCGGACCTGGGGCGCAACGTGCTGTTGCCCTGGCTGGATGGGTTCCAGCGCGAGCATCCCGGGCTGACGGTGCGGCTGCTGCTGGGCGATCGCATGGCCGACCTGTTCAAGCAGCCGGTGGACATCGCCCTGCGTTATGGCGAGCCGGAAGATTCAAGCCTGGTGGCCTTGCCCGTCGCCCCGGATAACCGTCGAGTGCTGTGTGCGTCGCCAGACTATCTGGCGCGCCAGGGTGAACCTTATCAGTTGGAGCAACTGGCCCAGCACAACTGCCTGTTGTACATGCTGGGCAGCCGGGTCCATGACCGATGGGTTTTTCATGACGGCAAACGGGAGGTGAGCCTCACCGTCAGCGGCGATCGCTTCAGTGATGACGCCGATGTGGTGCGCCGCTGGGCGGTGGCGGGGGCCGGGATTGCCTACAAATCGTGGCTGGATGTGTCCACCGACGTACTGGCCGGGCGCTTGAAAATCCTCTTGCCGCACCTGCAATGCGAGCGTGCGCCCCTCAATCTGCTGTGTGCCCACCGGGCGCAATTGAGCAAACCCATCAACCTTTTGCGGGACATGCTCCGGGACCGCTGCGGTGAGTTGACGGCTCGATTTCCACTCCCGGCGGGGGCGGGCCATTAGTCGCACGCAAATAGAGACTTTTCCCTCATGAACAATCGCCTCCAAAGGTTTCCGGAGGACAGGAAAGCGCGGTCACCGCGCTTATACTAGCGACCGCCTGCGCCAGAGCAGTAGACGAATGATTCAACAGGGAGTGAATACATGGAACATGCACCTTGCATCAGCCAGATCGCCACGCTGCTGGCTGACCCCAAGCGCAGCGCAATGATGTGGGCCTTGATGGACGGCACGGCCCGCCAGGCCGAGGAGCTGGCGTTGCTCGCCGGATTGTCGCCGTCCTCGGCCAATGCGCACCTGGGGCGCTTGTCCGCGGGAGGTCTGTTGAAAGTCGAAGCTCGGGGTCGCAAGCGGTTTTTCCGCCTGGCCGCGCCTGAAATCGGCGCCGCCGTCGAAGCGCTGGCCAGCGCGACCCTGGTCAGTACGCCACGGCAGATTCCGGAGGTCTTCAAGCGCCGGGTCATGCCGACCAAGACCCCGTCGGCCCCTGCTTCGTTGATGCGGGCCAGGCTGTGCGACGACCACCTGGGGGGAACCCTGGCGGCCGACCTCTACCAGCGCCTGCTGGACGCCGGATGGATCGAGCAGTTCGAACAACGGGTGATCGTCACGCACAAGGGTGCCAATCAACTGGCCGAGCGGGGCTTGTTCGTCCAGGCCCTGGCTTATCGCAATGCCCGTATCGCGTGCCCCTGCCCGGACTGGAGCGAGCGTCGTCCGCACCTGGGGGGCGCGCTGGGGGCGGCGTTGCTGCAACTGTTCATGCAGTCAGGTTGGCTGGTCTTGCCCAACGATTCGCGGGCCTTGCAGGTGACGACGCTCGGCCAGCAGGAAATCCACCGGTTCGCCCGGCAGGATGCCATGGAGATGGCGTTCTAGGGAACTGCCTGGCGCGTCGTTCAGGGCTGTCGACAGGTCGTATTCAGCAATAGCCGCTCACAAGGTTCGCGCACACTCGGTCCGGGGAATTTTCGGATTGGGGAGGCAGCATGGACACTCACGGTTACAGCGCGGCGGAACGCCTGGAGCGGTTACCCATCAGTGGGTATCACCGGGTGATTTTCATCATCATCGCCCTGGCGTTTTTCTTCGACTCGATGGACCTGGCGATGATGACGTTCCTGCTGGGCTCGATCAAAACCGAGTTCGGCCTGAGCACCGCCCAGGCCGGTTTGCTCGCCAGCTCCAGCTTCTTCGGCATGGTGCTGGGGGCGTCGCTGTCGGGCATGCTGGCCGACCGGTTCGGGCGCAAGCCGGTGTTCCAGTGGAGCATCGTGTTGTGGGGCATTGCCAGTTACCTGTGCTCCACCGCCCAGGATGTCGAGACCTTGACGCTGTTTCGCGTCCTGCTGGGTATCGGCATGGGCATGGAGTTTCCGATTGCCCAGTCGATGCTGTCGGAGTTGATCCCGGCCAAGCGTCGAGGGCGCTACATCGCCTTGATGGACGGCTTTTGGCCCCTGGGCTTCGTGGCGGCGGGGGTGCTGTCGTATTTCCTGCTGCCGGTGATCGGCTGGCGCGACATCTTCCTGGTGCTGGCGGTGCCGGCAGTGTTTGTCCTGGCGATTCGCTTTTTCATTCCCGAGTCGCCGCGCTGGCTGGAACAGGCCGGTCGGGGTGACGAAGCGGACGCGGTGCTCAAGCGGATCGAAGACAAGGTCCGGACCTCGCTGGGACGTCGCGATCTGCCGGAGCCGATCCGCCTGCCAAGGGTGGAGAGTGTGCCGGGCAATTTCTTTTCGGCCCTGGCGCAGATCTGGTCGCCGCTGTATCGCCAGCGCACGATGATGATCTGGAGCGTCTGGTTCTTTGCCTTGCTCGGTTTTTATGGCCTGACGTCCTGGCTCAGCGCACTGTTGCAGCAGTCGGGGTTCGCCGTGACCCAGTCGGTGTATTACACCGTGCTGATTTCCCTGGGCGGGATTCCCGGCTTCCTGATGGCGGCCTGGCTGGTGGAGCGTTGGGGACGCAAGCCGGTGTGCATCATCACGTTGCTGGGCGGCGGGGTGATGGCGTTTCTGTATGGGCAGAGCGCGGTGTTTGGCGGCAACGTCGGGCTGCTGATCGGCACCGGGTTGCTGATGCAGTTTTTCCTGTTCGGCATGTGGGCGGTGCTCTACACCTACACGCCTGAGTTGTACCCGACCTCCGCCCGGGCCACCGGCTCGGGTTTTGCTTCGGCGGTGGGGCGTATCGGTTCGCTGCTCGGCCCCTTGGTGACCGGCTTGGTGTTTCCCATCACCGGCCAGGGCGGCGTATTCGCCCTGGGCGCGCTGTGCTTCGCCGTGGCGGCGGGGGTGGTCTGGTTGTTCGGGATGGAAACCCGGGGCAAGACGCTGGAAGAGCTGAGCGAAGCGAACGCCACTGACTAAACACAATCCCCTGTGGGAGCGAGCTTGCTCGCGATAGCGGTTCGGCATTCAATATCGATGTCGCCTGATTGACCGCCATCGCGAGCAAGCTCGCTCCCACAATTGGATCTGCGTCCAACCGTGAACTTGCAGGCGATCAAAAAACCTGTGGGAGCGAGCTTGCTCGCGAAGGCGGAGTGTCAGTCAACATCGATGTTGAATGTACCGCCGTCTTCGCGAGCAAGCTGACTCCCACCGGGGTTGATCGTTGGGGTTAGGGTTTTACCAGTCGCGCATCCAGGCTGTTCTGCGCCAGGCGCTTGGCCTGGTCCTGGGTCATGCCCAGGTGGGTGTGCAGGGCGTGGAAGTTTTCGGTGACGTAGCCGCCGAAGTACGCCGGGTCATCGGAGTTCACCGTCACCTTCACGCCGCGCTCGAGCATGTCGAGGATGTTGTGTTGCGACATGTCGTCGAACACGCACAGCTTGGTGTTTGACAGCGGGCACACGGTCAATGGAATCTGTTCGTCGATGATCCGCTGCATCAGCCGCTCATCTTCGATGGCCCGCACACCATGGTCGATGCGCTGGATCTTCAGCAGGTCCAGGGCTTGCCAAATGTACTCGGGCGGGCCTTCTTCGCCGGCGTGGGCAACGGTCAGGAAACCCTCGTTGCGTGCGCGGTCGAATACGCGCTGGAACTTGCTCGGTGGATGGCCCATCTCCGAACTGTCCAGGCCCACGGCCACGAAGGCGTCGCGGAACGGCAGCGCCTGGTCGAGGGTTTTCTCGGCTTGTTCTTCGCTCAGGTGACGCAGGAAGCTCAGGATCAGGCCGCTGGTGATGCCCAGTTGTTGCTCACCGTCCTTGAGGGCGGCGGCGATGCCGTTGAGCACCACTTCGAATGGGACGCCACGGTCGGTGTGGGTCTGCGGGTCGAAGAACGGTTCGGTGTGGATCACATTCTGCGCCTTGCACCGCAACAGGTAGGCCCAGGTCAGGTCGTAGAAATCCTGGGAGGTGCGCAGCACATCGGCGCCCTGGTAATAGAGGTCGAGAAATTCCTGCAGGTTGTTGAAGGCATAGGCCTTGCGCAGGGTATCGACGTCGTTCCACGGCAGGGCGATCTTGTTGCGTTCGGCCAGGGCGAACAGCAGCTCGGGTTCCAGCGAGCCTTCCAGGTGCAGGTGCAGTTCAGCCTTGGGCAGGGCGTTGAGCCAGTCGTACATGGTCTTTTCTCATCAGCGAATCGATGGCGGCCATTCTACAGGGGGCTGGCCGCCCTGTCGGGTAAAACCTGACCGGCTGATCCACTACACGGCCTGGGGCTCCCGCCGGTAAGCATAGGTGTCGGCGAAGCGCGACAGCAGGAATTCGGCGCAGGTCGTCGTTGGGTACTTGGGTGGGTGGGCGTCATCCTGGCAACCGGGCAGGCACTGGATCAGCGTGTCGGGATGCGGCTCGGCAAAGAATGGCATCGAATAGCGGTCCACTCCCAGCGGGCTGATCACCCGATGCGGCGTGGACAGGTAATGGTCGTTGCTCCAGCGCGCCATCATGTCGCCGAGGTTGACCACGAACGTGCCATCGATGGGCGGCGCATCGATCCACTGGCCATTGACGTTGCGCACTTGCAGGCCACCGGCGGCGTCCTGGTAGAGCAGGGTGATGCAACCGTAGTCGGTATGGGCGCCAGCACCTTGCTGTTCGGCGCAACTGGCGGTGTCGCGGGGCGGGTAATGGATCAGGCGCAGCACGCTCGCCGGTTCGTTGAAGCGCGTGTCGAAAAAGTCCCGTTCGATGCCCAGGGCCAGGGTCATGGCCCGCAGCAGGGTTTGCGCAAGCGCTTGCATGTCACGGTAATGCTGCTCCATCAAGGCTTGCCAGCCGCTCAGGTCTGGGTGGCGGTTGGGGCCGCGCAACGGTTTTTCCACCAGCACCTCGGGGTGATCGGCCGGCAGATGCAGGCCCATGTCGAAGGTTTCCTTCAGGTCGCTGGGCTTGGTCGGGTCCAGTTGTTCCGTGGCGACGGCGCCATAGCCACGATGGTGGCGGGTCTGAGTGATGTCGATCTTGAGTTTTTCTTCGACGGGCAGGGCGAAGAAGCGTTGGGCATTGCCCAGCACCTCGGCGATGCGCGCCGGGCTGATGGGGTGGCCCTTGATGTAGAAGAAGCCCCACTGACGGCAGGCGCGGTCGATCTGCTCGGCGACGCCTTCCCAGGCGTCGGGCTCATTGCCGTAGAGCGGGCCGATGTCGATGATGGGCAGGCTGTTCATGCGGCTTTCCAGATTTGAAATAAGGGCCTCTGTGGGAGCGAGCTTGCTCGCGATAGCGGTGTGTCAGCCAATACAGATATGGATGTCAGTCCGCAATCGCGAGCAAGCTCGCTCCCACAATGGGTATTGGGTTGGGCTTGGCAGTTACTTGGGAATCTCAGCCTTCATCCCTTCGACGTAATAATTCATCGACGCCAGTTCCGCGTTGGTGGCGCTTACGCCCGCAGGGATTTTCTCGACGCCGGCCTGGTCCTTGATCGGGCCGGTGAATGGGTGGAAAGCACCGCTCTCGATGTCGGCGATGATCTGCTCGGCTTCGCCCTTGACCGCTGCCGGCACCAGGTCGCTGATCGGCAGTTTCACCGTGCCTTCCTTCAGGCCACCCCAGTAGTCCTGGGATTTCCAGTTGTGGTCAAGCACGCTCTGGGTCGCCTGGATGTAATGCGGGCCCCAGTCATTGACGATGGAGGTCAGCACCGCCTTGGGCCCGAAATGGGCCATGTCCGAAGCGTAGCCCACCGCATAGACGCCGCGGCGTTCGGCGGCCTGGATCGGCGCCGGGCTGTCGGTGTGCTGGAATACGACGTCGACGCCCTGGTCGATCAGCGCGTTGGCGGCGTCGGCTTCCTTGCCCGGGTCGAACCAGGAATTGACCCACACCACTTTGATTTCGGTGCCGGGGTTGTATTTGTTCAGGGCCAGTTGGATGGCGTTGATGTCGCGGATGACTTCCGGGATCGGGAACGAGGCGACGTAGCCGATCTTCTTGGTCTTGGTCATCTTGGCCGCGAGGAAGCCGCCGACGTAGCGACCCTCATAGGTGCGAGCCAGGTAGGTGCCGAGGTTCTTGTCCTGCTTGTAGCCGGTGGCGTGTTCGAAGATGACCTTGGGAAACTGCTTGGCGACCTTCAGCGTCGGGTTCATGTAGCCGAAGGACGTGGTGAAGATCAGGTCGTACTTGTCCTTGGCCATGTTACGGATCACCCGCTCGGCGTCGGCCCCCTCCGGTACGTTTTCCACGTAGTGGGTGGTGATCTGCTCGCCGAACTTCGCCGCCAGTTCCTTGCGCCCTTGTTCATGCTGATAGGTCCAGCCGTGGTCGCCGATGGGGCCGATGTAGACGAAGCCGACCTTCAGCGGGTCGGCGGCACTGGCATTCAGGCCGGCGCCCAGGCCGACGGCCGCGACGACGGCGCAAAGCAATTTCTTCAAGGGGCGTTTGTGCATGAACTCGAACTCCATTTTGTTGTGAGGTTGGCTGTGCAGCAGCAATGCAAAATGCTGACCAACAGGACAACTAATCGACACGACCTTCTTGTGGCGAGGGAGCTTGCTCCCGCTGGGCTGCGCAGCGGCCCTGTTTTTTACGGTTGCTTCGCAACCGAGCGGGAGCAAGCTCCCTCGCCACAGGTTCTACATCCGCATAACCTGTGGGAGCGAGCTTGCTCGCGATGAGGCCCTTGAGAACAATAAAGGTGCACCTGCCAGCCACTCGCCACCCCCTGGTGCGTCACAATCGGACGAAACGTTCGCGTCCCCCCACAGTCAGTAACTCATGACCCGTTCACAGTGACAGGCCCGCGATGCTCACTTTGATCAAGCAAGAAAAACTGCTGTTGCTGGCGCTGGCCGCCGTATGTGTCGCCTATCCGCTGGAGCACTGGCTGCTGGGCAGCGGGCAGTTGGTGGCGTTGATCGGCGGCCTGGTCCTGATCGGTTTCATCGTCGCGGCCTCCATGCGCGTGGCCCATCACGCCGAGCTGCTGGCGGAAAAGGTCGGTGATCCTTACGGCACCATGATCCTCACCTTGTCGGCGGTGCTGGTGGAAGTGGTGATCCTGGCGATCATGATGAACAACGAAGCCTCGTCGACGCTGGTGCGGGACACGATCTACTCGGCGGTGATGCTCGACATCAATGGCATCCTCGGGCTCGCGGCGTTGATGGGCGGGATCAAGCATGGCGAGCAGGTCTACAACGACGATTCGGCGCGCACCTACAGCGTGATGATTCTCACGGCCATGGGCGTGTCGATGGTGGTGCCGGAGTTCATCCCCCGGGATAGTTGGAAAACCTATTCTGCCTTCACCATCGGCGCGATGATCGTGTTGTACACGCTGTTCCTGCGCATGCAGGTCGGGCCCCACAGTTACTTTTTCAGCTACAGCTACCCGGAAAAGCGCCGCAAGAAAGAACCGGTGGAAAACGAACCGGAACCTGTCAGCCTGACGATTTCCATCAGTGCGCTGGTGTTTGGCGTGGTGGTGATCGGTGCGTTGGCTGAAGTGATGTCCAAGGCCATCGACCTGGGGCTGGAAGGCTCGGGTGCTCCGCCCGTGGTCACGGCGATCCTGGTGGCGGCGATCTCCGCCGCGCCGGAAATCCTCACCGCCCTGCGCGCGGCCCTCGCCAATCGCATGCAGGCGGTGGTGAACATCGCGCTGGGGGCGTCGTTGTCCACCGTGATCCTTACTGTGCCGGTGATGGAAGCCATGGCCCTCTACACCGGCCAGCCTTTCCAGATGGCGATGACCCCGGTGCAGACGGTGATGATTTTCATCACCCTGATCGTCTGCGCGATCAACCTCAACGATGGTGAAACCAATGCCATCGAAGGCATGACGCATTTTGTGTTGTTCGCGACGTTTATCATGTTGTCCCTGCTGGGCCTCTGAGCCCAGCACCATCCCCCTTGTGGGAGCGAGCTTGCTCGCGATGGCGCCAGACAAACAGCATTGAAGTTGAATGTCAGGCCGCTATCGCAAGCAAGCTCGCTCCCACAGGGGATTTGGGTTGGGGTCAGGCGTCGGCGATCAATTCCCGCGCCGCCTGGCTGTGATCGGCAATCAAGCCCTTCAAGTCCAACCCCTCGACTTGCCCGTCGATCACCCGCCATTGCCCCCCGATCATCACCCGGTCCGCCCGGTCCGCGCCGCACAGCAGCAGGGCCGAGACCGGGTCATGGCTGCCGGAGAAGCGCAGCTCATCGAGCTTGAACAGCGCCAGGTCGGCCTGTTTGCCCACGGCCAATTCGCCGATATCGCTGCGCCCGAGCAGTTGCGCCGAGCCCCGGGTCGCCCAGCCCAGTACGCGCTCCGGCGTGATCGCTTGCGCGCCGTAGCGCAGGCGCTGGATGTACAGCGCCTGGCGGGTTTCGAGGATCATGTTCGAGGCATCGTTGGATGCCGAGCCGTCGACACCCAGGCCCACGGGAGCGCCGGCGGCGGTCAGCTCCAGTGTCGGGCAAATACCCGAGGCCAGGCGCATGTTCGAACTGGGGCAATGGCAGATACCGGTGCCGGCGGCACCGAGTCGGGCGATTTCGTCCGGGTTGAAGTGAATGCCGTGGGCCAGCCAAGTGCGTGGGCCGAGCCAGCCGACGCTGTCCAGGTAATCCACGGTGCGCAGGCCGAAGCGTTGCAGGCAGAACGCTTCTTCGTCGAGGGTTTCGGCCAAGTGGGTGTGCAAGCGAACGTCGAGGGTTTCCGCCAGCTCGGCGCTGGCGCTCATGATCTGCGGCGTGACCGAAAACGGCGAGCAGGGCGCCAGGGCAATCTGGATCTGTGCGCCGTCGCCGCGCTCGTGGTATTCGGCGATCAGGCGCTGACTGTCGTCAAGAATCACCTCGCCCTGCTGCACGGTCTGTTGCGGTGGCAAGCCACCGTCGGCCTCGCCCAGGCTCATGGAGCCACGGGTCAACATCGCCCGCATGCCCAGCTCACGGACACTTTGCACTTGCACGTCGATGGCATTTTCCAGGCCCTGGGGAAACAGGTAATGATGGTCGGCCGCCGTGGTGCAGCCCGACAGCAGCAACTCGGCCAAGGCCACTTTGCTCGCCAGGGCGAGTTTTTCCGGGGTCAGCCGCGCCCACACCGGGTAGAGGGTTTTCAGCCAGGGGAACAACGGCTGGTTCACCACCGGCGCCCAGGCGCGGGTCAGGGTCTGGTAGAAGTGATGATGGGTGTTGATCAAGCCCGGCAGGATCACATGCTCGCGCGCGTCAAAGACGTGGTCGCAGGGCTGGGCGGGTTGTTGGCCGACGCTCAGCAGTTCGACGATCACACCGTCCTGCAGGACGAGACCGCCACGGGCATCGAGGTCGTTAGCCGTGAAAATGGCGAGGGGATTTTTTAACCAGGTACGGGTCGCAGGCATGGTGGCCGGCTCCTCTGAAAGTGGGTTCAGGTTAGCCAGCTCAGTGATGCCCTGTCTGCTGATCCAGGGTCGCCCATTGGATAGGGCAAGGTGCGGAGTTTACTCAGGTTGCCGGACACATTTCCAGTGCCTGACCCAGGTTTCAATGTAGGAGAGGGCTTGGTGGGAGCGAGCTTGCTCGCGATAGCGGCCTGACATTCAGCATCAATGTCGACTGATCTGGCGCCATCGCGAGCAAGCTCGCTCCCACAGGGTTAGGGGGTTCCACAGGGTATCGGGTGGTTACCAGGGGATTGTTTCGCCTTTGTAATTGACGAAGTGATGCCCACCCTTGCCGGCGAAGGCATTCACTTGGTCGATCAGCCCACGGGTGCTGGTCTCGACATCGAGGTCCGCGCCTTCGCCGCCCATGTCGGTTTTCACCCAGCCCGGGTGCAGCGACAATACCGTCAATGACTGTTCGCCCAGTTGGCTGACGAAGCTGTTGGTCATGGAGTTGAGCGCTGCCTTGCTGGCCTTGTACAGCGCCAGTTCCGGCGCGTCGGGCATGGTCACGCTGCCCAGCACTGAACTCATGAAGGCCAGCACGCCGCTGCCCTCGCGGATCTGGCCGACGAAGCGTTGGGCCAGGTTGATCGGCGCCACGGCGTTGGTGAAGAACAGCTGGCCGACTTCGGCCAGCGTCGCGCCGCCCGGGCTCTGGTTATCTGGGCCCTTGACCCCGGCGTTGACGAACAACAGGTCGAAGGTCTCGCCCTTGAGCTGCTGGCTCAAGGCGATGACGGCTTGCTGGTCGTCCATGTCGAGTTTTTCGATCCGCACCGGGCCCAGCGCCTTCAAAGCCTCGGCGTTCTGCGGGTTGCGCACGGTGGCGGTCACGTTCCAGCCATCGCTGAGCAGCGTCTTCACCAGGCCGAGGCCCAGGCCCCGGGAGGCGCCGATGATCAATGCGTTTCTTGCCGAAGTCATGAGGGGCATCCTTGAAAGAAAAAGGTCACGGGTTTAATGGACAACGTTGCCCGAGCCGTTGTTTCAGCTCTTGACGCAACGCGTCGAGTTCGGTCATGCGGGTTTCGATCAGGTTCAGCTTGTCTTGCAGCAATTGCGTCACGGCGCAGTCCGGGTCGGGGGCGTTCCACAGGGCGGCGACGCTCGCGCCGATCTCGCCCAGGGTAAAGCCCAGGCGCTGGGCGGTCTTGATATAGAGCACCAGTTGGACGATGTCGGCGGGGTAGTCGCGATAGCCATTGGCGCTGCGCGATGCTGCGATCAGGCCACGTTGCTCGTAGAAACGCAGCGTGTCTCGACTGACGGCGCAGGCTTGGGCTAATTCACCGATACGCATTGCGAAGCTCCAGAGGACTTGACCTTGGAGCATACCCCAGGCTTTAGCCTCTTTGCTCCTCGATTATCTGGAGCAACGTGTATGTGGAGTTCGATGCAATATCGCCGGGTGGTGCTTGGCAGCGCCTGGTACGACCTGATCGTGTCGGCCGCGCTGGCCACGCCGTGGAGCTTTGCGGCGGTGCATGGCGTATTGGTGAGCATGACTCAGCTCTTTGACCTGCCTGGGGACCTGCCACCGTTTGCGCCGGCGCATGTGCTGATGGTGAATCTGATGGGCTCGATTGTCTGCGTGTGGTCGGTGTTGCGGATTCGTGATCCCCAGGCGCTGTACGGGCGTTATGACGCGGTGGGGCGGTTTCTGTTCTCGGCCTGGATGCTGTATGCGCTGCTTCATGGAGCCAGTGCGGTGTTGTGGGTTTTCCTGTTTTTCGAGGTGGTGTGGGGCTTGGTTCAGGTGTTGCCTGTTCGGGACTCATCGCGGGCAAGCTCGCTCCCACAGGGGGAGCTGAGTCAAACCTGAATTCAGTGTTCACCCTGGTCAAGTGTGGGAGCGAGCTTGCTCGCGATAGGCCCGCCGCGGTCTGTCTCAATGCCCCGCCTGCCAAGGCTGCCCCAGGGACACCGGCGCGTACAGCCGCGTGCGCACGGCATCCCGGGACAGCAGCACCAGCACCAAAATGGTCGCGGCATAGGGCAGCATCGCCAGCAGGCTCGACGGAATCGCCAACCCCAATCCCTGGGCTACCAGGTGCAGGATGCTGGCGAGACCGAACAGGTAGGCGCCCAGCAGCAGGCGCCACACCCGCCAACTGGCGAACACCACCAGCGCCAGGGCGATCCAGCCGCGCCCGGCGCTCATGTTCTCGGCCCACATCGGCGTGTAGGCCAGTGACAGATAGGCGCCGGCCAACCCGGCCATGGCGCCGCCAAACAGCACCGCCAGGGTCCGCACCCGCAACACCGGCAGGCCCATGGCACTGGCGGCATCGGGGTTCTCGCCGACGGCCTGGATGATCAGTCCGGCGCGGCTTTTCACGATCACCCACGCCACCAGCGCAAACAGCGCAAAGGAGAGGTACACCAGCAGGTCCTGGGCGAACAGCATCCGCCCGATCAAGGGGATGTCACTCAGGTAGGGAATGGCCAACGGCTCGAAGCCCGCCAGCGGTTTACCGACCCAGGCCGCCCCGACAAAGCTCGACAGGCCCACGCCGAAAATCGTCAGCGCCAGTCCGGTGGCGACCTGATTGGCGTTGAACACCAGCGCCACCAGCGCGAACAATGCCGACAACAGCATTCCCGCAGCCATTGCCAACAGCACGCCGAGCCAGAGGTGGCCGCTGTTGAACGCGACGATAAAACCAATCACCGCGCCGAACAGCATCATGCCTTCCTGGCCCAGGTTCAGGACGCCGCTTTTTTCGCAAACCAACTCACCCAGGGCCACCAGCAGCAGCGGTGTGCCGCAGCGAACCATGGCATAGAAAATATTGCTCAACAGGTCGATATCCATCACAAGGCTCCTGCCTGTACCGCGGTAGTTCGGGCGCGCCGGGTCCAGCGCAGATTCAGGCGTGGCCGGTAGAGAATCAGCACGTCGCAGGCCAACAGGAAAAACAGCATCATCCCCTGGAACAACTGGGTGATTGCCTGGGGCAGGTTCAGCGACATCTGCGCACTCTCTCCGCCGATGTACAGCAGGGCCATCAACAGGCTGGCAAACAGAATGCCGATGGGATTGAGGCGCCCGAGGAACGCCACGGTAATCGCCGCATAGCCATAGCCCGGCGACACCTGCGGCACCAGTTGGCCGATCGGCCCGGCGACTTCGCAGACGCCGGCCAGACCGGCCAGCGCACCGCTGATCAGCAGCGCCAGCCACACCAGCGGCTTCTGGCGAAAGCCGGCAAAACCAGCGGCGCGGGCATCGAGGCCCAGCACCTTGATCTGAAAACCAACAAAGCTTTTCTGCAGCAAGACCCACACCGCTACCAGCGCCAGCAGGGCGAAATACAGCCCGGCATGGACGCGGCCATCCTCCAGCAGCAACGGCAGGCGACTGGCCTCGCCGAACATCGCCGACTCGGGGAAGTTGAACCCCGCCGGGTCTTTCAACGGCCCGTGGACGCAAAAGAGCAGCAGGTTCAGGGCGATGTAGTTGAGCATGATGCTGGTCAAGATCTCGTTGGCGTTGAAGCGCGTGCGCAGCCACGCCGTGAGCGCGGCCCAAGCCGCCCCGGCCAGGGTGCCGGCCAGCAGGATCAACACCAATGCCCAGCGACTTTGCACGTCGATGATGTTCACCGCCACGGCACTGCCGGCCAGGGCGCCCAGCAGCAATTGGCCTTCGGCGCCGATGTTCCAGATCCGCGCCTGATAGGCCACTGCCAGGCCGAGGGCGCAGAGCAGGATCGGCAAGGTCTTGACCAGCCATTCGGACATACCGTACAGGTCGCTGATCGGGGCGATCAACAGGGTGTACAACGTTTGCAACGGGTCATGCCCAAGGGCGATAAACAGCAGCGAGCCGCTGCCCAGGGTCAACACGGCGGCCAAGAGCGGCGAGCACCAGAGCATCAGGCGCGATTGCTGGCCGCGGGGTTCGAGAGAAAGCAGCATGTGGAACTCCGTTAAACCGGCGCGGGGGCAGGGGATTGAGGGGCGTCGAACTGGCCGGCCATCCAGGCGCCGACGTCGCTGAGGCGGGTCTCGACGGTAGGACGCAAGGCCGACAGGCGCCCGCCGCACAAGGCACCGAGACGGTCGCTGATCTGGAACAGTTCATCGAGGTCTTCGGAGATCACCAGGATCGCCGCGCCCGCGTCGCGCAGGGTGATCAGGGCACGATGGATGGTCGCCGCCGCGCCGACGTCCACGCCCCAGGTCGGATGCGCGGCCACCAGCAGCTTTGGCTGTTGCAGGATTTCCCGGCCCAGGATGAATTTTTGCAAGTTGCCCCCCGAAAGGCTGCGCGCAGGGGTTTTGGTGTCGGGCGTCTTCACGCCAAAACGACGGATGATCTCCTCGGCCAGGTGTTCGACCTTGCTGCGTCGAACCAGCCCATGGCTGACCAGGCCCTGCTGGAAGGCGCTGAGCAGGGCGTTATCCGCCAGGCTCAATTGCGGCACGGCGCCATGGCCCAGGCGTTCAGCGGGGACGAATGCCAGGCCGAGCTGGCGACGAGCGTCGGGGCGCAGGTGCGCTACGGGCTGGTCGCCGAATCGAATCGTTTCGCCTTGCTGGCGGGGAAGCGGCGTTTCCCCACTGAGCAATGCCAGCCATTCGTCCTGGCCATTGCCCGCCACCCCGGCGATGCCGACGATTTCGCCGCTGCAAACCTCAAGGTCAATGTCCCGTAACGAGCAGCCGAACGGGTCGGGGTTGTGCCAGGACAGCTTGTTGATGTGCAGGAAGGCTTTGTCTGCGCTGACCTTGGGGTAATCCGTCATCAGTCCTGCGGCCTCGCCAACCATCAGTTGCGCCAACTCTCGGTCCGAGCAATGCGCCGGGGTGCAATGCCCTGAGACGCGTCCGCCGCGCAGCACCGTGGCGCTGTGGCACAACGCGCGCACCTCCCCGAGCTTGTGGCTGATAAACAAAATGCTGCAGCCCTCGCTCGCCAGGCGGCGCAAGGTCACGAACAGTTCTTCGGCTTCTGCGGGCGTGAGTACCGAGGTCGGTTCATCGAGAATCAACAACCGAATGTCTTGCATCAGGCAGCGAATGATCTCTACCCGCTGGCGCTCGCCAATCGACAGGCTGTGGACCAGCCGCTGTGGTTCCAGGGCCATGCCGTAGCGCCGGGAAACCTCGCGGATCCGGGGCTCCAGTTGCGCTGGCGTACCGGCTGCCGCGCCCATCGCCAGGGCAATGTTCTGCGCAACGGTGAGGGTTTCGAACAGCGAGAAATGCTGGAACACCATGCCGATGCCCAGGCTGCGGGCCTGGGCCGGGTTACGCAGGTTGACGCGCTGGCCCTGCCAGATCACCTCACCCGAATCGGCAGCGGTGACGCCGTAGATAATCTTCATCAGGGTGCTTTTGCCCGCACCGTTTTCCCCCAGCAAGGCGTGGATCTCGCCGGGCTGGATGCTCAGGTCGATGGCGTCGTTGGCCAGGCAACCGGGGTAGCGTTTGCTGATCTTGCGCAATTGCAGGCGCGCGATGGAGTCGGGGTTGGACATGACAGGCTCGGGCCGATGGACAGGAATGCCTGTGGATAAAGCAATTTCCTGGCCATCAGGTCAGGAAATTGTCTTGAGTCCCGTTACTGAGGCCTTCCGCGTCGGGCCTGAGCATCTGTAGTGGGGAAATTCTGCACTACCTTGGCGCGCACGGGTCTGGCCCAGGCAGCGGTTTGCCCTGAAATGGGTGGTCAAAAATTGAACAAGCGGCTGTGAGCTATGTCCTTCACGGGGCGGAAGGAGCCATGAACGGGTTATCCACAGGTTGCTCCACAGTTATTGTGTGCAAGCCGGAAACTCGGGCATAAGCACTACGGGGCTTTCTTCTAAAGGTGATAAACCGCTGCAAGCGGTTGTTTTGTGGATGGATTTGGCCCTTGGGAAGGACTTTGGCTGAAAAATGAGCAACCCGCTGAAACCCGCATGACAGAAGGGTTACAGAGGGATGTGCTCAGGTTATCCACAGTCGGGTGCACAGTGGATGTGGGCAAGTTGAACGATTGCGCGATGCCCTGAAAGATTGCAGCCTGCGAACTCAACGCTCTAACAGGATCCGTCCACGGCTCAGGTCGGCCAGTTGCGTTTGCAAGGTTTCGATGTGGGCTTCGCCTACGGCCAATTGCAGGTCCACGCCATTGGCGGTGAAGCGTTCTTCATTCACCAGCCCGCCGCACTCGGCGACGCGCAGTTTCACCAGGGGCAGTTCGGCGAACCCGCAACTACAGTGCAGCGGCACGCGGCTGATCAATTCGATTTTCTCAGCGTTTTGCAGGCATTTGTTCGCGCCGCCACCGTAGGCTCGGGCCAGCCCGCCGGTGCCCAGTTGAATCCCGCCATACCAGCGAATCACCAGCACCACGACCTGATCGCAGGCCTGGGCTTCGATCGCGGCCAGGATTGGCCGCCCGGCGGTGCCACCCGGCTCGCCATCGTCGTTGCTGCGGTACTGGTCGCCGAGTTTCCAGGCCCAGCAATTGTGGGTGGCATCCAGGTCGCTGTGCTGCTCGATAAAAGCCTGGGCATCGGCGGGGCTGGTGATGGGCGCGGCGAAGGTAATGAAGCGGCTTTTGCGAATTTCTTCGCGGTGCTCGCAAAAACCGGCAAGGGTAAAGGGCATGGCGATCTTAGAGAGTGGGTGTCAGGCCGCAGCCCTTGAGAATGATGCGGATCAGGTTGTCGCCTGCGTCGATCATGTCTTGTTTGGTCAACTTGCTGCGACCGGTCACGCGACAGATCTGGGTGGCGAAGTCGGCGTAATGCTGGGTGCTGCCCCACAACAGAAAGATGAGATGCACCGGGTCGATCGGGTCCATCTTGCCAGCGTCGATCCAGGCCTGGAACACGGCGGCCCGGCCATTGAACCAGGCACGGTAATCCTGGTTGAAATATTCGGTCAGGCATTCGCCCCCGCTGATCACTTCCATGGCGAACAGTCGCGAGGCCTGGGGCTGGCGACGAGAGAACTCCATTTTGGCACGGATGTAGCGGGTCAAGGCTTCGGCCGGATCATCCTCGGCGGTGAGGGTGTTGAAGGTGCTGTCCCACAATTCGATGATGTTGCTCAGCACCGCCACGTACAGGCCGAGTTTATTGGTGAAGTAATAATGCAGGTTCGCCTTGGGCAGCCCGGCCTTGAGGGCGATGGCATTCATGCTGGTGCCTTTGAACCCGTGGCGAGCGAATTCATCTTCGGCGGCCTTGAGAATCGTCTCTTCGTTCTTTTGACGAATGCGGCTGGTGGGCTTGCCACCGTGGGCAGGGACTTCAAAGGTCATGGGCGTTTCCGGGCTGGGTCTGTGGGCAAGCAAATGCGTTGATAGCGCACCGGCATCGATCCGACAAGTGTCATCACACTAAAAGCCGGCTAAACACCTGTGGGAGCGAGCTTGCTCGCGATAGCGGAGGGTCATTCAGCATTAGGTGTGACTGATACACCGCCATCGCGAGCAAGCTCGCTCCCACAGGGTGTAAAAAGGTCAGCGGGTGGCCGCCAGGCTCTCGAGAAAACTCTCCAGCACCAAGTGAGGCCGGCGCCCTTTGCGCGTGACCGACGCCAGGCTCAAGTCATAGAACCGTGCCGCAGGCTTAAGGGCCCGCAACCGACCCTGCTGGACCCAGAGGTTGGCGTAGTGATCGGGCAGGTAGCCGATATAGCGCCCGGTAAGAATCAGGAACGCCATGCCTTCGCGGTCCGATGCACTCGCGGTGCAATTAAGCGCCTGGTAATGGGCCTGGATCTCGGCCGGCAGGCGGAACGTCGGGGCGATGGCGTCCTGGCTGTTGAGGCGTGCGTCTTCAAGTTGTTGGTCATCGACATAAAACAGTGGATGCCCGACCGCGCAGTACAGCAGCGAACGTTCACTGTAGAGCGGTTGATATTCCAGCCCGGACAGGGCACTGGCCTGGGGAACCACGCCGACATGCAAGCGACCGTCGAGCACGCCTTGCTCGACTTCGTTGGGGGCGATCATGCGAATCTGGATCTGCACGTCAGGCCCGCGCTCTTTCAATTGCGCCAGGGCGTGGGTGATGCGCATGTGGGGCAGGGTGACCAGGTTGTCGGTGAGGCCGATGGTCAACTCACCGCGCAGATGCTGGTGCAGCCCGTTTACCTCGGTGCGAAAGCTTTCCAGTGCGCTCAATAACTGCAACGCCGATTGATAGACCTCGCGCCCTTCTTCGGTCAGGGAAAACCCCGCGCGCCCACGTTGGCACAGACGCAGGCCGAGGCGCTGTTCAAGGTCGCTCATCTGCTGGCTGATGGCTGAGCGACCGATTCCCAGTACGGTTTCCGCGGCGGAGAATCCACCGCACTCCACGACGCTGCGAAAAATGCGCAGCAGGCGAATATCAAAGTCGCTGACCTGGGCCAGAGGATCGGGACGACGAGCGCTCATAGTTTAGTGATCCGCCGACTGAAGGTTACAAAAGTTGGATTTCATTGACTTTATCGTCGTGGCAACTTAGCTGCAAGAACGCCTTTCGATCCCCTGTCGCTTATGACCTGCGAGGTTTTGTCGATGAACATGCCCGAACACGCTGCCGGTTCCCTGGCTAGCCAGCTCAAGCTGGATGCCCACTGGATGCCTTACACCGCCAATCGAAATTTCCAGCGCGATCCGCGCCTGATCGTCGCTGCCGAAGGCAGCTGGTTGGTGGATGACAAGGGGCGCAAGGTCTACGACTCGCTGTCGGGCCTGTGGACATGTGGCGCCGGGCACACCCGCAAGGAAATCCAGGAAGCGGTCGCCAAGCAACTGGGTACTCTCGATTATTCGCCGGGGTTCCAGTACGGCCATCCGCTGTCATTCCAACTGGCGGAAAAGATCACCAGCCTGACCCCAGGCAACCTCAATCATGTGTTCTTTACCGATTCCGGTTCCGAGTGCGCCGATACCGCAGTGAAGATGGTCCGCGCCTACTGGCGTCTCAAGGGCCAGGCGACCAAGACCAAGATGATTGGCCGTGCCCGTGGTTATCACGGTGTGAACATCGCCGGCACCAGCCTCGGCGGTGTCAGTGGCAACCGCAAGCTGTTCGGCCAGGCCATGATGGACGTCGATCACTTGCCCCACACCTTGCTGGCCAGCAACGCCTATTCCCGTGGCATGCCGAAAGAGGGTGGCATCGCCTTGGCGGATGAGCTGTTGAAGCTGATCGAACTGCACGATGCGTCCAATATCGCTGCGGTGTTTGTCGAGCCGATGGCAGGATCGGCCGGCGTACTGGTGCCGCCTGAGGGGTATCTCAAGCGCCTGCGGGAAATCTGCGACCAGCACAGCATTCTGCTGGTGTTCGACGAAGTGATCACCGGTTTCGGCCGCACCGGTTCGATGTTTGGTGCCGACAGCTTTGGCGTGACCCCGGACCTGATGTGCATCGCCAAGCAAGTCACCAATGGCGCGATCCCCATGGGCGCGGTGATTGCCAGCTCGGAGATCTACCAGACCTTCATGAACCAGCCAACGCCCGAGTACGCAGTGGAGTTCCCCCACGGCTACACCTACTCGGCACACCCGGTGGCCTGCGCGGCGGGCCTGGCGGCGCTGGACCTGCTGCAGAAGGAAAACCTGGTGCAGAGCGTGGCCGAAATAGCCCCGCATTTCGAGAATGCCTTGCACGGTCTGAAGGGCGCGAAGAACGTCATCGACATCCGCAACTATGGCCTGGCCGGCGCGATCCAGATCGCCGGGCGCGATGGCGATGCCATCGTGCGTCCGTTCGAAGCCGGCATGGCGTTGTGGAAAGCCGGGTTCTATGTGCGGTTCGGCGGCGACACTCTGCAGTTCGGGCCAACGTTCAACAGCAAGCCACAGGACCTGGATCGCCTGTTCGATGCAGTCGGTGAAGTGCTGAACAAACTCGACTGACGCATTCTTTAACAACGGGCGCCCGGCCATGGGCGCCTGTGGATAATTCTGGAGTCCCCATGAGCCTCATCCCGCATTTGATCAATGGCGAACTGCTGAGCGACAGCGCTCGCACCGCCGATGTGTTCAACCCGTCTACTGGCCAGGCCATTCATAAGGTGCCATTGGCTGATCGCGCGACTATCCAGCAGGCCATCGATGCCGCCAAGGCGGCTTTTCCGGCCTGGCGCAATACACCAGCGGCCAAGCGCGCCCAAGTGATGTTTCGTTTCAAGCAATTGCTGGAGCAGAACGAGGCGCGTATCGCCCAGTTGATCAGCGAGGAACACGGCAAGACCTTGGAAGACGCGGCCGGTGAGCTCAAGCGCGGCATCGAAAACGTCGAGTTTGCCTGTGCAGCGCCGGAGATCCTGAAGGGCGAATACAGCCGTAACGTAGGACCGAACATCGACGCTTGGTCAGACTTTCAACCTTTAGGCGTGGTGGCGGGCATCACCCCGTTCAACTTCCCGGCGATGGTGCCGCTGTGGATGTATCCGCTGGCGATCGTCTGCGGCAACTGCTTCATTCTCAAGCCGTCCGAGCGTGATCCGAGTTCGACGCTGCTGATCGCCCAGTTGTTGTTGGAAGCGGGTTTGCCCAAGGGTGTACTGAGCGTCGTCCATGGCGACAAGGCTGCGGTGGATGCACTGATCGAAGCGCCGGAAGTCAAGGCGCTGAGTTTTGTCGGTTCGACGCCGATTGCCGAGTACATCTATGCCGAGGGCACTCGACGTGGCAAACGTGTCCAGGCGCTGGGCGGGGCGAAGAACCATGCGGTGCTGATGCCGGATGCCGACCTGGACAATGCCGTCAGCGCGCTGATGGGCGCGGCATACGGTTCATGCGGTGAGCGTTGCATGGCAATTTCGGTGGCGGTGTGTGTCGGCGACCAAGTGGCGGATGCGCTGGTGTCCAAATTGGTGCCGCAAATCAAGGCGCTTAAGATTGGCGCCGGTACGTCTTGCGGGTTGGACATGGGGCCGCTGGTGACCGGTCAGCATCGGGACAAGGTCAGTGGCTATATAGAAGAGGGTGTGACAGCAGGCGCTTCACTGGTGGTTGATGGTCGCGGCTTGAGTGTGGCCGGGCATGAAGAAGGTTTCTTCCTCGGCGGTTGCCTGTTCGATCGCGTGACCCCCGAGATGCGTATCTATAAGGAAGAGATCTTTGGACCGGTGCTGTGCATCGTCCGGGTCAATAGCCTGGAAGAGGCGATGCAACTGATCAATGATCACGAGTATGGCAACGGCACCTGCATCTTCACCCGCGATGGCGAAGTGGCGCGGTTGTTCTGCGATGAGATCGAAGTCGGCATGGTGGGCGTCAACGTTCCATTGCCGGTGCCAGTGGCTTATCACAGCTTTGGTGGTTGGAAGCGTTCGCTATTCGGCGACCTGCATGCCTATGGCCCGGACGGCGTGCGTTTCTATACCCGTCGCAAGGCCATTACCCAGCGTTGGCCGCAGCGTGCCAGCCATGAGGCTTCACAATTCGCTTTCCCCAGCTTGTAATTGGAAGTGAAGAGGCCGGCGCCCGGGGGGGCCGGCC
>NZ_JBIXJT010000018.1:0-19509 GCF_052871455.1 Pseudomonas sp. LARHCG127
GGCGGAAGCATCATTTTCAGCAACGCGGCTTTACGTTCAGGTGAATAGAAAGGCATGACCATACTCTTGCCGCCCCCGAAATGCTTTTAGGAATTTGGAGAGGCGACAACTAGCCTGACACCGGGGGATAGGGCCAGGTCAGGCAACATTGATGGTGGCTGGTGTACCGCTATCGCGAGCAAGCTCGCTCCCACAGGTATTTCCCACAGGTATTTCCCACAGGTATTTTTCAGTGTTTGGTTTATTGGGGTCAGTGCATGCATCCGCGCCGGCTCTTGTGGCGAGGGAGCTTGCTCCCGCTGGGCTGCGCAGCGGCCCCCAAAACATGCAGCGCGGTGGGTCAGGTTGATTGGGGTAACCTGGTTGGGGCTGCTTCGCAACCCAGCGGGAGCAAGCTCCCTCGCCACGGGGTTCACTGCTGTGACGGCTAGCGTGCCTAGACCACCGACGACAACACAAACGACGTCACGGTGTTCTCCACTCCCGGCAGCGCCGAGATCTCTTTCCACACCTTGTGCACCCGCTCCGGGTTCGCCGCGCCGACCCTCAGCATCAAATCGAACTCGCCACTCATCACATCGCACTGCAGCACTTCCGGCATCGCCTGCAACGCTTGCAACACCTCGGCACCGCGCATGCGGTCGTAGCGGTAGACGAAGATCACCGCGTTGATGTTCGACGACGCTTGCGCGCCCTCCCCCGTTCGCACGGTGTAGCCCTGGATCGCGCCGTCGCGTTCGAGGCGTTCGATGCGTTGGCGCACGGCGTTGCGCGAGAGGTTGACCTTGGCCGCCAGCTCGGCGTGGGCGGCGCGGGCGTTGAGGCGCAGTTCGGCGATGATGCGTTCGTCGAGGGGATCGAGGATTCGCTTCATGGGGCCTCCGGTTACAGGGTGCCGAGCAGTTGATGGAGGGCAGCGAGGTCGTCCGGCTGGATGCGATGGATCTGCGCCGGGCCCTGCTCGGCCATCGAACGTTGTTGCGCCGCCACGGGGATCCCCAACTCACCGAGCAACACCGCCGATTTAATCGGTGAGATCTCGCCCAGGGTCACCATCGGCGCCACCAGGCTGCGGCGGTAAAGGCGCGCCGCGAGCACACCGGTGGCGGTGTGTGGGTCGATGACATAACCGGTGTCGCGGTACAACGAAGTGATCTCGTTCAGCGTCTGCTCATCACTCACCGCGTATGAGTCGATGATCATCCGCGCCTGCAGCCAGAACTCGTTGCCAATGGTCATTTCGCCTTGAGTTTCGAAGGTGTGCATCAACGCGCTCACGGCTTGATCATCATGCCCATAGAGCTCCCAGAGAAACCGTTCCAGGTTGGAAAAGATCGACAAATCCATGGCCGGCGACAGGGTCTTGCTCGCACGTAACCGCGAGTAGTGGTTCTTCAAAAAGAACTGATGCAGCGCGTCGTTCTGGTTGGTGGCGACGATCATTTGCGTGATCGGCAAGCCCATCTTCTGGGCGATGTAGCCGGCATAGACTTCGGCAAAACTCGCCGCTGGCACGCTGAAACCGATGGGCCGCTGACCGCCGCCCAACTGCAGCACGGCGTGAAAATAAAACACCAACTGCGCCATGACGCTGACCCAGTTGCTGGAGTTGAAACTGATCGCCGCATGCTGGCGGAACAGTTGGGTGACGAGGGTCTGGCATTCATCAAAACTGCCCTCCACGGCGACTTGATGCACCCGCGGGTGCGCCGTCGCTTGCAGGTCTTGAAGCTGGTCTTGCGGTACGCCGGCCTCGGGATAGATCACCACCACGTCGGTTTCGTCGCAATGCTTGAACGCCTCGATGGCGGCCAGGCCGGTGTCGCCGTTGGTGACGCCCATCACCACGGCGCGGCGCCCGCGTTTGCGCAGGAAGTACTGCACCAGCCGCGCTTGCAGCTGCGCGGCAAAGTCCTTCGAGGAACGGGTCGGGCCATGGAACAACTCCAGGACCCATTCGTTGCGATCCACTTGATGCAACGGCGCCAGGGAGCGATGGCTGAACTGGCTGCCCGCTTCCTTGAGCAAGCGCTTGAGGTCGGCCTCGGGGATCGCCTCGCCTACGAACAGGCGCATCACTCGGTAGGCCAATTCGTCGTAGGACAGTGTGGACCAATTAGCGATGTCCTGAGGTTCGAACAGTGGCAGTTCGACCGGGACAAACAGCCCGCCATCTTCGGCAATGGCCGACAGCACGACTTTTTCGAAATCGACCTGCACGGCGGAATTTCGGGTACTCACGTAGCGCATGGTCAACTCCGCAAACTCAGATAAAACAGCTCATTTGAAACGATGCGCCTGTTCCACCAGCCAGGTGGAAAACCGCGCCGCGTCCGGGTGTTGCTCGGCCCCGGAACTGCGCACCAGGTAGAACGATTCGCTGGCTTCGATGCGTTGGGCGAAGGGTTCGACCAGGCGTCCGTCTTCCAGCAATTCACTGACCATCGACGACCGCGCCAGGGCAATGCCCTGCCCCAGCTCGGCCATGCGCAAGGTGCAGACCAGCGTGTCGAATTGCATGCCCGTCGAGGAATCCACCGAATCGGCACCGACCATTTTCAGCCAGTAACCCCAGCCTTCTTCGTAACCCAGCACGTGCAGCAACGGATGCTTGGCCACGTCCGCCGGCACCTTCAGCGTCGCCATCAAGGCCGGCGCGCACACCGGGAACAAGGTGTCCCAGGTCAGCCGCTGCGATACGAGGCCAGGCCATTGGCCGTGGCCCCAGCGGATTTCCATGTCGTCTTCGCCGTCCAGTTCCTTGACCCAGATGTTGCTGATGTAGCGGATGTCGACGTGGGGATGGGCCTGGCGAAAATCCACCAGTTTCGGCGCCAGCCAGTGCACGAAAAACGCCAGGCTGCCGCGCACCTTGATCGGCCGGCGCTTGTGCTGGCCGAAGATTTCGTTGGTGCCCACCGCCAGTCGCGTGATCGCGTCCTGCACCACCGGCAGGTAGGCCTGGCCCTCTTCCGTCAGACCGAGGCCACGGGGCAAGCGCTTGAACAGCGCCACACCGAGGTGACTTTCCAACTGGCGGATCTGCTGGCTGACCGCGCCCTGGGTCAAGAATAATTCGTCGGCGGCGTGGGTGAAGTTCAGGCAACGGGCGGACACTTCGAACGCCCGCAGCCAGTTCAACGGGGGCAACGTTTTTTGCTTCATGCTCTTACCTCGCTAACCCCCACGCACCGGGCACGTTTGCCCGCCCGTCGATGCGGTTTAAAACGCGTCGGACGGTTGTGCCACGAGAGCAACCGACAAGCGTCGCTCGCGGCTTTTGCGGGTAATGTAATACACGAAGTAACACCAGGCGATGAATGGCAAGCCGAAGTACAGCGCCACCCGCTGTTCAGGGTCGAAGGCGATGCCGATGCACGCCAGGCTGCAGCACACCAGCGCCCCCAACGGCACCCACGGATAACCGCGCACGCGAAACTTGAGGTCGCGAATGTCGCCGCCGTTGGCGACGTAGTGACGGCGAAAGCCGATCTGGCTCGCGGCGATGCTCATCCACACCACCACCACGGCCAGGCCGGAAATCGACACCAGCGCCAGGTAGATGGTGTCGGCGGCAAACACGCTGCTGAGCAACGACGCGGCGCCGCCGGCCATGCTGACGATGATCGCGTTGAGCGGCGTGCCCATGCGGGTCAGGGCCGAGAACTGCTTGGGCAGGTGGCCCTGGTCGCTGAGGGTCCAAAGCATGCGCGAGGCGGCGTACAAGCCGGAGTTGGCCGCCGACAACAGGGCGGTGATGATCACGAAGTTCATGATGTCGGCGGAGTATGGAATGCCGATGTAGGTGAACACCGTGACGAAGGGGCTTTCCACCAGACCGGCCTGTTCGCGAGGCAACAACGTCGCGAGGACAAAAATGGTCCCGACAAAAAACACCGCCAGGCGCAGCACCGTGGTGCGGATGGCGCGCGGCACGTTGCGTTGCGGGTCCTTGGTTTCGCCAGCGGCGATGCCGATCAGTTCCGTGCCAGAGAAGGCGAAGGAGACCGCCAGCAGCGTCATCGCAATCGGCATGAAGCCAGTAGGAAAAAGTCCTTCGCGAGTGAAGTTACTCAAGCCGATGCTGTGGGCCTGGTCGATGTTCAACAGCCCGAGAATCGCACCACCACCGATCAGCAGGAACACCACCACGGTCAGGACTTTGATCAACGACAACCAGAACTCGGTCTCGGCGAACAAACGCACCGATACCACGTTGGTGAGGAACACCACGCCGGCAAACAGCGCGCTCCAGATCCACACCGGGGTGTCGGGAAACCATCGGGTCATGAGGATGCCGGCGGCGGTGAACTCCGAACCGATGGCCACCGTCCACGTCAGCCAATACAGCCAGGCCACGGTGTAGCCGGTGCCAGGCCCGAGAAAGCGCGTGGCGTAGGTGCTGAAGGAACCGGTTTCCGGCATCTGCACTGCCAGTTCCCCCAGGCACATCATCACCATGTAGACCATGAGCGCACCGATGATGTAGGCGATCACCGCCCCCATCGGGCCGGCCTGGTTGACGGTGTAGCCGGAGGTCAGGAACAGCCCGGTGCCGATCACGCCGCCCAAGGCCAGCATGACGATATGGCGCGTTTGCATTTCCTGCTTGAAGCCGGTCCGCGTATTCGTTTGTTGTTCTGTTATGGACATGGTTGTTCTCATGAAATGTCAGGGCGCGCATCGACGTCTACGCGAGTCAGACAAGCGCCGCTGAGCTTTTATTATTATTCCTATTCATGAACGCCCCGCTGACAGCCTTGTCGCGGGGTATCAACTTTCAAACTTCAGCTTGCCGTCTCGGTGTGGACTTCATTGAGTTGCGGATCGAGGGTCTTTTTGACGAAGGCGAAGGCCTGTTTCAGATCGTCCAGCAGATCGTCGGTGTCTTCGATGCCCACCGAAACCCGCACCAAGCCTTCGGAGATGCCCAGGGCCAGGCGTTCTTCCAAGGTGTTCTCGACGTGGCTGGTGGTGCGGGCCGGTCCGTAGATGGTTTCCACCGCCCCCAGGTTGCCGGCGCAATGGGCGAAGCGCAGGCGTGGCAGCAGCAACTTGACCGTGTCCATGCCGCCGACCAGGACAAAACTGACGATGGCGCCGAAGCCGGACATCTGTGCACAGGCGATGGCGTGGTTCGGGTGGCTGGGCAAGCCGGGATAATTCACGGCTTCCACCAGTGGTTCGGTGCAGAGGAATTCGGCCAGGGCCCGGGCGCTGTGTTGTTGCTGGCGCATGCGCAGCGCCAGGGTCTTCATGCCACGGATGATCAGGTAGGCCGAGAACGGGTCGAGGCTCGCGCCGTTGATTTCCCGGTAGTGCCGCACTTGGGCCATCAAGGCTTCGCTGCCACACACCAGGCCACCAAGCACGTCGCCATGGCCGCTGAGGAACTTGGTCGCGCTGTGAATCACCACGTCCACGCCCAAGGCCAGCGGGCTCTGGTTCAGCGGCGTGGCGAAAGTGTTGTCCGCCACGACCACGGCGCCGACACGCTTGGCCGCCGCCACCAGGCGCGGGATGTCGAGGATTTTCAGGGTCGGGTTGGTGGGGGTTTCCAGGTACAACACCTGGCAGCCCTTGGCGATTTCACGCTCGAGGTCATCGTGGTCGAAGGTCTCGCACAGGGTCACCGCCACGCCGGTGCGCGGCAGGAACTCTTCGAAGATTTTGTTGGTGCCGCCGTAACTGTCCTTGGTCGACACCACCCGATCGCCATGGGCCAGGAAGGTGTAGAGCACGCTGCTGATCGCCGCCATGCCACTGCTGAAGGCCACGGCAGACTCGGCCATTTCCAGCTCGCGGATCTTGGCTTCGAGGGTCTCGACGGTCGGGTTGCTCATGCGGCTGTAGATAAAACCGGGGGCCTTGCCCAGGGCGACGTCGTACCAGACGTCGATGTCGTCGTAACCGTACGCGGCACTGGCCACGATGGGGGTTTGCGTGGCGTTGTAGGGATGCCTGACTTGCTCCCCACCCCAAACCGCCCGGGTGCCGGCGCCGGCATTATCAAGCCCTGTGCTGTCAGGTTTATTGTTCATCGAGGCTACTCACACTGAGGGGGTGGACGTTGAGCCATCCACCGGATCTGAGGGCCAATATAGGGAAAAGCCGGGCGGCCGAGAAACGATGTTATCGGTGCCAAAGGGGTGGTTTTTTTAATGGCTGGATGAAGGTCTGAGAGTATCTGCGAACACAAAAACCTGTGGGAGCGGGCTTGCTCGCGAAAGCGGTGGGTCAGTCACTGAGGGGGGGAATGTGCAATAGATATAGAGAGCCAACCCCCACCCCCACAGGTACTTTTGGTGTACACAGGAATGCGTGAGCGCCAGTCCTACAGGCGACCGCGGACTTAAAGGCTATACGAATCATCGTGGCGAGGGAGCTTGCTCCCGCTCGGCTGCGCAGCAGTCGTAAACCTACCCGGCCACCGCGTTGAATGGCTTTGGGGCTGCTGCGCAGCCCAGCGGGAGCAAGCTCCCTCGCCACAGGTCGTCGATCGTTCCCACGCCGGAGCGTGGGAGCGGTCAAAACTACGATTGCTGAACTGCCTCAGAATGATATCGACTAAGGCAACTCAATAAAATCCTCATAAAGCGATGTTGATCCTTAACATCATCATCAAAATATGTCGTCATTTTAGAAAAAATCTCATCAAAACTCGAACCCTTCTCCAGATAAAACGAAATTTTTTCGATAAACCATTCTCGCTCATGAGATTTAAATACCAAAAAATCTGGCTTAAGCAAGCAATCAAATAGCTCTCGCAACTCAGTGTCTGAGTTAACATCCTTCGAGACAATAATCTCCTCTCTAGCCTCATCTATCGTATTCTCTATATCAAAAACAAATAAGAGGCTTCTTAGTACGACCATATCCGACGACTTCGTCATCACTCAAATTCCGTATAGCTAGTTATCGGACGACCAGTATCATTCAATATCACCACTGCCTTCGTTTGCTGGCCATATTGTAGCCCTTCTTGTTTATATCCCTCCCCAATCTTTCTCCCAAACTCGATCGGCTCACGGGATGCCCTCAAGCCACTTTGCCTAAAAACAAGCGTTGCCCTATATATTGCATTTAGCTGATCTCTATGACTTACGAAGCGTGTCGCCGCTGAAGGAATTTTTGGCTGACCTTCTCTACGGCCCCTTGTATGAACCTCAATCTCCCCGGTCCCAGGGTTTCGCCCTGTCGTAACGCGTTCCAGTTGAGCATCCACCGTAGTTTGAGCACCATGTTTCTGTAAAAAATGCGCGCCCTCAATCGATCGTTCCATCTCATCCAAGCGCCGGTAGGCATTCGTCTCCGCCAACTCATCAATCCGCGCCCGCCGCTGCTCCGCCGTCATCGGCAGAGCCGGCGCACCCTCATCCACCCCAAGCTTGGCCGTCGGGTCTTGCTTACCGACGGCAGGCTTTCTACATCCGTCGCCCGGGCAACCTTCCAACCCCAACGGATCCACCCAACCCGTCGGGTTCAGGGTGTACCGGTACCCATTGAGCCCACCCACCAACTTGCTCGGATCAGGCGTCAAATAGCGGCCAGTCTCGGGATCGTAGTAGCGGTGGCGGTTGTAGTGCAGGCCGCTTTCGGGGTCGAAGTATTGGCCCTGGAAGCGCAGCGGTTGCTCAAGCTGTTCGCCGTCGCCGTGCCTGAGTTCGGTGACTTTGCCGTAGCCGTTGTAGCGCGCCGACCAGACGATCTGGCCGGCGGGGTTGGTCAGTTCCTGGGGCGTACCCAGGCGGTCGAGGTGGTAGTAGAACGGGCGCGCGTCGTGGCCTTCACCGTCGAGCATCGCCAGCGGGCGGAAGGTGCCCGGTTCATAGACGTAGCTGCGGTGGTGGCGCGGGCTGTTTTCAGCGACGAGCTGGTCGCCCTGCCAGAAAAATTCCGTGGTCAGGCCGTCCACGGTCTTGCTGATGCGTCGGCCGAAAGCGTCGTAGCGGTAGGAGGTTTCGCAGCCGTCGGCCGTGGTGATGCCGACCAGGCGGTGTTGGCTGTCGTAGCGGTAGGCGCTGACCAGGGACTCGCCGCGGCGTTCGCGTATCAGGTTGCCGAAGGTGTCGTAGTCGTAGTGGCGGTCGCCCTCCTTCAGCAGGCGGTTGCCCTTGAGGGTGGTCGGGCCGGGGCGGTCCTGCATCAGCAGGTTGCCGGCCGGGTCGTGGCTGAAGTGTTCCGGCGGCTCGCTGTGGGAAAAGTCGATGCGGGTCAGGCGATCTAGAGAATCGTACTGGTAGCTGCGGCGGTTTCGGTGGTCGGAAAGGGTTTGCAGGTTGCCCTTGGGGCTGTAGATATAGTCGCGCCAGAGCAGTTGCTGCTGTGGGTTCTGCCACACGGTCTGGGCCTTGAGGCGGCCCTGTTCGTCGTACCTGTAGTCGCTGAGCAACTGACCTTGCTGGCGCTGTCGTTCGCGGCTGCCGTCAAAGCGGTGTTCGGTCAGGCGTGCGCCGTTGAGATCGATGGCGGTCAGCGCACCGCCCGGGGCGTGGTGGTAGTCGAGTTGGCTGTCGTCCGGCAGGCGCAGGTGATTGAGGCGCCCGCAGGCATCGTAGCGATAACGCAGGGTGCCCCAGCCCTGGTGCTCAGTGATCAGCCGATCCTGGGCGTCGTATTCGAAGGCCAGCGGATGGTCGCTGCCGTCATCGACGTAGACCAGCCGGCCCAGTTCGTCGTAGCGGTATTCGATAGACTGGCCGTCGGGCAAGGTCTTGAGTTGCAGCCGCCCGGCCGCGTCGCGCTGGTAGCGGGTGACCCATTGCGAACCGTCCTCGCCGTGCTCGGTTTTCTCCAGCAGGTGACCGTTGAGGTCGTAGGCGTAGGCGGTGCGTTGCCCGTCGAAGCCGACTTGCTGTCGGATCAAGCCGCTGGGCGTGTAGTCCAGCTGATATTTTTCGCCAGATTCGTTTTCGATCTCGGTCAGCAACAGCCGCGCCGAGTCGTAGCGATACTTCAGCTCGCTGCCGTCGGGGTTCAGGCGACGGCTGACCAGATGCAGGTCATCGGCGTATTCGTAGCGGGTGGTGCGGCCCTGCTCGTCGCGTTCGGCAATGACCTTGCCGTAGGCGTTGTAGCTCCAGGCCCGGATGGCGCCGGTGGGCAGGGTCACTTGCAGCAGTCGGCCGACGGCGTCCCATTGGTAGTGCGTGAGGGCGCCGTGTTCGTCCCGGCGGCTGAGCAAACGTCCCAGGGCATCGTAGGAAAAACACCGGCGATTGCCGTCGGGCAGGACTTCTTCAGTCAGTTGGCCCAGGCGACTCCAGGTGAAGCGATGTTCGCCGCCGTCCGGGTCGTACCTTGCCAGCAGTTGCCCATGGGCGTCGTAGGCATATTCCGTACGCTGGCCGTCCGGGTCGATGCTGGCGATCACATCACCGTGGTCATTGCGCCGGTAAGTCCACACTGCCTTGCCACGGGAACGGGTGTGCAGGAAACCGTTGCGGTATTCGTAGGAGGTTGGTGCCTCGTCCGGTGGAATCAACGCCAGCAGCCGTCCGACGTCGTCGTAGCGGTATTCGCGGACCGCCCCCAGCGGGTCCTGTTCGGCGATCAGCCGGCCCTGCTCGTCATAGGCCTTGAGGTGTTCGCCGCCGTCGGGCTCGACCTTGCGCACCAGCCGCGCCCGGTCGTCGTGGACATACACCTCCTGGCTGCCATCCAGGTGCCGGACCGTGACACTGCCGTCCTCGCCCCAGGTGTAGCGGCTGTCCATCTGCGCAAACGAGGCCCAATGCCGTACGCAACGGGACGCCGGCCCGACGCCTTGCCACTCCCAATAAAAACTCGCCCCGCCGGCCAATTGCCGCTGGAGGATGACGTGCTGGTCGTCGTAGTCGTAGCGTTCGCTTTCTCCGGCGGCATTGGTCGCTTCGATCAGTCGGAAACGTCCGTCGTAGCGGTAGGACACCAGCGTCTGCTCGGTCCGCCAGGCTTCGTCGAGGGTGATGGCCGGGTGGAAGCTCTGGTAGTCGACGGCGATCAGGTGGCGCTGTTCGTAGCGCAGGCGCAGGGAACGCCCGGCGCCGTTGTCCAAACGGCAGACGTCGCCGTGGATGTTGCGCTGGAGGGACAGGCGGTTGTCGTAGCGGTCGCTGAGGGCGATCAGGTGGCCGTCGCGAAAATGCAGGAACGGCGCGTTTTCCCCCGGTTGGGCGACGATCAGTTCGTCCGGCTCGGCCCCCAGGTAGATTGCTGCGCGGGCCAGGCTGTTGTGGTTCGCCGGGCGCTGCGTGGTGGGCAATGGAAAGAGCGTGCGACGGTTTTCCTGGTCGACCCAGGTGACCTGTTCGCCATGGAGTTCCAGGCGATGGGCCAGGGCATGGCTCCAACCACATCCGAGGCCGACGTCCAGGTCGGCGGCGCTGGTGCGGTACAGACGGGTGAAAACGAACGGCAAACGGCCGTCGAGGGTGCCATCGTCGAGGGTCAGCAGTTCTTCGCCGGTGACCATCGACACCGGGCAGCCGCTGGTCTGGGTCTGGGCGGCGGTGTCGGCGCTGTCGCCGTTGGGGTTTTTCGATTGGGCGGGGACGTCGTGGGGTTCGTGTTGGCTCAGGCGGGTAGATGGCTGGGACTTTTCCCGCACGATCGGGGCCGGGTTGCTGACCGACAGCGGCGCGGAATCCCCAGTTGAGATCTGCAACGGTCTGACAGGCGCCGGCCCCACCGACGGTCCCTGACCGGCGATTACTACCGGCTTCAGTACGTCGGCATGTTTGTTGAAGCTGTCGCCACCGAGTTGTCCGAGGCGTTGACTCGATGCCTGTAGCCACTTCCGAGCGCGTTCCGAGCGGACATGGCGCAGCACTTTACCGCCCATGCGCAGTCCCACGCCCAGGCCACCGGTCACGCGCGCCAAGAGGAAATTGATCAGAATCGAGGCTCGCATTTCCCCCAGGATTTCAGCCATGTACTGGGGCGGCAGCATCCGCAGCCAACTGGTGAACGCCGCGGTGTAAACGAAGAGCAAGGGCTCATCGCTCAGGATCATCAGTCCTTTGGCAATCGCCTCGGATGACGCCTTCAGCAGCTGCTCAAGCTCGCCCTCGGTGAGGTATTCCAACAATTTTTCACTGTTGGCCTGTAGGTCCGCCAACAGATCGAAGACCTGTGTTACGTCGTCCCATAGCCCAAACAGGGCATTTTCAAAGCCGCGTAGCTGGGCTTCCTGCAATGCGTTGAAGCGCTTTACAAAACCGCTCTCGGAAGACTCCTTCCACAAGGGTTGAAACTCGTTCCATTCCGCTTTCAGCCAACCTTCGAGTTCGACGATCTCGTGCTGGTAGGACGCGTACAGCGCCCGGACATGATCGGCCGTGATATCTGGAAAAAAACTGATCCGGTAGCGCTGGCCGCGGTCGCATTCGGACACTTCCAAAATGCCGCTGGGACCAATGACATGAGGGATCGGATCGCCAAACGTTTCCTTCCCCAGCTCGCCCTTGATGATCGGTTCCAACACCACTGGCGTGTCGCCGATCGGCACGAAACGCGAGGCTTGGAACATGTGCACCAGTGTCAGCGGGCCTTGTGCCGGACACCTCGCCACCACGGCGCTGACCTGTTTGCCACCGTCTTTCACGGGTGCGAGCGACACCTCCTTGCCGACTTTAAATACCTGCTGAATGTCCAGTGTCCGACCGGCCCAGAATCTTTCCGCCCAACTGTCGTAGTCGCCCAGGCAGTGGCGAAAGTCCTGCAATACCTCCTCGACATCGGGCGAGTTCATGGCGGCCAAGACCAGCGAACCAATGGCACCGGTTAATGACGGGATCTTGTCAGGGAAACGCATGCAGGCAGCTCGCGGCGCAGGAGTGGGCGCGAGACTGTGCCGGGGATGACAGGAGAAATAAGTCAGTGAAAGAAGCGGGGCGTGTAGGGCAATTCGCTAATTAGGCCTACGTTGCAAGGATCCGAAAAAAACCTGTGGGAGCGAGCTTGCTCGCGATGGCGCTGGGTCAGCTGCCATTGATGTCGGCTGACACTCCGCCATCGCGAGCAAGCTCGCTCCCACAGGGGAACTGCGGTGAGGTTGGGAATGTGTGAACAGTTGTTCTCACAGCCTCCCCTTAACTTAAGGCGCATGAATCATCGTGGCGAGGGAGCTTGCTCCCGCTCGGCTGCGCAGCAGTCGTAAACCTGCCCGGACACCGCGTTGAATGGCTTTGGGGCTGCTGCGCAACCCAGCGGGAGCAAGCTCCCTCGCCACAGGTTTAGCGTTTTTTTCATATCTCCCGGGGTGTCTTGCGCAGATAAACGCGCGAATAGATGCCTACCCGCACGCATTCTCAAGAAATACCCGCCTGCAACCCCTCAACCTATCGTAATCTCGCACCTGTATAAGCCCAGCCCCGCCACCGGCCGAGATCTCACCCCGATGCCCTCCATCTACCAACTCAAGCCCGCCTTTCAAAACTTGCTGCGCCCCATGGTCCAACGCCTCTACGACAACGGTGTCACCGCCAACCAGGTCACCCTGCTCGCGGGCATCGTCTCGGTGTTGGTGGGGGCGGTCATTGCCTGGTTCGCCGACCATCCGTGGATTTTCGTCCTGGTGCCAATCTGGATGTTCCTGCGCATGGCGTTGAATGCCGTGGACGGCATGCTGGCGCGGGAGTTTGGTCAACAATCGCATCTGGGCGCCTACCTCAACGAGCTATGCGATATCATCGCCGACGTTGCCTTGATCCTGCCTTTTGCCTTGTTTGCCGATACCAGTCTCCTGCTCGTGTTGTTGGTCACGCTGTTGGCGTTGTTCAGCGAATACGCCGGCGTGCTGGGGGCGATGGTGGGGGCTTCGCGGCGGTATGACGGGCCGATGGGCAAGAGCGATCGCGCCTTTGTGTTTGGCGTGTTGGCGACCGGCATTGCCCTGGGTTGGCTCGGGGCACTCTGGATAAATGGTGTGATGGCGGTGGTTGCCGCCCTGCTGGTTTATACCTTGGTCAATCGGGTCCGTCATGGCCTGGGCCAGGTGACGGAAAACGCTCCCTCAGCATAAGGAAGTTGCAATGCGCGAAGCCCAACACCGGACATTCACCACCCACGATGGCGTGGACCTGTTCTACCAACACTGGCCGGCTATCGATGCCGCAGCGGGCGAACCCCGCCAGGCTGTGTTGTTGTTCCATCGTGGTCATGAACACTCCGGGCGCATTGCGCACCTGGTGGATGAGCTGGATTTGCCCGGGTTCGACTTCTTTGCCTGGGACGCACGCGGCCACGGCCAGTCGCCGGGCGAACGGGGCGACAGCCCGAGTTTTGCCACCAGTGCGCGGGACGTGCAGACCTTCTGCGATCACATCGGCGCGACGCATCAGATCGACGAAGCGAACATCGCCGTGGTCGCACAAAGCGTCGGCGCGGTGATCGTGTCCACCTGGGTCCACGACTACGCACCGCGCATTCGCTCGCTGGTACTGGCGTCGCCGGCCTTCAAGGTCAAGCTCTACGTGCCGTTCGCCCGGCCGGGCCTGGCGCTGATGCGCAAGTTCCGCGGCAATTTCTTCGTCAACAGCTACGTCAAGGCGAAATTCCTCAGCCATGACCCAGAGCGCGTGGCGTCCTACGACAGCGATCCGTTGATCACCAAGGCCATTTCGGTGAACGTGCTGCTGGGCCTGTACGAAGCCGCCGACCGCGTGGTGGCCGATGCCCAGGCGATCCAGGTGCCGACGCAGTTGTTGATCTCCGGCTCGGACTTCGTGGTGCACCGCAAACCCCAGGAGCAGTTCTTCGAACGCCTGGGCAGCCTGCACAAGGAAAAACACATCCTGCCAGGCTTCTTCCACGACACCCTTGGCGAGAAGAACCGTGGGCCGGCCGTGGCCAGTGCCCGCCGTTTCATCCTGCAGAACTTCGCCCGTCCGCTGGAGCGCCCTTCCCTGCTCGACGCCGATCGCCTGGGCGCGACCTGCGCCGAAGCGGAAACCCTGGCCACGCCGCTGCCCCACAACTCGTTGCGTGACCTTTACTGGCGCATGACCCGCGCCAGCATGCGCTTTGGCAGTAAATTGTCCGCCGGGGTGAAGCTGGGCTTCGACACCGGGTTCGACTCCGGCAGCACCCTGGATTACGTCTACCGCAACCGCCCTACCGGCACCTCGGCGCTGGGCAAGATGATCGACCAGAACTACCTCAACTCCATCGGCTGGCGCGGCATTCGCCAGCGCAAGGTGCACGTCGAAGAACTGCTGCGCCTGGCGATGGCCGAGTTGCACGCCCAGGACCGCGAAGTGCGCATCGTCGACATCGCCGCCGGCCATGGCCGCTACATCCTCGAAGCGCTGCAAGGCGTCAGCCCGTTGCCCGAGTCGATCCTGCTGCGCGACTACAGCGACATCAACGTGCGCGACGGCAGCGCACTGATCGTGGAGAAAGGCTTGGGCGACATCGCTCAGTTCGTCAAAGGTGATGCCTTCGACCGCCAGGATCTGGCAGCCCTGGAGCCAAAACCAACCCTCGCCGTGGTGTCGGGCCTGTACGAACTGTTCTCCGATAACCAGATGGTCGGCGGTTCCCTCGCCGGCCTCGCCGAAGCCGTGGAGCCTGGTGGCTTCCTGGTCTACACCGGCCAGCCGTGGCACCCGCAACTGGAGCTGATCGCCCGCGCCCTCACCAGCCACCGCGCCGGTCAGGCCTGGGTGATGCGTCGACGCACCCAGGCGGAAATGGATCAATTGGTCGAGGCGGCGGGCTTCCGCAAGATCACCCTGCGTGTCGATGAATGGGGCATTTTCAGCGTTTCGCTGGCGCAGCGAGTGCAGTAATGAGCGCCGTCATCGCTCCGGCCCGGGAACCCGCGCTGCTCAAACCGGCGGTGCTGTGGCTGCTGTTGCTGGCGCCGCTGTTCTTCACCACCTACGGCTTCGCCACCTGGGTCACCGCCCAGCGTGACGACGTCGGCACGCTGGTGTTCGCCTGGGAAAGCCACATGCCGTTCATGGCCTGGACCATCGTGCCGTACTGGTCGATCGATCTGCTGTACGGCTTGTCCCTGCTGTTGCCCAACAGCCGCGACGAACTCAAGCGCCATGCCTTGCGCCTGCTCACGGCCCAGGTAATTGCGGTCAGTTGCTTTTTGCTCTGGCCGCTGACGTTTACCTTTCCCCGGCCGGAAATGGATGGGCTGTTCGGCTGGATGTTCGACGTGCTGGCCGGCTTCGACAAGCCGTTCAACCAGGCGCCGTCGCTGCACATCGCGCTGCTGGTGGTGCTCTGGGTCTGTTACCAGCGGCACTTGCAGGGCTTCTGGCGTTGGGTGATGCACGGTTGGTTCGCGTTGATCGGCGTGTCGGTGCTGACGACTTATCAACATCACTTCATCGACTTGCCCACGGGCGCGTTGGCCGGTTGGTTGTGTGTCTGGTTGTGGCCGCTGGATCGACCGAGTCCACTGTCGAGTGCGCGCCTGACCGCCGATCCGGCCCGCCGACGCCTGGCCTTGCGTTATGGCCTGGGCGCGGCGGCGCTGTTCATCCCGGCGTTTGCCTTGGGCGGCGCGTGGCTCTGGCTGATCTGGCCGGCGGTCGCGGTGCTCATGGTGGCGCTGAATTACTTGGCGTTCGGTGCTGATGGTTTCCAGAAGCGCGCCGATGGTCGCTTGAGTCCGGCGGTGCGTTGGTTGCTGGCGCCGTACCTGGCAGCGGCGTGGATCAATTCCCGCTGCTGGACGCGCAAGCACCCGCAGCCAGACCTGATCGCGGATAACGTCTGGCTGGGGCGAGTGCCTACGCCGATGGAATTGAAGGACAGCACGTTTACCGGCGTGCTCGACCTCTGCGCGGAACTGTCCATGGACAGCTCGAATGTCGCCTATCGTTCGTTGCCGGTGCTCGACCTGACGGCGCCGACCGCCGAGCAATGCCTGAAAGCGGCGCAGGCCATCGAAAGCCTGCGCCAACATGGGCCAGTGCTGGTCTGCTGCGCCTTGGGTTATTCGCGCAGCGCCACGGCGGTGGTTGCCTGGTTGTTGCACACTGGCCGGGCAGCGAACGTTGACGCAGCGATCGTGCAGATCCAGCGCGCTCGACCGCGCATTGTCTTGCACGCGGCGCACCGTCGGGCACTGGAACAGTTATCCACAACACGGGGGCATGCTCATGATCAGTGATATGGAACTCCACACCGTGGCGAGCCTGTTGCGCCGGGGTCATTCGCTGGACCAGCTTTCCACGGGACTGACGCTGCTGGCGGCGCTGCTGGGGTTGGGGCAGTGGCTGGTGGGCGTGATCGATCCGTGGTTGCTGCTGTTGAGTGCTGTACTCCTGGTTATCGGAGTGGTGGAAAAATACTGGGCACTGCGCGTGGCGTTCGACGCCGATCTGTTCCAGCGCATGGCCGACAGTACCCACTCCCTGGCCGAACGCACCTATGAATTGGATCAAGCCCTCACCGCGTTGGGCCTGCAACCCGCCGAACGGGCCGGGCGCCTGTGGACCGAACGACGGCACGGCGCGTTGTTGCTGCTGCGTCGGCAGTCGCGGTTGCTGGCGGTACAAGTTGTCCTGGTGCTGGGCTTCATCGTGGCCAGTCCCTGGTTAGCTTCAGGTATCTAAAAAGTTTTTGTGGCGAGGGAGCTTGCTCCCGCTGGACTGCGAAGCAGTCCCAAAACCAAGCACTGCGGTGTGTCAGATTGGTTGTATTCAGCCTCTTGGGGGCTGCTGCGCAGCCCAGCGGGAGCAAGCTCCCTCGCCACAATGATGCTTATGTTTCTCAGGACAAGGAATCCTCATGTTCGAACCCGTGGTCGCCAACCTCATCACCTCCGCCGCTCGCATGGTCACGGGCGCTCGCAGCCTGTGGCTCGGTTGCGCGCCGACGCCGGTGCAGCGGATCTACTTCGCCAACCACAGCAGCCACGGTGACTTCGTGTTGCTCTGGGCCTCGCTGCCGCCGGCGCTACGCAAGCTCACCCGCCCGGTGGCGGGCGCTGACTATTGGCAAACCAGCCCGGTGCGCCGCTACATCATCAACCGGGTGTTCAACGGCGTGCTGGTGGACCGCGAGCGCAAGGACCCTGCATACAACCCATTGCAGCCGATGCTCGATGCGCTGGAAAACGGCGACTCGCTGATCATCTTCCCGGAAGGCACACGCAATCCGGAGGAAGGCCTGTTGCCCTTCAAGAGCGGGATCTATCACTTGATGAAAAACCACCCCGAGGTCGAGGTGATCCCGGTGTGGATCGCCAACCTCAACCGCGTCATGCCCAAGGGCCGTGTCCTGCCGCTGCCGTTGTTGTGCACCACCAGTTTCGGTGCGCCGCTGTGCATCGAAGAGGGTGAAAGCAAAGAGCAATTCCTTGAACGCAGCCGCGCCGCGCTGCTGGCACTGGCCCCGGAGCACGTCTGACATGGATCGATATACCCTGATGTTGTTTGGCGGGATCGGCGCGATTCTGGTGCTGGCGTCGCTGATTGGTTTCATTCTCAGGCTGCGGACAAAAGGCGCGCCGAACTCGGTCATCGACAACCTAAACGCCCGGATCAACGCCTGGTGGATCATGGTGCTGGTGATCGGCGTGGCGTTCTGGCTCGGTAACGCGGCGGTCATCCTGTTGTTCTACGCGGTGTCGTTCTACGCCCTGCGGGAATTCCTGACCCTGACACCGACCCGGCGCAGTGACTACCCGGCCCTGGTGGCGGCGTTCTACCTGGCCCTGCCGCTGCAATACCTGCTGATCTACTACGACTGGTACGGGCTGTTTTCGATCTTTATCCCGGTGTATGTGTTCCTGCTGCTGCCGATCCTGGCGTCCCTGGGCGGCGACAGCACGCATTTCCTCGAGCGCGCTTCGAAGGTGCAGTGGGGCTTGATGATCGCGGTGTTCTGCATTTCCTTCGTGCCCGCCCTGCTGACATTGGACATCGCCGGTTTCGAAGGGCGCAACCTGTTGCTGATCGCCTACCTGGTGATCGTGGTGCAGCTCTCGGATGTGTTGCAGTACGTCTGCGGCAAGCTGTTCGGCAAGCACAAGATCGCGCCGAACCTGTCGCCCTCGAAAACCGTGGAAGGTTTTGTCGGCGGCATCTTCCTGGCCTCGCTGATCGGTGGTGCGCTGTGGTGGATCACGCCGTTCAATCCGTGGCAGTCGTTCCTCATCGCCTTGCTGATCAACCTGCTGGGCTTCGCCGGCGGCATTGTCATGTCAGCGATCAAGCGCGACCGCGGCGTCAAGGACTGGGGCCACATGATCGAAGGCCACGGCGGCATGCTCGACCGGCTGGACTCGGTGTGCTTCGCCGCGCCGATCTTCTTCCACCTGGTGCGGTACTGGTGGACCTGAAAGGTCAGCCGTGACACCTGACCCTGTGGGAGCGAGCCTGCTCGCGATAGGGCCAGGTCAGCCACCATCGCTGTAGGCGGATCCTCCGCTCACCCGACCCGGCGCGCGCCCCCAGAGGGCCCGGGCGGGTGGTTTAGCGGTGGGTCGACGGCATGGCCGTGGAGTCAACACGGACCGTACGCGCCTGGCGGGTCGCGTGCTCCCATTCCTTGGCATCGTGACTGCAAAAAATCTCCAGGTGCCCGTTCTGGCCCGCCGCCAGTTCCCGCAGGCGATCCTGATTGCGCAGCCGTGCCGGGCGATAGGTGTCCATCATGTACTGATAGAACTTCAGCCCCGGCGGGCAACGCCGCTCGGGCTGATGGACTTCATCGTGGAAGAAATACGCATCGCCGGCATGGAGCATCCAGCCGTCCGGTGTCCTCAGGGCGATCCCGGCGTGGCCGGCGGTGTGGCCTTGGAGCGGGACCAGGAAAATGTCCTCTTCTTCCGCCCCGATCAACGCGCGCACCGAATCAAAACCGAACCACGTGTCACCGTCCGGGGCATAGAACTCCCAATTGTCGACGCCCTGCCACTGGCGCGCCTGGAATCGCCGTCGACTGATCCAGGTGTCGGCGCTGCGCGCCATCGCCATCTCGTCGCGCATCACATGAACCCGAGCCTGGGGAAAGTCCTGGAGCCCACCGGCGTGATCAAAATCGAGGTGCGTCAGCAGGATATGCCGCACATCGCCGGTGTCGAAGCCCAATCGGCGCACTTGCTCCAACGCGGTGAGGCGATGCTCGAACTTGATGTTGTTGAACGCCCGGAAGAATCGGCTAAGCCGTTCGGGCGTCTGGACATCCCGCTGGCCAAAACCGGTGTCCACCAGGACCAGGCCATTGTTGTCGGTTTCGATCAGCAGGCAATGACACACCAGGCACGCCGTCAGCCCCCGACTGTAGCCATCGAACAACTTCCCGCCCACGGGGCACATGCAACCGCAGTTCAGGTGATGGATACGCATGGGGGCCTCCTGTCAGGAATGGCGTGCCGCTCTCGGGTTTTTCTTGGGCTCTTTAAAATCGACAGGGAGGGGACAGGCGCAATTCCGCAAAGGCGACAGGCGGTGGGTATGCCTGGCGAGACATACATCTTTGTGGGAGCGGGGGGGGGGGCGGGGGGGGGGGGGGCGGGGGGCCCCCGGGGGGGGGGTGGGGGCCCCGGGCCGCCGCACT
>NZ_JBIXJT010000018.1:19519-67633 GCF_052871455.1 Pseudomonas sp. LARHCG127
TTGTGGGAGCGGGCTTGCTCGCGAAGACGGCGCATCAAGCGACACCAATGGTGACTGTGCCGCCGCCTTCGCGAGCAAGCCCGCTCCCACAGGGGGTCAGTGCGTAGTCCAGAGAATCAATCCAGAATCAAGTGCGGCAAAAACCGGCTGGAATCCTTGGTGATCAGGCTGTTGTCTTCCCGCACGCCAATGCCGGCGGCCTGGTCGCCGATGACCCACGAGCCGATCAGGGTGTAGCTGTCGTCGAATTTCGGCAGTGGCGCGAATTCCTGGAGGATGAACGGCGCGTCGGTGTAGGGGCCGTCTTCCTTGACGATCAAGCCGTCAGCGGTCTGCAGCTCGATGTTGGCGCCTTCCCGGGAAAAGAACGGCTTGCGCACCCAGCCTTTCGGCACCGCTTTGCGGGTGTCGGTGTCCAGGTGGGCGGCAAGCAGGTTCGGGTGGCCTTTGTGGAATTCCCACAGCAGCGGCAGGATGCCTTTGTTGGAGATGATCGACTTCCAGGCCGGCTCGAAAAACTGCGTATCGCATTGAGCGATCGCTTCACCAAAGGGCTCGTGGAAGATGAATTCCCACGCGTGCAACTTGAACAGGTGAGGAATCCAGCGCTCTTCCAGGTCGACGAAACGTCCGTCGCTGTTGAGGCCGATGTCTTCGATATCGATGTGCCGCGATTCAATGCCGACTTTTTCCGCGATCAGGCGCAAGTAATCCGTGGTGCCCTTGTCTTCCACCGAGCCTTTCATCGAGGCGAAATAGAACGGCTCCTTGAGCTGCAACTGGGCGAAGGCCTGGTGCAGCTTGGTGTCGATGCTGTTGAACTGGTCGGCATGGGCCGGCAACATGCCGCGCTCGATGCATTGCTCCAGCCACCCCCACTGGAACGCCGCCGCCTCGTAGAGGCTGGTCGGCGTGTCGTAGTTGAGTTCCAACAACTTGGCCGGGCCCGTGCCGTTGTAGGAGAAATCCATGCGCCCGTACAGGTGCGGATGGCCTTCCAGCCATGACGTGCGCACCAGGTCGAAGAACGGCGCGGGAATGCTCAGGCGTTCCAGCAATTCTTCGCTCTGGACCACCCGGGCCACCAGGTCCATGCACATGTCATGGAGCTCGGTGGTCGGGTCTTCCAGGTCGTCCTCGATCTGCTTGAGGGTGAACTGGTAGTACGCGCTTTCGTCCCAATAGGGTTCGTCGTCGATGGTGTGGAACAGAAAGCCGAGTTGCTCGGCGGTCTGTTTCCAGTCGGGACGTTCTGCGCAATGGATCTTCTTCATGGCCCTCGTTCCTTAGCCGCCGGAGCTGCTCGAACCGCCCCAACCGCTGCGGGCACTGGACTTGCTGCCGAAGCCACCGCGCGAGGTGGACGACGCGACGGCCATCGCCTTGCTGGTCTTGACGGAGTCGGTGTAGCTGCCATACCGCGCCTGGTTGGACTTGGTAAAGGTCGAGCCGCTGGAAACCCGCTGGCTGAGCGTCGAGGACCCGAAGTTGCCGCGGTCATCGCGGTAGCGGTAGACCGGCTCGGAGTAATAACTGCTGCGGTTGCCGCTCAACATGTTGCCGATCAGCAGGCCGGTCAACAGGTTGCCAAAGCCTGAACCACCGACGTTCGCTTCCGAAGCCGGCAACTGGGCCCGGGCGGCATCGACCTCGGACTGCGTGACTTCGCCATCGGCGTTCAGCTCGAAACCACCCAGCTTGGGCAGGAACTTACCGGCCGAGTCCTGCTGGCACCAATCGGGCACGAAGTCGGCATCGCAATCGGCCTTGCTATCGTAGACCGGCGCGATGCGACGATGCTCACCCATGGCGGTCATGTAGGCGGTGGAGCAAATGTCCACCGGCAGCTTTTCATCGACACATTCCTGGACGGACTGGAAGTTGTACTTCTTCTGCAACTTGTAGGTTTTTTCCGCGGGCCCGCAACCGGATATCGCCAGGGCGACCGACGCGGCCAGCGAGAGCTGGACGTACTTGCTTCGTTTCATCGGGATCTCCGTGGCGCAATCAGTTCGTGGAAGGCGTCATGCACGCGGCGTTCAACATGCCGACGCTGATGGCCACGGCGGCGATGTAGATACCCGCGGCGATTTCACCGTTCTTGATGCGCGCGGAAGCGCCCTTGAGCACCAGGCTGGTGACCAGAAACGCCAGCAACTGGACGACCGCGGCGATCACTGCCCAGACGACGAAGTCCAGCATGCTGATCGAGTAGGCGATCACGTTGCTGGCCGGAATGGCGAAACCGATCACGGCGCCGCCCAAGGCAATGGCCGCGGCCACGTTGCCCGAACGGATCAGTTCGAATTCCTTGTGCGGCGTGACGCGGGTGTAGATGAACTGGAACAGCGCGAACAGCACGGCGGCGCCGAGGATGTACATGACAAAGCCAAACACGGCGGCTTTGTTCAGGGAAATGGAGAGCGCTTCAAGCATGGACTTCTTCCTTATTCAAAGAGTGTTCAGGTCAGTGGTGTACAGCGAAATACCCAGCGAAGTGCTCAGGCTGACAGTGCCTTCGGCGTCCTCTTCGACGGAAAACAACAGGAACTCCCGGCGATCCGTCAGGCCGGTGTCGCGGGCATACAGCATCGAACGGTGCTCGACGCTGTAGGACTCTTCGGGATTGCTTACGCGTTCGCTCAATCCCACCAGTTCGGTCTGGCCCGCCTCGGTGCCCCATTCGCGGGTGTACTCGACGCCGTCGTGGGTGTAGGTCGGCAGGCCGATCAGGCTTTCCGGGCCGGCCAGGCGACGCAATTCCGCTTCGCTGTTGATCGTGACGTAGCTGAGGTAGTTGAACAGGATCACCGACTCGACCTGCCCGGCGACGTCGCCGCTGGTGTGCACTTGCAACCAGTAGTCCTCGTCGTTCATGTAGCAGCGCGACAACCAGTTCGACTGCCCGAGGTCGACGATGCCCAGGCTCCAGATCTGTTGGTTGCCTGGGATGACTACGGCGGTGTTGCCGTCGAGCAGCAATTTGAGCGTGGCATCGAACATGACCTGCTTGCCGGAGGCCAGGCCCAGCGGCCCAACGACAGGCGCGCTATTGCTGGCTGCTGTGTTCGAATTCGGGGCCTCGAGCCCCATCAACTGTTTAAACCACCCCATGGGAAATTTCCTTGAGACGCGCCGAGGCGATATAGAAGAGTTCGCCGCCCACCACACGGGTGGCGCCGGGCGGGTTGATCGACGGCTGGCGGGCACCCTGGGCGCGGTAGCCGATCAGCGTAGCGTTGTGCTGTTCTTTCATCCGGATGTAGAGGTCGCCAAACGTCGCTTCAAACGCTTCGGGCAGCTTCATCAGGTATTGCGTGGCGCCTTCGCCGACGCAGAGCAATTCATTGATGACCACCGACGAGCCCGGGTCCTGGGAGGCACGCACCAGCATTTCGATGGCCATGCTGGAGGTGCATTCCAGGCTCGGCGCATAGGCGCTGGCGAGGGCGGCCACTTCGCTGTCATTGAAATGGGCGACCACATGCCCGACAGGCCCCAGTCGATTGACCGCCAGCACGGTGGCCAGGGTCAGGTCGTCGGAATGGGTGCGCACCAGCACGCGTTCGGCACCTGGCACGCCGGCACGCTGCAACAGCGCGACGGAGGACAGGCTGTCGCCTCTGATGTAGGTGGCCTTGCCGGGCATGGGGTTTTCTTCGAGATCGCAATCGCAGATGACGATCAGGTTGTCATTGGACGTTTCGTCCTGCAGCAGCAGTTCGATGACCCGCTCGCTGGTGGCGCCCTCCCAACCGATGAGCACCGTGTGGCCGACCTTGCCGGTGAAATCGCCTTTGCCCTTCATGCCTTTTCTCCATACATCGATGACGCTGCTGGTGGTTTTGCCGATGACCGTCGTCAACAGGGCAATGCCCCCGAGCATGATCCAGGTCGCCACGAAAATCCGTCCGGCGGAGGTCTGTGGCAACAGATCGCCATAGCCGACGGTGAGCGTGGTGGTGAGATAGAAGTAGATAAACGTGGCGGCGGCGATGAGGTGTTGCTCGCCCAACAGCACCAGGCCGATCCAGGCCGTGGACAGGTGCACGCCCAGCGCAATGGCCAGCCCCGCCCAACCGAAGCGATGGAAGAAGGACGATGCGTACGTGCGCAACAAAAGGAAAATCGACATTGCGTCCCTGACTCCGTGGGGCTTGGTTCCTGGCGGGATCATCGCTCCGGCGCCTGGGGGCGCGAGCGTAGTGGCCGGACAGCATTAAACCTGTTGCGGGGCTTGGATAGAAGTACCTGCAGCACAATTAAATCCATGGCGTGCCACACACTACTGTGGCGAGGGAGCTTGCTCCCGCTGGACTGCGAAGCAGGCCCCGTTTTTGGAGCCGCTTAGCGCCGCCGCGGGCGCCCGCGCCCCCGCCACCGGGTGACCCTCAGCGGGAGCAAGCTCCCTCGCCACGGGTTCACCCAGGACAGCGTGTAACGATTACTCAGCCGATTTTTTCTTCAGGCGTTCCAGGATCGCATTGGCGCTGCCTTCGTTTGGCGTGATGCCGGCATCGCGCAGCTTGCGCTCCAGGTCGGAGCCGGTGGAAGCCTCGGCCAGTTCGTCCTGGGCTTGCAGTTCAGCGGCACGTTGCTGTTGCTTGGCTTGCAGGCGGTTGAGTGTACCGACGGCGGTTTCCAGCTTGCCATTGGCGCCGCCACTGGCGATCGAGGCGCTGACCTGGGCCTTTTGCACGCTATCACGGGCCTTGGCCATGTCCACTTGCTGGCGCAGGCTCTTGATGCGGGCTTCGGCCTTGGTGATGTCCTTGCGCATGTTGTCCGCGTAACCGCCAAATTCGGTCGCGTGCTTTTGCTCGGCGTCCAGTTCGTTGGTCAGGGTCGAAATGGCTTCGGCCACTTCCAGCGCCAGGTCTTCGCGGTTGGCCTGGATCGCGGCCAGGGCCTTGGCTTCCAGGTCCTTGATCTTGGCGTTGTATTCGCCGACGCGATCGGTCGCCAGCTTGTGCTTGGCCATGATGGTGACCAGCTCACGCTTGGCATTGGCCAGCGCGCTGTCGGCATCGCGGATTTCCTGGTCGAGGATGCGCAGGGCCTGTTGGTCGACGATCGATTCGCCGACTTCGTTGGCACCGCCACGCAGTGCGGTGAACAACTTGCTCCAGATGGACTGAGTCATTGGATGGTTCCTATTCGGCGAATTAGATGAAGAAGCGTTCGAAGGCTTCGCTGGCGCGCTGGACATTGTCGACGAGGGTTTTGACCTCGGTGACGACGTTGGTCAGGCTGGAGTCGGCGCTCAACGCACCGAACATGTTGTAGACCACCTGTCCGTTGGGCATGGTCTCGATGCCGATGGACGACAGCGGGAACATTTCCCGACTGCGCAACACCGCGTCGTTGAAGGCCGCCACATCGCTGATCGACTCGACGTCCACCAGCACGGTATCGACGATGATCTGGTCGCCGACCACGGCGATGTAGATGGGCAAGCCACCGAAGTCATTCATTTCCAGCTTGATGCTGGACTCGGAGCCTTGGACGAGGGAGAGGGTGATGTCGTTCGCGACCACTTCGTCCAGGGCCTGAAGGGCGCTGTAGAGGCGATCGATGTTCCAGTTATTACCTGCGCTCATGTAATCCTCCGACATGAATGAGCCAGCCAGAATCGGTTGGCGTAGCTGTTTCTCCATTTGCTTGAGCAGGCTTCTGTTTTCGGGAAGCACCCAAGTCTCGTGTTTCACATACCCGGCGGCACTCAGGCCCGCGCGCATCTGCTTCATGTAGAAGCTCGACGGTTTTTTCGCCGAGGGTTTGGCGCGCTCTCCCGTGCGGCTCGCTGAATCGGTCACAGACCCGTCAGGCGGATCTGATGGAGAGCTGGTTGACATGGCACTGACCCCACTGTGAAAAACTCACGCGTGAGAAACACTACAGGCACTTTCCAAACCCCACAATAGCTCACGCGTGAGATTTTTCTGAATCACAAACACCGACGAACCCTGCGGGCTGACCGCTTTTGTGGCGAGGGAGCTTGCTCCCGCTGGGCTGCGCAGCAGCCCCAAGCGGCCAATACGATCAGCCTGACACTCCGTGGTGTTTGTTTTTGGGGCTGCTGCGCAGCCCAGCGGGAGCAAGCTCCCTCGCCACAGGGGTCATCCCACGCAGTTTTACGGGTAGCTAAAGCTTTTGACCAACGTCAGTTCCCCCACCGCCCGCATCGGCACGACGAAGGTTTCCATTTTCTCGTTCGGGGTGCCCTCTTCGGTGATCACGGTGACCTGCGCGGTGGTCAAGGCCTGTTGTGCCTGCGCCACGGACTCGCCCTCTTCACCGTCCTCTTCACTGCGATAACCGCCGCCGTAGTAATTCACATACACCAGGTACTGGCCCTTGATCGGCGCGGGCATGGCGAAGATTTCCGGGCCGTAGCCGGTGGTGACGTCGACGTCGAGGGCCGCGCCGTTGGCGACGGCGCGGTCGCCGTACCAGATGTGCGCGCCATCGGGGGTGACCAGGTGCAGGTCCAGGTCGGTGCCGTCGCTGTCCCACGTCAGCAGCACCCGCAGCTTGGCCGGGGTGGCGCCGCCGCTGGTGTTGAGAAACTGCGTGCGGTGGCGCTGCTGGCCATCGGCGCTGCGCACTTCAACGCTGTTGCTGCCGTTGGGGAACGAGAACGGCCGGTCGAAGCGACCTTCTTCATCCAGTTTCAGCGGCAGGCTGACGCCGTTGACGATCAACTGGCCCGGCGCGTTGCTGTCCTTGGGCGCACCTTTGATCTGCCCGGAAATGCGCGCGGTATCGGCCTGGCCCGGGGGCGTGTTGACCGACGAGGCCGGGTAATTGACGGTCTGGCTGAAGCTTTCGCCTTCACCGTCCGGCGCACCGCTGCGCCAGCCGCCAATGGGGGTATCGAGCTTGATGGAGTCGGCGGCAATGGCCGGTGATAACGCGGTCAGGGCGCAGAGCAACAGCAAGACCTGTGGATAACGGAGTGTCATGGTCTATTCCAGCAAGAGGTGACGGGCGAGCCCTTCGATATAGGTTTCGTCCTGGCCGTTGGGGTGAGCTTCGAAGGCCAGGTGCAAATATTCATGTGTCAGGTCGAGACGGTCTTGCAACGACAGCACGCCGCGCACGTAGATGCGCTTGCGTTCGCGGTCGACATACGGCCGGCCGAAGGCGACGCGGCACACCGCAAAAGCACTGATTTCGTTGTAGCCAACTTCACTTTCCAGCCGCTCGCGCCAGCCCCGGCGCTGCTTCAGCAGCCAGTCCTGGGCGGCGGGCAGCGCTTCGCAGGACGCCACCGGGTTGTCCCAACGGCTGAGGCTGGCGCGCGGGTAGGCGTGCAGGAGGATGGCGTCGTAGCGTTGGCCGGCGTTGGCCTGCTCCACGGCTTGCGCCCAGGACAGTTTGTCCGGGCCCGGCTGGTCGGAGTGGTAGGTGACGTCGGTGCCGGCCAGGACCAGGTCGCTGGTCCAGGCGGCAATGGCCCGGGTTCCAGGCGCCGCCGGACGTGGTGCGACACGCTGGCGATGGCTGCTGTCGTCGATGCTCAGGCAATCACCGTTGCGTTGGGCGTTTTGCAGCAGATACGTACGGATCGCCACCGCCAGGGCCTTGGCGGCTTCGGCGGGTTCTGCCTTGGCTTCGCGCTGCAAGACCCGGGCGACGTACTCCTCGCGGTCCAGGCGCGCCACCAGCTTGCCGGGCAGCAGGAACAGCTCGCCATCGCTGTGGATGTCCAATTGGTTGCCGTTGGTGAATTCGACGCGGTAGTCACCGCGCAGTTGGCCCGGTGTGGCCGGCCGCTCGCCGGCCATCACCCGTTGCAACGGATAACGGGCAAACAGATCGACTTCCACGCAGCGCCCGGTGTCCGCCGGCCAGCGGGACGGCAACGCCGCCGCCAGACCTTCACCGTAGACCTTGAGGACCTGCTGGCTGGTACCGCGGCCACCGGCCCACACCGGGGTGCCATCGGCCAGCCAACCGGCAAAACCGCCCTGTCGCGAGGAAGGCCCCTGGTCACCCAACCAGCTCCAGGTCTTGACCCGCAGGCGACTGCCCAACTCACCGACCAGCCGCCCGTCCGCCGCCCCGAGGACCACGTCCAACAGCACCCGACGGGCCTGGTCCTGGGCCGGCAGCATGGCCAGGGCCTTGAGCAATTGCGCGACCGGTACTTGCGTCTGGGGTTGCAGCGTTGGCAGGTCCAACAACCAGGGCGGCGCTTGGCGAGTCTGCCAGTAATCGCGCCAGTTCGAGGCCGACAGCCCGAGCCGCTGCGGCTCGAAATACAAGCCACAGGATTTCACCAGCGCCTGGTCACGACCGATGCTCTGCCCGGGATTGCAGCAATAGACTTCTTCCTTCGACTCGCCGCGGCACTCATACACCGGTTCGCGAGCGTTGGTGTCCACCAGCCAGGCGTAGACAAACAGCTTCCACAGGCTGCCCAACGGTGCCTGCAACGTGTCGGGCAATGGCTGGCGATCCAGCACCTGGGTTTGATTCACCCGCAGCAATTGACCGTCGAAGGCCAGGCGCAACGGCTCGTCCTGCGCTGTCGCCAGCGCAGGAACCAAGCACAACCACCACCAACCCCAAGGCCTGCGCATGTCAGTTGACCGTCACCTGACCGAGCGCCGGTTTCTGTTCGCGAGCCTGATTCTGTGGTGCATAGACTTGGGTGAAGCGCACCGGCGGCAAGGTGAACTGGCCTTTCTGGGAGAAGCGCACCAAGTGCCGCAGGCGCAGCTCGCCACTGAGGGCGTCCAGCGGTATCGCATAGGCCATCTGGCCCGGCTCGAAGCGCGCCTTTTCCAAGGATGTCGGCTCGCTGTCGGCCTTGCCCATCAACTGGATGCCCCAGGTGGTGCGCTCCACATCGGCGCCCGGCGGCAACGGCACTTCGAGCATGCCGTAGCGCAGTGGCGTCGGTGCCTTGCTGTTGATGATCACTTCATCCAGATAGAGGCTGTCGCTGGACAACGGTTTGTTGCCCACGGCTTCGAGCTTGAAGGTGAAGGCCTCGTCGCCCGGCACCAGGCGCGACAGGCGCCGGGTGATCGACACGGCCATCGGCGCCACCGGCGCTTGCTGGCTCTGGAAGCTCAATGCCGCTTGCAGTGGACGCTCCTCGGCACCGGTCAGGGTCAGCATCGTTGGAAGCTGCGCGCCCTGCCACTGCCAGTAGGTTTCCCCGGTCGCGCCTTGCTTGGCAACCCAGCCTTCGCCCGGCGCCAGGGCCACGGCCGGCGCGGCCTGTTCGATGCTGCGCTGCAACCAGGTCAGGGCCAGCGCCCGTTCCAGGGTGGACTGCTGCGGCAGCACGCGCTCCAGCAGTGCCGTGGCGCGGGCTTGATCGAAGCTCTGCAGCGACAGCAGCAAAGCCTCGACGAAAGGCTGCGAGCTCAGCTCCAGTTGCTGTTGCGCGGCGTCGGCCTGACGGCTGAAGGCTGCGGGCAACGGCACCTTCGCCTGCTTGGCGAGGGACGCGGTCAGCACTCGGGCGCTGGCCAGGCCAAGGGCGGAGTCCGGCGCGTACATGACCAGGCTGTCTTCGCCGCTGTCCAGCACGCTCTCGGTGCTGTCTTCGCTGGCCTTCGCCAGGTCGTCCATCAGGCCACTGAGCAAGGTATTCACCGGCAGTTGCATCTGCTTGGCGAACGAGAGGATCAACGCACGTTGCAGCAGCGGTGTATCCGCGGCCTCCTTGGCGTAGACCTCCAGCACCCGCTGCCAGTGTTCCGGCGGCAGGCTCAGGTCCAGGGCCTGGCTGGCGTGCCAGTCGGCGTAATAGGCATAGGCAGTGAGGAAGGCATCTGGCTCACCGTCCTGGCCCCACCAGGTGAAGCTCGCCGACGGCCCGGCCATCTGCACCAGGCGCAAGCGGCTGTTCTGCATGATCAAGCGCAAGCGGTCACGGATCTGCGGATTCGACGCCAGGGTCGGATAGGCGATGCTCAACGGCAACAGGCGGCTGGCGGTCTGCTCGACGCCACCGTAGGGGTAGCTCAGCAGGTCATCCAGGGCCGAACGGAACAACGCTTGCGGGCTGTCATCCAGGCGCAGGCGAATATCTGTGGCGTCGGTCGGCAGGGTCAGCGGTGTGTCGCCACTGGCCACATCAAGGCGCTGGCTCTGGGTCACTTGCCAGCCGTTGCCGCTGGCGTTCAGGTGCATGGCCAGGGCGTCCTGGGTTTCGCCGTTCAGTTGCAACTGCACGGTCAAGTCGCCGCTGCTCAATTCCAGGGCCGGCAGGGCCACGTAGTTGATGCCGTTTTTCAGCTCCGCCACCACGCGCTGTTCAGCACCGGCGTAACGGATCAGCAGCTCGGCCTTCAGGGGTTTTTCCGATTGGCTGAAGGCGAACAGGCCCAGTTGCGGCTTGTCGCCCGTGCGGAAGCGGGTCGGGCCGCTCCACTTCAGGTACAGCGGTTTTTCCGACGCAATGAACTGCTTCTTCTGGCCGACTTGGCCGTCGTCAGCGATCGCCTTGGCCGTGATGCGCCAGCGGGTCAGCGAGTCCGGCATCTTGAAGGTGAAGCGGGCCTTGCCGTTGACGTCGGTGACCAGCTCCGGCTGCCAGGCAGCGGTGTCGACGTCTTCACGCCGTGGCCGCTCCAGCACCTTGACCCCACGCTCGCTACGGTTGGCCTTGCCCGGCGCGCCGGGGCTGCCTGGCAGCGCCACGTCATAGCTAATGAACGACAGGCTGGCACTGGTGCGCACGTTGTTGCGACGCGGGTGATAGAAGAACTGGTCGATGGTCGGCGCCACTTCCGGTTGCAGGGCGTAGACCATCTCATCGACCACGCTGACCGTCAGGTGCGCCGGGATCGCCTTGCCGGCGAACTGGGTGCTCAGGTCCACGGTCACCGTGTCGCCCGGGCGATAGGTGGCTTTGTCGGTGATGACAGCCACATCGATCTGCGGCGTGATCACCTTGATGCCGGCGTTCTGGAAGCTGTACTGGCCGCCCTTGGTGTACAGCACCGAGAAGGTCAGGTTGGGCGCAAAGCTATCCTTCACGGCAATGCGCGCGCGGTATTGGGTGTCGCTGAGTTTTTCCATCTTCAGCCAGTCGCCGCCCTTGGAGAGCAGCGCCGTGGCCTCGACCTTGTCCCGCTCAAGCGACAGCAGCGCATCGCTGACCGGCTCCGGGAAGGTGATCAGCGCCAGCGCTTCGTCACCGGTCTTGTATTCAGGCTTGTCGAAGACAATTTCGACGGTGCCCGGCACAGCCTTGATGCCTTCACCGGTCACCGCATGGGCGGCGGCGCCAATGACCCGACCGTGGTCGTCCTTGAGCGTCAGGTTGTAGGTGCCGGGGCGCTCGAAGGTCAGGCTGAAGCCCTTGTCCTTGGCCGCCAGCTTGCCTTCGCCGGTGCTCTGGTCTTCCAGGCGCACCCAGGCATAGCTGCCGGGTGTCACGGCCTTGGCCTGTTCGTTGCCGCCTTCGTTGGCGTAGCTGAACGACACCTTCTGGCCAGCGGCGCTGAACCGCTGGGGAGCGCTCAGGCGGAAATTCGCCGCGCCACGGTCGATGAGGATTTCCTTGGTGGTCTTGACCCGATACGCCGCGCCATCGCTGGCGAATACGGTGAGCGTGTAGCGGCTCGGTTTGTCGGCAGCCGGCAGGTCGAGGGTCGCGTTGCCCTTGGCATCGGTGGTCACTTCGCTGCTGGTCAGTTCCACCGGGAATTGCCCCAGGTATTGCAGCTCGTTGTCGACCATCGACAATTGCTGGGCCCGCAGGCTCAGGCTCACCGTGGCATTCACCACCGGCTTGCCGTCCGGGTACAGCAGCACGAGGTTGCCCTTGACCGGCTCGCCAGTGCGGTAATCCTGCTTGGCCAGGTTCAGGGCGATCTCAAAGTGCGGCTTGATGTATTCGGCCACGCGAAAGGCGCTGCTGTAGAGCTGGTCCTTGTAACTGAAGCGCAGCTCATAACCACCGGCCACGGCGTTTTCCGGCAGTTGGAAACGGCCTTGGGTACCGGCCTTGGAGTCGAGCTTCAGGGCCAGGGTTTGCAGCGCGGTGCCGGTGGCATCGAGGACGCTGACATTGACGTCGGCGGCGGTCGGTTGCACCGAGTCACGGGCGTTCTTGAACTCGCGACCGACGATTTTCAGCGACACCCAATCCCCCGGCCGGTACAGCGGCCGGTCGGTGAACGCATACAGCTTGGTGTCGTAGATTTCGCTGTCGTAGTAGAAGTTTTCCGAAACGAATACGCCGCCCTCCTCGTCTTCACCGATGACGAACGAACGCTCCGGGCTGACGTGCTTGAGGCGCAGCAGGCCGTCTTCATCGGTGGCACCGCTGCTCATCACGCCCAGGCCGTCGGTCCACAGCACGTTGACCTTGGGCACCGAACGCCCTTCATGCTTGCGTGCGGCCCAGACCAGCAATTCATCGCCGGCAATCTTGCTCACGGCCACGGTATTGGAGACGAAGACCATGGTGGTCGCGCGGTATTTGCCGATCAGCGCTTCCACCAGGTACAGGCCTGGCTTCAACTGGCCCAGCGGCACATAGACGTTGCCCGGGGCGACGCTGACGAACTCACTGGACGAACCCGCCAGGTTGACCCCGGCTGGCGGCTGGATTGGCTTGGCCTGCCACAGCGGATAACGGAACTGGCTGACCACCGGCAAGCCCGGGATCAAGGCGAATTGCGCCGGTGCCTCGTACGGGGTCGGCGCGACCAGGGCGTCGCCGATCCTAAGTTCCGGCACTTCTTCGGTGACGTGCTGGCGCGATTCGTAGGAGAACGCCCGTTGCATCACTCGACGGGACTTGCGGTACCAGTTGTCCCACAGGTACGCGAGGGTGTTCGACAGGCCTTCGCCCTTGAACTGGCCGTCGCTGACCACGCGGTGCAGGTTTTTCTGGCGCTTGAGGAACTCCAGCGGTTTCTCGATGCGATAGACGCGGATATCGGCGCCGCCGTAGGGCTCCATGCGGTACCGACGGTAGTCGCGGCCCGGCGCTTCGAGGCGAACCATCGCCTGTTCGTCGCTGGCAAAACTGCTGTCGGCCAGCAGGAAAAAGCTTTCGCCGGACACCGGCGTGTAGCCGCTGGGCCCCACCGTGTCTTCGGCATTAACCATGGGTGCCAGCAACAGGGCGAACAGCAGGGGCAGTTTTGAACACAAGCGCAGCATGCGGGCACCGGTCATTGGGAGAGAAAGTTGAGTCGATAGACGCCGATGAAGTTGGGGTTGGCTGCGTCGGGTATCCATCGGGTGTCCTTCCAGTTCATGAGTTGTTGCAGGCTTGCGGAGCGCATGCCGTTGTCGGTAGGGGTTGTGGTGCCGGTGTGATAGGCGATGTAGCGGCCCATCCAGATCATCAAGTGCTGGTCATCGCCCTGATCGAAGAACATCAGGTCGCCGGGGCGGGCCTGGGCGACATCGCGGCCCACCAGGCGACTGTTGAACTGGATCAGCTTGATGGCGTTGACGTAGGGCCCGACCTTGCCGCCGCCCTGCTGCCACTGCTGGGCGAGGCGCCGTTGCGCATCGCTGAGGGGCAGTTCCGGGGGCAGGTAGCGATTGGACAGGCCATTGCTGCGCAGCCATTTTTCATCGTGGACCTTGAGTGCTTCGTTGGCGGCGAAACGCACCAGCCCGGCGCAATCCTGCTGGTACCAGCGCGGGCTCGGGCCTTTGGTCAGCTGTTCCTGGGCAATGCGCACGAACCAGGCGCGAAAAACCTGGGACTGCTGCACGTCCAACGCCGGCGCCTCGACGGCACGCGCCGGCCCGCCGAGTAGCAGCGCCAGCAGCAGCGTCAACGCAGGGTTGCGGATCAGTGCGGTCACAGCGCTTTCCATTCCAGCGGCAGCCACTGCCAATGACCGTCCGGCTCGCTGCCTGCGGGCAAGGTCAGGGCGTATTTGCCGTAGCCGCCGAGGGTGCGCAGTTTCGGGATCAGATAGGTTTGCGCGGCGTTATAAAACACCGGCTCCATGTCCTGGGGCAGGCTGTCGAGGGTTTCGCGCTGCATCAGTTGCGCCATGGAATCCGGGCCGAAGTAGACCGGCATCGGCAGGTCTTGGGGCACCACCTCGGCCATGGGCGGGAAGCGCTTGTCGAGGGTGCCGAGGGCCTTGTCCACCAACTTGTCGTCGAGGGAGAACAGCAAGGTCGAACCGTGGCGCGCCAGGCTGACCCGCAGGAACGCCTTGCCGGTAATCGCTTCGGGTTGCTCGGCTTCCTTGGCCGAATAAGGCCCGAAGTTGGAGCTGACCTGGCGTTGCCATTGGTGCGTCGAACCTGCTTGCTTTTCCACTACCGGGAACGCGTGTTCGGCGACGTTGTTTTCGTAGGCGCCGACCATCGAACCGAACAGGTTGCCCAGGTCGGCGTCGAGCTTGCCGTCGTCGTCATTCAGGCTCGCCACCAACAGCGGCGTGTACAGCCGCGAATCGGCGTACCAGCACAGGCCGGCGGCACCGGTCACATGATCGACCATGGCCTGGGCGGCTTTTTCCTCGGCGCCCAGTTTCACCAGCAATGGTTTCTGCTGCTCGGCCGCCAGGGGCAAGGCCACGCAGGCGCTGGCGCCCATGGGCATGGCTTGCCAGATTGGCTTGAAGTCGAAGTCCGGCTGGTTTTCCAGTTCGTCCATGGCCAGGAAGCTGTGCCAGCCCTTGTCGTCCATATCGAAGCGCAAGCCGGCGAAGTTTGGGATGAACCGCTGGTAGCCCATGGCGAGCACGCTGGCGTTGACCGAGATGCGTTGCTTGACCTCCGGCGCCTTGGCCGGCAGGCCGAAGGCTTCAGGGAACAGTTTGTCGCCGTTGAGCAAGGCCGCCAGGGCGGTCGTCGAAACGCTGCCCGGCTCCACCGCCGACCCGCTGGCCGGGTCGTACAGCTTGGTCGGGTTGGACAGCACGACCAGTTTGTCGCCGTGGGAGGCGAAGGCCAGGGATTTGCTGGCGTTGTAGCTGAGCTGGTAAAGCGCGACGTCGTCGCCGCCGACCTTGAGGTCGCTGAGCTTGCTCAGTTGGGTGTCATCCAAGGCGACCTTCGCCAACGGCTCCAGCACCTTGGCCAGGCCGCCGCGATCCATCACCAACAGGAAATCCTTGAGGCGACCGTCCGCACCGCGCCACAACGCGACGTCGGCCGGCTGGTCGAAAAGCGCTTCGATCAGACTGTCCTGCAGCTTGAGGTCATGCTCGTAGATGATCCGGCGCAGGCTGCCGATCAGCCCGAGGCGATCGGCGTGGGCTTCGTAATAGAAGACGAAGTCCTCGGTGAGCGTGGCCTTGAGGAACGGCACCGCCAACAGGTCCTTGGGCAACTGGCTCAGGGAATGGGTCTCGAGCAAGCCGTCGGGACGGCTCAGGCCGAGTTTGTCCAACGCCAATTCCATGGGCGGCGCCTTGGGCTTGGTCATGAACCAGCCCAGCCCGGCGGCCACACCGGCGACCAGGCACAGCCCGATCAGTATCGCCGGCCAGCGGCGCACAGGTTTGGCGACAGGTGTCGGCGTGGTCGGGGAAGCAGTGTTGTCGCTCATATTCACAAGGGCCTGTTCATCCGTGGAGCGGATTTAGTAGTTGAAAGTCTTGACCAGCAACAGATCGCCAATGGCGCGCAGGGGCACGACAAAGGTCTCGCGTTTTTCATCGACGGTGTTTTCGTTGAGCACCAGATTGATCTGCGAGGTGATCACCTCGTTCTGGTTGCTGGTCTCATCGAAGTTGTAGCCGCCGCTGCCGTAGTTGCCCCAATAGTTCACGTAGACCAGGTAGGTGCCGTGCATCGGCGCGGTCATGGTGAACATCTCAGGGCCGGGACCGTCGACGCCATCCGGGTCGAGGCCGCCGCCGTTGGTCAGCGCCGGGCGACCGAAGAAGGCATGTTGGCCGTCGGGTGTGACGATATGCAGGTCGAGCTCGGCCTTGGGGTCGTCCCAGCCCAGCACCACGCGGATCTGCGCCGGGGTGCGCAGGTTGTTGGCTTCATAGAATTGCACGCGCTTGAGGGACTGGCCTTCGGAACTGCGCACCTCGACGCTGTTGGAGCCGGCGCCGAACGCATACGGCCGGGCGAACCGTCCTTCGTCGTCGGTATAGAGATTCAGTGGATTGCCGTTGACCGCCAGGCTGTGGGGCTGGCGCGCCGTGCCCATCGCCTTGATCTGGCCTTCGATCATCGTGCGGTTGCGCTGGATGCCGCGATCGATGGGTGGCGTGGGATACGCGACTTGCGGGTTTTCCGTACGATCGAGCAAGCCGCTGTAGCGCCAGCCGCCGACCGGCTCCGACATTTCAGCCGAAGGCGCGGCCCACGCCAACGGCGCACCGAGCAACACGATCAATAAAGAAAGAAAACGCACGTATGCCTCCTGCCATGCACGACGCAACCCGGCGCCCTTCCAGGGCGCTGCTTGTGATTATTCGGGTTTCGTCTGAAGGCCCCGTTACAAGGGGCCGTAGATGGCGCGAAGAGTAGCCATTTGACGGATTTTTCACAATCGGGGAACACGCGATTCTGTGTGGGAAATCACGTACTGGGAGAAGCGTGAGCCGAATAGGGGATTTATTCGGCTCACGAAATGAGCCGAATAGCGCTATTATTCGGCTCATTCCTCTCTGGACAGGCTCATGGCACCTCATTGGATCTGGCAACAGCCCGACTGGCCCGACTTCCACTGGCAAGCGGAAGCATTGGCACCGCTGTTGCGCGAATGCGTGCAGGCCCAAGGTCAATTGCTCGGAATGACCGGCGCGGTCACGGCTTCGCTCAACGCCCAGAACGAACTGGATGCCTTGCTGCAAAACATCGTGACCTCCTCGGCCATTGAAGGAGAACAATTGAATGTGGGTTCGGTGCGCTCGTCCTTGGCTCGCCGACTGGGCCTGGAGCCCGTCGACAATAATCCCGCCAGCCCACGCAGCGAGGGCTTGGCGAATCTGTTGCTGGACGCAACCCGGCATTTCAACCAGCCGCTGACTGTCGAGCGCTTGCTGGATTGGCACGAGTGGCTGTTTCCTGATCAAACCAACGATCTGGCTCATCGGCAGATCCGCGTCGGCACGCTACGCGGCGATGAACCGATGCAAGTGGTCTCGGGCAGGTTGGACCGACCTACCGTTCACTTCGAGCCCCCCCCGCGCCAGGGTCTTGAAGATCAGTTGCAGCGGTTTGTCGACTGGTTCGAGGCGAGCCGTCATCAGGTCGATCTCGACCCGTTGCTGCGAGCCGGCATCGCTCATCTCTGGTTCGTCACCCTGCACCCATTCGACGATGGCAATGGCCGCCTGACCCGCACCCTGACCGACCTGGCATTGGCCCAGGGCGAGGCCCAGGCGATCCGCTTCTACGCCATGTCCGCAAGCATCCTGGATGACCGCGCCGGTTATTACCGAACCCTTGAAAACAGCCAGAAGGCCACGCTGGATATCACCGCCTGGCTGACCTGGTTTCTGCAAACGCTGTTGCGCAGCCTGCACACCGCGATGGCGCAAATCGAAAGCGTGCTGGGCAAGACACGGTTCTGGCAGGCCCATCGCGCCTCAGCTCTCACCCCTGAACAGACCAAAGTGCTTAACCGGCTACTCGATGGAGGTGAAAAAGGGTTCGAACAGGGGATCAGTGCCGCTCAATACCAGGCCGTGGCCAAGGTCTCAAAGGCGACGGCCACGCGACACCTGGCGGAACTGCTGGAAAAAGGCTGCCTGGAGCGGATGCCCGGTGGCGGACGCAGCACCCGGTACAGAATCAACTATCCAGCCGACTGAACACCCTGTGGCGAGGGAGCTTGCTCCCGCTGGCCTGCGAAGCAGGCCCCAAGCATTGGCGACCGCTTCGCGCTCGAGCGGGAGCAAGCTCCCTCGCCACAAAAGCCGATCGACCACAGCCTGTATCGGTTCATCCGTTGCGCTTCGATTCACCCCGCCCTGATTTGCCCGAACACCCCATGTCTGCTAGTGTCGCGCCGGTTTAACAGTCAACCGGAATAGCCGCCATGGCCCGCAAAAAAGCTGCACTGGATTTCGAACAATCTCTGGCCGACCTGCAAACGCTGGTCGAACGCCTGGAGAACGGCGAATTGTCGCTGGAAGACTCGCTGACCGCCTTCGAGCAAGGTATCGGCTTGACTCGCGACTGCCAGGCGGCGCTGGCCCAGGCCGAGCAGAAGGTGCAATTGCTGCTCGAACGCGACGGTGAACTGACCGAAGAGCCTTTCGACGCGGAACAACCTGAATGATCGGCGCGTATCAGGCCAGCAGCCAGGCCCGGGTCAATGCTGCACTGGATACCTTGTTCAGCGCCCCGAGCCCGGAATTGGCGCGCCTGTACGAAGCCATGCGCTACAGCGTGATGAACGGCGGCAAACGTGTACGGCCGCTGCTGGCCTATGCCGCGTGCGAAGCCTTGGGCGGCCAGGCCGAACAGGCCAACGGCGCCGCCTGTGCGGTGGAACTGATTCACGCCTATTCGCTGGTGCACGACGATCTGCCGGCCATGGACGATGACGACCTGCGCCGCGGCCAGCCGACCACTCACAAACAATTCGACGAAGCCTGCGCGATCCTGGCTGGCGACGGCTTGCAGAGCCTGGCCTTCAGCGCCCTGCTGGACCCGGCCTTGAGCGATTGCCCGGCGCAGGTTCGCCTGGACATGGTCAGCGCCCTGGCGTTGGCGGCAGGCCCGGCCGGAATGGTCGGCGGCCAGGCCATCGACCTGGGCTCGGTGGGCCTGAAGCTGGACCAGGGCGCCCTGGAATACATGCACCGGCACAAGACCGGCGCCTTGATCGAAGCCAGCGTCAAGCTCGGCGCCCTGGCCAGCGGTCGGGCCACCCCCGCACAACTCCAAGCCTTGCAGACCTACGCCCGGGCCATCGGCCTGGCGTTCCAGGTGCAGGACGACATCCTCGACGTCGAAAGCGATACCCAGACCCTGGGCAAACGCCAAGGCGCCGACATCGCGCGCGACAAACCGACCTACCCGGCCCTGCTTGGCCTCGACGCGGCCAAGGCCTATGCCCTGGAGTTGCGCGACCAGGCCCTGGCCGCGCTGCGACCCTTTGACGCGGCGGCCGAGCCGTTGCGCGACTTGGCGCGTTATATCGTCGAACGACGCAGCTGATACAAGGTCAACCCTAAAGATTGCGTATCGGCCAAGTTCCGGCCTACGCGTGGGCAGCTTGCGATGCATAAGGTAAACTGCCGCCTCTTTCTATACCTATAACGATTCGCCTGATGCCCACGACGTTTCAAGAGATCCCCCGCAAGCGCCCGACCACGCCCCTGCTGGACCGCGCCAACACGCCGGACGGCCTGCGTCGCCTGGGTGAAGCCGAGCTGGAAACCCTGGCCGATGAGTTGCGCCTGGAATTGCTCTACACGGTCGGCCAGACCGGTGGGCACTTCGGTGCAGGCCTGGGCGTCATCGAGCTGACGATCGCGCTGCATTATGTGTTCGACACCCCGGACGACCGGTTGGTGTGGGACGTCGGACACCAGGCCTACCCGCACAAGATCCTCACCGATCGTCGCGAGCGCATGGGCACGCTGCGCCAGAAGGATGGCATCGCCGCCTTCCCGCGTCGCTCCGAGAGCGAATACGACACCTTTGGCGTCGGCCACTCCAGTACGTCCATCAGCGCCGCCCTGGGCATGGCGATTGCCGCCCGCCTGCAAAACAGCGAGCGCAAGGCGATTGCCGTGATCGGCGACGGCGCACTGACCGCGGGCATGGCTTTCGAGGCGCTGAACCACGCGCCGGAAGTCGACGCCAACATGCTGGTGATCCTCAACGACAACGACATGTCGATCTCGCGCAATGTCGGTGGGTTGTCCAACTACCTGGCGAAGATCCTTTCCAGCCGTACCTACGCAAGCATGCGCGAAGGCAGCAAGAAGGTCTTGTCGCGCCTGCCCGGCGCCTGGGAAATCGCCCGGCGCACCGAAGAATACGCCAAGGGCATGCTGGTCCCCGGCACGCTGTTCGAAGAACTGGGCTGGAACTACATCGGCCCCATTGACGGCCATGACCTGCCCACGCTGATCGCCACCCTGCGCAACATGCGTGACCTCAAGGGCCCGCAGTTCCTGCACGTGGTCACCAAGAAAGGCAAAGGCTTCGCCCCGGCGGAAGTCGATCCGATCGGCTACCACGCCATCACCAAGCTCGAACCCGTGGACGCCCCGGCGGCCGCGCCGAAAAAAGCCGGCGGACCGAAATACTCCGGCGTCTTTGGCCAATGGCTCTGCGACATGGCCGCTGCCGACCCGCGCCTGGTGGGCATCACCCCGGCGATGAAGGAAGGCTCGGACCTGGTGGCCTTCAGCGAACGCTACCCGCAGCGCTATTTCGACGTGGCGATTGCCGAGCAGCACGCCGTGACCCTCGCCGCCGGCATGGCCTGCGAAGGCGCCAAGCCAGTGGTGGCGATCTACTCGACGTTCCTGCAGCGGGCCTACGACCAATTGATCCATGACGTGGCGGTGCAGAACCTCGACGTGTTGTTCGCCATCGACCGCGCCGGCCTGGTGGGCGAAGACGGCCCGACTCATGCTGGCAGCTTCGACCTGTCGTTCCTGCGCTGCATCCCCGGCATGCTGGTGATGACCCCGAGCGATGAAAACGAGCTGCGCAAGATGCTCACCACCGGCCACCTGTTCAATGGTCCGGCGGCGGTGCGCTACCCGCGTGGCACCGGCCCGAACGCGACGATCTCGGCCGACCTCGAGCCCATCGAGATCGGCAAGGGCGTGATTCGCCGCCAGGGCAAGCAAACCGCCCTGCTGGTGTTCGGCGTGCAACTGGCCGAGGCCCTGAAAGTCGCCGATACCCTGGACGCCACCGTGGTGGACATGCGTTTCGTCAAACCCTTGGACGAAGCCCTGGTGCGCGAGATGGCCGGCAGCCATGAACTGCTGGTGACCGTCGAGGAGAACGCCATCATGGGCGGCGCCGGAGCGGCGGTCAGTGAGTTCCTGGCGCGGGAAAACATCCTCAAGTCGGTGCTGCACCTGGGCCTGCCAGATGCCTACGTCGAACACGCCAAGCCGGCGCAAATGCTGGCCGAATGCGGCTTGGACGAGGTTGGGATCGAAGCGGCGGTGCGTCAACGGTTGCAGTTGTTGGGCTTGTAAGTACAGCCAACACAAGCCCCCTGTGGGAGCGAGCTTGCTCGCGATAGCGGTGTGTCAGCCAATCATTAATTGACTGATCTCCCGCTATCGCGAGCAAGCTCGCTCCCACACTGGCTTGGTGTGAATCAGCATGATCGGAACATCAATGAAACGCCGCCTCACCCTAGCCCTCGCCCTGCTCCCCATCCCCAACCTGCTCGCCGACACCTTCGAACGCGACCAGGCCCTGAAGCTGCCCGATATCGTCATCAGCGCCAACCGCCAGGTCGAGGCCCGTAACGACAGCAGCGCCGCCAACACGATCTTCACCCGCGACGACATCGACCGCCTGCAACCGGCCAGCGTCACCGACCTGCTCAGCCGTGTGCCTGGTGTGCAAGTGGCGCCCCTGGGTGGGCGCGGCAGCCTGCCGGGGATTTACATTCGCGGCACCAAATCAGCCCAGAGCCTGGTATTGGTGGACGGCCAGCGCATCGGCAACGCCACCTCCGGCGACAGCAACCTGCAGCGCCTGAACATCAACCAGATCGAGCGCGTGGAAGTGCTGCGCGGTTCGCGCTCGGTGATCTACGGTGCCGATGCCGTGGGCGGGGTGATCCAGATTTTCACCCGGCGCGGCAGCGAGCAAGGCCTGCAACCGCGCCTGCATGTGGGGGTCGGCAGCCACCAGACCTGGGAGCGCAGTGTAGGTCTGTCCGGCGGCGATGAGCAGACCCGCTTCAACCTCGGCGCCAGCCTCGACGACAGCGCCGGCAGCAATCGGACCCACGACTCCTACGCCAGCGACCGCGACAACGATGCCAATCGCAACCAGTCCTTCAGCCTGAGCCTGAGCCATGCCGCCAGCGATGACTTGGAAGTTGGCCTGAACCTGCTGGATAACCGCGGCAAGAGCGAATACGACAACCCGGCCGCCATCGAATCCCTGCCCCAGCAACCCTATAGCGAGTTCGCGGTGAGCAGCTTCAGCACCTATATGGATGGCCGAATCAACGACAGCTGGAAGTCGCGCCTGGAACTGGGCCACAGCGAAAACCGCGAAAAAACCTTCGACAAGCTCAGCGACGTCCGCGAAGTCTTCAACACCTACCGCGATTCCGTGACCTGGCAGAACGATGTGACCCTGAACGCGCGCAACAGCCTGATCGTGGGTGGCGACTGGTATCAGGACCGGGTCAACAGCAGCACGCCGTTCGACGAAGACAGCCGTTGGAACCGCGCAGCGTTTATCCAGCACCGCTTCCAGGCCGAAACCTTTTCGACAGAGCTGGGCCTGCGCCGCGACCAGAACCAGCAATTTGGTGGACAGAACAGTTGGAGCGGCACCCTGACCCTGCCGGTCAACCCGGACAACGACGTGCTGCTGACCTACAGCGAAAGCTTCCGCGCGCCGACCTTCAACGACCTGTACTACCCGGACTACAGCAACCCGGACCTGAAACCCGAGACAGCCAAGAGCTACGAACTGCAATGGCGCAGCCAACTGAGCGACAGCGCCCGCCTGGAAACCTCGCTGTACCGCACCGACCTGGAGGACGCGATCATCTTTGGCCGCGACTCCCGCCCGCAGAACGTCGTCTCGGCGCGGATCAACGGTTTCGAGATGGCCTACCTGCAGGATCTGTTCGGCTGGCAGGGCAATCTGGCCCTGGCCATCATCGACCCACGGGACCGCGACAGCGGCCACACCCTCGCCCGCCGCGCCCGGCGGACGTTGAGCCTGGACCTGGATCGGCAATTCGATCGGCTGGGCCTGGGCGCCACCTGGCAAGCGGTGAGCAGCAGTTACGACGAGGAAGACAACCGCAACGCCCTGGGCGGCTATGCCCTGCTCGGGTTGCGCGGCAGTTGGGCGTTGACCCGGGAGGTGAAGCTGGAGATGAAGGTGGATAACCTGTTGGACAAAGGGTACAGCCGGGCGCTGTATAGCCATGATGGAGGGCAATATGGGTATCGGGAGGAAGGTCGGAGTTGGTTGTTTGGGGTGACTTGGACCCCGGCACTCTGATCTGGGATTTGTAGTGCCTGGGCCGGCCTCTTCGCGAGCAAGCTCGCTCCCACAGTTGGCCTGTTGTGAATATGGAATTGGCGCTCGCCACACATCCTCTGTGGGAGCGAGCTTGCTCGCGATTGCAGGCGCCGCGGTCTACCGATCTGGCGCAATCAACTCACACAACCGCGCCGTCGCCTCGATCATCTGCCCACTGGGCCGTTCCAGCCCCTTGTCGTTGACCAGCAGCAATCGCCCCTGCGCCACCGGCCAGGTTTTCCAGGCATTGAGCTGCGCCTGCTCCGTAGCGAGGATGACTTGCGGATTGCGCTGCAGCACCGCTTCCACACTCACCTGCGGAGCCGGCACGCTCAGGTCGGCGAAGACGTTGCGCGCCCCGCACACCGCCAGCGCATCACTGATGATCTGCCTGCCACCGACGGTGTATAGCGGCCGGTCCCAGACTTGGTAGAACACCGGCAACGGCGGGTCCCGTCGATAGCGCTGGCGTAACCCCTCGAGACGCACGCGCAACTGCGCCGCCCGCTGCACGCCGCGCTCCGGACGACCGAGTTGCAAGGCGATGGTTTCGATTTGCGTGATGAGTTGGTCGAGGCTGCGAGGCTCGGCGGTATAGATGGGAATGCCCAGCGTTTTAAGCTGCTCGCGCTGGGCCGGGCCGACACTGCCGGGCCAGAGCAGGAGAAGATCGGGCTTGAGGCTGAGCAAGCGCTCCATCTCCAGTTGCCCGTAACGACCCACCGAGGGCACTGCCTTGAGCACCGGCGGACGCTCACCGCCATCCAGCACGCCTACCAACAGGTCGGCGGAATCCAGCTCAACGACGATTTCCGACAGCGAGGGCGCGAGACTGACGACCCGCGAGGCCGCCATCGTCGAGGCGCTGACGGCCAGCAGCAAGACCGCCAGCCAGCGGCTCATCAGCCGAGTTGACGCGGGATGCGGTACAGGTAGAACAACACGGCGGTCGACAAGGCCAGCAGCATCAACGGCACCGCTTCCAGCCCAACGAACACCGCCAGGGCGCCAACCCAGGCCGGCAACCCGGCCACCAGCAAAGCGGCGCGGCGACGGGCCGCCAAATCAATCCAGGCCTGGGGTTCTTCGGGCGTGTCGAGGGCTTTCTGGGTGGTGATCAAGGCCTGTTTATACGGCCCGAAGAAGCGCAGGCTGACAAACATCGACGCCACGCCGGCAATGAACAGCGGCATCGCCAGCACCGGCAGAATCGCTTCGCCCTGGCCGAACACCGCGTTGATAACAAACAAGGGCAGCAAGGCCAGGGCCAGGTATTGCCACCAACTGACCGACAGCCGCCGCCGAACCTGACCGCGCGTCACGCCCGATCAACCTCGCCCTGGTGCTCGTTGCCCATCATGTGGTCGAGCTTGCTGGCCTTGGTCGCCAGGTAGAGTTTGTTGTGGGGGTTGTGACCGGTGTGCAGCGGCACACGCTCGGCCACCACGATACCCATGTCGGTCAACGCCTTGACCTTGCGCGGGTTGTTGGTCATCAAGCGCAGCGACTTGACGCCCAGGTGCTCCAGCATCGGCAGGCATATGCTGTAGTCACGCAGGTCGGCGGCAAAGCCCAGGCGTTCGTTGGCTTCCACGGTATCGGCGCCGCCGTCTTGCAGCTCATAGGCGCGGATCTTGTTCAACAGGCCAATGCCACGGCCTTCCTGGCGCAGGTACAGCAACACGCCACGGCCTTCCCGGGCGATGGCCTGCAGCGCGGCCTCGAGTTGCGAACCGCAATCGCAGCGCTGGCTGAACAATGCATCGCCCGTCAGGCATTCGGAATGCAAGCGGCCCAGCACCGCAGAACCGTCGGCGACATCACCCAGGCTCAGCACGACGTGCTCACGGCCGGTGGCCTCATCGAGAAAACCATGCATGGTGAATTGCGCAAAGGGCGTTGGCAGCTTGGAAGCGGCAACAAAAACGACAGGCACCGGTGTGCTCCTGATCTAGTACTGGAGATTCGCAGAGACGGGCATTGTAACAGCACGATCCGGCAGACGCTTAGGCTGAATTATCGGCCAGTGGCCTGTGTGGTTAGTTCGTTAGTTCAAATTCGGATGCCAGAAGTCCATAACCAAGGCGCTGTGACGAGTCATAGCCCGCTATGGCGAGGAGCAGCAACGCAGGATATGGGCTTCTGGCGCCGAAGTTGACTAACAGAACTGACCACACAGGCCACTAGTATCGAAAAGTTTGATCAAGGCTTCGGTGGCTTGCCGTGCTCGTCAAAAGGATAGGGTTGCTTCCACTGTTCGAAAATCGGCTTCAACTGGCCGCTCTTCACCAACACTTCCATGCGCTGGTCAAACAGCGCACGCAGCACACGACCGTTTTCAGTGTTGGCGAAGCCCAGGTACAGCGGCAAATTAATCAACGGTGAGAGTTTGAATTGCTTGGGATCATCGGCCTTGGCGAGCACTTCTTCGATTTCCATCGACGCATCGATGTAGAAATCCGCTCGCTCATGAATCAGCATCGGCAAGATACCCACCGCCCGGTGGATCTCATTGAAACGCCGGATGTTGGGCAGGTAATTGTTGTATTCGTACCCGCGCATCCATACCAGCCGATAGTTGCCAATCGTCGCCAGGGTGGGCGTCGGCTTGGAGGCCAACCCCAGGGCATAGATATGATCGACGTCGTAGTGCCACCTCGGGTAGAGCACGCCTTCGGACTCATCCCGATAGGCGCCGACCTGCACGTCAACTTCGCCACGCTGTACCAACCCGATCGAGCGGGTGTAGGGCACACTGCGGATTTCCAGCTTGACGCCTTCGGGCTCGAACACCGCCCGCAAGATATCCCAGCCCATGCCCTGGCCATCGGCCTGGGTGTAGTCGGCCCACTCCTCGCTGGCCGCGCGGACCTTGGCGGGCAATGGCGCCGACTGGGCCGCCCCCGCTGCCACACAGGCTCCCAAACACAGCAACAGCAGTAGTGCGCGGCTTACGCCCATGCCTGGCTCCTTCAGGTGAAACACCACACCAATCCCTGCATTGCCAGCCAGGCGAAAACCCCGGCCAGTACATCGTCAAGCATGATCCCGACACCTCCGTGCACATGCCGGTCGATCCAGCGGATCGGCCACGGCTTGAGGATATCGAAGAAACGGAACACCAGAAATCCCGTCAGCAACCAGTACCAGCCCTCCGGTACCAACCACAAGGTGATCCACATGCCGACCATTTCGTCCCAGACGATACCTTCATGATCGTGCACCCTCAGGTCGTCCGCCACTTTGCCACATAGCCAGAAGCCAAACAGCATGGTGATGCCCAGCATCAACCAGTAGCCCCAGTCCGGCAACATCTGCCACAACGGTATGAAGGGTAGCGCAACCAGCGAGCCCCAGGTGCCCGGCGCTTTGGGTAAAGTGCCCGAACCGAAGCCAAACGCCAGGAAATGCCAGGGATTGCGCCAGACCGAAGGCGGAACGAACTCTGCCGGGACCTGGTTGGGATGATCTGTCACGGTGTCTCCCGAAAATGTTGATAGCCCCGTGTTTGCGGGGTGATGTCGTGCCCGACGTCGTCGACCAGCGTGACGCCCTGTCCGGCCAGTACGCTGCCGATCACATGGATCGGCCCGCCTTCGGCCTGCAACGCCGGCCATCGGCTTGGTGGCACGGCGAACAACAGCACGTAATCGTCACCACCGCTCAGGGCGGCCTGCTCAGCATCCGCCCGGCCAAAAAACGCTAGCAGAGCGTTGGACAGCGGCAGTCGGTCCCGTTCCACCTGCAAGGCCACCCCGGATGCGAGGGCGATATGCCCGCAATCGGCCAGCAAGCCATCGGAAATATCCATCGCCGCGCTGGCCTTGCCCCGCAACGCCAGGCCCAAGGCAATCTGTGGTCGCGGTGACCAATAATGAGCCAACAGCGGCTCGGCGATGGCGGGCTCGGCGTGACGCTGGCCAAGCACCAACGGCAATGCGCCGGCGGCATTGCCCAACTCGCCGCCGACGCACAGCAGGTCGCCGGGCTGCGCGCCGCCGCGGGTCAAGGCCTGGCTGCCAGGCACATGGCCGAATACCGTCAGGGTCAGGCTCAACGGCCCGCGCGTGGTGTCGCCTCCCACCAGCGCCACGCCACAGGCCTGGGCCATCTGGTTCAAACCGCGGGCATAGGCTTGCAGCCAATCGGTGGTCACCGTCGGCAAGGTCAAGGCAAGGGTAAAGGCGAAGGGCTTGGCGCCCATCGCGGCCAGGTCGCTGACCGCCACGGCCAGCGAGCGCTGGCCGAGCAGGAACGGATCGCAAGGGTCTGGAAAGTGTACGCCGGCCACGAGCGTGTCGGTGGACACCGCCAGCTGCTCCCCGGGAGGAACGGCCAGCAGGGCGCAGTCGTCGCCGATCCCCAGCGCAACGCCCTCGCCGCCCTGCGCACAAGGCGCGGCGGCGAAGTAGTTACGGATCAGCTCGAACTCACCCATTAAGTGTCGCTCAAGCGCCAATCAGCGCTTGAACGCCTTCACTTCGGCTTCACGCAGGCGTGGGGCGAGCTTGTCGAGCACACCGTTGACGAACTTGTGGCCATCGGTGGAACCGAAGACTTTCGCCAGCTCGATCCCTTCGTTGATCACCACGCGGTACGGCACGTCGACGCGCTGCATCAGTTCCCAGGTGGACAGGCGCAACACCGCCAACTCAACCGGGTCCAGCTCGTCGATCGTCAGGTCCAGGCAAGGTGCCAGGGCGATGTCGATCTCGGTCTTGTGAGCCGGCACGCCATGCAGGATCTCGCGGAAATAAGCACCGTCTACATCACTGAAATCGTTATCGACCCGAAATTGCGCTTCGATCTCGTTCAGCGATTGCTTGGCCATGTGCCATTGGTACAGCGCTTGCGTCGCGAGCTGACGGGCTTCACGGCGCTTGACGCTTTTCGACGGCTTGCCGGCATCCGCAGGCTTTGGATCGCGCGGGTTGAAACGATCGCTTTCGTCGCTAATCACTTGGCCTCCAACTGCGCCAGCAGGCTGACCATTTCCAGGGCGGACAGGGCAGCTTCGGCACCTTTGTTACCGGCCTTGGTGCCGGAACGTTCGATGGCTTGCTCGATGGAATCAACGGTCAGCACGCCGAAAGCGACCGGCACGCCGAATTCCATGGACACTTGGGCCAGGCCCTTGGTGCATTCGCCAGCCACGTATTCGAAGTGCGGAGTACCGCCACGAATGACCGCGCCCAAGGCGATGATCGCCGCATATTCGCCCTTTTGAGCGACTTTCTGCGCAACCAGCGGAATTTCGAAGGCGCCAGGGGCGCGGATGATAGTGATGTCGCTTTCGCTCACGCCATGGCGAACCAGGGCATCGACCGCACCGCCCACCAGGCTCTCGACCACGAAACTGTTGAAACGGCCCACTACCAGAGCGTAGCGGCCTTTGGGGGCGATGAAGGTACCTTCGATGGTCTTCAGGGTCATTCGTCAGATCTCTTAAAGAGCCAGAGCGCGTTCTATACGCGCTCCTTCAGTGATATTAGCCACGAATACTAACTTCAATCGAGGACGAAGGCCCCTGTGGGAGCGAGCTTGCTCGCGATGGCGCCAGATCAGCAACACGGTTGTTACCTGACACATTGCTATCGCGAGCAAGCTCGCTCCCACAGGAGGCCCCTTTCTCAATTGAATGAGGTCATTATTCAGAGGGCACGTATTCTACAACTTCCAGATCGAAACCGGATATCGCATTAAATTTCATCGGTGCGCTCATCAGGCGCATTTTACGCACGCCCAGGTCCCGAAGGATCTGCGAACCGGCACCGACAATGCTGTAGGTGGTCGGTTTTTTCGGCGCCGCCTGGTCGGCGGTTTCGCGGATGTGCGCCAGCAGCACGTCGCCATCAAGCGGGTGCCCGAGCAGCAACACTACGCCGCTGCCGGCCTCGGCCACGGCGGCCATGGCGGCCCGCAGGCTCCAGCGGCCGGGTTGCTTGACCATCAGCAGGTCGCGCAGCGGGTCCATGTTGTGCACCCGCACCAGGGTCGGCTCTTCGGCGCATACGGTGCCCAAGGTCAGCGCCATGTGCACGTCACCTTCCACCGAGTCGCGGTAGGTCACCAGGTTGAACTGCCCCAGTTCGCTGTCCAGTGGCTGCTCGGCAATCCGCTGAACGGTACGTTCATGGATCATCCGGTAGTGGATCAGGTCGGCGATGGTGCCGATCTTGATGTTGTGTTCGGCGGCGAAGGTTTCCAGTTCCGCGCGACGGGACATGGTGCCGTCGTCGTTCATCACTTCGCAGATCACGCCGCTGGGTTCGAAACCGGCCATGCGCGCCAGGTCGCACGCCGCTTCGGTGTGGCCGGCGCGGGCCAGGGTGCCGCCGGCCTGGGCCATCAGGGGGAAGATGTGGCCGGGGCTGACGATGTCTTCGGCCTTGGCGTCCCGGGCGGCAGCGGCCTGTACGGTGCGTGCGCGGTCAGCGGCGGAGATCCCGGTGGTCACGCCCTCGGCGGCCTCGATGGACACGGTGAACTTGGTGCCGAAGCCCGAGCCGTTGCGCGGCGCCATCAGCGGCAGCTTCAACAGCTCGCAGCGCTCGCGGGTCATCGGCATGCAGATCAGCCCGCGGGCATGCTTGGCCATGAAGTTGATGTGCTCGGCCTTGCAGCATTCGGCGGCCATGATCAGGTCGCCTTCGTTCTCGCGGTCTTCGTCATCCATGAGGATGACCATCTTGCCTTGGCGGATGTCTTCAACCAGTTCTTCGATGCTATTGAGCGCCACGCGGCACCCCCTTGGGTCAGGATTTGAGGTAGCCGTTGGCGGCCAGAAAACTTTCAGTGATGTTACCGGCTGCAGGCGTTGCGGCCTTGTCGCCCAGCAGCAGGCGCTCCAGGTAACGGGCCAGCAAGTCGACTTCCAGGTTGACCCGGCGACCTGGCCGGTACGAAGCCATGATGGTTTCGCTCAACGTGTGGGGAATGATCGTCAGCAGGAATTCGGCGCCGTCCACCGCGTTGACCGTCAGGCTGGTGCCGTCGACGGTGATCGAGCCTTTATGGGCGATGTACTTGGCCAGTTCCTTCGGGGCGCGGATGCGAAATTCCACGGCCCGGGCGTTATCCGTGCGCGAGACCACTTCGCCGACGCCGTCCACGTGGCCGCTGACCAGGTGCCCGCCCAGGCGAGTGGTGGGGGTCAGGGCTTTTTCCAGGTTGACCGGGCTGCCGCTCTTGAGGTCGTTCATGGCCGTGCAGTCGAGGGTTTCGCGGCTGACGTCCGCCAGGAAACCGTTGCCCGGCAATTCGACGGCGGTCAGGCACACGCCGTTTACCGCGATGCTGTCGCCCAGCTTGACGTCGCTCAGGTCGAGCTTGCCGGTTTCGACATGGACCCGCACATCGCCGCCCTTGGGGGTGAGTGCACGGATGCTGCCGATGGATTCGATGATGCCGGTAAACATGGAGTCCTCCTCGAGAACGGGCCGCCGCTTGAGCGAAAGCCGGGAATTATACGCTGGCCGGTGGAACGGGAACGGCGATGACTCGCCAGTCATCGCCCACGGCGCGGATTTCGGTGATTTTCAGCGCCGGGGCGTCTTTCATCTGCGCCAGCGGCCAGTCCAGCAGTGGCCGCGCCGAAGAACCGAGGAATTTGCCAGCGATGAAAATCTGGAACTCATCCACCAACCCCAGCCGGGCGAAAGCCCCCGCCAGGCGCGGACCGGCCTCCACCAGCACCTCATTGACGCCACGGCCCGCCAGCTCCACCAGCAGGCGATGCAGATCGACCTGGCCGTCATCGCCGGCCACGATCATGCATTCGGGACCGTTGGCGTATTGTTCTTCCACCGCCATGCAGGTAGCGACCAGCGCCGGGCCGGCCTTGAAAAACGCCGCATCCAGCGGCACCCGCAGGCGCCCGTCCACCAGCACCCGCAGCGGCGGGCGGCTCATGACCAACGCGGTCTGCTCGGCATCGAGCCCCAGTTCATCGGCGCGCACGGTCAACCGGGCGTTGTCCGCCAACACCGTGTCGGCGCCGGTCAGCACCACGCTGGCCTGGGCGCGCAGGCGTTGCACCGCCGAGCGTGCAGCCGGGCCGGTGATCCACTGGCTTTCGCCGCTTTCCATGGCGGTGCGGCCATCAAGGCTCATGGCCAGCTTGACCCGCACGAACGGCAGGCCCTGTTCCATGCGCTTGAGAAAACCTTCATTGAGCGTGCGCGCTTCGCCTTCCAGCACGCCGCTTTGCGTGGCGATGCCGGCCTGGGCCAGGCGCTGCAGGCCGCGACCGGCGACTTCCGGGTTGGGGTCCTGCATCGCTGCCACCACCCGCGCCACGCCGGCATTGACCAACGCATCGGCACACGGCGGCGTACGCCCGTGATGGCTGCACGGTTCGAGGGTCACGTAGACCGTGGCGCCCCTGGCATTATTGCCGGCGGCACGCAGGGCATGGACTTCGGCATGGGGCTCGCCGGTGCGGATGTGCCAGCCTTCGCCGACAACCTGCCCGTCCCGCACGATCACGCAACCGACCCGGGGATTGGGGTGGGTGGTGTAGTGACCGCGCCGTGCCAACTCCAGGGCACGGGCCATGTAATGGGCGTCGAGGACGGCCTGCTGCGCCGAGGCGGTCATTGTTTCACCGGTTCGCGGGCCAGGCGGTCGATTTCTTCGCGGAACTCGTTCAGGTCCTGGAAGCGTCGGTATACCGAGGCGAAACGGATGTAGGCGACTTCGTCGAGCTTCTGCAGCTCGGCCATCACCAGCTCTCCGACCACCAGGGACTTGACCTCGCGCTCGCCGGTGGCCCGCAGCTTGTGCTTGATGTGCACCAGCGCCGCTTCCAGGCGTTCGACGCTCACCGGGCGTTTTTCCAGGGCGCGCTGCATGCCGGCGCGCAGTTTTTCTTCGTCGAACGGCTGGCGGCTGCCGTCGGTTTTGATCAGGCGCGGCAACACCAGTTCAGCGGTCTCGAACGTCGTGAAACGTTCGCCGCAAGCCAGGCATTCGCGGCGGCGGCGGACTTGTTCGCCCTCGGCGACCAGTCGCGAGTCGATGACCTTGGTGTCGTTGGCACCGCAGAAGGGACAGTGCATGGTGGCAGGCAACAAAAAAAGGGAGGGCCATGGTAGCGCATCCCACTGGCAAGACAAGCCATAGGGTTTACGGTATACAGACGGGCTTACCGTCAGATCCATGGAATTCACCTTGCTGGAGCCACACATGCCGCTACGATCGCTCGTTTTGCTCAGTTTTTTCAGCCTGCTGATGGCGTGCAGCAGCGATGCCCCAAAGCCCGCCGCTCCTGCTCCGGCCCCCGCGCCGAAACAGGCCCAGGAAAAGGCCCGGCAGGCCACCGAGCTGGGGCCGCTGCCGGCGCATCAGCGTGAGTTGAGCGGCACCTTGCAAGGCGTGCCGGCCGGTGCCGAGGTCGAATTGGCGTTGCTGGTGATCGACGAGAAAGACCGTCCGCAGCAATTGCTCGCCAGTTCCAGCCTGATCGGCACCAATCAGGCCCTGCCCTTCCGCCTGCGCTTCAACCCGCAAGCCTTCCCGGTCGGCGCCCGCGTGGAACTGCGTGGCCGCGCCAGCCAGTCCGGCCAGTTGATCCTGCACTTGCCGGAGCAACGCATCAGTCAACCGACCACCCAGGCGTTGGGCACCCTGCAATTCGTCAAAGCCCCATGAATGCACCGCAAGACTTGCAACGGGCGTTGAGTGAATTGCTGGGCGACGCGCGCCTGGTGGCTTGTCCGCTACCCGGCACTGACTTGAAGTTGTGGCTGATCGACGGCGACAACATGGATCGCGCCTTCAGCCCGGAAGAAACCCGGCGCATCCTCCACGAGCCGCCCTATTGGAGTTTCTGCTGGGCCAGCGGCCTGGCGATGGCCCGCTACCTGGCCGAACAGCCGCGGTGGGTCGAGGGCAAGCGGGTGTTGGATTTTGGCGCCGGCTCCGGCGTGGCAGGCATCGCGGCGGTCAAGGCCGGGGCGCTGGAAGTGGTGGCCTGCGACCTGGACCCATTGGCGATTGCCGCCTGCCAGGCCAATGCCGCGCTCAACGGCGTGGCGCTGGGTTATTCGACGAATTTTTTCGCCGAGGCTGATCGCTTCGACCTGATCCTGGTCGCCGACGTGCTCTACGACCGGGCCAACCTGCCGCTGCTCGATCAATTCCTCAGCCGTGGCCGCGAGGCATTGGTGGCCGATTCCCGGGTGCGGGATTTCCAGCATCCGCTGTACCGGCGCATCGAAATGCTCCAGGCCATGACCCTGCCGGACCTGGCCGAGCCCGAGGAGTTTCGGCATGTGAGCCTGTACCACGCTCGGCGCTGACTCATAGAAGCATCGCGAGCAAGCTCGCTCCCACAGGGCCCGCATGAACACTTGAGATTCCTGTGGGAGCGAGCTTGCTCGCGATAAGGCCCTGCCAATCAATACACCTCTCACTGCCACCCCGCTTTCAGCCACCCCCCACCAAGCCGTATAGTTGCCCCATTCAAGCGCTCTACGAGATTGCCCATGACTCAGGAAACGCCCTACATCTTCGACGCCACCACGGCCGATTTCGATCAGTCGGTGATCGCCAACTCTTTCCACAAACCGGTGCTGGTGGACTTCTGGGCCGAGTGGTGCGCGCCGTGCAAGGCGCTGATGCCGATGCTGCAAAGCATTGCCGAGAGCTACCAGGGCGAACTGCTGCTGGCGAAGGTCAACTGCGACATCGAGCAGGACATTGTCGCCCGTTTCGGCATTCGCAGCCTGCCGACCGTGGTGTTGTTCAAGGACGGCCAGCCCGTGGATGGCTTTGCCGGTGCCCAGCCGGAATCGGCGGTGCGGACGATGCTCGAACCCCATGTGCAAATGCCGCCGCCGGCCGCCGCCGATCCGTTCGAACAGGCCCAGGCGCTGTTCGACGACGGTCGTTTCGCCGATGCCGAAGCCGTGCTCACGGTATTGCTGGGTGAAGACAACACCAACGCCAAGGCCCTGATCCTGTACGCCCGCTGCCTGACCGAGCGCGGCGAGCTGGACGAAGCGCAGACGGTACTCGACGCGGTGAAAAGCGACGAGCACAAGGCCGCCCTCGCCGGTGCCAAGGCGCAGATCCAGTTCCTCGGCTTGGCCAAGCACCTACCGGACGCCGCCGACCTCAAGGCCCGCCTGGCGAAAGACCCGCAGGACGATGAAGCGGTGTACCAACTGGCGATCCAGCAACTGGCGCGCCAGCAGTACGAAGCGGCCCTCGATGCGCTGCTCAAGCTGTTCGTGCGTAACCGCGGCTACAGCGAAGGCTTGCCCCACAAGACCTTGTTGCAGGTGTTCGAACTGCTGGGCAACGACCATCCGCTGGTGACGACCTATCGCCGCAAGCTGTTCGCCGCGCTTTACTGACCGACCCAACTGTAGAGCGGTGTATCGGCGCCGCTCAGCACCTTGACCTCGGCGCTATGGCGCAAGCGCACCAACAAGCGCTTGCCCGCCGAGGCGCTGCCAGTCAGGCCTTCGAGCTGTTCCAACAGGTCCGGGCCGCTCAGTTGCCCGGCCTTGCGCAACAGCTCCTTAGCGATCTGCCACTGGGCGTCATCTTGATTCGCCGGTTTGGCCGCAGGCGCCACTACGTTCTCGGACTTGGCCACTTGCAACTGCGCGCCGAGCTGCGCCCAGTCGCCCTCATCCATCTCAATCGTCAAGTCCACCGGCCATTCGCCGACGGTTCCGCGTATCCGCAACATCACCGTGCTCCTGAATATTTCATGTACGCATGCTCCCATGGCCCTTGCGCGACGCCAAGCAGCCGGTCAAACTCTGCACACTTTCGTTATAAGATTACATAACCTTTTCGGAGACTCGTCATGCGTCGTCTGCTTCTCGCTTTGCCGTTCGCCTTGCTGCCATTGGCTGTCGCTCACGCGGCGGTGGAGCATGACCACGATCATGATCACGAACATGGCAGCCTCGGCGCCCATGAACACGGTGTCGCTCGATTGAACGCTGCCCTGGATGGCCAGACCCTTGAACTGGAGCTGGAAAGCCCGGCAATGAACCTGGTGGGCTTCGAACACGCCGCCACCAGCGATGCCGACAAGGCCAAGGTCGCCGCCGTACGCGCACAGCTGGACAAGCCGCTGGCGCTGTTCAACCTGCCGGCCGCCGCCACGTGCACCGTGGCCCAGCAGGAACTGGAAAGCCCGTTGTTTGGCGATGAACCGGACCACGATCACGACCATGACGAGGACGCTGATGGCGACGAGCACCACGGCGAGCACAGCGAGATCCATGCCCACTACCAGTTCACCTGTGCTGCCCCTGGCGCCTTGAAGAACCTGGACCTGGCCACACTGTTCAAAACCTTCCCGGCCACCCAGAAAATTCAGGTACAACTGATCAGCCCGAGCGGCCAGCAAGGTGTGGAAGTGACGGCCAAGGCGCCAGCCCTGAAATTCTGATTCATCGCAAAACCCAAATGTGGGAGCAAGCCTGGTGGGAGCAAAGCTTGCTCGCGATAGCAGTCCAACCGTCAGCTACCCAGTTGAATGTGATGGCCTCATCGCGAGCAAGCTCGGCTCCCACAGGTCTTCCACAGGTTCCACTTTGAAGCGACAAACATGACCCAAGCACTCATCGAACTGTCCGACCTGGGCTTCAGTTGGCCCGGGCATCCGCCCTTGCTGGATATCCCGGCGTTTCGCCTGGAAGCCGGCGAAACCTTGTTCCTCAAGGGCCCGAGCGGCAGCGGCAAGACCACGTTGCTGGGGCTTCTGGGCGGGGTGCAGACGCCGGATCGCGGCAGCATCCGCCTGCTGGGCCAGGAACTCAGCGAACTGGGCGCCGGCCGCCGAGACCGCTTTCGCGTGGACCACACCGGCTACATTTTCCAGCAATTCAACCTGCTGCCGTTTCTCTCGGTGCGCGAGAACGTCGAACTGCCCTGCCATTTCTCCAAGCTGCGTGCGCAACGGGCCATCCAGCGCCATGGCAGTGTCGATCAAGCCGCCGCCACGCTGCTGGCCCACCTGGGCTTGACCGATGCGAAGCTGTTGGAGCGCCGCGCCGACTCGCTGTCCATCGGCCAGCAACAACGGGTCGCCGCGGCTCGGGCGCTGATTGGCCAACCGGAACTGGTGATCGCCGACGAACCCACTTCGGCCTTGGACTACGACGCTCGGGAAAACTTCCTGCGGCTGTTGTTCGCTGAATGCCGCGAGGCCGGCTCGAGCCTGTTGTTCGTCAGCCACGACCAGAGCCTGGCACCGCTGTTCGACCGCCACCTCTCGCTGGCCGATCTCAATCGTGCCGCCACGCCACTCGAGGTTTGAGATGTATTTGTTCCGTCTAGCCATGGCCAGCCTGGCGAACCGCCGCTTCACCGCGATCCTCACCGCATTCGCCATCGCCCTGTCGGTGTGCCTGCTGCTGGCGGTGGAACGGGTGCGCACCGAGGCGCGGGCCAGTTTCGCCAGCACCATCAGCGGCACCGACCTGATCGTCGGCGCCCGCTCCGGCTCCGTGAACCTGTTGCTGTACTCGGTGTTTCGCATCGGCAACGCCACCAACAACATTCGCTGGGACAGCTTCGAGCAGTTCGCCAACAACCTGAAAGTGAAGTGGGCGATCCCCATGTCCCTCGGCGATTCCCATCGTGGTTATCGGGTGATGGGCACCACCGAGGCCTACTTCGAGCACTACCAGTACGGCCGCCGGCAACACCTGGAGCTGGCCGATGGCCGGGCGTTCGCCACCGATCCGTTCGAAGTGGTGCTCGGCGCCGAAGTCGCCGAAGCGCTGCATTACAAGCTCGGTGACAAACTGGTGCTGGCCCACGGCGTGGCGGCGATCAGCCTGGTCAAGCATGACGACAAGCCCTTCACTGTGGTCGGGATTCTCAAGCGCACCGGCACCCCGGTGGACCGCACGCTGCACATCAGCCTCGGCGGCATGGAAGCGATCCATGTTGATTGGAAGAACGGTGTGCCGGCCCAGGGCAACGGACGCATCAGCGCCGACCAGGCCCGCAACATGGACCTCACGCCCCAGGCGATCACCGCGTTCATGCTTGGCCTCAACAGCAAGATTTCGACCTTTGCCTTGCAACGCGAGATCAACGAGTTCCGTGGCGAACCGCTGCTGGCGATCCTGCCCGGCGTAGCCCTACAGGAATTGTGGAGCCTGATGGGCACGGCGGAGAAAGCCCTGTTCGTGATTTCGCTGTTCGTGGTGCTGACCGGGTTGATCGGCATGCTCACGGCAATCCTCACCAGCCTCAACGAACGTCGCCGGGAAATGGCGATCCTGCGTTCGGTGGGCGCGCGGCCGTGGCACATCGCGACGCTGCTGGTGCTCGAAGCCTTTGCCCTGGCATTGGCCGGGGTCACCGCCGGGCTGGCACTGCTGTACATCGGCATCGCCGCCGCCCAGGGTTACGTGCAGTCGGCCTACGGTTTGTACTTGCCGCTGGGCTGGCCGAACGAATATGAATGGACGCTGCTGGCTGGCATCCTGGTCGCCGCCCTGCTGATGGGCAGCGTGCCGGCCTGGCGCGCCTATCGCCAATCGTTGGCCGACGGCCTGTCGATCCGTCTATGAGGACCTTGAAAATGCCCCGCGCCCTGCTAGCGCTGTTGATGATGGTCACCCTGCCGTTGTGGGCGGCCGAGCCGAGGGACCTGGCCTGGTCGGAAATGATCCCGCCGGACGCACCGCCGGAAGTGCCGAACATGACGCCGCTGCATGACCTGTCGAAGATGAGTGATGCGTTGGCCGCCGAAGCCGCGCCCGCGGCCAAGCAGGACCTGCCCAACGCCCCGGTGGTCAAGGCCCTCGACGGCCAGCAGATTCGCTTGCCGGGCTACATCGTGCCGCTGGAAGTCAGCGAGGAAGGCCGCACCACGGATTTCCTGCTGGTGCCATATTTCGGCGCCTGCATCCATGTGCCGCCACCGCCGTCGAACCAGATCGTGCATGTGAAAAGCGAAGTCGGGGTCAAGCTCGATGAGCTGTACCAACCGTACTGGGTCGAGGGGCCGATGCAGGTCAAGCCGTCCACCAGTGAACTGGCCGATGCCGGGTATCAGATGGAGGCTGAGAAGATTTATGTGTATGAGCTGCCGGAGTGAATCTGGCTATTAGTTGTTGCCTGTTAGATAGCTTTCGCGAGCAAGCCCGCTCCCACAGTTTTGATCGCATTCTTCCTGAAGAAACTCGGTCTATTGTGGGAGCGGGCTTGCTCGCGAAGGGGGCCTCGAAATTGACTCATCATCATTTCATTGAGCTGAGTCAATTAAACACCCCCTGACTCATTGAGCTGTGTCAAAAGACCGGGCCAGACGGCTTCGTACCATGGGACATCAAATTTCGATGCCCTTTGGAGCCCCCATGAACAAGTCCTTGCTCAGCGCGTCCCTCGTTGCCCTCGCCCTCGCGGCCCCGCTCGCCCAGGCCCATACCGCCGGCGACATCATCGTTCGCGCCGGTGCGATCACCGTCAACCCGGACGCCGACAGCTCCAGCGTCAAGGTCGACCGTGGCCCCCTGGCCGGCGCCGACCTGGGTGGCAAGGCGACCATGAGCAGCGACACGCAACTGGGCCTGAACTTCGCCTACATGATCACCAACAACCTGGGCATCGAACTGCTGGCGGCCTCGCCGTTCGAGCACGACGTAAAGCTCAAAGGCACCGCCCTGGGCGCGGCCAATGGCAAGCTCGGCACCCTCAAGCACTTGCCGCCGACCCTGAGCCTGGTCTACTACCCTCTCGACGCCAAGTCGGCGTTCCAGCCTTACGTCGGCGCGGGCATCAACTACACCTGGATCTATGACGAACACGTCGGCAGCGACGCCAGCGCCAACGGTTTCAGCAACTTTCGCGCAAGCAACAGCTGGGGCATGGCGTGGCAAGTCGGTGCTGACTACATGTTGACCGACAACATCATGATCAACGGCCAGATCCGCTACATCGACATCGACACCACCGCCTATGTGGACAACAACGCCGTGGCCGGCGGCACCCGGGCCAAGGTGGACGTCGATGTGGATCCGTTCGTCTACATGGTGGGGTTGGGCTACAAGTTCTGACCCAAGACTTGAAGGTACAAACATCCCTGTGGGAGCGAGCTTGCTCGCGATGACGGTGGATCAGCCAACAAAGATGTTGACTGACCTACCGCTATCGCGAGCAAGCTCGCGCCCACAGTGTTTTTTGGGCGGGGAGAGTCTCAGCGCCCCAACAACCGCGCCAGGCCCACGCTCATCGGTGTCTGCTGAGGGAAGCTGAAGCGTTGCAACAGCCGATGGTTGTCCGCCCGGGAATGGCGGATGTCGCCGGAGCGCGCCGGGCCGTAGCTGATCGGCGGCAGGTCCCCCACTACGGCGGCCAGGGCCTGGAGCATCTGCTTGAGGGTCGTGGCCTGGTTCCAGCCGACGTTCACCGCACCCACTTCCACCTCGGGCTTCTCGATGGCCTGCACCAGCAAGTCCACCAGATCTTCCACATAGACAAAGTCCCGCGTCTGCTCGCCGTCGCCAAACACGGTGATCGGCAGGCCTTTCTGCGCCCGTTCGCTGAAGATGCTGATGACGCCCGAATACGGCGAGGACGGATCCTGGCGCGGGCCGTAGATGTTGAAGAAGCGGAACACCACCGGTTCCAGGTCGTGCTGGCGGCGATAGAAATCGAAGTAGAACTCGCTGGCCAGTTTGTCCGAGGCATAGGGTGTGAGCGGGGCCTTGGGGGTGTCTTCGTCGATGGGCTCGCCTTCGCCGTTGTTGCCATAGACCGCCGCGCTGGAGGCGAACAGCACGCGTTTCACCCCGCTCTGGCGCATGGCTTCGCAGACATTCAGGGTGCCGATGAAATTGCTCTGGTGGGTGCGCACCGGGTCATCCACCGAGGCTTGCACCGAAGCCACCGCCGCCAGGTGCGCCACGGCGCTGCAACCGGCCATGGCCCGGGCCACCAGCGCGGCATCGGCGACGTCGCCTTCGATCAGCTCGACCGCCGGGTTGTCCAGCGGCAGGTTGCTGCGCTTGCCGGTGGACAGATCATCGAGGATCCGCACCGCATGCCCCTTGGCGAGCAAGGCGTCGGTCAGGTGCGAACCAATGAAACCCGCACCGCCGGTGATTAAAACAGGGCCTTTAGCCATGGCGATAAAACCTATCCAGTAAGCCCGGGAGTGCCGCGCGCCAGGCGCGGGGCTTGATCCCGAAAGTGTGCAGAATTTTCTTGCAGGCCAGCACCGCGTGCTGCGGTTCTTCCGCGGCGTCCGGCCGTGCGGCATGAGCCTGGGGGGTGGGCGACTCGATGGCCAGCGGATGCAGGGCGCGGGCTTCGGTGAGGATCGCCTGGCCCAGCGCCAGCGGCGTGGTCGCCTCGTGCCCGGCGTAATGATAGGTGCCCCACAGCGGCGCCGCGCAATCGAGCTGCTTGAGCACCGAAATGATCACCCGCGCCGCATCGTCCACGGGCGTCGGGTTGCCGCGACGGTCGTCCGCCAGCAACAGCTCTTCGGGCTGTTCGGCCCGGGCCAGGAAACGGCCGAGGATACCGTCGGCGCTGTCATCCAGCAGCCAGCCGAAGCGCAGCAGTACGTGTTGCGGGCAGGTGGCGCGCACGCTTTGCTCGATCCGCCAGAGCGCCTGGCCACGCACGCCCAAGGGCACCGGCTCGTCCTTTTCGCTGTAGGCCGTGGCGCGGGAGCCATCGAACACGCGATAGCTGGACGGTTGCAACAAGACGATGTTGTGGTGCTGGCACAGCTCGGCCAGGCGCTCGACAGCGCGCTCCTGGCTGGCCAGGCGCTGCTCGCTGACAGCCTCGGCCTGGAACCAGTCGAAGTAGTACGCCAGGTTGATCAAGGCGTCCGGACGGGTATCGTCGAGCAGTTGCGTCAGGCTCGCGGCATCCCAGCCGTCTTCGGGCGGGCGGGGGGCAAGAAAACCGATGTCTTCTTCTGCACCGAGGCGAATCAGCGCCTGCCCAAGGGCATTTCCGCCGCCCAGTAACATAAGGCGCATTCGCATAAAGTCAGCAGGCCCAGTCTATTGGCACAAGAATTTGGTCGATAACGCCCGCAGGCGTTGTCGGAATCGTTGCATTTTGCGGGTTTAGTGCGCAACCGTCATCCGCAATGTGCAGATCACCGGGTTTGTACAGGTCTTGGGGCCCTCATCGCGAGCAAGCTCGCTCCCACAGGGGATCTCCAATGTGCATGCGATCCCTGTGGGAGCGAGCTTGCTCGCGATGAGGCCGGAACAGCCAATGGAGATCCCGGACGGTACTTGCATCTTCCCCACCCCACCCGCCTAAACTGCCCACATGAATCTGCCCCTTGCAGCCAACCACGCCATGGCAGGCTTTCACCCCGCCGTTCGTGCCTGGTTCAGCCAGACCTTCCCGGCGGTCACGGCCGCCCAGGCCCAGGCGTGGCCGTTGATCGGCCAGCGTCGCTCGGTGCTGGTCGCAGCGCCCACCGGCTCGGGCAAGACCCTGACGGCCTTTCTCGCCGTGCTCGATGACCTGGTGCACCGTGGCCAGGAACAAGGCGGCCTGCCGGACCAGACCCTGGTGGTCTATGTCTCGCCGCTCAAGGCCCTGAGCAACGACATCCAGATCAACCTGCAGAATCCCCTGGCCGGCATCACTGAACAGCTACAGAAAATGGGCTTGCCGCCCTTGCCGATCACCACCGCCGTGCGCACCGGCGACACGCCGCAAAAAGACCGCTCGGCGATGCGCAAGACCGCACCGCACATCCTGGTGACCACGCCTGAATCCCTCTACGTGCTGCTCGGCTCCGATTCCGGCCGACAGATGCTCGCCAGCACCCGCACGGTCATCGTCGACGAAATCCACGCCATCGCCGCCAGCAAGCGCGGCAGCCACCTGGCCTTGAGCCTGGAGCGCCTGCAAGCCCTGTGCGCCGAACCGCTGATGCGCATCGGTTTGTCGGCCACGCAAAAACCCATCGAAGCGGTCTCGCGGTTTCTCGTCGGCGAAGGACGTGCCTGTGACATCGTCGACATCGGCCACGCCCGCCCCCGCGATTTGGACATCGAGGTGCCACCGGTGCCGCTGTCGGCGGTGATGGCTAATGACGTGTGGGAACTGGTCTACAACCGCCTCGCCGAACTGGCCCGTGAACATCGCACCACCCTGGTGTTCGTCAACACCCGGCGCCTGGCCGAACGCCTCAGCCGACACCTGAGCGAACGCCTGGGCAAGGACGCCGTGGCCGCTCACCACGGCAGCCTGGCCAAGGAGTTTCGCCTCGACGCCGAACAACGCCTGAAACGCGGTGAACTGCAGGTGCTGATCGCCACCGCGTCCCTGGAGTTGGGCATCGATATCGGCGACGTCGACCTGGTCTGCCAGATCGCCTCGCCCCGTTCGATCTCGGCGTTCCTGCAAAGGGTTGGACGCTCCGGCCACCAGGTCGGCGGCACGCCCAAGGGGCGTCTGTTCGCCACCACCCGCGACGACTTGATTGAATGCGCCGCCCTGCTCGACTGCGTGCGCCGAGGCGAACTGGACATCCTGCACATCCCCAAGGCACCGCTGGATGTGCTGGCCCAGCAGATCGTCGCCGAAGTCAGTTGCCAGGAATGGTCGGAACAGGCGCTGCTGGAAGCCTTCCGCCGCGCCTCGCCTTACGCCGAGTTGGACGACGGGCATTACCAGGCGCTGCTGCAAATGCTCGCCGAAGGCCTCAATGGCCGCCAAGGCGTGCGCAGCGCCTACCTGCACCGCGACGCCGTGACCCGGACCTTGCGCGGGCGCCGGGGCAGCAAGCTGACGGCGGTGACCAGCGGCGGCACCATTCCCGACAATGCCGACTACAGCGTGCTGCTCGAACCCCAGGGCTTGAACATCGGCAGCGTCAACGAAGACTTCGCGGTGGAGAGCATTGCCGGCGACGTATTCCAACTGGGCAATACCTCCTACCGCATCATTCGCGTCGAGACCGGCCGCGTGCGGGTCGAGGACGCCCAGGGCCAACCGCCGACCATCCCGTTCTGGCTCGGCGAAGCCCCGGGGCGCAGCGCCGAACTGTCTTTCGCCGTGGCGCGCCTGCAAGCCCAGCTCGACCACCTGCTGGCCGCCACGCCGGGCCACCTGCAACCAGCCCTCGACTGGCTGACCAGCACCTTGCGCCTGAACCTCGCCAGCGCCGAACAATTGGTCGATTACCTCGCCCCGGCACGCCTGGCCTTCGGCGCCCTGCCGTCCCAGGACACGTTGCTGATGGAGCGGTTTTTCGACGAGTCCGGCGGCACGCAACTGATCATCCACACACCCTTTGGCAGTCGCATCAACCGCGCCTGGGGCCTGGCCTTGCGCAAGCGCTTCTGCCGCACCTTCAACTTCGAATTGCAGGCCGCCGCCAGCGAAGACGCCATCGTGCTCTCACTGTCCACCAGCCACAGCTTCGAACTGGACGAGGTCTGGCGCTACCTCAACAGCCACAGCGCCGAGCAGATCCTGGTCCAGGCGGTGCTGGATGCACCGCTGTTCGGCGTGCGCTGGCGCTGGAACGCGGGCGTGGCCCTGGCGTTGCCGCGCTACACCGGCGGGCGCAAGGTCGCCCCGCAAATCCAACGCATGAAGAGCGAAGACCTGATCGCCAGCGTGTTTCCGGACCAGATCGCCTGCCTGGAAAACCTCGCCGGCGAGCGGGAAATCCCCGACCACCCGCTGGTGGAACAGACCCTCGACGATTGCCTGCACGAAGCCATGGACAGCGAAGGCTGGCTGGCATTGTTACGGCGCATGGAAGCGGGCGAGGTGCGCCTGATCAGCCGCGACCTGCCGGCGCCCTCGCCGCTGGCGGCGGAAATCCTCAGCGCCCGCCCCTACACGTTTCTCGACGACGCGCCACTGGAAGAACGGCGGACCCAGGCGGTGATCAACCGGCGCTGGAGCGATCCACAGGCCACCGACGACCTGGGCGCGCTGGACGCCGAGGCCATTCAATCGGTCCGGGATGAGGCCTGGCCGACGCCGGCCAATCTCGATGAGATGCACGAAGCCTTGATGAGTCTGGCCTGCATCGCCGACAGCGAAGTCGACGCCCACGTGCCGTGGCTGGATTGGTTGCAGGCATTGGCGGCCAGTGGGCGCGCCAGCCACCTGCAGATCAGCGCCGAGCGTGGTTTGTGGGTGCCGCTGGAACGCCTGACCTGCTTGCAAGCCATTTATCCACAGGCCCGGTGGCAACCGGCACTCACACCATTGGCGGGTTTCGATGAAGCCTGGGACAGTGACGAAGCCCTGGTGGAGGTGCTTCGCGCCCGCCTCAGCGCCTTTGGCCCGTTGCCGTTGAAGGCCATCGCCTACCCGTTGGGGTTGTCGACCCCGCAGGCCACCCAAGCCCTGGCGCAGCTTGAGCAGCAAGGCTACGTGCTGCGCGGGCGGTTCACGCCGGGCACCGGGCAGGAGGAATGGTGCGAGCGGCATTTGCTGGCGCGGATCCACCGCTACACGGTCAAGCGCCTGCGCCGGGAAATCGAGCCGGTGATGTTGCAGGACTTCATGCGGTTCCTGTTCGATTGGCAGCACCTGTCCTTGTCCACCCAGGGCCGGGGCAATGCCGTGCTGCCGTCGATCCTGAGCCAGTTCGAAGGCTACCCGGCCGCCGCGTCAGCCTGGGACAGCGACCTGTTGCCCGGCCGGATCAAGGATTATTCGCCCAGTTGGCTCGATGAGCTGTGCCGCAGTGGCAAATGGGTATGGACGCGCCTGAGCGCACGTCAAAAACCGTCTGCCAGTGCCCTGCGCAGCACGCCGGTGGTGTTGCTGCCCCGCAGTCAGGTGGCGTTGTGGAGCAGCCTGGCCGGGCAAACGCCCCTGGATGAACTGTCGCCCAAGACGCAAAAAGTCCATCAGGCCCTCAGTGAACACGGCGCGCTGTTTTTCGATGAGCTGGTCCACGAAGCCCACCTGCTGCGCAGCGAACTGGAAATCGCCTTGCAGGAACTGGTGGGCGCCGGGTTGGTGAATGCCGACAGCTTTGCCGGCTTGCGCGCCCTGATTACGCCGGCCAGCAAACGCCAGGCCCGTAGCAGCCGGCGCGGGCGCGGCGCGTTTGTCGGCGGTATGGACGACGCCGGACGCTGGGTCTTGTTGCGCCGCAGCCCACCCGCCCCCGTGGAGGGCAACCGCCCCGTGCCCACCGCGCCGGATGCGTTGGAGCACATCGCCATGACCTTGCTGCGCCGTTACGGCGTGGTGTTCTGGCGCCTGCTGGAGCGCGAGGCCGACTGGCTGCCGAGCTGGCGCGAGCTGCTGCGCACCTTTCATCGCCTGGAGGCGCGGGGCGAGATTCGCGGCGGGCGTTTTGTCAGCGGCCTGGCGGGCGAGCAATTCGCCCTGCCCGAAGCCATCCCACTGCTGCGCGAAACCCGCCGCCGCCCCACCGACGGTAGCCTGGTGGCGGTGTGCGGGGTCGATCCGCTGAACCTGGCCGGCACGTTGCTGCCGGGGGCGAAAGTGCCGGCGCTGGCGAGTAATCGGCTGGTTTACCGGGATGGGTTGCCGGTGGCGGCGCTGATTGCCGGCAAGCAGCAGCTTTGGGTGGAGTTGGATGCTCAAGGGATGGCTGAGGTCAGGAACAAGCTCATTCAGAAAGTTTGAGGGTGTCTGGGCGGGCCTCATCGCGAGCAAGCTCGCTCCCACAGGGTTTTTCCATTCACCACAACCCTACTGTGGGAGCGAGCTTGCTCGCGATGAGGCCATAAGCCCCACCACAAAACTCAACTATTGAGATTGATCAGGCACCTCTTCCCCCGCCTTCGGCTCCTCGGCCAACCGCTTCGGCATCACCACCTGCTGTGGATAAGTCTGCGCAAAATGCACCGCCGGGTGGTTATCCACAAGCTTTTTCAGCCGCTGGTTGAACGCCCGGCTCACCGCATACTGCCCACCCGACACGGTGCGGAACTGCGCCGTGAGTACCACGCCGTTGAGGTCCATCTTGTCCACGCCGAACACATCCAGCGGCCCTTGCAGGTTGAACTTGAGGAACGGGTCTTCGGCAATCGAACGCCCGGCTTCGCGAATCAACTCGATGGCCTCGTCCACGTCGGTGTCGTAGGTGAATTGCACGGAGAAGAACGCAAAGGCGAATTGCCGGGACTGGTTGGTCACGGCCTTGATCTGGCCGAACGGCACCGAATGCACGAAGCCCTTGCCGTCGCGCAGGCGCAGGGTGCGGATGGTCAGGCCTTCGACGGTGCCGGCGTGGCCGGAACTGAGCACCACCCAATCGCCGATGGACAGCGTGTCTTCGATGATGATGAACAACCCGGTGATCACGTCCTGTACCAGTTGCTGGGACCCGAAACCGATCGCCAGCCCCACCACCCCGGCCCCCGCCAGCAACGGTGCGACGTTGATGCCCAGGTTGGCCATGGTGGTGATAGCGCAAATCACCACCAGGATGATTTTCGCGGCGTTGCGCAACAGCGGCAGGATGGTCTTGACCCGGGTGCTGGGCTGGCGTGCGCCGCGCTTGTTCAGCGGCGGCTTCAAGGCTTCCTGGATCGCCGTGTCGAGCACCACCCAGGTGAGCCAGGTCATCAGGACGATCAGGCCGATGCGGCTCAACGAATCACTGATCGCCCGACCGATGGCATTGCGCGAGGCGAATTCGAACAGGGATATCCCCCAGATTCGTCCGAGGATTTCAATGAATGCCACCGCCATGACGATGCGTAGCAAGGCGTGCAGCAGACTTAGCAAACGACCCTTGTAGGCGCTGTTGCGCTGGATGGCTTCGGCCTTGGGCGACTTGAAGACATGTTGGAACACGGTGCTGAGAAACACCGTGGCGATCAGCAGGATGGTGGTGAACAAGGCACAACGCAGGGCTTTCTGGTTGTCCTCGCCGACGCCGATCAGGCTCACCGCCGACACCAGCACCATCAGCAGGATCGGCCAGTACCAGAGCCCGGAGAAAATCCGCAGCGACTCCTGCAAGGCCGGCTGCTTCAAGCGCTGGGCCAGCGGGCGGTTGCGAATCAAGTGTGCCACTGGCCGGCGCATGTGAATCACCAGCCAGCCAAAGATCATTGAAGCCGACAACCCGGTGAACACCGCGACGCTGCTGGTGATGTTACCGCCCAGTTGCCGGGCGATCTGCGGGCTGGTCAGGGCATCGCTGAGGGCGGCGAGAAAGCCAATCAGAAACAACGGCCGCGGGCTGAAGCGCCGAATGATCGCCACCGCGCGACGTTTGTGCCCGGCGTTGAACATGACGATCACGCAGAGCAACACCGAGGTGGAGAAAATACCGCTGCTGGTGGCGTAGGCGAAGCACAGCGCCAGGGCACGGCCGACCGAGACTTGCAGAAAGTGGCTGATATAGAGGGTCAGTGGCAGGCAGGCCACCGCCGGCAAGGTATAGGGCAGCAGGTAACCGAGCAGGTCGTGCACGCGCTGACGGGTACGCAACCAACGGCGCCGACCGAGACGCCGTACCAGCAATCGCGCGCCGGCCCACAGCAGCGCAAACGTCCCCAGCCACACGCCGGAGAGCAAGAGGAAATCCCCCGCCACGCGCCAGGACGAGCGGGACGTCTGGTCCACCAGCCGGTCCACCTCGTCCGCCGCCCGGTCCGCCCGCAGGCGCCAGGCATCCACCAGGCTCTGGTTGAGGTCGAGTTTGTCCTGGACGTCGTCGATGCTCGAACTGATGGCCCCCAACAGACCGCCCTGCACCAGCGGCGCGGGCTCGGCGGGCGGTTCGTCGGGCTTGGCGGTGCCAGGGACAGCGACGGTCCCGTAGGCGCTGGTGCCGGTCATCGCCAGCAATAACAGCAGCAATACAGTGCTCAATCGAGACAAAACGCGAGGCTCCTTCACACGGGATGGGTAAGGAACTGATCAATATTGGGCCGGCAAGTTCGCCCGGAAGATCAATACAACCCCTGTGGCGGGGGGGGGTTGGGCCCCGGGGGGGGGGGGGGGGGCGGGAATTTTTGGGGGGGGGGGGGCGGCCCACAGGGGGGCGCACCCGCCCCC
>NZ_JBIXJT010000018.1:67643-118721 GCF_052871455.1 Pseudomonas sp. LARHCG127
GGCCGGCAAGTTCTCCCGGAAGATCAATACAACCCCTGTGGCGAGGGCGCTTGCTCCCGCTGGGGCGCGTAGCGGCCCTGTTTTTTTGGGGGCTGCTGCGCAGCCCAACGGGAGCAAGCTCCCTCGCCACAGAATCCGCGTCTCCCCTCTTCCGTCGGTAAGACCATCGAAACTTTCCAGCTCGCGCGGCGGTCATCAAAAGACACAGGCGGTACGAGGTCATTGGCACGGGGAGGGATACATGACGGCGATCCACATTGGTATTTCCGGCTGGCGCTACACGCCTTGGCGGGGGGATTTCTACCCCAAGGGGCTGACCCAGAAACGGGAATTGCAATTCGCCTCGCGAGCGGTCAACAGTATCGAAATCAATGGATCGTTCTACGCCCTGCAACGCCCCGAACGGTATGCCCAATGGTATGCCGAGACCCCACCCGGCTTCGTGTTCAGCGTCAAGGCCCCGCGTTTCATCACCCATATCAAACGCCTTCGAGACATCCACAAGCCTTTGGCCAACTTTTTCGCCTCCGGGGTGCTGGAGCTCAAGGAGAAACTGGGGGCGATCCTCTGGCAGTTCCCGCCCAGCTTCAAATTCGACCCGCAGCTGTTCGAGGACTTTCTCAAGCAACTGCCCCACGACACCGAAGGCGCCGCCGCCCTGGCCCGAGAGCACGAGCCGCGCCTGGACGGCCACGCCAGCACCGAGACGGATAAGAAACGCCCACTGCGCCACGCCGTGGAGATCCGCCACGAAAGCTTCATCGACCCGCACTTCGTCACGTTGCTCAAGCGCTACGACGTGGCCCTGGTGGTCGCCGACACCGCCGGTAAATGGCCCTATCGCGAAGACGTCACCAGCGATTTCGTCTACCTGCGCCTGCACGGCGCCGAGGAGCTGTACGCCAGCGGCTACACCGACGAGGCGTTGAAGCGCTGGGGTGACCGGATCGAGGCCTGGAGCCACGGCAAGCAGCCGAGCGATGCGCACCTGATCGACCCGGACAAGAAACCCCGGGCGCGCAAGAGCCGGGAAGTGTTCTGCTATTTCGACAACGACATCAAAGTCCGCGCGCCCTACGACGCACGTCATTTGCTGGAACGCTTCCATCTGGACAAGGACCTCGCCACCGCGCCCGGCGAGCGCCCGGCCGAAGGGGTGCTGCCATGAACCGTCCAGAACACAGCGAAGCGACCCACGAGCCGACTCAACAACGGCCCCACGATCTCGACCGGGTCAGCCGTTTCACCGTGCTGACGGTCAATACCCACAAGGGTTTCACCGCCCTGAACCGACGCTTCATCCTGCCGGAGCTGCGCGAAGCGGTGCGCAGTGTCTCCGCCGACGTGGTGTTCCTGCAGGAAGTCCACGGCACCCACGAGCACCATCCCCAGCGCTACAGCAACTGGCCGAGCATGCCGCAATACGAATTCCTCGCCGACACCCTCTGGCCGCAGTTCGCTTACGGACGCAATGCGGTATACCCGGCGGGCGATCACGGCAATGCGCTGCTGTCGAAATTCCAGATCATTCGCCACGAGAATCTCGACGTGTCCATCAGCGGCCACGAAAGCCGCGGCATGCTCCACAGCGTGCTGCGCCTGCCGGGCGGCGAAGGGCAGGAGGTGCATGCCATTTGCGTGCACCTGGGGTTGCGCGAAGGCCATCGCGTCGAGCAATTGAAACTGCTTTGCCAGCGCCTGAGCGAATTGCCGTCCGACGCCCCGGTGATTGTCGCCGGGGACTTCAACGACTGGCGCGGCAAGGCCAACGACCTGCTCGAACCCTGTGGCCTGCGGGAGGTGTTCGCCGAACAGTGGGGCAAACCGGCCCGCAGTTTCCCGGCACGCCTGCCGATCCTGCGCCTGGACCGCATCTACGTGCGCAACCTCAAGGCCCATCACGCCAAGGTATTGAATGTACGCCCCTGGTCGCACCTTTCCGACCACGCACCGCTGTCGGTGGAGATCGAATTATGAGCGCGACGATGAACAAGGCGACGGTGGAAAAGATCGAGGTGCCGCCGACCGAACGCAACCCGGCGCTGGCCGACATCGAATACGGCTGGCACGGCAACAACCGCGTCATCCTGCTGGAAAATGGCGAGGAGTATTTTCCACGGGTGTTCGAGGCGATTCGCCGTGCCCAGGAAGAAATCCTCCTTGAGACCTTCATTCTCTTCGAGGACAAGGTCGGCTGTGAACTGCGGGACCTGCTGGTGGATGCGGCCCGACGCGGCGTGCGGATCACCGTCAACCTCGACGGCTTCGGCTGCGGTGAGCTGACCACCGAGTTCCTGGCATCGTTGAGCGACGCCGGGGTGCGCTTGCAGATGTTCGACCCGGCGCCCCGGCACTTGGGGATCCGCACCAACTGGTTCCGCCGCCTGCACCGCAAGATCGTGGTGGTGGACGGAGTGATTGCGTTCATCGGCGGGATCAATTTTTCCGCCGACCACCTGGGGGATTTCGGCCCCGAGGCCAAGCAGGATTATTCCGTGGAGGTCAAAGGCCCGGCGGTGGTGGATATCCATCACTTCGCGCTGCTGCAGAGCGGCCGGCCCGCCCGGGCCAAGTATTGGTGGCAACGCCGCCGCAGCCGGCGCAACGAGCTGGCGTTCAGCGACCATGACGGCCAGGTGCGCCTGGTCTACCGGGACAACCACGAGCACCAGACCGACATCGAAGAGGTCTACCAACAAGTGCTGCGCAGCGCCAAACGGCGGGTGGTGATCGCCAATGCCTATTTTTTCCCCGGCTACCGGTTGCTGCGCGAGATCCGCAATGCCGCCCGGCGCGGGGTGGAGGTGCGGCTGATCCTGCAAGGGCAGCCGGACATGATGATCGCCAAGCTCGCGGCGCGGATGCTTTACGACTATCTGCTCAAGGCCGGCGTGACGATCTATGAATATTGCGAGCGGCCGCTGCACGGCAAGGTCGCCCTGGTGGATGAGGATTGGAGCACCGTCGGCTCGAGCAACCTCGACCCGTTGAGCCTGTCGCTGAACCTGGAAGCCAACGTGCTGATCCGCGACCGGGCGTTCAACCGCGAGCTGTTCGAGCGCCTCGATCACCTGAGCCGCGAACACTGCACCGCCATGCCCGAAAACCATGCGCCCCGGGGCCTGCTGTGGCGCATGACCATCGGTTTCATGGTGTTCCACTTTCTGCGTCATTTCCCGGCCTGGGCCGGCTGGTTGCCGGCTCACAAACCGCGTCTGAAACCTTTTTCGCCGCCAACGGCGGTCCGGAGCGAACCCCATGAACCACTCTGAAGCGCACACCGCGCCGAGGGATGCCCATGCGCCGGAACAGGCCAAGCCCAAATCCCGCTGGAGTCGCTGGAAACGCCCGCTGACCCTGGCGTTCTTCCTGCTGCTGATCGTGCTGTTCACGGCCTTGGCCCGGCGCATCGACTGGTCCGAAGTGTTTGCCACCCTGGCCGATTTCAAGGTACGCACCTTGATCATCGCCGCCGCGCTGACCATCACCAGTTTCATCACCTATGCCTGCTTCGACCTGATCGGCCGCACCTACATCCGCCAGAAACTCGGTTGGCGGCAGATCCTGCCGGTGGGAGTGATCAGCTACGCCTTCAACCTCAACCTCAGCGCCTGGGTCGGCGGCATCGCCATGCGTTACCGGCTGTATTCGCGACTGGGGGTCAGTAGCGGGAACATCGCCAAGATCCTCGGCCTGAGCCTGGCCACCAACTGGTTCGGCTACATGACCCTGGCCGGGGTGGTGTTCAGCAGCGGCCTGGTGACAATGCCGCCGGGCTGGAAACTCAGCAGCACTGCACTGCAAGGCGTGGGCGTGCTGTTATTGCTGGCAAGTGCCGGGTATCTGGCGGCCTGTCGGTTTTCCAAGCGTCGGGCCTGGACCGTGCGCGGCATGGAAATCAATCTGCCGTCGCCACGCATGGCGGTGCTGCAATTGGCCTTGGGCGCGCTGAACTGGTCGCTGATGGCAGCGGTGATCTTCACGTTGCTGCCCAGCAAACTGGATTACCCGGTGGTACTCGGGGTGTTACTGATCAGCAGCATTGCCGGGGTCATCACTCATATTCCGGCGGGGCTCGGGGTGTTGGAGGCGGTGTTCGTCGCCCTGCTGCAACACGAGGTGTCGCGGGGCAGCCTGCTGGCGGGGTTGATTGCCTACCGGGCGATCTACTTCATCCTGCCGTTGCTGATTACCGTGGTGATGTATTTGGTGATCGAAGCGAAGGCCAAGGCGTTGCGGGTAAAGCCGGGGCTCAAGCCCAAGTGATGGGTTGCCTGGCCTGGCCCCATCGCGAGCAAGCTCGCTCCCACAGGGGATTTGTAGCGTTCGAAAAATTGGGTTCGCACAGATCCATTGTGGGAGCGAGCTTGCTCGCGATGAGGCCCGCCCAGACACCAGATGTCTACCGCGCCTGAATAATGCTCAACCGCTCTCCCACCACCATTTCCGTGATCCAGTCCACCAGGATCGAGGTGTAAGCCTGTTGTGACACGGGGTCGCTCAAGGCATGGTCGGCGCCGTCGATGATCCGGTGCGTCAATGAATGGGTCTGCTGGCACGCCGCCCGATAACTCATGATCGTGGCATGGGGCACGTAGGTATCGGTCTCGGATTCCACCAGCAACACATCACCGGTGAACTGCGAACACGCCTGCAAGGCGCGATTGGTGCTGGCGTGCACCAAGGTGCTGCGGTAATCCAGCAGGTCGGTCTTGTCCAGGTCGCGCTTGGGGGTGTGCCACTGCTCGTCGCGGTACAGCGCTGGCACCCGCAGGGCCAGCCAGCGCACCGGACGCAGCGACGTCAGGATCGAGGCCAGGTAACCGCCATAACTGGTGCCCACCACGGCAATCGCCGAAGTGTCCAAGGCCGGATGGGCGAGCAAGCGGTCGTATGCCGCCAACAGATCCCGCAGGTTGTCCTCGCGAGTGACCCGGGACAAGGGAATCCCCGCCCCGCCGGTGTGCCCGCGCAAGTCGAAGGTCAGGCACACGCAACCGAGGCCGGCGATGCCTTTGGCCCGTTCCAGGTCCCGTTCCTGGCTGCCGCCCCAACCGTGTACAAACAACACGCCAGGGACCTTCGACTTGGGGCTGAGGAAGGTCCCGTTCATATGCTCGTCATCAATTGCAATCTGGATCGTTTCGCTTCTAGCCGTCATAGGATTGAACCGTTACGTATTTGAGTAGGAAATCACCATTTTCCGCCGCGCCGCGATAGACCTCCCTGGCACCGGTCGGCAGCGGTTGGTCGCGGTAGGTTTCCACCGAGGACACCCGCACCGCACTGGTTTCAGGCGCTTCGACGAACACCTGCAACGCCGCCAGCTCGGCACTGCTGGCCCCGCCCATACGCCAGGATTGTTCCAGCACGCCACCACGGGGCTGGCCGCCGGCATCCAGGCCTTGGGCGATGTCGTAGTTGCGTCGCGACGCAAAAAAGCTCGGGTAGGCCTGGTTGGCGGCGTCATCGAACACTTGTGCCAGGCGCACCGCCTCGCGCACATCGTCGGGCAGTTCGAGCCTGAGCAACTCTATATAGCCGCCTTGCACCACCAGCAGGTCCGACCCGCCATAAACCTCCAGCCCTTGGCTGTCGTGGGTCAGGTGCTGCACGCCGCAATAGCTCATGACCTTGCCGTTGATGAAGCTCTGGCCGACGCTCTGGGTCTTGACCTCGTTGAGGTGCTGTTCCAGCACCACCCCTTCGCGAAACAGCGCCTGGGCGTCAGGATCGGCAACGATTTCATCGAACTGCGCCAGGCTCTTGATCAGCCGTTGGCCACGCCCGGCACAGGCGTGGATCGGCTTGAGGCGGATCGGCCCGGTGTAGAGCAGATGTTCGGCGGCCGGACGCGCATCCTTGAGGGAAAAGACGGTCACACCGTCAAGCACCGCGCCACGGGTGAGCTTGGCAAACAGCGGCGACCAGCCTTTGGGCGCCACGGCGTCCTTATTCAACAGACCGTGGGTAATCGCCTTGGTGCAGATAAAATCGTGCTCGACGTACCCTCCCCACACATCATCCGGCCCCTTGATCCCCAGGCGCATCAAGGCTTCAGTACCGATCAGGGTTTGTGTGGGCAACAGATAAAGATCATGACCGGCCTGGGAATCCTGACGGTCGCCGCATTCCCATCCCAATATCTGTGCCAGCCACTGGGCCAGTGCACGGTTGGTCTCGACTTCATGACGCGGCGCTTGTGGATTGACCGAATAGGCCACGACCCGTTTGTTGCGATTGACTGATGTCATGCGGTGCCCTTTTTCCTGCGCTCGATGGCTTGAGGAAAGGGAAGGTGCAGAGATCAGGCCAACGGTGACATGAGCGGTGAGTGTCAGCCAAGCGGGCATATTGTGCGCGGTTGATAGCACCTGGCCTGTTTCATTCTGCACGACCCATGGCAGGCATCCCGCAAATTGCACGATGCCAGCCTGCAGTCACAGCCTCCAACCTGTGGCGAGGGAGCTTGCTCCCGCTGGGCTGCGCAGCAGCCCCAATATATTAACTGACACACCGCGCTGAGTTCCTTTGGGGGCGCTTCGCACCCCAGCGGGAGCAAGCTCCCTCGCCACAAAAAGGTTCAGCGTCAGGCTTTGGGAGTGCTCGATGGGCTCACTCCGAATCTCGCCCGGTAATCGCTCGGCGCCAACCCGGTGATTTTCCTGAACGTCGCACGAAAGGCGCTGGGGTCCTGGTAACCGACGGTCCAAGCGATGTGGTCGATAGTGCCATTGGTGAACTCCAGCATTTCACGGGCCTTGCCAACCCGCAGGTGCTGGCAGTATTCGGTGGGCTTGAGGCCGGTGGCGGCACGGAAGCGGCGCAGGAAGGTGCGCTCTTCCAGTCCGGCCCGTTCGGCCATCGTCCCGAGGGAAACCTCTACCGCGCCGTTGCCTTGCAACCAATGCTGGACCTTGAGAATCGCCCCGTCGCCATGGCCGAGGATGGGCGCGAAGTTACTGCCGCACTGGCTCGCGCTGTCGCTGTGTTCGATCACCAGGAACTGCGCCGTGCGCGTAGCGATGCTGGGCCCAAGCAGGCGGTCCACCAGGCGCAGCCCCAGTTCCGACCAGGCCATCAGCCCGGCGGTGGTGATCAGATCGCCGTCGTCGACGATGGGTTTGTCGGCGTTGAGCTTGATCTTCGGGTAACGGGCAGCGAAATTCTTGGCCGAGGTCCAATGAGTGGTGGCGCTGCGCCCGTCGAGCAAGCCGCTCTCGGCCAACAGGATCGAGCCGACACACACACCGCCGAGCACGGTGCCGCCCGCATGTCGTGCACGCAGCCAATCCATCAGCGGCGGCGTCGCCAGGCCTTCATCGAAACCGGCGATGGATGGCGGGATCAGCAACGCAACCAATGGGCCCACCGGACCGGTTTCGCTGTCGAAGACCCGCCGCGGCGCCTCGCCATTGTCGGTCTGCCAGTGACTGACCCGCAGCCGTGGCAATTGTGCACTGGCCTGCTCGGCCGCGATCCGCTGGGTCACGGCGAACAGATCGGTCAAGCCATGCACCGCCGCCATTTGCGCGCCGGGGTAGATGAGCACCCCAAGCTCGGCAACTGCCCTTTGCTGCGTCATTGTCAGTTTTCCCTCGCTTATTGTCGTTGCGGCCAATCCTCGACCCGGTGGTAAACGCCAATACTGGCGCCCTACCCAACCTGATCGAGGAAGCCCTCATGTCCAAGCAAGCGCTCATCGTAGTCGATATCCAGAACGACTACTTCCCCCAGGGAAAATGGCCACTGGTCGGTGCCGACGCCGCCGCCGATAACGCCGCGCGGCTGATCGAAGCCTTTCGCCAGGCCGGAAACAGCGTGGTGCACATCCGCCACGAATTCACCTCCGACGACGCGCCTTTCTTCACCCCAGGCTCCGAAGGCGCCCAGTTGCACCCCAAGGTGCTCAACCGCGCCGACGAACCGGTGGTCCTCAAGCACTTCGTCAATTCGTTTCGCGAAACCGAACTGCAAGCCCTCCTCGAACAGCATGGCGTCGAGCAACTGGTGGTGGTCGGCAGCATGAGCCACATGTGCGTCGATGGCATCGTGCGGGCGGCGGCGGACCTGGGTTACGGCGTCACGGTGATCCATGATGCCTGCGCGACCCTTGATCTGGAATTCAACGGCGTTGTGGTCCCGGCCGCCCACGTGCACGCGGCGTTCATGGCGGCGCTGGGGTTTGCTTATGCGAGTGTGGTGAGTACCGAGCAATTTTTGAGCGACAGCCAGGCGTAGGCGCAGCCATAAACAGCAAGCGAAAATGACTAGGCGTGTGCGAGTTGTTACGACGAGAATGGCCGGGTATTTCTCCCAAGAGCCAGCCGCATGAAACGCAAACGCCCGCCGCGCCTGGTCGAATCGCCCTTCCCGATCGCTACCTCAGCGCCACGGCACCCGCCCACGTGGGATTGCTCAAGCGACGTGTCCAGGCCGGGATTCCTGGGGACCATGATTTACGCTGCGGGGATGTTGCTGGCCCTGCCTGCCTACTGGCTGGCAGTGTTCACCCTGATGCTGTTCAAGGTCGAAGGCCTGTCGCCGATTCACAAGCAGATCATTATGGAACCGCTGGTTATCGCACTCATGTTCATCAGTGCGTTCGCGGCCGTCTGCGTGATCAAATGGCTGGCATCCGGACCCGAAGTCCTTGGCTTCTGCTTCGACGAACGCCAGCAACGCCTCACCTTCACCCAGCGTCGCCCTGCCCGGCAAACCACCGAAGAAAGCGTCCCCTACAGCGATATCCATTACATCAAGCCCTACACCTTGACCACTTTTGCCAACGTGAATCACTTTGATGTGGGCTACGTCGGGGCCGAAGGCAAGCCGATTGCGCTGCGGTTTCGGGTGGACATCACGGTGGAGGAAATGGCATTCCATGCCACGTGGTTGACGCAGTCGATAGGCGAAAGGATGCAGGAGCTCTTGGATCTGGATCTGTGAGCAAGACTGGGCCAGAACCCGCCTGCGCCGAATGAATAAAAAAGCCCCAAGCGCAGAGTGCGCTTGGGGCTTTTTTTCAAACTATTGGCTGAGCAATCTCAACCCGCAATCAGAACGGAATATCGTCATCAAAGCTGTCGAAATCCGGAGCCGGCTGCGGCGCGGCCTGTTGTGGGGCCGGGCGTTCGCGTTGTGGCTGTGGGGCCGACTGCGGACGAGGCGCCTGCTGGCGCGGGGCCGGGGCCGACTGCTGGTAGTTGTTGCCACCTTGCTGCTGGTCGCCCTGCGGACGGCCACCGAGCAATTGCATGGTGCCTTGCATGTCGACCACGATTTCGGTGGTGTAGCGCTTGATGCCGTCTTTTTCCCACTCGCGGGTCTGCAGCTTGCCTTCGATGTACACCTGCGAACCCTTGCGCAGGTATTCGCCGGCAATCTCGGCCACCTTGCCGAACATCGACACGCGGTGCCATTCGGTCTTCTCGACCTTCTGGCCGGTCTGCTTGTCGGTCCACTGTTCGCTGGTCGCCAGACTCAGGTTGGTCACGGCGTTGCCGTTCGGCAGGTAGCGAACTTCGGGATCCTGGCCGCAAGTACCGACCAATATGACTTTGTTAACCCCACGGGCCATAACGTTCTCCTAGGCTTCGCACGTAGTCGGGGCCGGGTTGTTCACCAGGCGCTCGAGCGTCGCGCGATCCAATAATTCGGTGTCCAGTTTGATGTATACGGCCGCCTCGTCGGCGACCACCACTGCATCGGTTACTCCAACGACGGCCTTCAGACGCTCGGTCAGGCCAGCCTCACGAATCGCCTCGGGCGATAAGGGCAAGCGCAGGCTCGTCACATAGGGAGGTTCGCGCATGGTAACAGCAAAGGCTAGCCAAAGTGCAGCCAGCGCGGCGCATCCTAGGAACACAACCGACAAACCGCCATGCTGGAACAACCAGCCGCCGAGGATCCCGCCCAACGCCGAGCCCAGGAACTGGCTGGTGGAGTAGACCCCCATCGCCGTGCCCTTGCCGCCCGCCGGTGAAACCTTGCTGATCAGCGACGGCAGCGATGCTTCCAGCAGATTGAACGCGGTGAAGAACACCACCGTGCCGATCACCAAGGCTCGCAAGCTATCGCCGAACTGCCAGAAGAATAGCTCAGTGAGCATCAGCGTCACGACGGCGCCGAGCAAAACTCGTTTCATTTTGCGTCGTTTCTCGCCATAGATGATGAAGGGAATCATGGCGAAGAACGAAATCACCAGCGCCGTCAGGTAGACCCACCAGTGCTGCTCCTTGGGCAGGCCGGCCTTCTCGACCAGTGCCAGCGGCAAGGCGACGAAGCTGGACATCAGCATGGCGTGGAGCACGAAGATGCCCAGGTCCAGGCGCAACAGGTCCGGGTGCTTGAGCGTCGGGATCAGTGCCTGGCGCGCCACCCCCGACTCGCGGTGCTGCAACGGCCCGGTGGCGCGCGGCACCATGAACGCCACGATCAGGATTCCCACCAGGGCCATGGCACCGGTCGCCAGGAACAGGCCCGACAAGCCAAAGGCACGGGTCAGCAAGGGGCCGACCACCATGGCCACGGCGAACGACAGACCGATGGTCATGCCGATCATGGCCATGGCCTTGGTGCGATGTTGTTCGCGGGTCAAATCTGACAGCAGCGCCATGACCGCCGCGGAAATAGCCCCGGCGCCCTGTAGGATGCGTCCAGCGATCACGCCCCAGATCGAGTCGGCATTGGCCGCCAGCACGCTGCCGAGGGCGAAGACGATCAGCCCCAGGTAGATGACCGGGCGCCGGCCGATGCGGTCGGAAATGATCCCGAACGGGATCTGGAAGATCGCCTGGGTCAGGCCATAGGCGCCGATCGCCAAGCCGATGAGGGCCGGCGTCGCGCCCGCCAGGTCCATGCCATAGGTCGCCAGCACCGGCAACACCATGAACATGCCCAGCATACGAAAGGCGAACACCAGGGCCAGGCCGCTCGCTGCGCGGGTCTCGCCGCGACTCATGCGTTCGCTGTGGGGATCTTGCATGGAAAAACCTCATGTGAACCGGCGGCGATTCTACCAGTCCCATCGATTGAGAGGGTATATGGCGACCGTTTGCCGCGCAGTCTTCATGTATGGCCGCAATCGCGCCCTCAATAGTGTGCATCCATCCAGTATTTGCCCGTATACTCCTACGTTTTCGACGCCCGCCGAGCGAGGCCACTTTGGACAAGATCCTGATTCGTGGGGCCCGTACCCACAACCTGAAGAACATCGACCTGACCCTGCCACGGGACAAGCTGATCGTCATCACCGGCCTGTCCGGATCCGGCAAGTCATCCCTGGCCTTCGACACGCTGTACGCTGAAGGCCAGCGCCGCTATGTCGAATCGCTGTCGGCCTACGCCCGGCAGTTCCTGTCGATGATGGAAAAACCCGACGTCGACACCATCGAAGGCCTGTCGCCGGCCATTTCCATCGAACAGAAGTCGACCTCCCATAACCCACGGTCGACGGTCGGCACCATCACCGAGATCTACGATTACCTGCGCTTGCTGTATGCGCGGGTCGGTATTCCTCGTTGCCCCGATCACGACATTCCCCTGGAAGCCCAGACCGTCAGCCAGATGGTCGACCTGGTGCTGGCCCAGCCGGAAGGCAGCAAGCTGATGTTGCTGGCGCCGGTGATTCGCGAGCGCAAGGGCGAACACCTGATGGTTTTCGAAGAGCTGCGCGCCCAGGGCTTCGTGCGGGCCCGGGTCAACGGCAAGCTGTGCGAACTGGACGAATTGCCGAAGCTGGATAAACAGAAGAAGCACTCGATCGATGTGGTGGTTGACCGCTTCAAGGTCCGCGCCGACTTGCAACAGCGCCTGGCCGAGTCCTTCGAGACCGCGCTGAAACTGGCCGACGGCATCGCCCTGGTCGCACCGATGGACGACGAACCCGGCGAAGAGATCATTTTCTCCGCACGCTTCGCCTGCCCGATCTGCGGCCATGCCATCAGCGAGCTGGAACCCAAGCTGTTCTCCTTCAACAACCCGGCCGGCGCCTGCCCGACCTGCGACGGCCTGGGGGTCAAGCAGTTCTTCGACACCAAGCGACTGGTCAATGGCGAACTGACCCTGGCCGAAGGGGCGATTCGCGGCTGGGACAGGCGCAACGTCTATTACTTCCAGATGCTCGGTTCGCTGGCGGCCCATTACAAGTTCAGCCTGGACAAGCCGTTCAACGAATTGCCCGCCGACCAGCAGAAATTCATCCTGCACGGCAGCGGCTCGCAGAACGTCGACTTCAAATACCTCAATGACCGCGGCGATATCGTCAAGCGCTCCCACCCCTTCGAAGGCATCGTGCCAAACCTGGAGCGCCGCTACCGCGAGACCGAATCGGCCAGCGTGCGCGAAGAACTGGCCAAGTTCCTCAGCACCCAGCCCTGCCCCGATTGCCGCGGTACCCGTTTGCGACGCGAAGCGCGGCATGTGTGGGTCGGCGAGAAAACCCTGCCGGCGGTGACCAACCTGCCCATTGGCGACGCCACCGATTACTTCGGCGGCTTGAAGCTCACCGGTCGTCGCGGCGAAATCGCCGACAAGATCCTCAAGGAAATCCGCGAGCGCCTGCAGTTCCTGGTGAACGTCGGCCTGGACTACCTGACCCTGGACCGCAGTGCCGACACCCTGTCCGGTGGCGAAGCCCAGCGTATCCGCCTCGCCAGCCAGATCGGCGCCGGCCTGGTGGGGGTGATGTACATCCTCGACGAGCCGTCCATCGGCTTGCACCAACGAGATAACGACCGGTTGCTCGGAACCCTGAAGCACCTGCGGGACATCGGTAACACGGTGATCGTGGTCGAGCACGACGAGGACGCCATCCGTTTGGCCGACTACGTGGTGGACATCGGCCCGGGTGCAGGCGTGCATGGCGGGCACATCGTCGCCCAGGGCACCGCCGCCGAAGTCATGGCGCACCCTGACTCGTTGACGGGCAAATACCTGTCGGGCCGGGTCAAGATCAAGGTCCCGGCCAAGCGCACGCCGCGCAACAAGAAGCTGTCGCTGACCCTCAAGGGGGCTCGCGGCAACAACCTGCGCAACGTCGACCTGGAAATCCCCATCGGCCTGCTGACCTGTGTCACTGGCGTGTCTGGCTCCGGCAAGTCGACGCTGATCAACAACACCTTGTTCCCCCTCAGCGCCACGGCCCTGAACGGCGCCACCACCCTGGAAGCGGCCGCCCACGACAGCATCAAGGGCCTGGAACACCTGGACAAGGTGGTCGACATCGACCAAAGCCCGATTGGCCGCACACCGCGCTCCAACCCGGCGACCTATACCGGGCTGTTCACCCCGATCCGCGAACTGTTCGCCGGCGTGCCGGAGTCCCGTTCACGGGGCTACGGCCCGGGGCGTTTCTCGTTCAACGTCAAGGGCGGGCGCTGCGAGGCCTGCCAGGGCGATGGCCTGATCAAGGTGGAAATGCACTTCCTCCCCGACATCTACGTGCCGTGCGACGTGTGCAAGAGCAAGCGCTACAACCGCGAAACCCTGGAGATCAAATACAAGGGCAAGAACATCCACGAAACCTTGGAGATGACTATCGAAGAGGCTCGGGCGTTCTTCGACGCGGTACCGGCCCTGGCGCGCAAGCTCCAGACCCTGATGGATGTAGGGCTTTCGTACATCAAGCTCGGGCAGTCGGCGACGACCTTGTCCGGCGGTGAAGCCCAGCGGGTCAAGTTGTCCCGCGAGCTGTCCAAGCGCGATACCGGCAAGACCTTGTACATCCTCGACGAGCCGACCACCGGCCTGCACTTCGCCGATATCCAGCAATTGCTCGACGTGCTGCACCGCCTTCGCGACCACGGCAACACCGTGGTGGTGATCGAACACAACCTGGACGTGATCAAGACCGCCGACTGGCTGGTGGACCTGGGGCCGGAAGGCGGTTCCAAAGGTGGCCAGATCATCGCCGTGGGGACGCCGGAACAAGTGGCCGAGATGAAGCAGTCCCACACGGGTTACTACCTCAAGCCGCTACTGGAGCGTGATCGGGACTGATTTCACCCCGGGCACGAAAAAGCCCCTGCCATCTCATCGATGGCAGGGGCTTTTTGTTTCCCCTGTGGGAGCGAGCTTGCTCCCACAAGGAATCCGTCAGAACTGCGATTGCAGGTAGTTCTCCAACCCGATCAGCTTGATCAACCCCAACTGCTTTTCCAGCCAGTAGGTGTGGTCTTCTTCGGTGTCGTTGAGCTGGACACGCAGGATTTCGCGAGTCACATAGTCGTTGTGCGTCTCGCAGAGTTCGATGCCTTTGCACAGCGCAGCGCGGACTTTGTATTCCAGGCGCAGGTCGGCGGCGAGCATGTCCGGTACGGTGGTCCCGACATCCAGGTCATCGGCACGCATGCGCGGTGTACCTTCGAGCATCAGGATCCGGCGCATCAGTGCATCGGCGTGCTGGGTCTCTTCTTCCATCTCGTGGTTGATACGTTCGTAGAGCTCGGTAAAACCCCAATCCTCGTACATCCGCGAATGGATGAAATATTGATCACGGGCTGCCAGCTCGCCGGTCAGCAACGTGTTGAGGTAATCGATTACGTCTGGGTGACCTTGCATCGCCCTACATCTCCACAAGCTTTTAAAGGTTGTAGTTTGAACCAAGCTGACCGCAAGGTCACTGCCTCAACGCAATAAAAGCGAAGAAAATCTGAGAAAACCAAGCTAAATAACGCAAAAACCGCCCTAATGAGGGCGGTTCTGCTTCTCGTTTAGACTTAGTTAAGCGCTACGCCCAACGCCTTCGCGATACCTTCTCCATAAGCAGTATCTGCTTTGTAGAAATGCTGCAGTTGACGGTCCACTACGTCCGCCGAGACACCGCCCATCGCGCCAGCGATATTATTGATCAGCAGGGCTTTCTGCTCATCGTTCATCAAGCGGAACAGCGCACCGGCATGGCTGTAGTAGTCGGTGTCTTCGCGATGGTCATAACGATCCGCCGCGCCACTGAGGGCCAGCGCCGGCTCCGCGTAACGCGGGGCCTGCTTCGGCGTCTCTACATAGCTGTTGGGCTCGTAGTTCGGTGCCGCCCCGCCATTGCTGCCAAACGCCATGGCGCCGTCGCGCTGGTAGGTGTTGACCGGACTACGTGGCGCATTCACCGGCAATTGCTGGTGATTGGTGCCCACACGGTAGCGGTGGGCATCGGCGTAGGCGAAGACACGGCCCTGCAGCATTCGATCCGGCGAGAGGCCAACCCCTGGCACCATGTTGCTCGGACCAAATGCCGCCTGCTCGACTTCAGCGAAGTAGTTCAGCGGGTTACGGTTGAGTTCGAGTTCGCCCACTTCGATCAACGGGAATTCTTTCTGCGACCAGGTCTTGGTCACGTCGAACGGGTTCTCGTAATGCGCCGCGGCCTGGTCCTCGCTCATGATCTGGATGCAGACGCGCCATTTCGGGAAGTCACCGCGCTCGATGGCCTCGAACAGGTCACGCTGGGCGTAATCCGGGTCGGTGCCCGCCAGGCGTGCCGCCTCTGCTGGCGCGAGGTTCCTGATGCCTTGCAAGGTCTTGTAGTGCCACTTCACCCAGTGCCGCTCACCCTGTGCATTGATCAGGCTGTAGGTATGGCTGCCGAAGCCGTGCATGTGGCGGTAGCCATCTGGAATACCGCGGTCAGAAAACAGGATGGTGACCTGGTGCAGCGCTTCAGGCGAATGCGACCAGAAATCCCACATCGCCTGGGCACTTTTCAGGTTGCTTTGCGGCAGACGCTTCTGGGTGTGGATGAAATCTGGAAACTTCAATGGATCACGGATGAAGAATACCGGCGTGTTGTTGCCGACGATGTCCCAGTTGCCTTCCTCGGTATAGAACTTCAAGGCGAAACCGCGCGGATCGCGTTCAGTGTCGGCCGAACCACGCTCGCCACCCACGGTGGAAAACCGCAGGAAGGTGGGCGTCTGCTTGCCGATCGACTCGAACAATTTGGCGCTGGTGTACTGGGTGATGTCCTGGGTGACGGTAAAGGTGCCGTAGGCGCCCGACCCTTTGGCATGCACACGACGCTCGGGGATGTTCTCGCGGTTGAAGTGAGCAAGCTTCTCGATCAAGTGAAAGTCGTCGAGCAGCAGCGGGCCGCGCGGACCGGCGGACCGAGAGTTCTGGTTATCGGCGACTGGAGCGCCGCTGGCGGTCGTAAGCGTTTTGATCTGGCTCATGCTCAATCTTCCTAGGTCGGTCTTCGAACTGCCGGCTAATCGGCTGGAAAGGAGTATCGATCATGTTAGTGACAGTATCCAAATTCATTAAATCATGGACATCGATAGTCATTATCTAAGACTGACCACTTGCCGATAGCCAAGCGAGACGAAACGGCCTACCGGCTTTTCTCCAGGCAACAAAAAACCGGGCACAAGGCCCGGTTTTTTGTATGTTGCCGACTTACTCAGCGGATACAGCTTCACCGCTGGTAGCACGATCAACCAACTCGACGTACGCCATAGGCGCGTTGTCGCCAGCGCGGAAACCGCACTTGAGGATGCGCAGGTAGCCACCCTCACGGGTAGCGTAACGCTTGCCCAGGTCGTTGAAGAGCTTACCAACGATAGCTTTCGAACGAGTACGGTCGAAAGCCAGACGGCGGTTAGCCAGGCTATCTGTCTTGGCCAGAGTGATCAGCGGCTCAGCAACGCGACGCAGTTCTTTGGCTTTCGGCAGTGTAGTTTTGATCAGCTCGTGCTCGAACAGCGACACCGCCATGTTTTGGAACATGGCCTTGCGGTGCGAGCTGGTGCGGCTCAGGTGACGACCACTTTTACGATGACGCATGGTTCATTCCTTACCAAACACAACGTTCGGTGATTACGACGATCAGGCAGTCGCCTTGTCGTCCTTCTTAAGACTTGCAGGCGGCCAGTTGTCGAGGCGCATGCCGAGGGACAGACCGCGGGAGGCCAGAACGTCCTTGATTTCAGTCAAGGATTTCTTGCCAAGGTTCGGAGTCTTCAACAGCTCTACTTCGGTACGCTGAATCAGGTCGCCGATGTAGTAGATGTTTTCCGCCTTAAGGCAGTTAGCCGAACGTACAGTCAGTTCCAGATCGTCAACCGGGCGAAGCAGGATCGGATCGATCTCGTCTTCCTGCTCGACAACCACTGGCTCACTGTCACCCTTGAGGTCGACGAACGCAGCCAACTGCTGTTGCAGGATGGTTGCAGCGCGGCGGATAGCCTCTTCAGGATCCAGGGTACCGTTGGTTTCCAGATCAATAACCAGCTTGTCCAGGTTGGTACGCTGTTCGACACGGGCGTTTTCCACCACGTATGCGATACGGCGAACCGGGCTGAACGAAGAGTCAAGCTGCAAGCGACCGATGCTGCGGCTTTCGTCTTCATCGCTCTGACGCGAGTCTGCCGGTTCATAACCACGACCACGAGCTACGGTGAGCTTCATGTTCAGGGCGCCGTTAGACGCCAGGTTAGCGATTACGTGATCGGGGTTAACGATCTCGACATCATGATCCAGCTGAATATCGGCAGCGGTAACCACCCCCGAACCCTTCTTCGACAAGGTCAGCGTAACTTCGTCACGACCGTGCAGCTTGATAGCCAGACCTTTAAGGTTCAACAGGATTTCAATTACGTCTTCCTGTACACCTTCGATGGCGCTGTACTCGTGGAGCACACCGTCAATCTCGGCCTCGACTACTGCACAGCCGGGCATTGAGGACAACAGGATGCGGCGCAGCGCGTTGCCCAGGGTGTGGCCGAAACCACGCTCGAGAGGCTCGAGCGTGATCTTGGCGCGGGTTGGACTGACAACCTGCACATCAATATGGCGGGGTGTCAGGAACTCATTTACCGAAATCTGCATGGATGCACCTATTTTCTAGCCCTTACTTGGAGTAGAGCTCGACAATCAGGCTTTCGTTGATGTCGGCGGACAGATCACTGCGAGCAGGAACGTTCTTGAAAACGCCCGACTTCTTCTCAGTGTCTACTTCTACCCATTCTACGCGGCCACGTTGGGCACACAGATCGAGAGCTTGGACAATGCGAAGTTGGTTCTTTGCTTTCTCGCGAACAGCAACCACGTCACCAGCACGAACCTGGTAGGACGGAACGTTTACGGTCTGACCGTTAACGCTGATCGACTTGTGCGATACCAGCTGACGGGATTCGGCACGAGTAGAACCGAAACCCATACGGTATACAACGTTGTCCAGACGGCATTCGAGCAGTTGCAACAGGTTTTCGCCGGTTGCGCCTTTCTTGCCAGCTGCTTCTTTGTAGTAGCCGCTGAATTGACGCTCGAGAACGCCGTAGATACGACGGACCTTCTGCTTTTCACGCAGTTGGGTGCCGTAGTCGGACTGGCGACCGCGGCGTTGGCCGTGGATACCAGGTGCTGCTTCAATGTTGCACTTCGATTCGATCGCGCGCACGCCGCTCTTCAGAAAAAGATCGGTGCCTTCGCGACGAGCGAGTTTGCATTTTGGACCAATGTAACGAGCCATTCTTTACAATCTCCTGGATTACACGCGGCGCTTCTTCGGCGGACGGCACCCGTTGTGCGGGATTGGCGTCACGTCGGTGATGCTGGCGATCTTGTAGCCACAGCCGTTCAAAGCGCGGACTGCGGATTCACGACCTGGACCTGGACCCTTGACGTTGACGTCGAGGTTTTTCAGGCCGTATTCCAGCGCAGCTTGACCAGCACGCTCAGCAGCTACTTGAGCAGCGAACGGGGTGGACTTGCGGGAACCGCGGAAACCCGAACCACCGGAGGTAGCCCAGGAAAGAGCGTTACCTTGACGGTCGGTAATGGTCACGATGGTGTTGTTAAAAGAAGCATGGATGTGGGCGATGCCATCAACCACTGTCTTTTTAACTTTTTTACGAGGACGAGCAGCAGGTTTTGCCATGATTAAATTCCTGTCGATTCGCTGGGGCGATTACTTGCGGATCGGCTTACGCGGACCTTTACGGGTACGCGCGTTGGTCTTGGTACGCTGACCGCGTACTGGCAGACCACGACGATGACGCAGACCGCGATAGCAACCGAGGTCCATCAAGCGCTTGATTTTCATGTTGATTTCGCGACGCAGGTCACCTTCAGTGGTGAACTTCGCCACTTCGCCACGCAGCTGTTCGATCTGCTCGTCGCTCAGATCTTTGATCTTTGCCGCTGGGTTGACCCCAGCCACTGCACAAATTTTCTGCGCAGTAGTGCGACCAACACCATAGATGTAGGTCAGCGAGATAACAGTATGCTTGTTATCTGGAATGTTGACGCCTGCAATACGGGCCATTCAGTGGGACTCCAATTGACAGCTACCTACGCCCCGGAAGCCAAGAAATAGGGCGCGAGATAATATCGCTGTAATAACAAATAATCAACCCGGCAGCGCACTAGCTGCCGGGCTTAAAGCACAATCACACTCAGCCTTGGCGCTGTTTGTGACGCGGTTCCGCGCTGCAAATTACCCGAACAACACCTTCGCGGCGAATAATCTTGCAGTTACGGCACAGCTTTTTCACCGATGCACGAACTTTCATCACCAACTCCTCGAACCTTATGGACGCTACTCAGCGCAACATGCCGCTGCCGTAGCCCTTCAGGTTGGCTTTCTTCATCAGGGATTCGTACTGGTGCGAAACGAGGTGCGATTGTACTTGGGACATGAAGTCCATCACAACCACGACCACGATCAGCAACGAGGTCCCGCCAAGGTAGAACGGTACGTTTGCCGCAACCACCAGGAACTGGGGAAGCAAGCAGACGGCCGTCATGTAAAGAGCACCGAACAAGGTCAAACGAGTCAGAACGCCATCAATGTAGCGCGCCGACTGCTCACCTGGACGGATGCCCGGAATAAAGGCACCGGACTTCTTCAGGTTTTCCGCTACGTCTTTCGGATTGAACATCAACGCCGTATAGAAGAAGCAGAAGAAAATAATCCCTGCACTAAACAGCAGAATATTCAACGGCTGACCAGGAGCGATCGACTGCGAGATGTCCTGCAACCAGCCCATACCTTCAGACTGGCCGAACCAGGCACCCAACGAAGCCGGGAACAGCAAGATGCTGCTCGCGAAAATAGCCGGGATAACGCCGGCCATGTTCACCTTCAACGGCAAGTGGCTGGTCTGCGCAGCAAACACCTTGCGGCCCTGCTGACGCTTGGCGTAGTGAACAGCAATACGACGCTGGCCACGCTCAATGAACACCACGAAACCGATAATCGCTACTGCCAGCAAACCGATGGCAACCAGGGCGAAGATGTTGATATCACCCTGACGCGCAGACTCGAAAGACTGCCCGATCGCTCTCGGAAGACCGGCGACGATACCTGCGAAGATCAACATCGAGATACCGTTGCCAACACCACGCTCAGTAATCTGCTCACCCAGCCACATCATGAACATCGCGCCCGCCACAAAAGTGGTTACCGCAACGAAATGGAAGCCAAAGTCACCAGTGAACGCTACGCCCTGCCCCGCCAAGCCGATGGACATGCCAACGGCCTGGACGAGAGCGAGGACGACAGTGAGGTAGCGGGTGTACTGGCTGATCTTGCGACGGCCAGCTTCACCTTCCTTCTTCAACTGCTCCAGCTGCGGGCTGACGGCGGACATCAGTTGCATGATGATCGATGCCGAAATGTACGGCATGATCCCCAGTGCAAAGATGCTCATCCGCTCCAGCGCGCCGCCGGAAAACATGTTGAACAAGCTAAGAATGGTCCCCTCATTCTGTCGAAACAGGTCCGCGAGTCGGTCCGGGTTGATACCTGGAACCGGGATGTGTGCGCCTATTCGGTAGACGATAATCGCCAGGAACAGAAAACGCAGACGAGCCCAGAGTTCAGACATACCGCCTTTGCCGAGCGCAGAGAGAGCACCTTGCTTAGCCATTTATTCCTCGAACTTGCCGCCAGCTGCTTCGATAGCCGCACGCGCACCTTTGGTGGCGCCGATTCCCTTTCCGATGGTGACAGCACGAGCAACTTCGCCCGACAGCATGATTTTCACACGCTGAACGTTCTGGTTGATCACGTTGGCATCCTTCAGGGACTGCACGGTGACGATGTCGCCGTCCACTTTGGCCAGCTCGGACAGACGCACTTCTGCGCGGTCCATGGCTTTCAGGGAAACGAAACCGAACTTCGGCAGGCGACGATGCAGCGGCTGTTGACCGCCTTCAAAGCCTGGAGCAATGGTGCCACCGGAGCGGGAGGTCTGACCTTTGTGGCCACGGCCACCGGTCTTGCCCAAACCACTACCGATACCACGGCCCGGACGATGCTTTTCGCGACGGGAACCCGGCGCTGGACTCAGATCATTGAGTTTCATCGATTAACCCTCGACACGCAGCATGTAGTAAGCCTTGTTGATCATCCCGCGATTCTCGGGAGTATCCAGGACTTCTACAGTGTGACCGATGCGACGCAGACCCAGACCCTTAACGCACAGTTTGTGGTTAGGGATGCGGCCGGTCATGCTTTTGATCAGCGTAACTTTTACGGTAGCCATGATCAGAAGATCTCCTTGACGCTTTTGCCACGCTTGGCGGCAATGGATTCAGGAGACTGCATTGCTTTCAAACCCTTGAAAGTGGCGTGAACCACGTTTACCGGGTTAGTCGAGCCGTAGCACTTGGCCAGAACGTTCTGAACGCCAGCAACTTCGAGGACAGCACGCATAGCGCCGCCAGCGATGATACCGGTACCTTCAGAAGCAGGCTGCATGTACACCTTCGAAGCGCCATGGGCGGACTTCATTGCGTACTGCAGAGTGGTGCCGTTCAGATCAACCTGGATCATGTTGCGGCGAGCAGCTTCCATTGCCTTCTGGATCGCAGCAGGCACTTCACGCGACTTGCCACGGCCGAAGCCAACACGGCCTTTACCATCACCCACTACGGTCAACGCAGTGAAAGTGAAGATACGGCCGCCTTTAACGGTTTTGGCTACGCGGTTAACTTGAACCAGCTTCTCGATGTAGCCTTCGTCGCGCTTTTGGTCGTTATTTGACATAACTTAGAACTCCAGCCCAGCTTCACGAGCAGCATCAGCCAGCGCCTTGACGCGGCCGTGGTACTTGAAGCCAGAGCGGTCGAAAGCCACCTGCGAGACGCCAGCGGCTTTAGCACGCGTAGCGACCAGCTGGCCAACCTTAGTGGCCGCGTCGATGTTGCCAGTGGCGCCATCACGCAGTTCTTTATCCAAAGTCGAGGCACTTGCCAGGACTTTGTTGCCGTCGGCCGAAATGACCTGGGCGTAGATGTGCTGCGACGAGCGGAACACGCAGAGACGCACGACTTCGAGTTCGTGCATTTTCAGGCGTGCTTTGCGAGCGCGACGCAGTCGAGTAACTTTTTTGTCGGTCATTTGCTATGCCCTACTTCTTCTTGGCTTCTTTACGACGGACGACTTCGTCCGCGTAGCGCACACCTTTGCCTTTGTACGGCTCTGGTGGACGGAAGTCGCGGATCTCGGCGGCCACTTGACCTACCAGCTGCTTGTCGATGCCCTTGATCAGGATATCGGTCTGGCTAGGAGTCTCAGCGGTGATGCCTTCCGGCAGTTCATAATCCACTGGATGCGAGAAGCCAAGAGCCAGGTTCAGCACTGTGCCTTTTGCTTGCGCTTTGTAACCAACACCGACCAGCTGGAGCTTGCGCTCGAAGCCTTGGCTTACGCCTTGGACCATGTTGTTTACCAACGCACGAGTGGTACCAGCCATTGCGCGAGTCTGTTGATCGCCATTGCGAGCAGCGAAACGCAGCTCACCAGCTTCTTCAACGATCTCGACGGACGAATGGATGTTCAGTTGCAGAGTGCCCTTGGCACCCTTCACCGAAAGCTGTTGGCCTGCGAATTTGACTTCGACACCGGCTGGCAGCTTAACGGGGTTCTTAGCGACGCGTGACATGCTTATCCCCCCTTAGAACACAGTGCAAAGAACTTCGCCGCCGACACCGGCAGCGCGCGCAGCACGATCCGTCATCACACCCTTGTTGGTGGAGACGATAGACACACCGAGACCGCCACGAACTTTTGGCAGATCATCGACGGACTTGTACTGACGCAGGCCTGGACGGCTAACGCGCTTCACTTCCTCGATGACCGGACGGCCTTCGAAGTACTTCAGCTCGATGGACAGCAGAGGCTTGATTTCGCTGCTGATCTGATAACCCGCAATGTAACCTTCGTCCTTCAGGACTTTGGCAACAGCTACCTTCAACGTGGAAGATGGCATGCTTACGACGGACTTTTCAGCCATCTGGGCATTACGGATACGAGTTAGCATGTCCGCTAACGGGTCCTGCATACTCATGGGCTAGACGCTCCTAATACACAAAAAATTAGCCTTTCGGCTAGTACGTGTCGCCGAGCGCATCCGTGCAATAAAAACACGGGCTCAGGCGAGCCGGGTATTCTAGACACACCCCACAAATGAATCAAGCCCCAATAGGGGCTTGATTCAAGTTCAAGGTCACCGGCGGTCAGGATCTTGCGACCTCGAACGCCGTGACTTTGACAGTGCTTACCAGCTGGCTTTGACCAGACCTGGAACGTCACCACGCATTGCAGCTTGACGCAACATGTTACGGCCAAGGCCGAACTTGCGGTACACGCCGTGCGGACGACCAGTCAGGCGGCAGCGGTTACGCATGCGCGAGGCGCTTGCGTCACGTGGCTGCTTCTGCAGGGCTACGGTAGCTTCCCAACGCGCTTCTGGACTTGCGTTCAGATCCACGATGATAGCTTTCAGCGCTGCACGCTTGGTGGCGTACTTGGCAACGGTGAGCTGACGCTTCAGCTCACGGTTCTTCATGCTCTTCTTGGCCATTTTCCTACTCCAATCAGTTGCGGAACGGGAATTTGAAAGCGCGCAGCAGTGCGCGACCTTCGTCATCCGTCCGAGCAGTGGTGGTCAGGGTAATGTCCAGACCGCGGAGAGCATCGATCTTGTCGTAATCGATTTCCGGGAAAATGATCTGCTCTTTAACGCCCATGCTGTAGTTGCCACGACCATCGAAGGACTTGGCATTCAGGCCGCGGAAGTCGCGAACCCGAGGCAGGGAGATCGACAGCAGACGATCCAGGAACTCGTACATACGCTCACGGCGCAGGGTCACTTTGACGCCGATCGGCCAACCTTCACGGACTTTAAAGCCAGCGATGGATTTCCGAGCGTAAGTCACGACGACTTTCTGACCGGTGATCTTTTCCAGGTCAGCAACAGCGTGCTCGATGACTTTTTTGTCGCCGATCGCTTCGCCCAGACCCATGTTCAGGGTGATTTTGGTAACGCGCGGAACTTCCATCACGTTCGAAAGCTTAAGTTCTTCCTTAAGTTTCGGTGCGATTTCCTTCCGGTAAATCTCTTTTAGTCGTGCCATGGTCTCATCTACCTAGCAGTGTTCAAGCATCAACCGCTTTTTGGGTCGACTTGAAGACACGAATTTTCTTGCCGTCTTCTACTTTGAAACCAACGCGGTCAGCCTTGTTGGTTTCGCCGTTGAAAATGGCGACGTTAGAAGCATCCAGCGGAGCTTCTTTTTCGACGATACCGCCCTGCACGCCCGACATCGGGTTAGGCTTGGTATGACGCTTGACCAGGTTCAGACCGCCAACAACCAAACGGTTGTTAGCGAGAACCTTAAGCACCTTACCGCGCTTACCTTTGTCTTTGCCGGCGATCACGATGATCTCGTCGTCACGACGAATCTTTTGCATGTCGGATCTCCTTACAGCACTTCTGGGGCGAGCGAGACGATCTTCATGAACTTCTCAGTACGAAGTTCACGCGTCACTGGCCCAAAGATACGGGTGCCGATCGGCTCTTGCTTGTTGTTCAACAGAACAGCAGCGTTGCCATCAAAGCGGATGATGGAGCCGTCAGCACGACGAACGCCATGGCGAGTGCGGACTACGACAGCAGTCATCACTTGGCCTTTTTTCACCTTACCGCGAGGAATTGCTTCCTTGACGGTAACCTTGATGATGTCACCGATACCAGCGTAACGACGATGGGAGCCACCCAGCACCTTGATGCACATAACACGGCGAGCGCCGCTGTTATCGGCCACATCGAGCATGGATTGAGTCTGAATCATATAATTTCTCCGACCCCTAGTCCTTAGACTTCCACAGCGCGTTCGAGAACATCAACCAGCGCCCAAGACTTGGTCTTGGCCAAAGGACGAGTTTCACGAATAGTGACTTTGTCGCCGATGTGGCACTGATTGGTTTCGTCGTGCGCGTGCAGCTTAGTCGAACGCTTAACGTATTTACCGTAGATCGGGTGCTTAACGCGACGCTCGATCAGAACGGTGATGGTTTTGTCCATCTTGTCGCTGACAACACGGCCAGTCAGCGTACGGACAGTTTTTTCGGCTTCAGCCATGATTACTTACCTGCCTGCTGGTTGAGCACAGTTTTCACGCGAGCGATGTCACGCTTAACTTGCGAGAGCAGATGAGACTGCCCCAACTGGCCAGTTGCTTTCTGCATACGCAGATTGAACTGGTCGCGCAGCAGGCCGAGCAGTTGCTCGTTCAGCTGCTGTGCTGATTTTTCACGAAGTTCATTCGCTTTCATCACATCACCGTCCGTTTAACAAAGGAGGTGGCGAGCGGCAGCTTTGCAGCAGCCAGGGCGAAAGCCTCACGCGCCAGCTCTTCAGAAACACCCTCGATTTCATACAGGACTTTGCCTGGCTGAATCTGGGCAACCCAGTACTCCACGTTACCCTTACCTTTACCCATCCGAACTTCGAGTGGCTTCTTGGTGACAGGCTTGTCCGGGAATACACGGATCCAGATCTTGCCGCCACGTTTTACGTGACGGGTCAGTGCACGACGCGCTGACTCGATCTGACGAGCGGTGAGACGACCACGAGCAACAGACTTCAGCGCGAACTCGCCGAAGCTGACTTTGCTACCGCGCAATGCCAGGCCACGGTTGTGGCCGGTCATCTGCTTGCGGAACTTCGTACGCTTTGGTTGCAACATTTGGCGTACCCCTTACTTAGCAGCTTTTTTACGAGGCGCTGGTGCTTGTGGTTTCAGTTCTTCTTGGCGACCACCAATTACTTCGCCTTTGAAGATCCAAACCTTTACACCGATCACACCGTAAGTGGTGTGAGCTTCGTAGTTGGCATAGTCGATGTCGGCACGCAGGGTGTGCAGTGGCACACGACCTTCGCGATACCATTCAGTACGTGCGATTTCAGCACCGCCGAGACGACCGCTCACTTGGATTTTGATGCCTTTGGCACCAATGCGCATTGCGTTCTGTACAGCGCGCTTCATAGCGCGACGGAACATGACGCGACGCTCCAGCTGCTGAGCTACGCTCTGCGCAACCAGCATACCGTCGAGCTCCGGCTTGCGGATCTCTTCGATATTGATGTGCACAGGCACACCCATTTGCTTGGTCAGGTCCTGACGCAGTTTCTCAACATCTTCACCTTTCTTCCCGATAACGATACCTGGACGAGCGGTGTGGATGGTGATACGTGCAGTCTGCGCCGGACGATGGATATCGATACGGCTTACGGACGCGCTTTTTAGTTTGTCTTGGAGATACTCACGCACCTTCAGATCAGCGAACAAGTAGTCCGCATAAGTCCGACCGTCTGCGTACCAGACGGAGGTGTGCTCCTTGACGATTCCCAGGCGAATGCCAATGGGATGTACTTTCTGACCCATCTCTTCGACTCCGTTACTTGTCAGCAACCTTGACAGTGATATGGCAAGACCGCTTGACGATGCGATCAGCACGGCCTTTGGCACGTGGCATGATGCGCTTCAGCGAACGCCCTTCGTTGACGAAAACGGTGCTGACCTTCAGGTCATCAACGTCTGCGCCTTCGTTATGCTCGGCGTTGGCTACGGCCGACTCCAGCACTTTCTTCATGATCTCGGCGGCTTTCTTACTGCTGAAAGCCAACAGGTTGAGCGCTTCGCCCACCTTCTTCCCGCGGATCTGGTCGGCGACCAAGCGGGCTTTCTGGGCGGAGATTCGAGCGCCCGACAACTTAGCGGCTACTTCCATTTCCTAACCCCTTAACGCTTGGCTTTCTTGTCTGCCACGTGCCCACGATAAGTGCGGGTACCGGCGAACTCGCCCAGTTTGTGGCCGACCATGTCTTCGTTAACGAGAACTGGGACGTGTTGACGACCGTTGTGTACTGCGATGGTCAGACCGACCATTTGTGGCAGGATCATCGAACGACGCGACCAGGTCTTAACTGGTTTGCGATCGTTCTTTTCCGCCGCCACTTCGATCTTCTTCAGTAGGTGAAGATCAATAAAAGGACCTTTTTTCAGAGAACGTGGCACTGTCGTATCCCTCTATTTACTTGCGACGACGGACGATCATTTTGTCGGTACGCTTATTACCACGAGTCTTCGCGCCCTTAGTCGGGAAGCCCCATGGCGATACCGGATGACGACCACCAGAGGTACGACCTTCACCACCACCATGTGGGTGGTCAACCGGGTTCATGGCAACACCACGAACGGTTGGGCGAACGCCACGCCAGCGCTTGGCACCAGCTTTACCCAACGAACGCAGGCTGTGCTCGGAGTTCGAGACTTCGCCCAGGGTCGCACGGCATTCAGCCAGTACTTTACGCATCTCACCAGAACGCAGACGCAGGGTCACGTAGACACCTTCACGAGCGATCAGCTGAGCCGAAGCACCAGCGGAACGAGCGATCTGTGCGCCTTTACCTGGCTTCAATTCGATGCCGTGTACGGTGCTACCAACTGGAATGTTACGCAGTTGCAGAGCGTTGCCCGGCTTGATCGGTGCCAGGGCACCTGCGATCAGCTGGTCGCCAGCGCTCACGCCTTTAGGGGCGATGATGTAGCGACGCTCGCCATCTGCGTACAGCAGCAGAGCGATGTGAGCAGTACGGTTTGGATCGTATTCGATACGCTCGACGGTGGCAGCGATGCCATCCTTGTCGTTGCGACGGAAGTCGACCAGACGATAATGCTGCTTATGACCACCACCGATGTGACGCGTGGTAATACGGCCATTGTTGTTACGACCACCAGACTTCGATTTTTTCTCGAGCAGCGGTGCGTGAGGAGCGCCTTTATGCAGCTCCTGGTTGACCACCTTGACCACAAAACGGCGGCCAGGGGAAGTCGGTTTGCATTTAACGATTGCCATGATGCACCCCTTCCTTACTCAGCACTGCTGCTGAAATCGAGATCTTGGCCTGGCTGAAGGGAGATAACTGCCTTCTTCCAGTCATTACGCTTGCCCAGACCGCGAGCAGTGCGCTTGCTTTTACCCAGTACGTTCAGGGTAGTCACGCGCTCTACTTTCACGCTGAACAGGCTTTCGACGGCCTTCTTGATTTCCAGCTTGGTTGCGTCAGTCGCAACCTTGAAAACGAACTGGCCTTTCTTGTCTGCCAGAACCGTAGCCTTCTCGGAAACGTGCGGGCCAAGCAGAACTTTAAATACGCGTTCCTGGTTCATCCCAGCAGCTCCTCGAATTTCTTCACGGCCGACACGGTGATCAACACCTTGTCGTATGCGATCAGACTGACCGGATCGGAACCTTGAACGTCACGAACATCGACGTGCGGCAGGTTGCGAGCAGCCAGGTACAGGTTCTGATCAACAGCGTCAGACACGATCAGGACGTCAGTCAGGCCCATGCCATTCAGCTTGTTCAGCAGATCTTTGGTTTTCGGTGCTTCAACAGCGAAGTCCTGAACCACGACCAGACGATCAGTACGCACCAGCTCAGCAAGGATGGAACGCATTGCTGCGCGATACATCTTCTTGTTCAGCTTTTGGGAGTGATCCTGAGGACGAGCTGCGAAAGTGGTACCGCCGCCACGCCAGATTGGGCTACGGATAGTACCGGCACGAGCACGGCCAGTACCTTTCTGACGCCATGGGCGCTTACCGCCACCAGAAACGTCGGAACGGGTCTTTTGCTGCTTGCTACCTTGACGGCCGCCAGCCATGTAGGCCACGACTGCTTGGTGAACCAGCGTCTCGTTGAATTCGCCGCCAAATGTCAGTTCGGAAACTTCGATCGCTTGAGCGTCATTTACATTTAATTGCATGTCAGCTTCCCCTTAACCGCGAGCCTTGGCTGCTGGACGTACAACCAAGTTGCCGCCAGTAGCGCCAGGAACAGCGCCCTTGACCAACAACAGATTGCGTTCAGCGTCCACGCGCACTACTTCGAGGGACTGCACGGTCACGCGCTCAGCGCCCATATGACCGGACATTTTTTTGCCCTTGAATACACGACCAGGAGTCTGGCACTGGCCGATAGAGCCTGGAACGCGGTGGGATACGGAGTTACCGTGGGTGTTATCTTGCCCGCGGAAGTTCCAACGCTTGATCGTACCCTGGAAGCCTTTACCCTTGGACTGACCGGTCACATCAACCAGTTGACCAGCGGCGAAGATTTCAGCGTTGATCAGATCGCCGGCCTGGTACTCGCCTTCTTCAAGGCGGAACTCCATTACGGTACGACCAGCGGCAACGTTCGCCTTGGCGAAGTGGCCAGCCTGAGCTGCTGTTACACGCGAAGCGCGACGCTCGCCGACAGTGACTTGCACTGCACGATAGCCATCGGTCTCTTCAGTTTTGAACTGGGTGACGCGATTCGGCTCGATCTCAATGACCGTGACCGGAATGGAGACACCTTCTTCGGTGAAAATACGGGTCATACCGCATTTACGACCGACTACACCAATAGTCATGTTGTAAACCTCATGAGTGTACGGGGCTTTCACCCGCTATGGCCGCCCATTTCAGAGCGTTACACGACTAAGACCGAGTCTTAGCCGAGGCTGATCTGCACTTCCACACCGGCCGCAAGATCGAGCTTCATAAGTGCATCAACGGTTTTATCCGTTGGCTGGACGATGTCCAGAACGCGCTTATGAGTACGGATCTCGTACTGGTCACGCGCGTCTTTGTTGACGTGCGGGGAGACCAGAACGGTGAACCGCTCTTTACGGGTAGGCAGTGGAATTGGACCACGCACTTGAGCACCAGTACGTTTCGCGGTTTCCACGATTTCCTGGGTGGATTGGTCGATCAGGCGATGGTCGAAAGCCTTCAACCTGATACGGATTTGCTGATTTTGCATTGGATTTCAGACTCCGGCTGCTATTCCCACCGAGCGCAATACGCCCGTTAAAAGGAGGCGCAATTCTATAGACGCCCCATATAGGTGTCAACCCAATAAAAAAGCCCCCGCTGGGCGGGGGCTTTCTCAACTCATCGAAGCTGACTCAAAAAGAGCTTACTCGATGATTTTGGCTACGACGCCAGCGCCGACGGTACGACCGCCTTCACGGATAGCGAAACGCAGACCGTCTTCCATTGCGATGGTCTTGATCAGGGTGACAACCATTTTGATGTTGTCGCCTGGCATTACCATTTCAACGCCTTCCGGCAGTTCGCAGTTACCGGTCACGTCAGTGGTCCGGAAGTAGAACTGTGGACGGTAGCCTTTGAAGAACGGAGTGTGACGACCGCCTTCTTCTTTGCTCAGAACGTACACTTCAGCTTCGAACTTGGTGTGCGGCTTGACCGAACCTGGCTTAACCAGAACCTGGCCACGCTCAACGTCGTCACGCTTGGTACCACGCAGCAGAACGCCGCAGTTCTCGCCAGCACGACCTTCGTCGAGCAGCTTACGGAACATTTCAACACCGGTGCAGGTGGTGACGGTGGTGTCACGCAGACCTACGATTTCCAGTGGATCCTGAACCTTGACGATACCGCGCTCGATACGACCAGTCACAACAGTACCGCGACCGGAGATCGAGAATACGTCTTCGATTGGCATCAGGAACGGCTTGTCGATAACACGAACTGGCTCTGGGATGTAGCTGTCCAGAGTTTCTACCAGACGCTTGACAGCGGTGGTACCCATTTCGTTGTCGTCCTGGCCGTTCAGAGCCATCAGAGCCGAACCGATGATGATTGGAGTGTCATCACCTGGGAAGTCGTAAGTGCTCAGCAGGTCGCGCACTTCCATCTCAACCAGTTCCAGCAGCTCAGCGTCGTCAACCATGTCAGCCTTGTTCAGGAAGACAACGATGTACGGAACGCCTACCTGACGGGACAGCAGGATGTGCTCACGAGTTTGCGGCATCGGACCATCAGCGGCCGAGCAAACCAGGATCGCGCCGTCCATCTGGGCAGCACCGGTGATCATGTTCTTCACGTAGTCAGCGTGACCTGGGCAGTCAACGTGAGCGTAGTGACGAATCGAAGAGTTGTACTCAACGTGCGCGGTGTTGATGGTGATACCACGAGCCTTTTCTTCCGGAGCGCTGTCGATTTTGTCGAAAGCAACAACGGCCGAACCGAAAACTTCGGAGCAGACGCGAGTCAGAGCAGCAGTCAGAGTGGTTTTACCGTGGTCAACGTGACCAATGGTGCCAACGTTGACGTGCGGTAGGGAACGATCAAATTTTTCTTTAGCCACGACAATTAACTCCTTGCCTAAAGGGCTGAATCAGCCTTGCTTTTTAGTAACAGTCTCGACGATATGCGACGGAGCTGTATTGTATTTTTTGAATTCCATAGAGTAGCTTGCGCGACCCTGAGACATGGAACGAACGTCGGTCGCGTAACCGAACATTTCACCCAACGGAACCTCGGCACGAATGACCTTGCCGGAAACCGTATCTTCCATACCCAGAATCATGCCACGACGACGGTTAAGGTCGCCCATGACATCACCCATGTAGTCTTCAGGCGTAACGACTTCTACTGCCATGATCGGCTCGAGCAACTCACCACCGCCCTTCTGGGCCAGTTGCTTGGTTGCCATGGAAGCAGCCACCTTGAACGCCATCTCGTTGGAGTCGACGTCGTGGTAAGAACCATCAAACACAGTTGCCTTCAGGCCGATCAGCGGATAACCGGCAACAACGCCGTTCTTCATCTGCTCTTCGATACCCTTCTGGATCGCCGGGATGTATTCCTTAGGAACCACACCACCTACGACTTCGTTCACGAATTGCAGACCTTCCTGACCTTCGTCAGCCGGTGCAAAACGAATCCAGCAGTGACCGAACTGGCCACGACCGCCGGACTGGCGAACGAACTTGCCTTCGATTTCACAGTTCTTCGTGATGCGCTCACGATAGGAAACCTGAGGCTTACCGATGTTGGCTTCGACGTTGAACTCACGGCGCATCCGGTCAACCAGGATGTCCAGGTGCAACTCGCCCATGCCGGAGATGATCGTTTGACCAGTCTCTTCATCAGTCTTGACGCGGAAAGACGGGTCTTCCTGAGCGAGCTTGCCCAGAGCGATACCCATTTTTTCCTGGTCGTCCTTGGTCTTAGGCTCAACGGCAACCGAAATAACCGGCTCCGGGAAGTCCATGCGAACCAGGATGATTGGCTTGTCAGCGTTGCACAAGGTTTCACCGGTGGTGACGTCCTTCATGCCGATCAAGGCCGCGATGTCGCCAGCGCGTACTTCCTTGATTTCTTCACGGGCGTTTGCGTGCATTTGCACCATACGACCCACGCGCTCTTTCTTGCCTTTTACCGAGTTGATCACGCCGTCGCCGGAGGCCAACACGCCCGAGTAAACTCGAACAAAGGTCAAGGTACCCACGAATGGGTCGGTAGCGATCTTGAACGCCAAAGCCGCGAAAGGCTCGTCATCACTTGCGTGACGCTCCATTTCCTCTTCCTCGTTATCCGGGTTGGAACCCTTGATAGCAGGAATGTCGGTTGGAGCAGGCAGGAAGTCGATAACGGCGTCGAGAACCAGGGGAACACCCTTGTTCTTGAAGGAAGAACCGCAAACAGCCAGAACGATCTCACCAGCGATGGTACGCTGACGCAGAGCGGCCTTGATTTCCTCGTTGGTGAGCTCTTCACCCTCAAGGTACTTGTTCATCAGCTCTTCATTGGCTTCGGCCGCAGCCTCAACCATGTTGCCGCGCCACTTCTCGGCTTCTTCCAGCAATTCAGCAGGAATGTCCTTGCGAACAGGAACCATGCCCTTGTCGGAATCGTTCCAGTAGACAGCTTGCATGTTGATCAGATCGATCTGACCCTGGAAGTTGTCTTCGGAACCGATAGCCAACTGGATCGGCACCGGAGTGTGACCCAGACGCTGCTTGATCTGAGCGATCACGCGCAGGAAGTTGGCACCAGCACGGTCCATCTTGTTTACGTAAACAAGACGTGGAACGCCGTATTTGTTGGCCTGACGCCATACGGTTTCCGACTGAGGCTCAACACCCGAAGTACCACAGAACACAACGACGGCGCCGTCGAGTACACGCAGGGAACGCTCAACTTCAATGGTGAAGTCTACGTGGCCTGGGGTATCGATAACGTTGAAGCGGTGCTCGTGCGGGTACTGCTTCTCGGAACCTTTCCAGAAGGCGGTGATAGCAGCAGAAGTAATGGTAATACCACGCTCCTGCTCCTGCACCATCCAGTCTGTGGTCGCGGCGCCATCATGCACCTCGCCCATTTTGTGACTTTTGCCGGTGTAAAAAAGGACGCGCTCGGTGGTGGTGGTTTTACCAGCATCCACGTGAGCAACGATACCGATGTTACGGTAGCGGTTAATCGGTGTAGTACGAGCCATAAAGCCCTCGCAAATTGAGTGACGCTAAAATTAGAAGCGGTAGTGCGAGAAAGCCTTGTTGGCTTCAGCCATACGGTGCACGTCTTCACGCTTCTTAACTGCAGCACCTTTACCTTCAGCAGCGTCCAACAGTTCACCAGCCAAACGCAGGGCCATGGACTTCTCACCGCGCTTGCGAGCGAAGTCTACCAGCCAGCGCATTGCCAGGGCGTTACGACGGGACGGACGAACTTCGACCGGAACCTGGTAAGTAGCACCGCCTACACGGCGCGACTTCACTTCGACCAGCGGAGCGATGGCGTCGAGAGCTTTCTCGAAGATTTCCAGGGGATCGCTGTTCTTGCGTTCCTTAACTTTGTCCAGTGCGCCATAAACGATACGCTCGGCCACGGCTTTCTTGCCGCTTTCCATTACGTGGTTCATGAACTTGGCGAGAATCTGGCTTCCGTATTTCGGATCGTCCAGAATCTCACGTTTGGCTGCTACGCGACGTCTTGGCATTGATAAGCCCTCAAACGGTCTTCAGGTTAGCCCGGGACAGCAGATGCGTGCCCGACCTTACTCTTATCGACTCAATAAAATTAAAAACTGCAAAACGGCCGATTATTTCGGACGCTTGGTACCGTACTTCGAACGACCTTGGTTACGACCTTTGACGCCGGAAGTATCCAAAGAGCCGCGAACGGTGTGGTAACGAACACCTGGCAAGTCTTTTACACGACCGCCGCGGATCAGGACCACGCTGTGCTCTTGCAGGTTGTGGCCTTCACCGCCGATGTACGAGGAAACCTCGAAACCGTTGGTCAGACGCACACGGCATACTTTACGCAGTGCCGAGTTAGGTTTTTTCGGCGTGGTGGTATACACACGGGTGCATACGCCACGACGTTGCGGGCAGTTCTGCAGCGCAGGCACGTCGGATTTCTCGACGATACGCTTACGCGGCTGACGTACCAGCTGGTTGATAGTTGCCATCTACTAGCTCCACTGTTGTCTTGCGACGCTATTGTCTTACAAGAAAAGCAAAATGGCAGGAACGAATTCCCGCCAAATTTAGGGGATCAAGAGTCTAAAGAGGATCTTGCCCCCAGTCAAGGCAAGGCCCCGACCTCCCCGTCCGCCGGATCTCGACAATTTGTCTCGATCCGCCGAACGGGGCGACCAGGGCCAGGCACTCAATTACCGCAGAACTCAGTTACCACTCGAGTTCAGCGCTTCGGTCAGTGCAGCTTCCACTTCACTGGCGCTTACGCGCAACGGTTTGTCAGCATCACGACGACGCTTGCGCTCGCTGTGATAGGCCAAGCCGGTACCGGCCGGGATCAGACGACCCACGACCACGTTTTCTTTCAGGCCGCGCAGGTAGTCGCGCTTGCCGGTTACCGCCGCTTCGGTCAGTACGCGGGTGGTTTCCTGGAAGGAAGCCGCCGAGATGAACGATTCGGTGGACAACGACGCCTTGGTGATACCCAGCAGCACGCGAGTGAACTTGGAGACGAACTTGTCTTCGGTCGCCAGGCGCTCGTTTTCCACCAGTACGTGAGTCAGTTCCATCTGGTCGCCCTTGATGAAACTCGAGTCGCCGGATTCAGCGATCTCGACCTTACGCAGCATCTGACGCAGGATGGTCTCGATGTGCTTGTCGTTGATCTTCACGCCTTGCAGACGGTAAACGTCCTGGATCTCGTTCACGATGTACTTGGCCAGCGCACTCACACCCAGCAGACGCAGGATGTCGTGTGGATCGCTCGGGCCGTCCGAGATAACTTCGCCGCGATTTACCTGTTCGCCTTCGAAGACGTTCAGGTGACGCCACTTCGGAATCAGCTCTTCGTACGGATCGCTACCGTCGTTCGGAGTAATGACCAGACGGCGCTTGCCCTTGGTCTCTTTACCGAACGCGATGGTGCCGCTGACTTCAGCCAGAATCGAGGCTTCTTTCGGACGACGAGCTTCGAACAAGTCGGCAACACGCGGCAGACCACCGGTGATGTCGCGGGTTTTCGAAGTTTCCTGCGGGATACGAGCGATTACGTCACCGATCGCGATCCGCGCACCGTCCGCAACACCGACCAGGGCGTTGGCTGGCAGGAAGTACTGAGCGATTACGTCAGTGCCTGGCAGCAACAGGTCCTTGCCGTTGTCATCGACCATCTTCACAGCAGGACGGATGTCCTTGCCGGCAGCTGGACGATCTTTTGCATCAAGTACTTCAATGTTGGTCATACCGGTCAATTCGTCGGTCTGACGCTTGATCGTGATGCCTTCTTCCATGCCCACGTAGGTCACGGTACCTTTCATCTCGGTGACGATCGGGTGAGTGTGCGGATCCCACTTGGCCACGATGGCACCAGCGTCGACCTTGTCGCCTTCCTTCACCGAAATCACAGCACCGTACGGCAGCTTGTAACGCTCACGCTCACGACCGAAGTCATCAGCGATGGCCAGCTCACCGGAACGGGACACAGCCACCAGGTGACCGTCGACACGCTCTACGTGCTTGAGGTTGTGCAGACGGACGGTACCGCCATTCTTCACCTGGACGCTGTCGGCCGCGGAGGTCCGGCTTGCCGCACCACCGATGTGGAACGTACGCATCGTCAGCTGGGTACCCGGCTCACCGATGGACTGGGCAGCGATAACGCCGACCGCTTCACCGATGTTCACCTGGTGACCACGAGCCAGGTCGCGACCGTAGCACTTGGCGCAGATGCCGTAGCGGGTTTCGCAGCTGATCGGCGAACGTACGATCACTTCGTCGATGCTGTTGAGTTCGATGAACTCGACCCACTTCTCGTCAACCAAGGTGCCAGCAGGAACGATGACGTCCTCGGTACCCGGCTTGAATACGTCACGGGCGATGACACGACCCAATACGCGCTCACCCAATGGCTCTACTACGTCACCGCCTTCAATGTGCGGCGTCATGACCAGGCCATGTTCGGTGCCGCAATCGATCTCGGTCACGACCAGATCCTGGGCAACGTCTACCAGACGACGAGTCAGGTAACCGGAGTTCGCCGTTTTCAACGCGGTATCCGCAAGACCCTTACGAGCACCGTGAGTGGAGATGAAGTACTGGAGTACGCTCAAGCCTTCACGGAAGTTCGCGGTAATCGGGGTCTCGATGATGGAACCGTCCGGCTTGGCCATCAGGCCACGCATACCGGCGAGCTGACGGATCTGCGCAGCAGAACCCCGTGCGCCCGAGTCGGCCATCATGTACATCGAGTTGAAGGATTCCTGGTCGACTTCGTTGCCGTGACGGTCGATGACTTTCTCTTTCGAGAGGTTGGCCATCATCGCCTTGGAAACTTCGTCGTTCGCCTTGGACCAGAGGTCGATCACCTTGTTGTACTTCTCGCCCTGGGTTACCAGGCCGGAGGCGTACTGACTTTCGATCTCTTTCACTTCTTCGGTGGCAGCACCGATGATGCGGGCTTTTTCATCCGGGATAACGAAGTCGTTAACGCCGATGGAAACGCCGGAAATGGTCGAATAGGCAAAACCGGTGTACATCAACTGGTCAGCGAAGATCACGGTCTCTTTCAGACCCACCACGCGGTAGCACTGGTTGATCAGCTTGGAGATCGCCTTTTTCTTCATCGGCAGGTTGACGACGTCGAAGGACAAGCCTTTTGGCACAACCTGGAACAACAGCGCACGGCCGACGGTAGTGTCGACGATACGAGTGTTGGTCACGCTGCCGCCGTCACGATCGTTCACGGTTTCGTTGATCCGCACCTTGACCTTGGCATGCAGTGCGGCTTCGCCGGCACGGAACACACGGTCAACTTCCTGCAGATCCGCGAACACACGACCTTCGCCCTTGGCGTTGATCGCTTCACGCGTCATGTAGTACAGACCCAATACAACGTCCTGCGACGGAACGATGATTGGCTCACCGTTGGCTGGCGACAGGATGTTGTTGGTCGACATCATCAACGCGCGCGCTTCGAGCTGGGCTTCCAGCGTCAGCGGTACGTGCACGGCCATCTGGTCGCCGTCGAAGTCGGCGTTGTACGCAGCACAGACCAGCGGGTGCAGCTGGATAGCCTTACCTTCGATCAGTACCGGTTCAAACGCCTGGATGCCCAGACGGTGAAGGGTCGGTGCACGGTTGAGCAGCACTGGGTGTTCGCGAATCACTTCAGCGAGAACGTCCCAGACCTCTGGCAGCTCGCGCTCGACCATTTTCTTGGCCGCTTTGATGGTGGTCGCCAGACCACGCATTTCCAGCTTGCCGAAAATGAACGGCTTGAACAGCTCCAAGGCCATTTTCTTAGGCAGACCGCACTGGTGCAGACGCAGGGTCGGGCCTACGGTAATTACCGAACGACCGGAGTAGTCAACACGCTTACCGAGCAAGTTCTGACGGAAACGACCCTGCTTACCCTTGATCATGTCAGCCAGGGATTTCAGAGGACGCTTGTTGGAACCGGTAATAGCGCGGCCACGACGACCGTTGTCGAGCAGTGCGTCGACCGCTTCCTGCAACATACGCTTTTCGTTGCGCACGATGATGTCCGGAGCGGACAGATCGAGCAGGCGCTTCAAGCGGTTGTTACGGTTGATCACTCGACGATACAGATCGTTGAGGTCGGAAGTCGCGAAACGACCGCCATCGAGCGGAACCAGCGGACGCAGGTCTGGCGGCAGAACCGGCAGAACGGTCAGCACCATCCACTCTGGCAGGTTGCCGGAACCCTGGAAGGCTTCCATCAACTTCAGACGCTTGGACAGCTTCTTGATCTTGGTTTCGGAGTTGGTTTGCGGAATTTCTTCGCGCAGACGGCCAATCTCGTGCTCCAGGTCGATAGCGTGCAGCAGTTCGCGGACAGCTTCGGCACCCATGCGGGCATCGAAATCGTCACCGAACTCTTCCAGCGCTTCGAAGTACTGCTCGTCGTTGAGCAGCTGACCTTTTTCAAGAGTGGTCATGCCTGGATCGATAACGACATAGCTCTCGAAGTAGAGAACACGCTCGATATCACGCAGGGTCATGTCCATCAGCAAGCCGATACGGGACGGCAGCGATTTCAGGAACCAGATGTGGGCAACCGGCGAGGCCAGTTCGATGTGCGCCATGCGCTCACGACGAACTTTTGCCAGCGCGACTTCAACGCCGCACTTCTCGCAGATCACACCGCGGTGCTTCAAGCGCTTGTACTTACCGCACAGGCACTCGTAATCCTTGACCGGGCCAAAGATCTTGGCGCAGAACAGGCCGTCACGCTCAGGTTTGAACGTACGGTAGTTGATGGTTTCCGGCTTTTTAACTTCACCGAACGACCACGAACGGATCATCTCAGGCGAGGCCAATCCAATACGGATGGCGTCGAACTCTTCGACTTGACCCTGGTTTTTCAGCAAATTCAGTAGGTCTTTCAAGGCCTTTCCTCCTGGCGGAGCAGAGAGCGGGCAAAACAGCCCCGCTCTCGATTCGCGTCACGTGTTATTCGGTTTCCAGATCGATATCGATGCCGAGGGAACGAATTTCCTTGATCAACACGTTGAAAGACTCGGGCATGCCCGGCTCCATACGGTGATCGCCGTCCACGATGTTTTTGTACATCTTGGTCCGGCCGTTCACATCGTCCGACTTCACTGTGAGCATTTCTTGCAGAGTGTATGCAGCACCGTACGCTTCCAGTGCCCAGACCTCCATCTCCCCGAAACGCTGACCACCGAACTGCGCCTTACCACCCAGCGGCTGCTGGGTAACCAGGCTGTAAGAACCGGTAGAACGAGCGTGCATCTTGTCGTCTACCAAGTGGTTCAGCTTCAGCATGTACATGTAGCCAACGGTAACCGGGCGCTCGAACTTGTTGCCGGTACGGCCGTCGAACAACTGCATCTGGCCGCTTTCCGGCAGGTCTGCCAGCTTCAGCATGGCCTTGATTTCGCTTTCCTTGGCACCGTCGAACACCGGAGTAGCCATTGGAACGCCGCCGCGCAGGTTCTTCGCCAGATCCAGGATTTCCTGGTCGGAGAAGGTGTCCAGCTCTTCGTTGCGACCGCCGATCTCGTTGTAGATCTCGTGCAGGAACTTACGCAGGTCAGCGACCTTGCGCTGCTCTTCGATCATACGGTTGATCTTCTCGCCCAAGCCCTTGGCCGCGAGGCCCAGGTGGGTTTCAAGGATCTGACCAACGTTCATACGCGAAGGTACGCCCAACGGGTTGAGGACCACATCGACCGGGGTGCCATTGGCATCGTGCGGCATGTCTTCAACCGGCATGATCACGGAGACCACACCCTTGTTACCGTGACGACCGGCCATCTTGTCGCCCGGCTGGATGCGGCGACGGATTGCCAGGTAAACCTTGACGATTTTCAGCACGCCTGGAGCCAGGTCATCGCCCTGCTGCAGTTTGCGCTTCTTGTCTTCGAACTTGTCGTCCAGCAGACGGCGGCGATCAACGATGTAGGCCTGGGCCTTCTCGAGCTGCTCGTTCAGAGCATCTTCAGCCATGCGCAGTTTGAACCACTGGCCATGCTCAAGACCGTCGAGGACTTCGTCGGTGATTTCCTGACCTTTCTTCAGGCCGGCGCCGCCTTCAGCCTTGTGGCCTACCAGGGCGGAGCGCAGACGTTCGAAAGTCGCGCCTTCGACAATACGGAACTCTTCGTTCAGGTCCTTGCGGATCTCGTCGAGCTGAGTCTTCTCGATGGACAGTGCACGAGCATCACGCTCAACGCCGTCGCGGGTGAAGACCTGTACGTCGATGACGGTACCCTTGGTGCCGGTAGGCACGCGCAGGGAGGTGTCTTTAACGTCGCTGGCTTTTTCACCGAAGATGGCACGCAGCAGTTTTTCTTCCGGAGTCAGCTGGGTCTCGCCTTTCGGAGTGACCTTGCCCACCAGGATGTCGCCTGCGCCTACTTCGGCACCTACATAAACGATACCGGCTTCGTCCAGCTTGTTCAGTGCAGCTTCACCCACGTTCGGGATGTCCGCAGTGATTTCCTCTGGGCCAAGCTTGGTGTCACGGGCCACACAGGTCAGTTCCTGGATGTGGATCGTGGTGAAGCGATCTTCCTGAACCACACGCTCGGACAGGCAGATGGAGTCTTCGAAGTTGAAGCCGTTCCATGCCATGAACGCGATGCGCATGTTCTGGCCCAACGCCAGTTCACCCATATCGGTGGATGGACCGTCGGCCATGATGTCGCTGCGCTGAACCCGATCACCCTTGCTCACCAGCGGACGCTGGTTGATGCAGGTGTTCTGGTTGGAGCGGGTGTATTTGGTCAGGTTGTAGATGTCGACACCGGCTTCGCCAGTTTCAACTTCGTCATCGGCAACACGAACCACGATACGGCTGGCGTCGACGGAGTCGATCACGCCGCCACGACGAGCCACGACGCAAACGCCGGAGTCACGGGCTACGTTACGCTCCATGCCGGTACCGACCAGCGGCTTATCGGCACGCAGGGTGGGTACAGCTTGACGCTGCATGTTCGAACCCATCAACGCACGGTTGGCGTCGTCGTGCTCGAGGAACGGGATCAGCGACGCTGCAACCGACACAACCTGCTTCGGCGATACGTCCATCAAGGTGACGTCTTCCGGCGCCTTGACGGTGAACTCGTTCAAGTGACGAACCGCTACCAGCTCGTCGATCAGAACTTTCTTGTCGTTCATCGTGGCCGAAGCCTGGGCGATCACGTGATCAGCTTCTTCGATGGCGGACAGGAACACGATCTCGTCGGTGACCAGGGCATCTTTCACCACGCGGTACGGGCTTTCGAGGAAGCCGTACTGGTTGGTGCGCGCATAGGCAGCCAGGGAGTTGATCAGACCGATGTTCGGACCTTCCGGCGTTTCGATCGGGCATACACGACCGTAGTGCGTCGGGTGTACGTCACGAACTTCGAAGCCTGCACGCTCACGAGTCAGACCGCCTGGGCCGAGTGCGGAGACACGACGCTTGTGGGTGATCTCGGACAGCGGGTTGTTCTGGTCCATGAACTGGGACAGCTGGCTAGAACCGAAGAACTCCTTCACCGCCGCAGCCACAGGCTTGGCGTTGATCAGGTCTTGCGGCATCAGGCCTTCGCTTTCAGCCATCGACAGGCGTTCCTTGACCGCACGCTCTACGCGCACCAGGCCAACACGGAACTGGTTCTCGGCCATCTCGCCTACGCAGCGAACACGACGGTTACCCAGGTGGTCGATATCATCGACGATGCCTTTGCCGTTACGGATGTCGACCAGGGTCTTGAGGACCGCGACGATGTCGTCCTTGTTCAGTACACCCGAACCTTCGATCTCGGTACGACCGATACGACGGTTGAACTTCATCCGGCCGACCGCAGACAGGTCATAGCGCTCAGGGCTGAAGAACAGGTTGTTGAACAGGGTCTCGGCGGCATCCTTGGTTGGCGGCTCGCCAGGACGCATCATGCGATAGATCTCGACCAGGGCTTCCAGCTGGTTGCCGGTGGAGTCGATCTTCAGCGTGTCGGAAATGAACGGACCACAGTCGATGTCGTTGGTATACAGCGTCTCGATGCGAACGACCTGGGCCTTGGCGATTTTCGCCAGGATCTCGGTGTTCAGCTCGGTGTTGCACTCTGCCAGGATTTCGCCGGTGGCCGGATGCACGATGACCTTGGCCGTGGTGCGACCCAGGACGTAGTCCAGAGGCACTTGCAGCTCTTTGATCCCGGCTTTTTCCAACTGGTTGATGTGGCGAGCGGTGATACGACGACCCTGCTCGACAATAACCTTGCCTTTGTCATCCTGGATATCGAGGACAGCGATTTCACCGCGCAGGCGCTGAGGCACCAGTTCCAGGCTGAGGTTTTCACCTTGCACGTGGAAAACGTTGGTGGTGTAGAACGCGTCCAGCACTTCTTCAGTGGTATAGCCGAGCGCACGCAGCAGTACCGATGCAGGCAGCTTGCGACGACGGTCGATACGCACGAACACGCAGTCTTTCGGGTCGAATTCGAAGTCCAACCACGAACCGCGGTAAGGAATGATGCGCGCGGAGTAAAGCAGTTTGCCGGAGCTGTGCGTCTTGCCACGGTCGTGGTCGAAGAACACGCCCGGAGAACGGTGCAGCTGGGAAACGATTACACGCTCGGTACCGTTGATTACGAAGGTACCGTTTTCAGTCATCAGGGGGATTTCACCCATGTAGACTTCTTGCTCTTTGATGTCCTTGATCGCTTTGTTCGACGATTCTTTGTCGAAAATGATCAGGCGCACTTTTACCCGCAAAGGTACGGCGTAAGTCACACCGCGCAATACGCATTCTTTGACATCAAATGCCGGTTCGCCCAGGCGATAACCGACGTACTCCAGCGCAGCATTGCCGGAGTAGCTGATGATCGGGAAAACGGATTTGAAGGCCGCATGCAGGCCCACGTCGCGGAACTGATCTTTAGTCGCTCCCGCTTGCAAGAATTCACGATACGAATCCAGCTGGATGGCCAGGAGGTACGGCACATCCATGACGTCCGGCAACTTGCTAAAGTCCTTGCGGATACGTTTTTTCTCAGTATATGAGTAAGCCATCAGCGTTCCCCAGCTTGGTCACCTGCTTGTTTGGCCCCTCCCGACGGGAGCAGCCAGAAAATCGTGCAAACCCCATGGTTTGCGCCACCACATCGGGTGGTTACAGCTCGCGATCAGCACCGACCCAGTCGGCTGCCAATAACGGAAAAAGGCCGGTGGCAAGAGCCACCAGCCATCAGCCTGTCGCTTAACGCTCGGGCTGGAGACGCAAAGTCGATGCTTACTTCAGCTCGACTTTAGCGCCTGCTTCTTCCAGAGTGGCCTTGGCTTTGTCAGCTGCGTCTTTCGATACAGCTTCCAGAACCATGGCAGGAGCGCCGTCAACTACAGCCTTGGCTTCTTTCAGGCCCAGACCGGTCAGTTCACGTACTGCCTTGATCACGTTTACTTTCTTCTCGCCAGCTTCGGTCAGCATGACGTTGAATTCGGTTTGCTCTTCAACAACGGCGGCAGCAGCAGCTGGACCAGCGGAAGCAGCGGCAGCGGAAACGCCGAATTTTTCTTCGAAAGCTTTGATCAGCTCAACAACCTGCAGAACCGACATTTCAGCTACGGCGTTGAGGATATCGTCTTGGGAGATAGACATTACTGTATTTCCTGAATTGGGGGACGGCCTACGCGGCCATCGAAATAAACAAAAAAGCGCGAGAGAAAGTGCTCAGCCTTAGGCTGCGGCAGCTTCTTTTTGCTCGCGAACTGCAGCCAGGGTACGAGCCAGCTTGCTGGTGGCGCCTTGAATCACGCTCATCAGCTGCGAAATGGCTTCGTCGCGGGTCGGCAGTGTTGCCAGTACATCGATCTGATTAGCTGCGAGGAACTTGCCCTCGAACGCAGCTGCCTTGATCTCGAACTTGTCCTGACCCTTGGCGAATTCCTTGAACAAACGGGCAGCAGCGCCTGGATGATCTTTGGAGAACGCGATCAGGGTCGGGCCGGTGAACACGTCGTTGAGAACACTGTATTCAGTGTCAGCAACAGCGCGCTTGAGCAGGGTGTTACGTACGACACGTACGTAAACGCCAGCTTCACGGGCCTCTTTACGGAGTCCGGTCATTGCGCCTACTGTTACGCCACGGGCATCAGCCACGACAGCGGACAGAGCGACTTTGGCAGCCTCGTTGACTTCAGCGACGATGGCCTTCTTGTCTTCGAGATTAATTGCCACGGGTTTAACTCCTGCTTGTTACCGTTTCATTCGATCGAAACCGAATGTCGTTTTGGTGTCTGATTCGGTAAGGAACCGGGAGCACCATCTGCGTAGGCTTGTGGTTTAAGACTTGCGTCGCCTACGGTCTTGGACAGCCCCCGCCAGGCAGGGACCCCAATTTTGTGGTTGGCGCGATTGCTCGTGCCAACCTGAGTCTTACGCGTCGAGCGAGCTCTGATCGATGACCAGACCTGGGCCCATAGTGGTGCTCAGGGTAACGCGCTTGACGTAGATACCTTTCGAAGAAGCTGGCTTGATACGCTTCAGATCAGCGATCAGGGCTTCAACGTTTTCCTTCAGCTTGACGGCGTCGAAGCCGATCTTGCCAACGGAAGTGTGGATGATGCCGTTTTTGTCGGTGCGATAACGAACCTGACCAGCCTTGGCGTTTTTAACCGCGGTGGCTACGTCTGGCGTTACGGTGCCGACTTTAGGGTTAGGCATCAGACCACGTGGACCGAGGATCTGACCCAACTGACCTACAACACGCATGGCATCCGGAGATGCGATCACTACGTCATAGTTCAGGTCGCCGCCCTTCATTTCAGCAGCCAGGTCGTCCATGCCTACGCGATCAGCGCCAGCGGCCAGAGCAGCTTCAGCTGCTGGGCCCTGGGTGAACACGGCAACACGAACGGTCTTGCCAGTGCCGTGTGGCAGCACGGTTGCGCTACGAACGACCTGGTCGGATTTACGTGGGTCAACACCCAGGTTCACAGCAACGTCGAACGACTCGCTGAACTTGACAGTCGACAGCTCAGCCAGCAGAGCGGCGGCGTCTACAAAGTTGTAGGCCTTGCCTGCTTCGATTTTGCCGGCGATAGCCTTTTGACGCTTGGTCAGCTTAGCCATTACACACCCTCCACGTTAAGGCCCATGCTACGAGCAGAACCGGCGATAGTACGCACGGCTGCATCCATATCAGCTGCAGTCAGATCCGCGTTTTTGGTTTTCGCGATTTCTTCCAGCTGAGCACGGGTAACGGTGCCAACCTTAACGGTGTTTGGACGAGCGGAACCGCTGGTCAAACCTGCAGCCTTCTTCAGCAGAACCGAAGCCGGGGTGCTTTTTGTTTCGAAAGTGAAGCTACGGTCGCTGTAGACAGTGATGATCACTGGAGTCGGCAGACCTGGCTCAAGACCCTGAGTACGGGCGTTGAAAGCCTTGCAGAACTCCATGATGTTCACGCCGTGCTGACCCAGGGCAGGACCAACAGGTGGGCTTGGGTTAGCCTGAGCGGCCTTCACTTGCAGCTTGATGTAAGCGGTAATTTTCTTGGCCATGAGGCACTCCAATTACGGGTTCGAACGCCTCGAAAGGCTCCCCGGTTACTTGCGCGTTTATCCCAGTGACGACAAAACCCCACAGCCTAGGGCTGCGGGGTTGGGATGCCTGTTCAATCAGACCTTTTCGACCTGGCTGAACTCTAGCTCTACCGGAGTAGAGCGACCGAAAATGAGCACTGCCACTTGGATCCGGCTCTTTTCGTAGTTAACTTCTTCAACCGTGCCATTGAAATCAGCGAATGGACCGTCGGTGACACGTACAACCTCACCCGGCTCAAACAGCGTTTTCGGCTTCGGCTTGTCGCTACCATCAGCGACACGACGCAGAATCGCTTCTGCCTCTTTATCCGTGATCGGCGCAGGCTTGTCGGCGGTACCGCCAATGAAGCCCATCACCCGAGGGGTATCCTTGACCAAGTGCCAAGTCCCTTCGTTCATGTCCATCTGTACCAGCACGTAGCCCGGAAAGAACTTACGTTCACTTTTGCGCTTCTGGCCATTGCGCATTTCAACCACTTCTTCAGTGGGGACCAGAATCTCGCCGAAGCCATCTTCCATGCCAGCCAGCTTTACGCGCTCTACCAGCGAGCGCATGACATGCTTCTCGTAACCCGAGTAAGCATGCACAACGTACCAACGCTTAGCCACGGGACACCCTTAGCCAACAATCAAGGAAACAAGCCAGCCGAGCAGGGAATCAAGCCCCCACAACAGCAACGCCATTACCAGAACAACAGCCACAACAATCAACGTGGTCTGCGTGGTTTCTTGGCGAGTCGGCCATACGACTTTACGAATCTCGGTGCGAGCTTCCTTAGCGAGTACAAAGAAAGACTTGCCCTTGGCTGTCTGCAGGCCTACAAAGGCAGCTACAGCAGCAATGGCGAGCAATGCTAGTACGCGGTACAGGATCGGCGAAGCAGAATAATACTGATTGCCAACAACGCCAATAACCACCAAAGCGACTACCACTAGCCACTTGAGCAGATCGAAGCGAGAGCCTTGAGCTTCAGCTTTAGGAGTCATCTATGAAGATCCTGTGAAAAGAAAGCCAGACACACCAAGTGAATCTGGCAGGTCAGGAGGGAATCGAACCCCCAACCTACGGTTTTGGAGACCGTCGCTCTGCCAATTGAGCTACTGACCTAAAACAAAATCAGGCCGACCATTATGCCGGCCCGAAAAAGACATTACAACTGTTTACTCGATGACTTTGGCTACGACGCCAGCGCCGACGGTACGACCGCCTTCACGGATAGCGAAACGCAGACCGTCTTCCATCGCGATGGTCTTGATCAGGGTAACAGTCATCTGAATGTTGTCACCTGGCATTACCATTTCAACGCCTTCTGGCAGCTCGCAGTTACCAGTCACGTCAGTTGTACGGAAGTAGAACTGTGGACGGTAGCCCTTGAAGAACGGAGTATGCCGGCCGCCTTCTTCCTTGCTCAGAACGTAGACTTCTGCAGTGAACTTGGTGTGCGGCTTGACGGTGCCTGGCTTGACCAGAACCTGGCCACGCTCAACGTCGTCACGCTTGGTGCCGCGCAGCAGTACACCACAGTTCTCACCGGCACGACCTTCGTCGAGCAGCTTGCGGAACATTTCAACGCCAGTACAGGTCGTTTTCTGAGTGTCGCGCAGACCGACAATCTCAACTTCTTCCTGGATACGAACAATGCCACGCTCAACACGACCAGTCACAACAGTACCGCGACCGGAGATCGAGAACACGTCTTCGATTGGCATCAGGAACGGCTTGTCGATAGCACGCTCTGGCTCTGGGATGTAGCTATCCAGAGTTTCCACCAGCTTCTTGACAGCAGTGGTGCCCATTTCGTTGTCGTCTTGGCCATTCAGAGCCATCAGAGCCGAACCGATGATGATTGGAGTGTCATCACCTGGGAAGTCGTAAGTGCTCAGCAGGTCGCGCACTTCCATCTCAACCAGTTCCAGCAGCTCAGCGTCGTCAACCATGTCAGCCTTGTTCAGGAAGACAACGATGTACGGAACGCCTACCTGACGGGACAGCAGGATGTGCTCACGGGTTTGCGGCATCGGACCATCAGCGGCCGAGCAAACCAGGATCGCGCCATCCATCTGGGCAGCACCGGTGATCATGTTTTTTACGTAGTCGGCGTGACCTGGGCAGTCAACGTGTGCGTAGTGACGCACGGCCGAATCGTATTCAACGTGAGCGGTGTTGATGGTGATACCGCGAGCTTTCTCTTCCGGGGCGCTGTCGATCTTGTCGAAGTCAACCTTGGCCGAACCGAAAACTTCGGAGCAGACGCGGGTCAGAGCAGCGGTCAGCGTGGTCTTACCGTGGTCAACGTGACCAATGGTACCGACGTTGACGTGCGGCTTATTACGTTCGAACTTTTCCTTAGCCATCGAAATCACCCCTAGGAGAAGAATTTAGCGAGTCACACAAGCCATTAAAACAAAGGCAGATATTTGCATATCTGCCTTGTTATATGGAGCTCTTGAGCGGATTTGAACCGCTGACCTCACCCTTACCAAGGGTGTGCTCTACCAACTGAGCTACAAGAGCGAAACACTTTGCACAACCTGCAAACTTGGAGCGGGTAGCGGGAATCGAACCCGCATCATCAGCTTGGAAGGCTGAGGTTCTACCACTAAACTATACCCGCGGAGCTTGCAGCTCACGCTAAAAATGGTGGAGGGGGAAGGATTCGAACCTTCGAAGTCGTAGACGTCAGATTTACAGTCTGATCCCTTTGGCCGCTCGGGAACCCCTCCTAAGCGAGCCGGCATTCTATATCATGCCAGCCTTCTGTCAAGCATTTTCTCATTAAAAACCTGAGGTTAGCTGCGTTGACGTCGCTTCGTACCGCTTACCTTTAAAGGTCTTCGCTGCGAAGCGGGCGCCATTCTATGCAAACTACCCTGCGGGTGCAACCCCCTCGCACGGCATTATTTTATGTTTTAACTCATTGAATTCTTTAGAAAGGTTTTGAAGCAGCGTTTCATTCACCTTTCCCGCGCTTTCCTGGGAAACCTGAACCCAGAACCCTCCACCCTCAGGAGCGCTCTGAGAGCCCGACGCCACGAAGCGACCCAGGACACTCGAAGCCGCCAAACGCTGCTCCAACTGCCTGGCCAGCTCCGGACGGGAAAAACCACCCAGGTAGACACAGGTTTTGGCTATCTCACCGGACTTGGCTGAATCGCGCCTGACAAGGGCATCCGCCGTTTCGCTCAAGAGATGGATATCCTGTTGCGAACCGCGATACAAACTCAGCGGCGTGACATCCTTGGCGCGAAGCGGAGCCTCCTGCTGATGCCAGATGTAATAAAAGACATTCAAAACCAGCAATAACAGTAACAGCCACCGCATAAAGACCTCAAGACAAAGGGCAGGCCATCGCCAAGCCAACAAAAACCAGGTCAGGCACCACCCTGGCATCTGGAACGACCCCGGAAACCAGATTGGCATCTCCTCCTGTAAGAAACACCACGAATTCCTTTCCCCAATATTGCCGCGCCAATTCAAGCTGAGTCAGGACGAACCCCCTGAGCATCAGCATACAACCGCGCTCAACCGCCTCGACAGTCGCACGACCTGGAGCGAGACTCTCATGGGCTCGCTCGGCCGCTATATCGTCATAGCGAATTTTTCGTGTGTGGGTACGCAATTGATTACGCATTAGCGGCATGCCAGGACAAATGAATCCGCCGAGATGCTCGCCATCCGCCGCCACGAAATCAGCAGTAACAGCAGTACCAAAATCAAGGACCAGGCACGCCCCCGAAGCGAGATGAAAACCGCCGAGCAAGGCCAGCCACCGATCGAGGCCTAGCCGTTCGTAATCCTCGTAGCCGTTTTTCACACCTGCCATTTCCCGGGCGGGCACAGCACGAACCACCGACACCCCGAACAGGTCAACCAGCGAAGCGACCAATGAGTCCGTCTCCGCCAAGGTCCTGACGCTAACAAGACGACACTTTCTGAGCTGGAATTTCCCTCCATCACTCAGGCTCGCCAGCAGATCGTCGTCACAGCTGACCACGCCCCCCTCGACCGGCGTTATCCCGTCAGCACGAAGAACACGCCATTTGATAAAGCTGTTGCCGCAGTCAAGCTCAAGAATCATCACGCAACCTCAAACTGAGCTCACCACCGCTAAAGTTCTTTTCCACACCATCTACCTTCAAACGCAGCGCACCCTGGTGATCAATGCCCAGCACAATGCCGTCAATTTTATTAACACCTGCAATCAGAGATACAGCTCGGCCTTGCCAAAGGTGGTACTGCTCCCATTCCGACTGGATCGCAGTAAACCCCGATGCATGATGACGCTCCAGATACTGCTGTAGCTTCGCACCCAATCGCGCCACCAGCTCATTCCGATCGAAATCCCTGCCCGCCTCAAGGCACATGGACGTCCACTGCTGATCGACCTCATCAGTTGCTTGCATGTTCACATTAACCCCTACGCCCAGGACGACATGGCAAACATCAGCAGGATCTCCAACCAATTCAAGCAGAATGCCCGCAATCTTTTTCTCACCCACCAGGACATCATTGGGCCATTTCAGTCCTGCCCCCGCGATGCCCATGTCGCGCAAGACATGCATGACAGCGAGCCCGACAACCAGACTCAGACCTTCAATTTGTCGCATGCCGCCGTCAATGCGTAACACCAGGCTGTGATAGAGATTTTCAGCAAAGGGACTGACCCACTTACGACCACGACGACCGCGCCCCGCTATCTGTCGCTCGGCCAAAACCAAGAACGGTGCTGCTCCGCCACGTTCAATGCAACGCAGCGCCTCGGCGTTAGTGGAGTCGATAGAGTCAAATATATGGACAGGCCACTCAGGAAGGCCTTTTGCGCGGATTTCTGCCGCATCCAAAAGCAATAGGGGCTTCGCCAATTGATACCCCCTACCTCGAACTTTATGCACAGACAATCCTAAATCCGCCTCCAAGTGCTGTAGCTGCTTCCATACAGCACTGCGACTGATACCCAGTGCAACACCCAGCGCCTGCCCCGAATGAAAGCGGCCATCCTTCAGAAGTTTTAGCAACGTGAGCATGCGGACTGCGCCCTGATAATGAGGCCCGCATGATAGCCATGCGCAAGACGGTTGCATAGAAACAGAAAATGACTTTCCTGCGGGCAAAACAAAACCCCTACCTGCATCAGCAGATAGGGGTTTCGGAATTTAATCTTGACGATGACCTACTCTCACATGGGGAAACCCCACACTACCATCGGCGATGCATCGTTTCACTGCTGAGTTCGGGATGGGATCAGGTGGTTCCAATGCTCTATGGTCGTCAAGAAATTCGGGTACCGAGTCGTGGCCTGTTGGCCGCGCTTCAGCAAATTGGGTATGTGATAGCGTCGGTGTTTTGTGAGATTCGAACTTTCGGTTCGTTTCGTCTTCACACACCGCAATCTGGTGCTCTTTCGAGTCAGCAAATTGCTTGGGTGTTATA
>NZ_JBIXJT010000019.1:0-98294 GCF_052871455.1 Pseudomonas sp. LARHCG127
TGTTCATATGTACTGTGTTCAACAAAAACCCCTGTGGGAGCGAGCTTGCTCGCGATAGCGGTGTATCAGTCAACATTGATGCTGGCTGTCCTGGCGCTATCGCGAGCAAGCTCGCTCCCACAGTGGTTTATGCAAGATGCAACGTTTGTGTTCGGGCTCAGTCCGGCCGCACGACCTTGCCGGTCGCCAGGTCGCGAATCACGCTGGGGTTCTTGCGCCCGCCCAGGTTGCCGCCCAGCACCAGGTCGATCTGCCCGCGGAAATACTGCTCGACGCGAATTCGCGTGCGCGCTGCCGGGCGCCCCTGCGGGTTGGCCGAGGTGGACACCAGCGGCCCGACCAGCGAACACAAATCACGCACGGTAGGATGATCGCTGACCCGCAGGGCAACGGTGTCGTGCACCCCGGTGATCCACTCCGGCAGCAGGTTCTGGTGCGGCACCAGCCAGGTGTTGGGCCCCGGCCAGGTGCTGGCCATGCGGTCCATCCAGGTTTCGGGGAAGTCTTCGAACAGAAAGTCGAACTGGTGGATGTTGTCCGCCACCAGGATCAGGCCTTTGTCGGGCAGCCGCGACTTGATCGCCAGCAGGCGTTCCACGGCCTCCTCGTTCCATGGGTCGCAACCCAGGCCCCAGACCGCTTCGGTTGGATAGGCAATCACCGCCCCGGCGCGAATTTCTCGCGCGGCTTGTTGCACACGCCAACTGTTGACCATGAAAGATTCTCCCGCAACGCAATTAAGGCTGTGGGCAGTTTACCGATCTTCCCCATAAAACCTAGCGTGCGAACCAGCGTCCGTTGTCACGAGCGGCGCGCCCCTCCATTTCCAGCTCGGTCAACGCCGCCAGCACCTTGGGCAAACCCCAGCCACTGGCGTCGGCCAGCGCCTCGCTGCTCTGCGGCGCGGCATGCAGCAGGCGCAGCAGCGGATGGGTCACGGGCACAGGCTCGGCGGCCAGCGGCAGCCGCTGCCAACCGCGCAATGCTTCGAGAATGTGCTCTACGGTTTCCACCAGCGCCGCACCGTCGCGGATCAGTTGATGACAGCCCCGGGCCCCAGGGTGATGGATCGAGCCAGGAATGGCATACACCTCGCGACCCTGTTCCGCCGCCAGGCGGGCGGTGATCAGCGAACCACTGGCGACACTCGCCTCTACCACCAGCACCCCCAGGGACAAACCGCTGATGATTCGGTTGCGGCGCGGAAAGTTGCTGGCGTTGGGCGCTGCGTCCAGCGGGAACTCCGAAACCACCGCGCTGCCCTGGGCAATCATCGCCTCCGCCAGCCGACGATTACGCTGTGGATAAAAATTTTCCAGGCCCGTGCCGAGTACGCCGACGGTTTGCCCACCGACATCCAGGGCCGCCTGATGAGCCGCCGCATCGATGCCCAACGCCAGGCCACTAGTAATGACAAAACCCGCCCCGGCCAGGCTTCTGGAAAACGCCGCCGCCGTGTCCATTCCGGGACGCGATGCCCGGCGACTGCCGACCATCGCCAGCTGCGGTTTTTCCAGGATCGAGGGGTCGCCAGCGACGAACAGCAGCGGCGGCGCGTCGCTGATCTGTGCCAGCAGCGCCGGGTAGTCAGGCTGGTCCCACATCAGTAAATGCTGGGCCGGGCCGTCTAGCCAGGCCAGTGCGTGGGCGGCGCCGTCGCGTATGTCCGGAGCGCGTCGGGCCTCGGCGCACGTGGCCGGCAACCCCAGCGCCCGCCAGGCGCTGGCCGGCGCGCTGATGGCTTTGGACGCCGAGCCAAAGGCCTCCATCAAGGTCATGAAACGTTTAGGTCCCAGCTCCGGCAAGCGATGCAAGCGCAGACGGGCCTCCAGTTCCGCAGGCGGAACCGAAGCAGATTCAGGCAATGGCATGTGATCAATCCTTGATCGTTATCGTCCCGTTGAAACGGGAACAAGCTGTGGATAACTCTGTTGGTAACTTGTGAGACCCGTTATGGATTGCGCACCTTGTCGAGGATCGCCAAGGATCGCGAGGCGTACAGCACCAAGCCGTAACTGAGTTTGTCGTAGGTGCGGAACACCATCAGCAGGCCGGCCCGTTCATCGGGGATTTTCACCGGCTCGCCGGTGATGCGGTCGCGCACGGTTTCACCGGTCTTCATCACCGCCAGCACGTTGCCTTCCACCAGCCCGTCGCGCCGGCCCTTGTTCAGGGTGACCACGTCCAGCGCGCCGATCTGCGTCACGCCCCGAGGCACGTCCAGGATCAAGCCCTGGATGTCCGATTTCGGCGCGCTGGGCATGAAGGTCGAGTTGATCGAGCGCTCTTCGCCGCTGAACAGGCGATCACCCAGGCGTACTTCCTGGGTGGTGCGTTGCAGGGCCAGGGTGGTGACATCGCCCTCGGTGGCGACCACTTCGCCGCTGCCGATGTCGTCGGCATTGATACCCAGGAATTCCTTGGTTTCGGGGTCGGTGTAGACCTTGCCCTGGCGGAAGATGCCGTACGCCGTCTGGTTCTCATCGAATGCACCACGAGCGAAGACCCGGTCCCCCATGCCACTGAGCACCCGCTCGGCATTGCCGGCGACGACGTAGGGCGCCTTGTTGAAATCTTCCGCCGTGTCGACGATGCGGTTGCTCAGCAAAAAGCTGTTGATGGCTTGCAGCGGAATGCTCGGGATGGCGTCGGCCACCGGCGAACTGCGAATGCGCGGCGACAGCTTGATGGTGCCCCGCGAGGCGCCGCGATTGAGGGTCAGGCGCGGCTGGCCGTTGACGTAGACCAGCGACAGGGTGTCGCCCGGATAGATCAGGTTGGGGTTTTCGATCTGTGGGTTGGCCTGCCACAGCTCCGGCCATTTCCACGGCTCGCGCAGGTATTTACCGGAAATGTCCCACAGCGTGTCCCCCGTCACCACCGTGTATTGCTGGGGAAAACCTTCCCGAAGTTGCACTTGCCCGTGCGCGATACCGGCCGAGGCCAGGAGCAGCAGGGCGAGTAGTGATTTCCTCATGCGGTGAATCCCTTTATTATGTGCGTTCGCGTAAAACGCCAGAGCCCCCGTGGCTCGCTCTGTTCAAGAGCAACGTTTTACAACGGTAGCCTGCATCCCGACACACGCCAGGCCAGCCACCCGACTTTACCTCACACGTGCATTTATCAAGCTTATGGCCATTTTGAACATTCTCGAATTTCCGGACCCGCGCCTGCGCACTATCGCCAAACCGGTGGCCGTAGTGGACGACGAAGTGCGTCAGCTGGTCGATGACATGTTTGAAACAATGTATGAGGCGCCCGGCATCGGCCTCGCCGCGACCCAGGTCAACGTGCACAAGCGTATCGTCGTCATGGACCTCTCCGAAGACCGCAGCGAGCCCCGGGTGTTCATCAACCCCGAGTTCGAAACCCTGACCGACGAGATGGACCAATACCAGGAAGGCTGCCTGTCGGTGCCGGGCTTCTACGAAAACGTCGATCGTCCGCAGAAGGTCAAGATCAAGGCCCTGGACCGTGACGGCCAGCCTTACGAGCTGATCGCCGAAGGCCTGCTGGCAGTGTGCATCCAGCACGAATGCGACCACCTCAACGGCAAGTTGTTCGTTGATTACCTGTCTAATCTCAAGCGTGACCGGATCAAGAAAAAACTGGAAAAGATCCATCGCCAGAACGCTTGATGCCCCTCTTCAAAGGCTTGCCGCGGCAAGCCTTTTTCTTTTTGCGACTGCTTTGTAATTGAGAGTTTTCCATGACTGAGCCACTGCGCATCGTCTTTGCCGGCACTCCCGAGTTTGCCGCCGAACACCTCAAGGCCCTGCTGGCCAGCCCCCATGAAATCGTCGCGGTCTACACCCAGCCGGATCGTCCCGCAGGTCGCGGGCAAAAACTGATGCCCAGCCCGGTCAAACAACTCGCACTGGAAAATGGTTTGCCGGTGTTGCAGCCGCCGACCCTGCGCGACGCCCAGGCCCAGGCCGAACTGGCGGCGCTGAAGCCAGACTTGATGGTGGTGGTCGCCTACGGCCTGATCCTGCCGCAAGTGGTGCTGGACATCCCGCGCCTGGGTTGCATCAACAGCCACGCCTCGCTGCTGCCGCGTTGGCGCGGTGCCGCGCCGATCCAGCGCGCCGTGGAAGCGGGCGATGCCGAAAGCGGCGTGACCGTGATGCGCATGGAAGCCGGCCTGGACACCGGGCCGATGCTGCTCAAGGCCAGCACCCCCATCAGCGCCGAAGACACCGGCGGCAGCCTGCACGATCGCCTCGCGCTGATCGGCCCGCCAGCGGTGGTCCAAGCCATTGCCGGCCTCGCGGCTGGCACCCTGCAAGGCGAAGTGCAGGACGACAGCCTCGCCACCTATGCGCACAAACTGAACAAGGACGAAGCCCGCATCGACTGGAGCCGCCCGGCCGTCGAGCTGGAGCGCCTGGTGCGGGCCTTCAACCCTTGGCCGATCTGCCACAGCACCTTGAACGGCGAAGCCCTGAAAGTCTTGGCCGCCAACTTGGCCGAAGGGAAGGGCGCACCAGGAGAAATCCTCAGCGCCAGCAAGGACGGCCTCGTCGTTGCCTGTGGCGAACAGGCCCTGTGCCTGACGCGCCTGCAACTGCCCGGCGGCAAGGCGCTGAACTTCAGCGACTTGTTCAACAGCCGTCGTGAGAAGTTCGCCGTCGGCACCGTCCTCGGCCAAGCGGCGGACGCCTCATGAACCCGCGTCTGGCCGCCGCCAAGGCACTTGCCGCCGTCCTCAGCGGCAAAGCCTCGCTGAACAGTTCCCTGCCGACCCAACTGGACAAGGTCGAAGACCGTGATCGCGGTTTCACCCAGGACCTGGCGTTCGGCACCGCCCGTTGGCAGCCGCGCCTCTCGGCCCTCGCGGCCAAGCTGTTGCAGAAACCATTCAAAGCCGCCGATGCCGACGTCGAAGCGCTGCTGCTGGTGGGCCTCTATCAACTGCTCTACACCCGTGTGCCCGCCCACGCCGCCATCGGCGAAACCGTGGGCTGCGCCGACAAGCTGAAAAAACCTTGGGCCAAGGCCCTGATCAACGCCGTGTTGCGCCGCGCCCAACGGGAAAGCGAAACCCTGCTGGCCGAACTGGAACACGACCCGGTGGTACGCACCGCCCACCCGCGCTGGTTGCAGAAATCCCTCAAGGCCTTCTGGCCCGAGCAATGGGAAGCCATCTGCGCCGCCAACAATGCCCATCCGCCGATGATCCTGCGGGTCAATCGTCGCCACCACACCCGCGACGCCTACCTGGCGTTGCTGGGCGAGGCGGGCATCCCGGCCATCCCGTGCCAATACAGCCGCGACGGCATCATCCTGGAAACCCCGGGCGATGTGCGCGCACTGCCGGGCTTCGCCGAGGGCTGGATCAGCGTCCAGGACGAAGCCGCGCAGTTGGCCGCCGACCTGCTGGAGCTGGCGCCCGGCCAACGGGTGCTGGATGCCTGCTGCGCGCCTGGGGGCAAAACCTGTCACATCCTCGAAACCGAGCCGAAACTGGCCGGCGTGGTGGCTGTGGACCTGGAAGCCAAGCGCCTCGTGCGAGTGAAGGAAAACCTCGAACGCCTTGGCCTTGAAGCCCAGTTGATCGCCGCCGATGGCCGCGACACGGCTGCGTGGTGGGACGGCAAACCGTTCCAGCGCATCCTCCTCGACGCGCCGTGCTCGGCCACCGGCGTGATCCGCCGCCATCCGGACATCAAGCTCACCCGCCAGCCGGACGACATTGCCGCATTGGCCGTGTTGCAAGGCGAACTGCTCGACGCCCTGTGGTCGACCCTGGACGTGGGCGGCATGCTGCTCTACGCCACCTGCTCGACCTTGCCGACGGAAAACACTGAAGTGATCGAAGCCTTCCTCGCCCGCACGCCGGGCGCCCGGGAGTTGGACATCGCTACCCAGGCCGGCCTCAAGCAGCCTCACGGCCGCCAGTTGCTGGCCCAGGAAGGCGGCCACGATGGGTTCTATTACGCCAAGCTGATCAAAATCGCCGCCGCACGCGGTTAAAACCGATTCGATAGGAGTGAATGGATGAAAATCATCATCCTGGGTGCAGGGCAGGTCGGCGGTTCGCTGGCGGAACATTTGGCCAGCGAGGCCAACGACATCACCGTGGTCGACACCGACAGCGAACGCCTGCGCGACCTCGGCGACCGTCTCGACATTCGCACCGTGCAAGGGCGCGGTTCCTTGCCGACGGTATTGCGCCAGGCCGGCGCCGACGACGCCGACATGCTCGTGGCCGTGACCAACAGCGACGAAACCAACATGGTCGCCTGCCAGGTCGCCCACACCCTGTTCCACACCCCGACCAAGATCGCCCGGGTGCGCGAAGCCGCCTACCTGACCCGCGCCGACCTCTTCGACAACGAAGCGATCCCGGTGGACGTGCTGATCAGCCCCGAACAGGTGGTGACCAACTACATCAAGCGCCTGATCGAACACCCCGGCGCCTTGCAGGTGATCGACTTCGCCGAAGGCAAGGCGCAACTGGTGGCGGTCAAGGCCTACTACGGCGGCCCGCTGGTGGGCCAGCAACTGCGCCAATTGCGCGAGCACATGCCGAATGTCGAGACCCGCGTCGCCGCGATTTTCCGCCGCGACCGGCCGATCCTGCCCCAGGGCGACACGGTGATCGAAGCCGACGACGAAGTGTTCTTCATCGCCGCCAAGGCGAATATTCGCGCGGTCATGAGCGAAATGCGCCGCCTCGATGAAAACTACAAACGCATCGTCATCGCCGGTGGCGGCCAGATCGGCGAACGCCTGGCCGAGGCCATCGAAAGCCGCTACCAGGTCAAGATCATCGAGATGAACCCGGCACGCTGCCGCTACCTCTCCGACACCCTCGACAGCACCGTGGTGCTGCAAGGCAGCGCCTCCGACCGCGACCTGCTGCTGGAAGAAAACATCGCCGACGCCGACATCTTCCTGGCCCTGACCAACGACGACGAAGCCAACATCATGTCCTCGCTGCTGGCCAAGCGCCTGGGCGCGAAAAAGGTCATGACCATCATCAACAACCCGGCCTACGTCGACCTGATCCAGGGCGGCGACATCGACATCGCCATCAGCCCGCAACTGGCCACCATCGGCACCCTGCTGGCCCACGTACGCCGCGGCGACATCGTCAGCGTCCACTCCCTGCGCCGCGGCGCGGCCGAGGCCATCGAGGCGATTGCCCATGGCGACGCCAAATCCAGCAAAGTGATCGGCAAAGCCATCCGCGACATCGGCTTGCCGCCCGGCACCACCATCGGCGCGATCATCCGCGACGAAGAAGTGCTCATCGCCCACGACGACACTGTGATCCAGACCGGCGACCATGTGATCCTGTTCCTGGTGGACAAGAAGCACATTCGCGATGTCGAGAAGCTGTTTCATGTGGGGTTGAGTTTCTTCTGATTCCAGGTTTTGCGGTGGCAGTCATGGCCTCATCGCGAGCAAGCTCGCTCCCACACAGGGTCTCCATTGTTCACAAATATCGTGAGCAACCCCCAACCCCTGTGGGAGCGAGCTTGCTCGCGATAGCTATCCAACAGCCACTGATCAACCCCTGACACACCGATAAGGACGCCCCATGCTCGACTCCCTGGAAAAAATGCTCGCCAAGGGCATGGACAACCCCCTCCTGCGCTTCGGCCTCGGCAAAGGCTACCTCGACCTAGGCGAATTCCTCCGCGCCGCCGAACACCTCCAACGCTGCGTCGAATTCGACCCCAAGTATTCAGCCGCCTGGAAACTACTGGGCAAGGCCCACCAAGGCCAAGGCGACGCCGCCGCAGCCCGCCAAGCCTGGGAACAAGGCCTGGAAGCCGCCCGCGCCCACGGCGACAAACAAGCCGAAAAAGAAATGACCGTGTTCCTCAAGAAGCTGGATCGCCATCCCTGACTTCACACAAAACCGCTTTTGTGGCAAGGGAGCTTGCTCCCGCTTGAGTGCGCAGCACTCATAAATAATCAGAAATAAATCCGACTCTATAAAATGCTAGCGATCTATAGCTAAAGATAGTTAGTTGAGCTAGCTTTGGCTATCTTTCTATAGAATTTGCTAGTCTGTGAGGTCAGCATGGATCCCTACCGTAATCCGTTTGCGCCCGGCGCGGGCAGCAGGCCCCCTGAATTGGCGGGACGCGACTTGATTCTTGAGGCCGCAAGAGTTGCCTGTGGACGAGCCCTCAACGGGCGAAGTGCTCGTTCCATCATGCTCCTTGGCTTAAGGGGCACGGGTAAGACGGTCCTGTTGAATGAGATAGGCAGAATTGCGAAGGAGGAAGGCCTTCTCGTTTCCAAGGTAGAGTCGCCAGAACGTGAAAGCCTGGCACGTCTTCTTTATCCTGAAATGCGAAAGGTCATGCGCGCGCTTTCCAGCGTTGAGGCCGCTAAGCAAATTGCTAATCGTGGGCTGAAAGGACTCCGCAGCTTTGCATCAATCTTCAAGATCGATGTTGGAGGTATTGAGATTGGTGTCGAGCCTGAGCCTGGACTCGCGGATAGCGGAAATCTTCAATACGATCTTCCAGACCTTTTTACTGTAATAGGTGAAGCGGCACAGGCCGCCGGCAAAGGCTGGATTCTTCTCATTGATGAAGTCCAATACCTCACCGAAGCAGATCTATCGGCACTGATTGTCTCTATTCATCGCATGTCGCAAGAAGGGCTTCCGGTTCTGCTGGTCGGTGCAGGTCTTCCGCAAGTTGCTCGGCTGGCGGGTGAGGCGAAGTCATATGCCGAGCGGCTTTTCCTTTACCCGGAGGTGGGGGCGCTTGATCAACCATCTGCGACTCAAGCCGTTCAAAAGCCGATCTTGGAGGAGGAGGCTTCTATCGACGCTGCAGCGCTGGACAGCATTGTTGATCGGACGCAGGGCTATCCGTTCTTTCTTCAAGAGTGGGCATCCACGGCATGGAACATCGCCGAGGGGCCTGAAATTACGCTTGATGATGTCGACCATTCTTATTCCGAAACATTAGCTTCCCTTGATGCAGGTTTCTTCAGGGTCCGCATTGATCGGCTTACACCTTCTGAAGTGCAGTTTGTGAAGACCATGTCCGAGCTTGGCGACGGCCCTTATGCCATCGCTGATATTGCGAAGGCGATGGGACGTCCTCAATCATCGCTGGGGCCGACTCGGGCCAACATCATTTCCAAGGGAATGATCTACAGCACAGATCACGGATATCTGAATTTTACAGTTCCCCTTTTTGCAGAATTCATGCGTCGCCAGGAATGAAGGCCAGCGGTGTGTGGTGAGGGGAGGAAACCGGGGGACAGGCCACGATTTGGGCTCATCCGTAATCGGACTGTCTCACAATCGTATCTTCCCCTGTCCTTAGTAAAAGTCGTAATAAAGCGCCCACTCCCCAGTTTCGCTGTGCTTCCAGAACATCAGGCTCCCACTGTCGACCACGTTCAGATTGATCTTCGAGTCCGATGATATCTGGAACACAAACTCGAAGCCTTCACCCGGATCAACACCCGACTGGCAGAACGAGGGGTAACCGCCGATCTTGTGTTCGTAAGTGTGGGTGACCAAGTCGTAATAGCTCTGGATCTTGCCCGCGCGTTCCAGCGTGAGGATTGCTTGCTCAAGGTCCTCCGGGACACCACCGCCATCCCAGAGCGGAAAGTCCTCCGGCACCGCTTGCGCTGTCAGTGGGAAAGGTTTGAGGAATGAATCTGCCACCGACAGAGACTTGCGCACCAACACATCATCCGGCCCATACTCGCGGATGACCCAATTATTCCCCATTGGCTCAAGGTGCTCGGGGAACGGGTTTGAAATGAACACCGTCAGCACACGAACCCCTGCTAGCAGAGGGCTGTTGATGGGCAGGGCGGGAAGGTAAAACTGCGCATAGGGGAGCAACGGTTGCCCCGCCTGATTAATGGGCACCTCTTCATCCGGTCGGAACAGGAAGACATTGCCCAGCCAGCTTTCTTCATCGGTGCCAGCAGGACGAAAGCCGCCGGCAATGAGCTTCACGGCGGGGCGGGCCAGGCGTTGCTTGATTTCCTGGATTTCCATGGCGATGTAAACCTCCTTTTTGCTACAGGTATTAAGGCCGCAGATGGGCAGTGTACGAGAGTGGATGGCAGCGCTTCTTTGCCCGAGCTAGGCCACATTAGCGTCCTTCACGGATAAGAGAGTGGACCTCCTCCCACTTCCCGGGCCAATGACTTTCGAGGGCTCCTAGCGTGCCTGAGTGTCATCGATACCGGCACGGCCAGTGGTAAGGAACGATAGCGCCCGAGGGCAAGGCTGCAAAGCCGGCGGTTTCTGGTGCGGTTGTAGGCAAAGGCGCGAGGATGCGTGGCTTGGAGGTGCGGTGGTCAGGTTCTGGCTTGGCCCGCAGAAGGTAGAGAATCATCTGGGCGGCCTTCCCACCTCGCAGAGGTGGCGCAAAAAGCAAGGTCGTTGCATCAAATTGCTATCACTGGTATTTATTGGTTTTATTTCTGCTAAAGACTCAGCTCGCGACATTGGGACACACCCATCACAGGTACAGATCAAGGAAAGATATATGCAAGACGATATCATGCGTAAGTTGCTTGCGGGCCTCGAAAAGCCTGTTAAGCACAGGACGTTCATTAGCTATCACCATTCTCTCGATCAAGGGTACTACGACGCTTTTTCCAAGCATTTTCACGATACCCTCGAAGCTATTCACGATAAATCTCTGGACAAAGAAATTGACAGCGATAACGTCGATTACGTGATGAGAAAGATCCGGGAGGAGTACCTTACAGGCACGTCATGCACAATCGTCCTGATCGGCGCTGAAACCGACACTCGAAAGTATATAGACTGGGAAATCAAAGCCACTCTGGATAAAAAACACGCGCTGATCGGGGTCTACCTGCCAACGGCAAAACGCTCCGCTGACGGCACGAAAATCATAGTGCCTGACCGCCTTCACGATAACTGTGTCAGCGGCTTCGCCAGCTTGTTGAGCTGGGAAGCCATAACTGCTTCGGCGGACGCTCTCGACGGATACATCAAAGCTGCGAAAGAGAAATCGGTGTCACTGATCGACAACTCCAGAGAGAAGAAAACTAAAAATGGCTGATTCGGTTGATGAGGATTTGGCGTTACCTTTCTTCGTCGTCCACGTCGTCTGGCATCCCGAATCTGTTCTAGGAAAGATGATCGCCGATGCTCTGATGCAGCATTTTCGACGAGACATCTACAAGAATATCGTGGGAGGAAACGGAATCCCCGTTGTATTTCGAAGCGCGTGCTTGCCAGGCGCTGGGACGCCAATACCACTCACTCTGGATGATTCTGAGGCATCAGCCACAATAGTCATACTCGACGAGCATCTCGTCTCCCATGTTGAATGGGTCGATTACATCAAGCATATATCTGCACAGGTAGAAGAGTTTTCCCGCAGCGGTTTCAAACGAATGCTGTTCCCTATATCGATCCAGAAGGGGGTGTTAAATAGCATGTCCGTACCCCAGCAAGCCCTCCGCTGGGATAGTTGGGTGGGGGACGACAGTGCGAAGGTTCAGCAGCTACGCAGTGAATTGACGTATGAATTTTGCAGGATGCTGCGCTATAACCTTGCCCAGCTTGAAGCGCCTACCGAGAGAAATATTGGTGAATATCTCAAGAAAGTTCAGGTTTTTTTGAGTCATTCGAAACACGACGATGAAGGTACGGAGATCGCCAACGCAATACGCTTGAGAATATACCAAGGGCACGGTTTGGCTTCTTTTTTCGATGTCCACGATATTCCGGCAGGTCTTCCCTTTGATGAGGTTCTGCTTCATCACGTCCGGGTCAGTGCAATGGTCGCGATACACACGGATTCTTATTCCTCTCGTGAGTGGTGCAGAAAGGAGATCATCGAGGCTAAGACATGGAATGTTCCTCTGGTGGTGGCCAACAGTATCAGCACGGTTGACGAGCGGAGCTTCCCCTACATGGGGAACGTACCGCTGGTTAGGCTAGGCCATGATCCTACGAAAGTGGACCGGATCGATATCGTGGTTGGCAGGCTCCTCGAGGAGGTGCTCAAAGACTACCTGTGGAAATGCCAAACACACGAAATCAGAGCTACTCTTCCAGTTCGAGCGATCTTTATACCTCGCCCGCCTGAGCTTATATCTTTATCTTGCATTCCTTCAGTATTCCCAGAGGATCGGCACGGCACGGACTCTGAGGATTTGGTGCTTATCTATCCTGATCCGCCGTTGAGTACGGAGGAGGAAAGGCTCCTTAGTCGGGTGGCCCCTCATGTGCAAATTCGCAGTTTGAACGAATGGAAGGCGGGGGCAATCAGATGAGCTACAAAGAAGCCCTCGACGGCAATAAAATCGCGATCTCGATCTCAGAAAGCGAAAACATGGATGCGCTCGGTCTCAGCGAAGCGCATTTGGTTGAGGCCATGTGTGAAGTCGCAAGACACATGCTAGCGCTTGGTGCCACGCTGCTTTACGGAGGGGACCTCCGAGCGCGAGGGTTTACGCGGTTGCTATACGAATTGGTGTCTCGTTATCGAAAGGATTCAGTCGACGCTAAGAACGTTGCGAGCGTCATAAATTATCTGCCTTGGTCATCAATCATCAGAACAACTCCAGATGAGCTGTCGTCTCTTAAAAGCGACTTGTCGAATACAGCTGAAATCTGCTTACTCGACATCAATGGTAATCCGACGGAGTTGGCCTTCACAAAGCAGGAACGGTCCTCTGCTCATCTGCACTGGGTCAGATCACTGACCCAGATGCGGATTCGGACAACAGATGAGTCCATGGCACGCATTGTACTTGGTGGCAGAACCCAAGGATTTTTAGGTGATATGCCTGGAATCGCAGAGGAGGTTTTGATCTCGCTGGACGCCCAGAAGCCCGTTTATCTGCTGGGCGGGTTTGGCGGGTGCACGAGAGACATTCTTGATGTAATGGGCGTTCAAAACCCGCATCAGGCTTCACCCCCGAGTTGGCCAGGCTCTGATCGCTTCACGGCATTCCGCATCGATAACTTAAATAACGGCCTATCTACTGCCGAAAATTTAGCGTTGGCAGCGACTCCCTATGTCGACCAGGCCGTAGTTTTGATTATCCGGGGCCTGCTTAACGTCATGAAACCGGCTACACCATAAAAAATTAACTGATACGAGATGTTTTGATGGCAATTCTAACGGAAGCAGAAGTTATTGAGCGATCGCGAACGGTTAATCGCTCAACCAAGCTGTTCAAATCGTCTAATGAAGCCTATGCCTCTTCTGAGACTTTTGACGTGTTTTTGAGCCACTCCTCCAATGAACCTGATGACATAATTTTCGGCATCAAGGGCCTGTTGGAAGACGCGCAGCTCAAAGTCTATCTCGACAAGGTCGATGATCCTCAGATTTCGCCGGCCTATGTGACGCCTGAGACTGCGGAAATCTTGCGCGCACGGATGCGCCAGTCCAGCTCATTGCTCTACGTCTACAGCCGACATTCGACACAATCTCGCTGGATGCCTTGGGAGCTTGGTTTCTTTGATGGCGTGAAGGGCGTCGTGGGGATACTCCCTGTTCTCCAGCACACGCAAAATACATTCAAGGGAGAAGAATATCTTGGGGTTTATCCATACGTTGACATCGTAACCATAAACAACACGTCGAGAAAGAATCTCTGGATTAACTCGAGTGCCAATGAGTACGCAGATCTAGCCAAATGGGTGAAAGGACTGGATGATATTCGAAAACGATAGGTCGTTTACCCGACCAAAAAGTAATTCCGAACGCTATCTGCTCCGTCCTTTATTCAACGTTGAAAGTGTTCGGAGTAACTGATTCACCCAATTGATGGGTGGCGAATCCTTCGCAGCTGTGCTCATAATTCGGCACCATAGGAATGCGAGAATGGAAATGTTCCCCAAAGTGTTTATAAGTCATGCAAGTGAAGATAAGGAACGCTTTGTATTGGATTTTGCAAAGCAGTTAAGGGCTAATGGAATTGATGCGTGGCTTGATAAATGGGAAATGTTACCTGGCGATAGTCTCATAACGAAAATTTTTGAGGAAGGGATTAAGGAAGCCCAGGCAGTAATAGTGGTTTTGTCGAAAAATAGCGTTGAAAAGCCTTGGGTCAAACATGAACTTGATGCTGCATGTGTGAAGCGAATCAATACTGGAAGTAAGTTAATTCCTGTCGTTATCGACGACTGTAAAGTTCCGGAAGTTCTGAAGGCGACTCTTTGGGAGTGTATTCATGATACGGCCTTATATCAGCCCAGTCTTGAACGTATTGTCGCTTCGATTTTTGGTGCTTCGGAGAAGCCGGCTCTGGGAAAAGCACCAGCATATGTAGATGGCTTCGGCGTAGGTGTCGCCGGTCATAATAATCTAGACAGCCTGATATGCATGCTCGCATGTGAGTTCGCGCTGGAAACAGGCTCCAGACATGTTAGCATTTCGGCCTTTTGCAAAAATGGAGAGTTGATCATCCCAGAGCATCAATTAAGAGAGTCAATTGAGGTGCTAGGGGAACACGGGACTTTCGACCTTCAGCATAGTTTGGGTGGGGAATTTCCATCCATATCAGTAACTGATTCTGGCTTTGAACTGTACGCGCGCGACCATGTGGAAAACTACCAGATGGTGTTTCGCTCAGTTGTCTCAGCTATTGTAAATAATGGCTTTACGAGTCTTTCAGACATAAAAAAGGCACTTGATTTCAAACCGTTCTTGATTGAGCACGTCCTAAGAATTCTCGCAGGTGGACGAAAAATTTCGGTTTCTTGGTTCATTGGCGGGGACTGCTCGATTAATAATGTCTCGGCTTCGTTACGCCGCTCGCTGTCCTAATTATCTATGCTTAAAACTGACAAAAGCCTGGGCAGACCACGTCTTATAGAGTAACGAATGCTGGGGAGGGTAGAGGGGCTGTGACAGGCGGGAGCATTGAATCGATGAAAAAAGAACCGGTCAACGGATACTGTATTTACAAAGACGCTGAAAGCAACGATTTAAGTCTGGAACACGTCGTTCCGCTTTCACTTGGCGGCCATGACAGCTTCAATATTTCTGCTGATAGATCATTAAATAATGGCGTTGCTTCGAAGGTCGACAGCGCTATTTCAAATGACTTCACGATTCTCTTTGATCGCAGAGATTTGAACGCCGCGGGGCACAGCGGAAAACTACCTGAGCCAAAGGCAAAACATTCAACTTTCAATGATAGGAAGGTTCAAGTCACTTTCGGGAAAAAAGGATTAAAGGTTTTTGATGTTCGTGACCGTAGAGATTTAGAACAGCATGAGTTCGCAGGCCAAAGCGTTCAGGTAGGAGGCATTAGTATCGGCTTGGATGACCCGCTACGGTTTGTCGCAAAAGTCGCGCTCAGCGCTGGTTATTTTGCATACGGGGATTCCTTCAGATATCAAGTCGATCATAGCCAAGCACGGTCAATAATGATGTGCAGCGACCTTGGAAGTATCAACTCCGAAGTACGGTGCTTGGATCGGTGGCAATCGATAGACGACACAGAACATCAAATAATGTGGCTGATCGCTGCCCAGCACCGAGAATCCTGCGTCATGTTGATCCCGGGTTACGATTGCTTTGGCGTTGCAGTGGGAATTTTCGGCCACTTTATGGGATTTATAAATATCCCCGCCCCCGGCCATCACTTGCTGAATGAGGGCGAATATCGGTTGGGGCATGTGATCACCATTCGGAATGGAAGACTCCTCCGGCGCTCCTTCCACCAATCTGTATATGATCTTCAGAGAGACATCGAGTCTGGAGATGACAGCATTATGGCAGCATTGAATCGGATGACCGCTAGAACTGAATTAAGGAAGGACGGTGCTGGAAAACGGGAAAGGATTTAAGGTTATTTAGAGACTCTTTGTTCGATTCTACGGATGGGAAAACCAAAACCCGACGCAAAAACGTCGGGTTTTTTCATTGAAATAAATCCTACTGCCGCGGCTCCACGTTATCCAACACCCGATTTGCCAACAACGAACTCAGCTCAATCAACTGCTGAATCCCCTGCGCCACATGACGTCTCGATCCCTCCAGATCAAACGCCAGGTCACTCACCATCGCATCAGCCGAAGCCAACGTCTCAGTGAGATTGGCAAGCAGGCATTCGTTATCGAGGTCTTTCACGACGGTGTATAGCTGCCCCGGTTTGGGGTCGTCTTTGGATTTATCCGGCTTCGGTAGCAAGTAGTGATCGAGCACCCGTTTAGTGGTTTCGTCTTGCTGCTTGGCTTTGGATTTTGCGGATTGGGAAGTGGAATCTGCCTCTGGCGGATTCGGAGTTATTTTGAACATAAGCTTCGGTTCCAGATGTGATGCCGACACCCCGAAGCTACTAAACAATGGGGTGGCAGCTGTACGCAGGTTAGTAGACCGGGGAACCGAAGAAGCCGGCGCGCCTGAGCGCCCTGCGTACAGCCACCATCAAGAACAGGGTAGGGCCCTGTTTGAGACGCGCTTGTACAACTTCGATTACCTCGGGCTACTAAACCCGACCACTGATGGGCAGTGGCAGGAAGACAATAGAACCCCGGGACAAGGCGCACAAGCGGGCGGATTCTGGCGTAGTTGTAGGCAAAGGCGCAAGGATGCGTAGCTTGATAGAGCATGTAGGTGAGGGCTGTAGGAGAGAGGTTTTTTTGGCGATTCGGGTGGTGTGTTCTGCGCTGGAACTGGGGTGATTTCATCGCGAGCAAGCTCGCTCCCACAGGGTTTTGTGTGGCACACAGTATTTATGAACACCACCGAAAAAAGTGTGGGAGCGGGCTTGCTCGCGAAGGCGTTGGCACATTCAGCATTGATGCAACCTGATCCACCGTATTCGCGAGCAAGCCCGCTCCCACAAAGGGATTTGCGGCGGCCTGGGAAATCGAACTCACCGCCGAGCCACGCCTCAGCTCCCTTCATTGTTGCAGCTGGCCCCGTGCTTGAGGTACGTCAGGGCTTTCTGCACACCCATTGAATCGAGGTAGGTAATCTGCGCATTCACCAACCCGCAGGTCTGGCCACTGTCTTCAGTCAGCGAGATCACTTTGTCGATGTCCAGGTGTGTGCCGTAGGAATAGCTTTCGCTGGCTGCTTTGTCTTGGGCCAAGGCGGGTAATGCGCCGGCGCTCAGGGCGGTGATCAGGCAAGCCGTTGCGATGGTTTTCAGGTTCATGGTTGTTTCCCTTCAATGAGTTGGATGGCGCTCATTAAAAGTCCGTGAGGTATCTCGGCTGTGTCGAAAAACGCCGTGATTGGATGCGTACGTATCTGAGGTGAATTGCGATACAGATCGATACAATCGCCACTGTTTTTGCTTGGCGCTGGCTTGATTCAAGGCTGGATAAGCTGAACGCACGGTGCGTCGCCAACCGGCAACACGGCATCGTCACACTGCGCAAATCGATGCGCGCATTTCGGAGAGCAGGGCATGGAACATGTCGATCACGTATTGATCGTGGATGATGATCGGGAAATCAGGGAGCTGGTCGGCAATTACCTGGTGAAGAATGGCCTGCGCACCACGGTGGTCGCCGATGGTCGTCAGATGCGGGCCTTTCTCGAAGCCAATCAGGTGGACCTGATCGTGCTCGACATCATGATGCCGGGGGATGACGGGTTGCTGCTGTGCCGCGAACTGCGCGCCGGCAAGCATAAGGCGACGCCCGTGTTGATGCTGACGGCGCGCAGCGACGAGACCGACCGCATCATTGGCCTGGAAATGGGTGCCGACGATTATCTGGCGAAACCCTTCGCGGCCCGGGAGCTGCTGGCGCGCATCAACGCGGTGCTGCGGCGCACGCGCATGCTGCCGCCGAACTTTGTCGTCAGCGAAAGCGGCCGCATGCTCAAGTTCGGCCGCTGGCGCCTCGACACCACCGCCCGCCATCTGCTCGATGAAGACGACACGCTGGTCTCGCTGAGCGGCGCCGAGTACCGGCTGCTGCGGGTGTTTCTCGATCATCCTCAGCGGGTGCTGAGTCGCGACCAGTTGCTCAACCTGACGCAGGGCCGTGACGCGGACATCTTCGACCGTTCCATTGATTTGCTGGTCAGCCGCGTGCGTCAGCGCTTGCTGGATGACGCCCGCGAGCCGCTCTATTTGAAGACGGTGCGCAACGAAGGCTACGTCTTTACCTTTGCGGTGGAAATGCTTGAGGAGCAGGCATGAAACTCGCGTTGCAATGGCCTCGCACGCTGGCCTCGCGGCTGTGGCTGGTGTTCCTGGTCGGCCTGATACTCGCCCAGGCCCTGACGTTCGCAGCCCAGTACTACGAACGCTACGAAAGCACCAAGACGGCGATGTTGGGCAACTTTGAGCACGACACGGCGACCTCCATCGCCATCCTCGACCGTCTGCCTGCCGACGAGCGCCTGGCATGGACCAAGCGTCTGCAGCGTCGTAACTATGACTATTTGCTGCGGGAACATGATCCTGGCATTCCGCTCACTTCCAACGATCTCGCGGCGACGGCGGCGCAATCCCTGCAAGTCTCGCTGGGCCGCAACTATGACCTGACCATTGTCGAGATCCCGGGCCCACGCCAGCATTTTCAAGCCCAGGTGCGACTGGCCGACGGCAGCCCGGTGACCATTGATGTGCGTCCCTCGGTCAGGCCGTTGTCGCCCTGGTTGCCCTTTGTCCTGTTCGGTCAGTTGCTGTTGATGATCGGCTGCACCTGGCTGGCCGTGCGCATCGCGATACGCCCCCTCAGTCGCCTGGCCGAGGCGGTCGAGAACCTCGACCCGAACGCCCATCCGGTGCAGCTGGATGAAACCGGTCCACGGGAAGTGGCCTACGCCGCCCGCGCCTTTAACAGCATGCAGGCGCGCATTGCCGCTTACCTGAAGGAGCGCATGCAATTGCTCGCGGCGATTTCCCATGACTTGCAGACGCCCATCACCCGCATGAAGCTGCGCGCCGAATTCATGGACGACTCGGTTGAGAAAGACAAACTGGGCAACGACCTCAACGAGATCGAGCATCTGGTGCGCGAGGGTGTCGCTTATGCGCGCAGTGTCCACGGTGCGACGGAGACCAGTTGCCGCATCAGCCTGGATTCTTTTCTCGACAGCCTGGTGTGCGACTACCAGGACACCGGTCGCGAGGTCAGCCTGCGCGGCCAGAACGGCGCGATCATCGAGACACGACCCCATGCGCTGCGGCGTATTTTGGTGAATCTGGTGGATAACGCGCTGAAGTATGCCGGCACCGCCGAGGTGGAAATTGGCGGCCATGCGAGCACCGGCGTATCCATCAGTGTGCTTGACCGAGGGCCGGGCATTCCCGAGGAAATCCTGGCCGAGGTGGTCAAGCCCTTCTATCGGGTGGAAAGCTCACGCAACCGCAGCTCCGGCGGCACCGGCCTGGGCCTTGCCATCGCCCAGCAGTTGACCGTCGCGATTGGTGGAACGCTGAGCCTGCGCAACCGCGACGGCGGCGGGCTTTGCGTGACCCTCGACTTCGGCGTCGATCAGTAGGCCGCGCGGGCTGCACGTCAGGATCAGTGGCATGCATTTGTAAGCCACTGTATCCAGCGCATCTACAGACTCAAAACAACGCATAACGGCCGGGTGTCGAACATTTCCGGTATACATGCCGCTGCAAGAATGCTCCCCATCAAGTCGCCATCGGATCCCCGGTGGCGAGCCCTGACCTAAGGAGATCTTGCCATGAATACCCAGTCCTCCCGCGCTCAAGCAGCCAGCTACATCACCACCCCGGACGGCGTACAGCTCTATTACAAGGACTGGGGGCCGAAAGATGGGCCAGTCGTCACCTTCAGCCACGGCTGGCCGCTGAACTCGGATAGCTGGGAATCGCAGATGTTGTTCCTGGCGGACCAAGGCTATCGGGTCATCGCCCACGACCGCCGCGGTCATGGCCGTTCCAGCCAGCCGTGGGAAGGTAACGACATGGATCACTACGCCGATGACCTGGCCGCTGTGATCAACACCCTGGACCTTAACGACGTCACCCTGGTGGGTTTCTCAACCGGGGGTGGCGAAATCACCCGCTACATCGGCCGCCACGGCACCGACCGGGTGAAGAAGGCCGCACTGATCAGCGCCGTTCCGCCGATGATGCTCCAGACCGAAGACTACCCAGGCGGCCTGCCGATCGAGGTGTTCGACGGCCTGCGCAAGGCCTCGCTGGACAACCGCTCGCAGCTGTATCGCGACATCGCGTCTGGCCCGTTCTTCGGCTTCAACCGCGACGGGGCGAACGTCTCACAGGGGCTGATCGATTCGTTCTGGGTGCAAGGCATGCAAGCGGGCCACAAGAATACCTATGACTGCATCGCGGCGTTCTCGGCGACGGACTTCCGCGCCGACCTGGCCAAGTTCGACGTGCCGACACTGATCGTGCATGGCGACGACGACCAGATCGTCCCGATTGACGCCTCCGCCCATGCCGCCGCCGAGCTTGTGCAGGACGCCGAGTTGATCGTCTATCCGGGTGCGCCCCACGGCCTGACCGACACCCACAAGGACCGCCTCAACCAGGATCTGTTGGATTTCCTGGCCAAGTGAACCCATCGCTGCAGCGTCACCCCACTCATCGATGAAAAAAGGAATGATCATGCTCACTATTAAATCGCTGTTGGCCGTCACCATCACCGCTGCGCTGGCACTCACATCCGTTCAAAACGCAACCGCCGCGCAACCCGACACCACCAAGCCCACCATCGTGCTGGTGCATGGCGCCTTCGCCGAATCGTCCAGCTGGAATGGCGTTGCCGCCCAGTTGCTGACCCAGGGTTATCCGGTCGTTGCCGCGGCCAACCCGCTGCGGGGCGTGAAGCAGGACGCTGATTATGTCGCCGATATCGTCGAGCAAACCGCCGGCCCGGTGATCCTGGTGGGTCATTCCTACGGCGGCGCCGTGATCACTAACGCCGTGCACAACAACCCCAAGGTCAAGGGGCTTGTCTACGTCGCAGCCTTCGCGCCGGACAAAGGCGAAACCGCCATCGAACTGTCCGGTCGCTACCCTGGCGGCACCCTTGGCCCGACCTTGGCGGCTCCGGTGCAGTTGGACGATGGCAATAAGGATCTCTACATCCAGCAGGACAAATTCGGCCAACAATTTGCCGCCGACGTTCCAGCGGCTGATTCCGCGCTGATGGCTGCGACACAACGCCCCATCAGCGAGGCGGCCTTGAAGGAAGCGTCTGGCGACCCGGCCTGGAAAAAACTGCCGTCCTGGTTCATCTACGGCTCGGCGGACAAGAACATCCCCGAGGCGGCCCTGAAGTTCATGGCCGAACGCGCTGGCTCGAAAAAGACCGTCACCGTTCAAGGGGCTTCCCATGTGGTGATGACGTCCAATCCGGGGAAGGTTGCAGAGCTGATCGTTGAAGCGGCGCAGGCCAGTTCCAAAGGATGATCTCGTAAAGCGGGATGACTGACCCTCATCCGTTGGTCTTCGAGAAAAACCAAAAACCCGGCGTTGGAGGCCGGGTTTTTTCGTTTGATCGTTCCCACGCTCTGCGTGGTAATGAATTTCGTGACGCTCTGCGTCAGCTTCCAGAAGCGGAACGCGGAGCGCCCCTGGCGACATTCCCACGCAGGAGCGTTGGAACGATCGATTTATTCGTTTTGCCCTACAACGCTTCGCCCTATGCAGCCGCGAAATTGCCCCGGGTTCATCACTTAATGCGGGTTCGCGTAATCGAGTTTTGTGAGATATACCTTAAGCACCCCATCGCTAAGGCATTCACGCAAGGAGCATGACGATGAGCTGGTCTTCTCTGCCTGAAAATATCAAACTTATGGTGTTGCATTTTTTAACCATTGAAGAACTGACCGAAATAATGTTTACCGATCAGCAAACTTCCAGGCTGGTGCTGACTGTCTGGCGGGACAAGATGTCGTTGCAGACGGGAGGGGATAGTCAAGGACACTTTCTTTCGTTTGATGCTGTGCATTGGGCCCTTTCTTCAAATTCTACATTTCGTCTTCTAGCTCAGTTGCCAGCTTTTATTCCAAGCCAGATTACCCGTGGTCTGCAAATTGGCAAGGGGGGTACAAATAGCGTATATCTCGTCAAGGAACATCCAGGTGTATTGATGAAGGACGGTGGTGCGAAAGTCGGTGGAACTTCGAAGGAGTACAATGCCATGGTTAAGATGGGGGCCATGGGGTTGCGCACAGTACTGCATGATTTGCGAATTCATCGCGGCAGAATTCAGATTATCATGGACCGTGTTAACGGCTGTGTTGATAGCAAAACAATTATCGGTTACAAAAAACATCTGACGGACTATATCAATCCTGACATGGCAACACCTTGCCCGCGCAGTAAGGATGCTTTAGCTATTCATGGCGAGACACTTTGTCAACTTCTCAGCGCCTGGGATCTGATGTTCGAGAAAGGTCAGTATTTCAACGATTTTCAGTTTCTTTTGGATCCAAGCGGTGAGGTTTACCTGAATGATCCTACTGATGTTGCGAATAAATTTTGGGATCGCGGTACCAATATCATAATTCAGGCGATTATTAATACCTATGAATATATCCATCGTATCGCTGGTGAGCAAGATTGGATGACTTTTAAACGGTACAAGAAAACCCTCGCGGAACGCCGTTATAAAGAATTCGAACTGGGGTCGGGGCTGTTGCCAGAACAGTTTTACACGCCTCACTATACGGTAATAAATTACCGTTTTTGCTGGTATCAAGCGCCATCACCTTCCACTATGTTTAGGACTAGATTTGCGCTGGATGTACCAAGTTTTATAAGGGTTCAGTTGGCGGGTGGGATGTTTGGTTATTTTCATCAGGAGTGTGACTATCGTAGGCCTGGAGTTTATGAGTGGGCTAAATGGAATGATTTGTTGAGTCTTATTTAATCCCCTTTTCGCGCCTTTTCGCGAACTCGCCGTGGTGAGGGAGCTTGCTCCCGCTTGAGTGCGCAGCACTCATAGAGCCCGTGCGTCCGAACCGGCGATCCACATCCGCGACGCGCAATTGCGAGCCTCGGCCGACTGTCCAGGTCGTGCCGTTGTCCTTACTCATCTGCTGAGCTGCGCACCAAGTGGCTATAGCTAATCTATCTGCGAATCATTAGCATTAGCTGTATTGGCTTCCGTTTCCCCGCAGGTAATCACCCCATGCTATTTCCCTCTCGCCTTACGTTGCTCGCCGCGTGCTGCTCAGTCAGTTTCCTTGCCCAGGCGGCAGAGCCCATTGAATTGGGCGTGACCGACGTTACTGCCGATGCGATCAAAACCAACTCCAACACGCTACCAACGCCCTATGCGGGTGGGCAGGTGGCGAGCGGAGGCCAGATGGGGGTGCTGGGCAATCAGGACAACATGGATGTCCCGTTCGTGATGACGAGTTACACCTCGCAGTTGATTGAAGATCAACAAGCGGAAGACGTGGGTGATGTGCTGCTCAATGATCCGTCGGTGCGTCAATCCTATGGATTTGGTAACCAATCCCAGGTGTTCGTGATTCGAGGCCTGCCGCTTGCCAGCGACGACATTTCCTACAACGGGCTGTACGGCGTTTTACCGCGTCAAATTCTGTCGACGGATGCGATCGAGCGTGTCGAAGTGTTCAAGGGCCCCAACGCGTTTATCAACGGTGTCAGCCCGACGGGCTCGGGCTTGGGGGGCGGCGTCAACCTGCAGCCTAAACGCGCGGAGGATGTCCCGACGCGTCGTTATACCCAGGACATCAGCACCGATGGCCGCATTGGCGAGCATTTGGATATTGGGCAGCGATTCGGCGAGGACAATCGGTTTGGCGCCCGGTTGAACCTGAGCCAGCGGGAAGGTGATACAGCGATCGACAATCAGGATCAGCGCACCAAGTTGTTCGTGGCGGGCTTGGACTATCGAGGTGATGACTTCCGCGTCTCCACCGATTTCGGCTACCAGAAACAGCGTATCAACGGCCTGCGTAACTCGGTGAATATCGGCAGCGCCACCCGCATTCCCACGGCTCCGCACGCGAGCCACAATTTTGGCCAGGACTGGACTTACTCCGAAACCGAAGACACCTTCGGCATGGTTCGTGGCGATTGGGATTTGAACGAAAACTGGACCGCCTACCTGGCTGGCGGTGTAAAGCACACCCGAGAAACAGGGGTCTACGCCACACCGACACTGGTCGGCAATAACGGCGTAGCGACGATTGGCGGCTCGGAAATTCCTCACAATGAAGACAACACATCGTTCAGTGGCGGGTTGAACGGGCGCTTCAACACGGGCCCTGTCTCCCACCAGGTTGCGATCGGCGGCTCAACGATTTGGACCGAGCAGGAAAACGCCTACACGTTCTATCGTCCCGTTATCGGCAACAGCAATATTTATGACACTCCGAAGCTTCCCAAGCCGACGACGGTGTCCAGCACCGGCGGTGAAATGGGCGATCCCGGGGTGACCGGCAAAACCCGCAACCGTAGCCTGGCGATTTCCGACACGGTGGGTTTGTTCGATGACAAGTTGCTGGTCACTTATGGTGTTCGTCGTCAGCAGTTGCGTGTCGAAAACTACAAGTACGATGGCACCACTTCAAACGGTGTCGCCAATCCAGCAAACGATGGCAGCCGTAGTACGCTCTACGATGAAGCCGTTACCACGCCGGTCTACGGCATCGTCTACAAGCCTGTGGAGAGCGTGTCGCTCTACGCCAACCGAATCGAAGGCCTTGCAAAAGGGCCAGTGGCGTCCGGTTCAGGCATCACCAACCTGGGCCAAGCCTTTCCCCCTGGCCGCACTAAACAGTTGGAAGCGGGCATCAAGCTGGACATGCAAACCTTCGGTGCCAACGTGGGTGTTTTCCGCATCGAGAAACCCTCCGATGGTTACGTCGACAACGCGCAGAACCTCTATGTGCGTGATGGTGAGCAGGTCAACAAGGGGCTGGAGATCAGCGTATTCGGCGAGCCCATCGAAGGCCTCCGGTTAATGGCCGGCGGTACCCGCATGACGTCCGAACTGAAAAACACCGCGGGCGGCCTCAACGATGGCAACCACGCCATCGGCGTGCCGACGTTTCAGCTCAATGCCAGCGTGGATTGGGATGTCCCGGGTATCGAAGGTGCCGCGCTCAGCGCGAGGATGTTGCGCACGGGCGGGCAGTACGCTGACCAGGCCAACAACCTGAGCTTGCCGACCTGGAACCGGTTCGACGCTGGCGCACGTTATAAGATGAAATTCGTGGAGAAAGACCTGACGTTGCGCGTCAACGTGGAAAACATTACCGATAAGAACTACTGGGCCTCGGCGAACGGCGGCTACCTTTCGCAGGGGGATCCGCGGTTGGTGAAGTTTTCGGGGACTATCGATTTCTAACTATTCATTTGAGGAAGGCTTGGAATATCGAGACTGAAGAGGGGAACCCAACCCTCTGTGGCGAGGGAGCTTGCTCCCGCTGGCCTGCGCAGCAGGCCCCTGCATTATTTCAGGTAAACCGCATCGTCTGGTTTTGCGACTGCTGCGCAGTCGAGCGGGAGCAAGCTCCCTCGCCACGGGGGGGGTCTGGGCTGGCGTCATCGCGAGCAAGCTAGCTCCCACAGGGGATCGGGGTGTTGCGGATGTTGTGTTCGCCACCGCCCGGTGTGGGAGCGAGCTTGCTCGCGAAGAGGGTGTCACATTCAATATTGATGCAAGCTGACCCGCTGCTTTCGCGAGCAAGCTCGCTCCCACAGTACGTGGCGTTGGGCTGGATGTTCGGTTCGACACTAACCCCTGTGGCGAGGGAGCTTGCTCCCGCTGGCCTGCGCAGCAGGCCCCTGCATTTTTCCAGGCAAACCGCATCGTCCGGCTTTGCGACTGCTGCGCAGCCGAGCGGGAGCAAGCTTCCTCGCCACGGGTGGTGTCTGGGCTGGCGTCATCGCGAGCAAGCTCGCTCCCACAGTACGTGGCGTTGGGCTGGATGTTCGGTTCGACACTAACCTCTGTGGCGAGGGAGCTTGCTCCCGCTGGCCTGCGCAGCAGGCCCCTGCATTATTTTAGATAAACCGCATCGTCTGGTTTTGCGACTGCTGCGCAGCCGAGCGGGAGCGAGCTCCCTCGCCACGGGTGGTGTCTGGGCTGGCGTCATCGCGAGCAAGCTCGCTCCCACAGGGGATCTGTATTCCCACTGATGCCCCAGGCTGCAGAGAGCAGGCGGCCTCGCCTTGGCCTTATTTCCGCTTAAGCATCTCCGGCAACTGCGCCACCAACTTCTGATTATTCAACGGCGCCCGAATAAACCCACGCTGGGTGCCGTCCGGTCCGATCACGGCGAGGTTGCCGCTGTGATCAACCGTGTAGTTGGGCTTGCTGGTATCCGCCGGAATGAAGGGAATGCTCACCGCATTCGCCAGTTTCTGCAGGTCTTCCACTGATGAAGCGGTCAGGCCTTTGAATTGCGGATCGAAGTAACCCAGGTACTGCTTGAGTTGCTTGGGCGTGTCGCGGTTCGGGTCGACGCTCACCAGTACGATCTGCAATTTGGCCACCGCCTCGGGCGGCAGTTCGCTTTTGATCTGGCGCAGTTGGGCGAGGGTGGTCGGGCAGATGTCCGGGCAGAAGGTGTAGCCGAAGAACAGCAGGCTCCATTTGTCTTTCAACCCGTCCATCGCCACGGGCTGGCCATCCTGGTCGGTCATTTTCACGTCCGGCAGGTTGCGGCTCTGGGGCAGCAGGATGATGCCGGCGTCGATCAACGCGGTCGGGTCGCCCTGGCCTTTGCTGGACAGCACTTTGTTGATGGTCAGGCCGAGGATCACTGCGATCACGGCCGCGAGGATGAAGACGGTTTTCTGGGTTCGAGTCATAGGCTCAACAGTAAGTAGTGATCAACGAGCAGGGCGATGAACAGTAGGAACAAGTACCAGATAGAGTACTTGAAGGTGTTGATCGCCGCGTGCGGCCGACTGCCACGGTACAACACCACGGCCCATTGCAGGAACCGGGCACCCAGCACCAGTGCGCAAATCAGGTACAGCATCCCGCTCATCTGGATCACGAACGGCATCAGGCTCACCGCCAGCAGCACCAGGGTGTACAGCAGGATGTGGATCTTGGTGTAGTGCTCGCCGTGGGTCACCGGCAGCATCGGGATGTCGGCCTTGGCGTATTCCTCCTTGCGGTGAATCGCCAGGGCCCAGAAGTGCGGCGGGGTCCAGGCGAAGATGATCAGCACCAGCAACAGCGGCTCGGCGCTGACATGCCCGGTGGCCGCGACCCAGCCCAGCAGTGGCGGCGCGGCGCCGGCGAGGCCGCCGATGACGATGTTCTGCGGCGTCGCCCGTTTCAGGAAACCGGTGTAGACCACCGCATACCCCAGCAACGAGGCCAGGGTCAGCCAGGCCGTCAGCGGGTTGGTGAAGGCCAGCAGCATGGCTTGGCCGGCCACCGCCAGGGCCAGGGCGAAGGTCAGTGCGGCGGCCGGCGAGACCCGGCCCTCGGCCAAGGGCCGCTTGTGGGTGCGCGCCATCACCGCGTCGATGCGCCGGTCCACCACATGGTTGACCGCCGCCGCCCCGCCGGCACACAGGGCGATGCCGAGGTTGCCGAACACCAGGACGGTCCATGGCACGCCGGCACGGGTGGCGAGGAACATGCCGACCAGCGAGGTGATCAGCATCAACACCACCACTTTCGGCTTGGTCAGCTCCAGGTAATCGCGCCAGATCGCTTGGCTGTGGCGTTCACCGGTCAGGGTTGCCATGGCATCTCTCCTTTTATTGTTATAGGGCTGACGCTGTGTTTATGCGGGTTGAAGCGCCAGCGCAGCGGGACCTGATGCTTGACCCGGACCAGGCTGGTACGGGCGTGATAGTTGACCAATACCAGGGTCAGCAACAACGCGGCGCCCCCGGCGTTGTGGGCGACGGCCACTGGCAACGGCAGATGGAACAGCACGTTGCTGATGCCCAGGGTGATCTGTGCCGCCAATGCTGCCAGCACCAGCCCGGCGAGCCGAGTCATGCCGACGTTTTTCAATTGCCAGGCCAGGCCCAGCAGCACCACGGTTACCAGCAAGGCGCCGATGCGGTGGGTCAGGTGAATGGCGGTGCGGGCGTCACTGTCCAGTTGCCCGCCGAGATAGTTGGGGCCGATGTGCTGGGTCAGGTGGAAGCCGTTGGCAAAATCCGCCGGCGGCAGCCATTGGCCGTGGCAGGTGGGGAAGTCGATGCAGGCCACGGCGGCGTAGTTGGAGCTGACCCAACCGCCCAGGGCAATCTGGCCGATCACCAACAGCAGTCCGGCGGTGGCCCAATGTTGCAGGCGCTTGGGCACGGTCAGCGCGGGTAATACGCCAGACAATCTCAGCGTCAGCAGGAACAGCAGGCTCAACGTCGCGAACCCGCCCAGCAGATGCCCGGTGACCACCTGCGGCCAGAGCTTGAGGGTCACGGTCCACATGCCGAACGCTGCCTGGGCGAAGACCACGGCCAGCAAGAACAGCGGCAATTTCAAAGGCTGGCCGGGGCGGCGACGGTTCATCCAGGCTCGAGCGGCCAGGGCGGTAATCATCAGCCCCAGGGCCCCGGCAAAGTAGCGATGGACCATCTCGTTCCAGCCTTTGTGGGCTTCCACCGGGGTGTCGGGGAAATGCAGCTCGGCATGGGCCAGTTGGGCTTCGCTCTTGGGCACGCTGATGAAGCCGTAGCAACCGGGCCAGTCCGGGCAACCGAGGCCGGCGTGGGTGAGCCGGGTGTAGGCGCCCAGCAGGACGACGATCAGTGCCAGCAGCGTGGCAAACAGCGCGAGGCGAAATCCAGGTTTGGCCATGTCGATGCCCTCATCCGATGTTCGACAGTTTCAGCAGGTGGCGCAGGTCGTTGAGCAGGTCCTTGCCCTTGACCCTGGCGTCGTAGCGCAGCACCAGGTTGCTGTGGGGATCGATGATCCACAGTTGGGCGCCGCCGGAGCCTTGGGCGCCTTTCTGATACGCCGGCAGGTCCAGTGGATAACGTTGCAGTTGCGGGTACTCGCGTTGCAGTTGGGCGTCGTACTCGCTGTCCAGCGGCTGCGCGATGGCCAGGGCATGGCTGGCGCGGCCGGCGTCGCGTCCCAGGCCGATCTGCACCTGCCGCGCCAGATAGACCAATTGGCGGCAGTCCACCGAGCACTCCTGCGGCGCGGTGACCAGGATCTGCCAGCGTTGCTCATCGGCTTGTACGCCAATCTCGGCGCGGGTCTGGCCGGTGCCGATCAGCTCGCCGTGGTAGCTGCGGCTGTCGGGCACCCAGAACTGGAATTTGTACATGCCGGTGGCGAGGATCATCGGGCCGATCACGCCCAGCACGATCAGCAGCAATTGCACGCGGCCCTTGCGACGGCTGCGTGCGTCGGGCGCCTCAGACGTGTTGGTTGGATTCATGGTGTTTCCCATGGTGTCTCCCTGCGTTGTGCCATCCGAGATAGAGGAAAAGGCCGAACAGCGCCGCCGCCATGGCGAACCACTGCACGGCATAGCCGAGGTGTTTTTCCGGCCCCATGGCCACCACCGGCCAATCGGTCCGGTAGGCGCCGGGGCCGCTTTGTTGGCGTAATTCATAGGCGAAGCCGTTGCGGTCGAGGTCGGCCCAGAGCTTGTCCGGCTCGATGGCGGTGACCAGTCGCGGCCAGGGTGCACCGGCCGGGTCGGCGTGAAGTTGGAAGGTGGCGCCGGGTGCGACATAGACCCAGGCCTGAAGGCTCACGGGTTGTTCCGGGGTGTTGAAGACCGGCGGGATGCGCCGGTCCGGCCAGGGCAGCCAGCCGCGATTGACCAGCAGCCACAGCCCGGTGCGGTGGTCGAGGAACGGTTGCAGCAATTCGACGCCGACCTTGCCGCCGTGCTGGCGGTTATCCAGCAGGATGCTGTGCTCGGCGTCGAACTGGCCTTGCAGCGTGACCGGTCGAAAGGCCGGGTCCGAGGTGTGCGCCAGCTCGCTGCTGTCCATCGGCGCCGCCACGCGGCGCTCGGCGTAAGTGTCCATGAGCACACGCTTCTGTTCGCCCCGGCTCAGTTGCCAGAACCCCAGGCACACCATCACTGGCACCAGCACGGCCACCACCAATGACGGCATGATGCCCGGCCGGAAGCCTTTCATGGCGTCGCCCGAAAGCTGTCGAACGGGATAGCTATACTCACGTGCATCGCGTCCCCCCGGAGTGTCCCTAATGCTCAAAGCAGCCATCGCCCTGATGCTGATCGCCACGATTGCCAGCCTGTTCAGCGGCCTGTTTTTTCTGGTCAAGGACGACAGCAGTTCCAATCGACTGGCCATCGCCCTGGCGATTCGTGTCGCCTTGGCCGCCGTCACCGTCGGCTTGATCGCCTGGGGCTTTTTCAGCGGCCAGTTGGTGTCGCATGCTCCTTGGTAAAGAGCCGCCCTGGTAACGGCTGCCTCAGAGGATGTAGACGAAGAAGAACAAGCCGATCCACACCACATCGACGAAGTGCCAGTACCAGCTCGCGGCCTCGAAGCCGAACTGGTGCTCGTTGTCGAAATGCCCGCGCATGATGCGCATCAGCATCACGAACAAGATGATCGTGCCGATGGTGACGTGGGCGCCGTGAAAGCCCGTGAGCATGAAGAACGTCGCGCCGTAGATTCCCGAGCCCAACGTCAGGCCCAGCTCTTTATAGGCGTGGATGTATTCCTCGGCCTGGAAGCCCAGGAAGGCGCAACCCAGCAGCACGGTGATCGCCAGCCAGATTTTCAGCGCGCCACGATGGCCTTTTTTCAGGGCATGGTGGGCGATGGTCACGGTGACGCTGGAGCTGACCAGCAGGATGGTGTTGAGCAGCGGCAAGCCCCAAGGGCTGATCACATCCTTGGGCGGTGGGAATAGCTTGGGATCGGGGTTGTTCAACAACGGCCAGACGTATTCGAAGTTCGGCCAGAGCATTTCCGATAAACCCTTGCTGCCTTCACCGGCCAACCCCGGCGCCGAGACCATGCGCACATAGAACAGCGCACCGAAGAAGGCGACGAAGAACATCACTTCGGAAAAGATGAACCAGCTCATGCCCCAGCGGAACGAGCGGTCGAGCTGGGCGCTGTACAGCCCGGCGCGGCTTTCCTTGATGACCGCGCCGAACCAGCCGAACAGCATGTAGGCCACCAGCAGGCCGCCGACGAAAAAGATCAGCGGGCCGTGGGAATCCGGGCGGTCGGCTTTCAGGTCGTTGAACCAGGTCGCCAGGCCATACACCGTGACGAACATCCCGACCGTGGCGATGATCGGCCATTTGCTCTGGGCCGGAACGTAATAGTGCTCATGAGTTGCCATTTATTGTTCTCCTTATCGGGCACGCTATCGGTCAGTGTTTAGAGCCACCGGTGGATGACGAGCGGTGATGTCGAACAGCGTGTAGGACAGCGTCAGATGCTTCACTTCCTTGGGCATGTCCCGGTCGACGATGAAGCGCATGGGCATTTCGATGCGTTCGCCGGGTTGCAGCACTTGCTGGGTAAAACAAAAACATTCGGTCTTGTGGAAATACGCCGCCGCGTTGCTCGGCGAGATGCTCGGCACCGCCTGGGCGCTCATCGGCCGGTCGGTGGGGTTGTGCGCGACAAACACCATCTCGTTGACCGCCCCGGCCTTGACCACCAGCTCATCGCCCTTGGGGTAGAAGTCCCAGACCATGTCCACCGCGTTGGTCGACAGGAATTGCACACGCACCTGGCGCGACTCATCGACCACCTGCTCGCCTTCGTACTGCCCACCGGTCTTGCCATTGATGCCGAACGCCTTGCACATCACGTCGTAGATCGGCACCAGGGCAAACCCGAAGATGAACATGGCCACCACCACCAGGAGCAGGCGGGTGACCAGTTTTTTCAGCGAGATCGAGTCAGCCATGATTTCCAGTCCCTACCGAGAACCCTGTGGGAGCGAGCTTGCTCGCGATGCAGGCGACGCGGTGTGCCTGTTCCACCGCTATCGCGAGCAAGCTCGCTCCCACATAAGGCCCCGGTGTCATCTATTTCACTTCCGGCGGCGTAGTAAACGTGTGATACGGCGCCGGCGACGGCACGCTCCATTCCAGCCCCTCGGCCCCATCCCATGGCTTGGCCGGTGCGGGCGGGCCGCCGCGGATGGTCTTGATCACGATGAACAGGAAGAAGATCTGCGTGGTGCCGAACATGAACGCGCCGATGGACGAGACCATGTTGAAGTCGGCGAACTGCAGGTTGTAGTCGGGAATCCGCCGGGGCATGCCTGCCAGGCCTACGAAGTGCATCGGGAAGAACGCCAGGTTCATGCCGATGAACGACAGCCAGAAGTGCAGCTTGCCGAGGGTCTCGTCGTACATGTGGCCGGTCCATTTCGGCAGCCAGTAGTAGGCCGAGGCGAAGATCCCGAAGATCGCCCCGGGCACCAGCACGTAGTGGAAGTGCGCGACCACGAAGTAAGTGTCCTGGTACTGGAAGTCCGCCGGGGCGATGGCGAGCATGAGCCCGGAGAAACCGCCGATGGAAAACAGGATCACGAACGCCACGGCGAACAGCATCGGCGTCTCGAAGGTCAGCGAGCCTTGCCACATGGTGCTGGCCCAGTTGAACACCTTCACCCCGGTGGGCACGGCGATCAGCAGGGTCGCGTACATGAAGAACAGCTCGCCCACCAGCGGGATGCCGACCACGAACATGTGGTGCGCCCAGACGATGAACGACAGGAACGCAATGGCGGCCGTGGCGTAGACCATCGAGGTGTAGCCGAACAGCGGCTTGCGCGAGAACGCCGGGATGATCGAGCTGACGGCACCGAAGGCCGGCAGGATCATGATGTACACCTCGGGGTGGCCGAAGAACCAGAACACGTGCTGGAACAGCACCGGGTCACCGCCACCGGCGGCACTGAAGAAGCTGGTGCCGAAGTGGATGTCCATCAGCATCATCGTCACGCAACCGGCCAGCACCGGCATCACCGCGATCAGCAGGAACGCAGTGATCAGCCAGGTCCAGACGAACAGTGGCATTTTCATCAGGGTCATGCCGGGCGCGCGCAGGTTGAGGATGGTGGCGACCACGTTGATTGCCCCCATGATCGAGCTGATGCCCATGAGGTGGATGGCAAAGATGAAGAACGTCACGCTTTCCGGCGCATAGGTGGTGGACAGCGGCGCATAGAAGGTCCAGCCGAAGTTCGGCCCGCCGCCGGGAGTGAACAGCGTCGAGACCAACATCAGGAACGCCGCCGGCAACAGCCAGAAGCTGAAGTTGTTCATGCGCGGCAGGGCCATGTCCGGCGCGCCGATCATCAGCGGGACCATCCAGTTGGCCAGGCCGACGAACGCCGGCATCACCGCGCCGAAGACCATCACCAGGCCATGCATGGTGGTCATCTGGTTGAAGAATTCCGGCTGGACGATCTGCAAGCCGGGCTGGAACAGCTCGGCGCGGATCACCATGGCGAACGAGCCGCCCAGCAGGAACATCGAGAAGGCGAACCACAGGTACAGCGTGCCGATGTCCTTGTGGTTGGTGGTCAGCACCCAGCGCATCAGGCCCTTGGCGGGGCCGTGGGCGTGGTCGGCATGACCGTGGTCATCGATCACAGCACTCATGTCCTTTCTCCTTCGAACCAATGGGCTGGACGGCGCGGGGCAACGCGCCCCGACCGGTTATGGGAACGAGCGTCGGGCCGGCTCATTGGCTTTCCGCCTGTTTGAGTTCCAGCACTTCTTTAGGCGTCACCATGTCGCCCTTGTTGTTGCCCCAGGCGTTGCGTTCATAGGTCACGACCGCAGCGATATCGACTTCCGACAGTTGTTTGCCGAACGCCGCCATTGAGGTGCCGGGCTTGCCGTGGAAGACAATGTTCAGGTGATCCTTGATCGGCCCGGTGGCGATTTTCGAGCCCTTGAGCGCCGGGAACATCGGCGGCAAGCCTTGGCCTTCGGCCTGGTGGCAGGCCACGCAGGTGGTGTGGTAGACCTTGTCGCCACGCTCGACGAGCTCTTCGCGCGTCCATTCCTTGCTGGTCAGCTCCTTGAGCTGCGCGGCTTCGGCCTTGCGTTCGCCCAGCCATTTCTCGTAGTCGGGCTTGCTCTTGACCTCCACCACGATCGGCATGAAGCCGTGGTCTTTGCCGCACAGCTCGGCGCATTGGCCGCGATAGATGCCGGGCTTGTCGACCCGGGTCCAGGCTTCATTGACGAACCCCGGGATGGCATCGCGCTTGACCGCGAAGGCCGGTACCCACCAGGAGTGGATCACGTCGGCGGAGGTCACCAAAAAGCGCACCTTGGCATCGACCGGCAGCACCAGCGGCTTGTCGACCTCCAGCAGGTAGTGCTCGCCCTTGGCGCTCTGGTTGTGGATCTGTTCGGCGGGGGTTGCCAGGTTGCTGAAGAACTCGACGTCCTGGCCCAGGTACTTGTAGTGCCACTTCCACTGGTAGCCGGTGACCTGGATATCGATCTCCGACTCACTGGAGTCGTACATCTTGATCAGGGTCGCGGTGGCAGGAATCGCCATCAGCACCAGGATCAGGAAGGGCACGATGGTCCAGAGGATTTCGACGCGGGTGTTTTCGTGAAAGTGCGCGGCATTCTGGCCGGTTGAGCGGCGGTGCATCATCATCGACCAGAACATGGCGCCGAAGACGATGATGCCGATGACCACACAGATCCAGAAGATGGTCATGTGCAGGTCGAACACTGCGTTGCTGATCTGTGTCGCTCCAGGCGCCATATTCACAGTCCAGGCCGCTTGTGCCTGACTGAAAATCGACCACAACAGGAGGCCCATCCATACGTGTGGATGTCGCGTCATTGCGGGTTCCCCTTATCGTTCTTGTTATCCCGTAGGCGTAAAACCTGCGGCAAGGGATCGGCTATTCAGACTGCTTAATTGACTCGCCGCGCCTTGCTGCACATGCAATCGGGTGTCATCAGCTAACTCCATTCCAAACCGAGTATAGACAGCACCTGCAACCTCGCAACGCGATGGCGTAAATCGTTTGAAACAGCCGGGGCTTGCGCTAGAGCCCACGAATGGAGAAGGATGCGAACTGAGTGATGGCAAACCGATATAACTGTGACGCAGCAAGGAAGGGGCAGTTATGAAAAATAGGTCTTAGGAGTGTTTTTGCGCCAGCTAAGTTATGTCTTCCCTATTTCATTGCCTTTGTTTCCTGGAGTTGTCATGAACACCGCCGCATTGCGCGAGCAGATCCAAAAAGCCCAACAACACGAAGCCGAGACCGGCCAACTGACCCGCCAACTGGAGGCCCAGTTACCGCATCTGCACCGCACCATTCAATTGCCGGACACGAACCCCAATAACGCCCTCGCGCGGTTTGTCGCGGCGTACATCGATGAAGTGCCCGACCTGCTGGACGCAGCCAACGACGTGGCGAGGGAAGCGGGTATCGAGTCGCAGATCAAACCGGTACTGAAGATTGCCGAACAGTATTTCCTCCAGCCGCCGACCATCATGGCCGGGCATGTCGGGCTCGACAGCCTGCTGGACGAAGCCTATCTGGCGCACCGGTTTGTCGAAGAGGTGAATGACCTTTATATCAAGCATTTCGGCCAGCCACTGATCCCCTTGGACATGACGGTCGCCAACCTGATCGCCCACCAGTTGATCGGTGAGGCATTTGCCAACCAGCTCGATGAAGTGGTGCATCACACGTTCGACGAGATGCTCAACGACGAGACGTTTGCCCTGGAATCAGTAGAAGCCTATCGCGAGAAGCTCAGCAGCCCTGAGACTGGCGCAGCCTGGAAGCGCTGGCCGTGCATGTCCCGTCGCTTGGGCGTGGGCCTGGAGCTGGATCAGCCGGCGGCTTGATCCTCCGAAAAAACACAAACCCCCTGTGGGAGCGAGCTTGCTCGCGATGGCATTGCATCAGCCACATCGCAGTCGACTGACACTCCGCCATCGCGAGCAAGCGCGCTCCCACAGTGGATTTGGGGTGTTCAGCCATCATAGTTCCTCCCCCGGCCCCCTTGGGGAGCGCGCTTGCTCGCGATGGCATAGGGTCAGCCACATCGCAGTCGACTGACACTCCGCCATCGCGAGCAAGCTCGCTCCCACAGGGGCATGGTTAACCGGCCGCTGCACCAACCCCCACCGTGGTCCGCAACCGTCCTTCCAGCCGACGCTTGAGCCCGCGGGATTCAATCAGTAGCTTCGAACCCTTGCTGGCATTCGCCCGGCCCCATTCTTCCAGCAACTCCAGGCACGAGTGATCGATGTAGCTCAGGTTATTGAGCGGCACGTGCACGGTCGCGCCCGTTGGGATGGTGCCCAGCACCTGGGTCAGCGCCGGCACCTTGAGGAAGGTGGCCGCACCCACCAGGCGCAGTTCCATCTCGCCTTCCTGAGGCAGGTCGATCAGGCTGATTTTTAGGCGCGACGCTTTCCAGGCCAGTTTCACCAGGGTCAGGCCGAAGCCGATCAGCACACCGGTCAGCAGGTCGGTGAAGATGATCGCCAGCGCCGTGGCGGCGTAGGTGAACATCGGCATCCGGCCATAACGGCCCAGGCTTCGAAACGCCTTGAGGTCCACCAGTTTGAAACCGGTGTAGACCAGCACGCCGGCCAGGCTCGCCACCGGAATGCTTTGCAGCACGCTGGACAGCAACAGCACGAACAGCAGCAACCACAGGCCGTGGAAAATCGTCGACATCCGCGTGGTGGCCCCGGCCTGGACGTTGGCCGAACTGCGCACGATCACACCAGTCATCGGCAAGGCGCCGAGCAGGCCGCAGAGCATGTTGCCGATCCCTTGCGCCGACAGTTCCCGGTCGAAGTCCGCACGTTCACCGCTGTGCATGCGATCCACGGCGGCCGCCGACAGCAGGGTTTCGGCACTGGCGATGAAGGCCACCGCGAACGCGGCGATCAGCAGCGTTGGGTCGGCCAGGTTCAGCAGGTCCGCCGGGCGCAGCCAATCAATGGCTTCGGCCAGGTTCTCCGGAACCTCCACGCGCTTGACCTGCAAGGCCAGCAGCAGGCTGGCGACGGTCGCCAGGCCAACGCCCAGCAAGGCACCGGGAACGAAGCGCAGGCTGTGGGGGCGAAACTTTTCCCACAGCCACATCACCGCGATCGTCGACAGACCGAGCAGGCCGGCCTGCCAGCCGAAGGACGGCAAGGCCTGGGCCACTGCCGTCGGGAACGCCGCGAGGTTATCCAGCCCGGAGGGCTTGGGCGCCGCGTCCAGCATCACATGGACCTGGGACAACACGATCAGCACGCCGATACCCGCGAGCATCCCGTACACCACCGCAGGCGCAGTGACCCGGAACCAGCAACCCAGGCGAAAGCGCCCGGCCAACAGTTGCAGCAGGCCGGCCAGCAGCAGGATCGGCCCGAGCATCGCCACGCCATGCTGGCGCACCAGTTCGAAGACCAACACCGCCAACCCGGCGGCCGGGCCGCTGACTTGCAGCTTCGAGCCAGCCAGAAAACCCACGACCAGACCACCGATGATCCCGGTAATCAGGCCCTTGGCCGGCGGCAGGCCGGAGGCGATGGCAATGCCCATGCACAAGGGCAGCGCCACCAGGAACACAACCACCGAAGCCAATAGCTCCCGTGGCAGAACAGCTTTTAATTGAGCAGCACGCATGGCGACTCTCCCGAAGTTTCTTCAGGCATGGCGAGGCCCTACCGCGCAAATAGCGGTAAGGCTAGAACCACACAAGGATGATTAGGAGTGGTTAGAAGCGCGCTTTGGGCGTCGCCACCGGTATCGGATGGCTGCCATCGAGCGGCAGGAAACGTCCCTGGTCCGCGTCAAAGGCTTTGATCTCGCTGGTCTCGATGTTGTACACCCAGCCATGGATGAACAACTGACCGCTGGCCATGCGCGATGCGACCGAGGGATGCGTTCGCAGATGCTGCAACTGCGCGATCACGTTTTCTTCGGTGAGGATGGGCATGGTCTGTTTTTCGTCGCCGCACGGACAGTTGTCGTGGACCATGGTCTTGGCCACTTCGGCGTGGCGCAGCCAGGCTTTTACCGTGGGCATTTTTTCCAGGGTGTCCGGGTTCAGCACGGCACGCATGGCGCCGCAATCGGAATGGCCGCAAACAATGATGTGTTGCACACCGAGGGCCAGCACGGCGTATTCGATGGCGGTGGAGACGCCGCCATTCATCTGCCCGTAAGGCGGAACGACGTTGCCGACGTTACGGGTCACGAACAGGTCGCCGGGGGAGCTATGGGTGATCAGCTCGGGCACGATGCGCGAATCGGCACAGGTGATGAACATCGCACGGGGCGCCTGGGCGGTGGCGAGTTTCTTGAAGAGCTCTTCCTGTTGCGGAAAGATCTCGTGATGGAAATGCAAAAAGCCGTCAACAATATGCTGCAGCGCTGCATCGGCGGTTTCCGCCACGGGTTGGGCTGAAGCCGACGCAGCCAACGGCTGATTATCCTTGTCACTCATGATTCATCCTCTTTTGACGGTATGACGCCAGTGGCTAAAACATCCAGGTCGACATCTGCGACCCGTCAGTCACTCGCTGAACAAGGTAGCGGCCGAAACTTAACTCAAACTGAAATCGAAGGCTCTAGGACAATGATTCCAGGGGTGGCGAAACACTGGCGCAGCTCATGTCCAGTGGTCTTTCCAGGGTCAACTTTAATCAAATCAACGACATCTGTCGGCCCGGCGGACAGAAGGCATCGCAATCGAGAGTGTATCCGTCGCGTCGCTCCAGTCCCAGGCGCTTGAGCGCCTTGGCGAAGCGCTGGGCCAGCAGGTCGGCGAATGGGCCTTCGCCGCGCATCCGCGCACCGAAGCGGCTGTCATACAGTTCGCCACCACGGCTCTGGCGCACCAGGCTCAGTACATGGGCGGCGCGTTGCGGGTAGTGCGCCTGCAGCCACTCCTCGAACAGCGGCGCGACTTCCAGCGGCAGGCGCAGCATCACGTAGGCGGCATTCTGCGCACCGGCGGCGTGGGCTTCGGTCAGCAGGCTCTCGATCTCGCTGTCGTTGATCATCGGGATCATCGGTGCGCAGAGCACGCCCACGTTGATGCCTGCCTCACGCATGACCTTGATCGCCCGCAGCCGCGCCTTGGGCGCCGCCGCCCGGGGTTCGAGAATGCGCTTGAGTTCATCGTCCAGGGTGGTGAGGCTGATCATCACGTGCACCAGGCGTTGTTGCGCCAACTCGGTCAGTAGGTCCAGGTCGCGCAGGATCAGCGAGCCCTTGGTGACGATGGTCACCGGATGCCGATAACGCAGCAGTACCTCGAGGATCCGCCGGGTTATCCGTTGTTCCCGTTCGATCGGCTGATAGGGGTCGGTGTTGGAACCCAGTGCGATCGGCGCGCATTGATAGCCGCGCCGGGACAATTGCTCCTCCAGCACATCGGCGGCATTGGTCTTGGCGATCAGCTTCGTTTCGAAATCCAGCCCCGGCGACAGGTCCCAATAGGCATGGCTGGGCCGCGCATAGCAGTAGATGCAACCGTGTTCGCAGCCTCGGTACGGGTTGATCGAGCGGTCGAATGGGATATCGGACGAGGTGTTGCGGGTAATGATGGTCTTCGCCGTTTCGATGCGCACTTCGGTGCCCTGGGTCGGCGGGACTTCCTGGTACCAGCCGTCATCCTCGACCACCGAGCGATTCGGGGCGAAGCGGTTGTGCGGGTTGGTCGCGGTGCCGCGGCCGCGAGGTGGAAGGGAGGCAGGCATGGGGAATACTCCGAAAGCTGTATGTGCATACAGTATTCGCTGTGTTCGATTAGGGCCAGTGCCATTCGGCAGTCCAACTACCGGATCAGCGTTCACAAGGCTTTGACGTTCTCCTCACGGGCTTTTAACCGCAGCGAGCCGACACTGGGCCTCCTGTATTCCTTCGCTCTCGGTCGTCCGTGCATGCTCAAGCTCTGTTCCCGTTCGTTGTTGTGCCTGGCCTTGCTTGCCGGACTGGCCGAGGCGCCCGTCCAAGCGGCCGATCTCCCTGAGGCGAGGCCCGCTGAATGGGCGCAGCCGGTGGAAAAGGACTACAACCTCTACCAGATGTCACCGACCCTCTACCGCAGCTCCCTGCCAGACGGCGGCGCCGTGCCTTTGCTGACGAAGCTGCGGATCGGCACGGTCATCACCTTCCTGCCGGAGTCGGACAAGCGCTGGCTGTCCACCCCCGGCATCGAGCAGGTGCAGTTGCCCTACCGCACCAATCATGTCGATGACAGCGACATACTCAAGGCCTTGCGCGCCGTCCAGGCGGCCGAAACCAAGGGGCCGGTGCTGATGCACTGCAAGCACGGCTCGGACCGCACCGGGCTGGTGGCCGCCATGTACCGGGTGGTGGTGCAGGGCTGGAGCAAAGAGGACGCGTTGAATGAAATGACCGAAGGTGGCTTCGGCGACAGCCATCACTTCAAGGACGGCGTGCGCTACATGATGCAGGCCGATGTCGACAAACTGCGCGTGGCGTTGGCGAACGGCGATTGCAGCACCAGCGTCTTCGCCCTTTGCTCCCTGGAAAGCTGGGTCAATTCAACGACCCCGGCGCATCACCTCAACCCTCAAGCGCTGGCTCCCGCACGGTGAGCGGTTGCGTGCAAAAAAGCCTCGATGGACTCCGATAGAGGCCGTGAGTCGCCCCACTCGAATATCGTTTCACGCAACACCCTGCCGGTTTCCCTATCGAATAAGCCGTTGCGCTTGAATGGCTCGAACACGGTCCTGGCCAGGCTCCTGGACCAAAGGTAGGCATAAATTCCGGCATCGTAGCCCGTGACCAGGTAATCCAGGCCATTGGGCCAGCGTTCGTTCATGAACACCGGTAAGTGGCCTACTTTTGCACGCACTTGCTCGAATACTTGCTGGACCGTACGACCGTCACCGTGGCTGTGGTGCAGTTCCATGTCGAATAGCGCATCGCGTATCTGTCCGGCAATGCCCCAACTGGTCTGGGTCTGTAGATAAACCATCAACTGGTCGGCGTCTTTGTCCGGCAACGGTGCTCCGGTCTGGTGGTGCTTCGATATCCGCATGAGGAATTCCTTGGAGGTGCACCACTGTTCGAACAACACGCCAGCGAATTCGGCCGCGTCCCGGCTGAGCGCGGTGATGCCCGAGACGTCGCGGTATTCAACCCGGCTCAACACATGGTGCAGACAGTGCCCTAACTCGTGGAAGAGCACTCGCAGTTGCCGATAATCCAGCAACAGAGGGGTGGTGCTGGAACCGCGCGGCAACCAGCCATGCAGCACCGCGACGGGATAACGCGGCCGGCCCTCGGCGGTGATGCGGCGGTTTCGCAGGGTAGTGGTACTGGGAAAGCCATTCTGATCCGGATATTCGAAGGGATCGAAATAAAAGTAGCCGAGGGTTTCGTCCCCCTCCCGGACTTCGAAAAGACGCACTTGCGGATGCCAGTTCGTCACGTCCTGGCGCTCGATGAAGTCCACGCCAAACAGATCCGTGGCGATCAGCAGCAGCTGGGTAAACGTCGGTTCCAGTGCGAACCAGGCGCTGACGTCCTGCTCCGAGATACCGGCTGTTTGCCGACGAAGCTTTTCTGCCAGGTACTGCACATTCCAGGGCGTTAATTCGTTGACCTGTTGCGTCTTGGCAAACGCCTGCAGTTGCTTCGTATCTTCGGCAAACACGGCTTGCTGTTGGTCGAGCTGCCCTTGCAGGAACGTCATGACGTCTTCTGGCGACTGCGCTTGCTCGGGCTCGACAGCCATCTGCGCGTAGCTTGAATAGCCCAGCAGTTTGGCCAGTGCATACCGATCCCTGAGCAATTGGCGCAGCACTTCGCCGTTGTCGTAGACCCCGGCTTGCGGCCCTTGATCCGATGCGCGGGTGCTATAGGCAACGTACATTTGCTTGCGCAAGGCAGGATCGTCGGCGTATCGGGTGACGATGCGAAACGACTCGTCGTTGAGAGTCAGCAGCCAGCCTGTGCCGCCCTTTTCACGGGCTTGCTCGGCCATGCGCCGCTTGAAGGATGGCGGCAGGCCACTCAACTGGGCTTCATCGTGGATTATTTTGCTCCACGCGTTGTTCGCTGCGTGCAAGTGCTCAAGGAACAAGGTCTGGGCGCCTTGGATTCGTAGCTTCAGGTCATTGAGCTTCTGCGGTGACGGCGATCCCATTCCGTGCTGGCGCAACCGCCGCAGGATTTTTGCCAGCGTTCTTTTGCGCACGGGGGAGAAATGCAGGGCGATCTGGCTGTCGGCCAAGCGTTGGTAAAGCTGAAACAGTTCGGGATGTCGCATCAGCGATCCCTGGAAATCCTGCAGCCGTTGTTGGCAATCGTCCGAAACCTGCCCCCAGGCATCATCAGTCCTGGTCGACGCCATGAGTTCCAGTACAAAGCCGAAGCTTCTCAAGCGTGCGTGGATTTCATCCATCGCCAACACCAGGTCATCCCACGTAGGGAACGGTGTCTGGGTCTTGATGATCTCGGCGACTTTGGCACGGCTTTCGGCAATGATCTGGTCTAGCGCGGGAGCGAAGTGTTCGACGCGGATGTTTGAAAAGGGCGGCAGGACATAGGCCTGCAAGAGGGGATCATAAGGGCGATGCATGGAGGCTTCCTGTCAGTCTGGACGTGTCAGGCCAGTCTGATGAGGAATGCATGAGGCGCTGCGGTACATATGTATCGCTTCCGGGCCGGGCGGCCCGGAAGGTAATGCCAACGATGTCAGTCGGTTTTTTTCTTCAGCTTCGGGTTGGGAAAAAACTGCACGGCCTGGACTTTCGCATCCGGCGTCTTGAGCGCCGACGTATTGACCCGGGTGCCCAATTCCTTGGGCACCGACAGGCCTTGCTCGTTGAGCGTGTCGGAATAACCGCAGGCCACGCATTCGCGGTGCGGCACGCCGTCTTCGTTCCACATCATCAACTTGTCCGGCTCGCTGCAGGCCGGGCAGACCGCCCCGGCGATAAAGCGTCGCTTGGTAATCACAGGACCCTCACTCATGCTGCCGCGTCCTCGGTCAGGCCGCTATGGCGCAAGAGTGCGTCAATCGACGGCTCGCGGCCACGGAAGTCGACGAACAGCACCATCGGTTCCTGGGAACCGCCACGGGCCAGGATCGCCTCGCGGAAGGCTCGGCCGGTGTCGGCGTTGAGCACGCCGTCTTCTTCGAATTTGGAGAAGGCATCGGCCGAGAGCACTTCCGCCCATTTGTAGCTGTAGTAACCCGCCGCGTAGCCGCCGGCGAAAATGTGCGCAAAGCTGTTGGGGAAGCGGTTGTAGGCCGGCGGACGCATGACGGAGACCTCGTCACGCACGCCTTCGAGCACTTGCAGCACGCTGCGGCCATCGCCGTGGGTGGCGTGCAGCTCGAAGTCGAACAGCGAGAACTCCAACTGACGGACCATCATCAGGCCGGACTGGAAGTTTTTCGCCGCGAGCATTTTTTCCAACAGGTCCTGGGGCAGCGGTTCACCGGTTTCGTAGTGACCGGAAATCAGCGCCAGGCCTTCGGGCTCCCAGCACCAGTTTTCCATGAACTGGCTCGGCAGTTCCACGGCATCCCAGGCCACGCCGTTGATGCCGGACACGCCGGCGTGTTCGACGCGGGTCAGCAGGTGGTGCAGGCCATGGCCGAACTCGTGGAACAGGGTGGTGACTTCATCGTGGGTCAGCAGCGCCGGCTTGCCGCTGTCGGCCGGGGTGAAGTTGCACACCAGGTTGGCGACCGGGCTTTGCAGGACGCCGTCGAAGGTGCGACGACGGTCGCGGGCACCGTCCATCCAGGCACCGCCACGCTTGTTGGCGCGGGCGTAGAGGTCGAAGAAGAAGCGGCCGACGTGCTGGCCGTTCTCCTTGATTTCGAACAGGCGCACGTCCGGGTGCCAGCTGTCGAAGCCTTTCAGTTCGGCGATCTCGATGCCATAGAGGCGCTGCACGATGGCGAACAGGCCGCTCAGTACCTTGTCGATCGGGAAGTAGGCGCGCAGGGCTTCCTGGGCCACGCTGTAACGCTGCTGGCGCAGTTTTTCACCGTAGAAACCGCTGTCCCAGCTTTGCAGGTCGGGGCAACCCTGCTCGGCGGCATAGGCTTTGAGCTGTTCCAGGTCCAGGGCCGCGAACGGCTTGCTGCGCTTGGCCAGGTCACGCAGGAAACTGAGGACCTGATCGCTGGATTCTGCCATCTTGGTTGCCAGGCTCAATTCGGCGAAGTTGGCGAAACCCAGCAGTTGGGCCAGTTCCTGGCGCAGGTCGAGGATCTGTTCCATCACCGGGCCGTTGTCGTTCTGGCCGGCATTCGGGCCTTGGTCCGAGGCACGGGTGCAGTAGGCCGCGTAGACTTCTTCGCGCAGGGCGCGGTCTTCGGCGTAGGTCATCACTGCGTAGTAACTAGGGAACTCCAGGTTGATCAGCCAGCCGTCCAGTTCCTTGGCCTGGGCAGCGGCGGCCATTTGCGCCTTGGCCGAGTCGGTCAGGCCGGCGAGGGCGGCTTCGTCAGTGACGTGCTTGGTCCAGGCCTGGGTTGCGTCCAGCAGTTGATTGGAGAAGCGGCTGCCCAGCTCGGACAGTTTGCTCTGCACTTCGGCGTAGCGCTTCTGTTGCTCGGGCGGCAGGTCGATGCCCGACAGGCGGAAATCCCGCAGGGAATGTTCCAGGATGGTTTTCTGCGCGACGTCGAAGCTGGCTGCTTCCGGGCTGTTCGCCAGGGCTTCGAAGGCCTGGAACAGCTCGCGGTTCTGGCCCAGCTCGGTGGAGTAGGCACTCAGCGCCGGCAGGCAGGCCTCGTAGGCCTCGCGCAGTTCCGGGCTGTTGCGCACGGCGTTCAGATGGCTGACCGGGCTCCAGGCTGCGCCGAGACGATCATTGAGCTCGTCCATCGCCAACACCAGGCCGGCCCAGGTAGGCTGTTGGACTTGGGTCTTGAGGATTTCGGCGATGGCCGCACGGTTGTCCGCCAGGATCTGCTCGATGGCCGGTTGTACGTGCTCGGCACGGATCGCCGAGAATGGCGGCAGGTCATAGGGCTGCAAAAGAGGGTTGTTCACGCTCACGGTCGACACCTTGGCTGGAAGAAACATCGGCCCATCTTAATTACAATCGACGTTCACCGCAGCTAGCAGCGCCTATCACCGGATAAGAGAGAGCCTATCGTGACCCTTCGCACGTACCAGAACCACAGCCCGAAGCTTGCCCGTGGGGCTTTTGTCGACAGCACCGCGGTGGTGATCGGCGACGTCGAAATCGGCGAAGACAGCTCCGTCTGGCCGCTGACGGTCATTCGCGGCGACATGCACCGCATCCGTATCGGTGCGCGTACCAGCGTCCAGGATGGTTGCGTGCTGCACATCACCCATGCAGGGCCCTTCAATCCGGATGGCTTCCCGTTGCTGATCGGCGACGACGTGACCATCGCCCACAAGGTCATGCTCCATGGCTGCTCGGTGGGCAGCCGGATCCTGATCGGCATGGGCAGTATCGTCATGGACGGCGCGGTGGTCGAAGACGATGTGATCATCGGCGCCGGCAGCCTCGTACCGCCGGGCAAGCGCCTGGAAAGCGGCTTTTTGTACGTGGGCAGCCCGGTGAAGCAGGCCCGGCCACTGACGGACAAGGAGCGCGCGTTCTTCACCTACAGCGCGGCGAACTACGTGAAGCTCAAGGACCTGCATCTGGCCGAAGGCTACGACCAACCGTGAAGCGCCCCCCGAAGTGTTGAATGACCCATTGTGGCGAGGGCGCTTGCTCCCGCTGGGCCGGTCCGACGCTTCGGGCGCAGCAGACCCATTTTTGTGAGCGCTTCGCGCTCAAGCGGGAGCAAGCTCCCTCGCCACGTGATGCCACTGCCAGGACCTGCCATGCACTACCAGACCGTACTCTTCGACCTCGACGGCACCCTCACCGACCCCCGTGAAGGCATCACCCGTTCGATCCAGTTCGCCTTGGCCAAGCTGGGCATCGACGAACCCGACCTGACCCGCCTCGAACATTTCATCGGCCCGCCGTTGTTGCAGGCCTTCATGCAGTTCTATGACTTCGACGAAGCGAAGGCCTGGGAGGCGGTGAATTTCTATCGTGAACGCTTCAAGGTCACCGGCCTTTATGAGAACCGGGTCTTCGACGGCGTGATGCCGCTGCTGGAAACCTTGGGCGGCCAAGGGCGCCATCTGTACATCGCCACTTCCAAGCCCTGGGTGTTCGCCCGGGAAATCGCCCGCCATTTCGACTTCGCCCGGCACTTCAAGGTGATCTACGGCAGCGAACTGGACGGCACCCGCACTGACAAAGTCGAACTGATCGCCCACCTGCTGGCCGAAGAAAGCCTCGACCCGGCCAGCACCCTGATGATCGGCGACCGCAAGCACGACCTGATCGGCGCCCACAGCAATGGCCTGGATGCGGCGGCGGTGGGGTATGGGTTCGGCAGCCACGAAGAACTCAACACCGAACGCCCGGCGTATCACTTCCAGACGGTGGACGAGTTGCACCAGGCGTTTTTGCGGCGTTGACGGGATCGCCATCGCGAGCAAGCTCGCTCCCACATTGTTCCGAGACGTCCACAAAACGGGTGCCCACCGCCAAACCCCTGTGGGAGCGAGCTTGCTCGCGATGGCGGCAGCACAAACACCCCTGTTTCAAGTCACAACCCTCACCACAGGGATTAGCCATATCCTGGTATATGAAAGGGACAATTCAGGCCCTGAACTGGCTCGGCGCCACGCCGCTCCAGCGCACGAAGGCATGGCGGAAGCTGGCGGTTTCGCTGAAGCCCAGTCGTTCGGCGATTCGATGGATCGGCAATTGCTCCTCGCAGAGCATCTGCTTGGCTCGTTCGAAGCGCAGTTCGTCCAGCAGTTCCTGATAGCTGCAGCCCAGGTCCTTGAGGTGCCGCCGCAAGGTGCGCGCCGAGCAGTTCATTTGCTCGGCCAAGCCTTCCAGGCCGGGGGCTGCGTTCAGTTGGGCGTCGAGCAACTGGCGGATCCTTCCTAGCCAGGCCTGGCGTCCGGTGAATTCAGTGTTCTGCCGGCGGCAGCGTTCGGCCATGGCGTGATGGGTGATGGGGTCGGCCAGGGGCAAGGGTTGTTCGAGCCAGTGGCGGTCGAAGGCAAACCCGTTATCGACGCTGTCGAAGCGCACCGGGCAATCGAAGAGTGCGGTGTAGCGCGCCTGGTAGTCGGGCGCCGGATGTTCGAAGCGCGCAGCGTGCAAGGGCAAAACATGGCCGAGGAGGTCATTGCAGATCACCTTCAGCGAAACCATGCAGAACTCGGCATTGAACACCGCCAGGGCCGGGTTCTCCCGATAGTCGCTGGCGCTGAACCAGATGTGCTCGCCGTCGTCGTCCAGGTTCAGCTCGAAGAGTGTTCCCAATAGCGCCGGATAGCGCAGCGCCAGGCGCAAGGCGTCACCTAAGGTGGCACTGGTGAGCAGGGCATAGCCGAGCATGCCGTAGGACGAAACGTGCATGCGCAGGCCCAGCTCCAGGCCGATGTCGCGCTTGAGGGCCACGGCGTTGGCGCAGACCTGCATCTCCTGGTTGGTGGTGATGCGCGTATCGGCCCGGCTCAGGTCCGCGGCGCTGATGCCACTGCCGGCCAACAAGGCATCGCTGGACAGCCCTTCGTTTTTGAAGGTGCTCAGTACCAACGAGACGGCGTTGAGGGTGGTGAGGTGGGAATGCAGCATGTCCGTTTCCAGCCTGGGTTAGGCTGGAGATGGAGCAAGTTATATGCCGGGTACTTTGGCATGACGTCGCTTTTGTGGCGAGGGAGCTTGCTCCCGCTGGGCCGCGACGCGGCCCCCAAAATCTTGCGGCCGCTGCGCGACCGAGCGGGAGCAAGCTCCCTCGCCACAAAAGTCCCTCACCACAAGTTGATGCAGGTTCGGATCAGCTCAGCTCGCCGCACAGGTCCAGCTCCACCAGCCGCCGAACCTCTTCCACCGGCAGGCCCGCGCCAATCAGCGCCTGCAACTTGCCGAACGCGGCCTCGCGGGTCATGCCGCCACCGGACAGCACGCCGACACCGCGCAAGCGACTGCCGGCTTCGTACACGTCCAGCTCAACGCCACCTTCATGGCATTGGGTCACCGCCACCACCACCACGCCGCTGTCCCGCGCCCGCTCGAGGCTGGCGAGGAAGGCCGGGTTGTCGCTCGGCCCGGTGCCGCTGCCGTAGCACTCCAGCACCAGGCCCTGGATGCCGCTGCCCAATAGACCATCGAGCACCTGGGCGCTGATGCCGGGAAACAGCGGCAGCGCCGCGATGTTCGCCAATTGCTTGGGCTGGTTGTAATTCAACTGCGCCGGCAGGGCCGGTGCCGGGGTGCCGCCGCCCTGGCGTTCCAGGCGCTTGAAGGGGTGGCGACCGAAGCTGCGCACTTTCGCGCAACGGGTCGGCGCCAGCAGCTCACCGTGGAAGTACAGGTGCACGCCCGGCGCCAGGCCCTGGCCGAGGGCGACCAGGGCACCGCTGAGGTTTTCCCAGGCGTCGCTGTCGGTCACGCCGGCGGGCAGCATCGAGCCGGTGAAGCAGACCCGCGCATGCAGGCCCAGCAGTTGGAAGCTCATCGCCGCCGCGCTATAGGCCAGGGTGTCGGTGCCATGCAGGATCAACACGCTGTCGCAGCCCTGCACATCCACGGCGTCGACCACCGCTTCGCGCAGTTGCTGCCAATAGGTCGGGGTCATGTTGGCGCTGTCGATCAGCGGCGACATCTCCCGGAAGCGCCATTGCGGTATGACGAGTTCGGGCTGGCTGTGCAGGTAATCGCGCATCCGTGCTTCGAAACCGGATGCCGGGGCCAGGCCGTGGGCGCTGGCCTGCATGCCGATGGTGCCGCCGGTGTAGAGCACCATGACGTGCTGGGCGGCAGGGTAGGTCAAGGAATTCATGGTTGTTCTCCGAGGACGAAAACGGCGGCTTGGGTCAGCCGCCACAACATAAGGCCGAGCATGACGCCGACCTTACGCTGTGTCACGCCGGGCGCAGGGGATGCGCCCGGTTTTCTACGATAGTCTGCGGCTCAGCGTTGCGCTGCGGCCACGCCGGCAGTCGCGGCGTCAGGTTTGGCAACCGGTGCCGACGGGGTGGCTGGCCATGCGTTGCGGTCCAGGTCCAGGTCCGGGAACTTGCTGGAGTCGAACACAGGGACCTTGATGCCGGCCGCACGCTGGTCATCGTAGTCACGCAGGATGCGCATGCCGACCTTGAACAGCAGGAACAGCGCGATCAGGTTCACGAACGCCAGCAGGGTCATGGTGATGTCGGCGAACGCGAACACGGTGCCGAGGTTTTCGATGGCACCCCAGAAAATCAGGACCAGGACCAAGGCGCGGTAGCCCATCAGGACCTTGCGATTGTCACCGATCATGAAGCGCAGGTTGTTCTCGCCCAGGTAGTAGTTGTAGAGGATCGAGGTGAACACGAACAACGACAGGGCCACGGAGATGAATATCCGGCCCCAGTCACCCACGACCGCCGCCAGGGAGTTCTGGGTCAGGGCAATGCCGTCGCCTTCGAAACCTGGGGTGTAGAAGCCCGACAGCAGGATCAGCAGCGCGGTGCAGGTGCAGATCACGAAGGTGTCCAGGAACACGCTGAACGCCTGGACCACGCCCTGGGCGACCGGGTGCTCGACCGATGCGACGGCGGCAACGTTAGGCGCACTGCCCAGGCCGGCTTCGTTGGCGAACACGCCACGCTTGACGCCCATGACGATGGCGCTGCCGATCAGGCCGCCGAAGGCCTGGTCCAGACCGAAGGCGCTTCTGACGATGGTCGCCAGCATGTCCGGTACGTGTTCGAACTGCAGCACGATCACGTAGAGAGTCACGCCGATGTACGCCAGGGTCTTGACCGGAACCAGCAGGTCGGCAACCTTGGCGATACGCTTGATCCCGCCGATGAACACCAGGCCCAGCAGCACCGCCAGGCCCAGGCCCGTGTAGGTGGTGTCAAAGCCGAAGGCGTTGTTCAGGGAGTGGGTGACCGCGTGGGCTTGCAGACCGTTGAAGGCGAAGCCGAAGGTCACCAACAGCAGGAATGCCATGATCATGCCCAGCCAGCGTTTCTGCAGGCCGTGCTGGATGTAATAGGACGGGCCGCCACGGTACTGGCCTTCGGAGTCGCAGCGCTTGTAGAGCTGGCCGAGGGAGCATTCGAAGAAGCTGCTGGACATGCCGACCAGCGCGGTCACCCACATCCAGAACACCGCACCAGGACCACCGAGGGTCACGGCGATGCCGACACCGGCGATGTTGCCCGCGCCGACACGGCCGGCCAGGCTGAGCATCAGGGCCTGGAAGGAGCTGAGCTGGTCAGTGCTGCTTTTCAGGCTGTCACGGAACACCGTGAACATGTGGAAGAAGTGACGGAACTGGACGAAACGCGAGCGGATCGTGAAGTAGCCACCGAGCCCGACAATGAGCACGATCAGCACTTTCCCTGATAGGAAGTCGTTGATGACTTCGAGCATGAGTATTCCTCGCTGTTTTTTGTTTAAGCAAATGCTGGCCATTTGGAAACATCGCGTTACATCGGTCGGCGCGCGGCCTGACAGGTGAGGCGGAGTTTCGTCCCGGTCCATTTTCGCGGGTTTGTTATTAGTTCGGTTTTCGCATGTTTAAAGGTCTCGTTGCGGACGACCGTCATGCGAAGAGGGGCGGCACTATACCTATCAGTGCGGTGCCCGTCTGCACAGTTGTGGTGCGTCCGACGAAGCGGACCCTTTGAAACACCTGGCCTTCCGGTCAGGTTCTTGTGGGGACGAGCCTGCTCGCGTTGGCTGGCGACGCGGTTTACAACGGGCAGCGCGTCGTCGTTTATCGCGAGCAGGTTCCTTCCCACAGATTCAGTCATCCTTGGCGGCTATCAATTAAAAAAAGGGCTTGGGGAAGATCCCCAAGCCCTCAAAAGGTGAGAGGTGTCTAGTCCCTCGACCTGGTGAGCGGTGGCCGTGTCGATCACGCTTTGAGCGGGACCAGACGCGGAGCAATCATGTTTTCCGGGCGCAGGATGTCGTCGAGCATGGCGTCGTCGAGCAAGCCTTCTTCGCGCACCAGTTCCAGTACGCCGCGGCCACTTTCCAGGGCGATGCGGGCGATACGGGTGGCGTTTTCATAGCCGATGTACGGGTTCAGGGCGGTGACCAGGCCGATGGAGTGCTCGACCAGCTCACGGCAGCGCGCTTCGTTGGCGGTGATGCCGACGATGCAGTGCTCGCGCAGCATGTCCATGGCCCGTTGCAGCAGGCGGATCGAGTCGAAGATCTTGAAGGCGATCAGCGGTTCCATCACGTTCAGTTGCAGTTGGCCGCCTTCGGCCGCGATGGTCAGGGCCAGGTCGTTGCCGATGATCTGGAACGCCACCTGGTTGACCGCTTCCGGGATCACCGGGTTGACCTTGCCGGGCATGATCGAGCTGCCTGGCTGGCGGGCCGGCAGGTTGATTTCGTTGATGCCGGTGCGTGGGCCGCTGGACAGCAGGCGCAGGTCGTTGCAGATCTTCGACAGCTTGACCGCGGTGCGCTTGAGCATGCCGGAGAACAGCACGAAGGCGCCCATGTCGGAGGTGGCTTCGATCAGGTCGGCGGCCGGGACCAGCGGCTGGCCGCTGATGGTTGCCAGGCGCTGTACGGCCAAGGCCTGGTAGCGCGGGTCGGCGTTGATGCCGGTGCCGATGGCGGTGCCGCCCAGGTTCACTTCGGTGAGCAGTTCAGGCGCCAGGGTTTTGAGGCGCGCCAGGTCTTCGCTCAGGGTGGTGGCGAAGGCGCGGAATTCCTGGCCGAGGGTCATCGGCACGGCGTCCTGCAGCTGGGTGCGGCCCATTTTCAGGACGTGGCTGAATTCTTCACCCTTGGCCGCGAACGCCTGGATCAGGCTGTCGAGGCTGGCCAGCAACGCGTCGTGACCCAGCAGCAGACCCAGGCGGATCGCGGTCGGGTAGGCGTCGTTGGTGGACTGCGCCATGTTCACGTCGTTGTTGGGGTGCAGGTACTGGTACTCGCCTTTCTGGTGGCCCATGGCCTCCAGCGCGATGTTGGCGATGACTTCGTTGGCATTCATGTTGGTCGACGTGCCGGCGCCGCCCTGGATCATGTCCACCACGAATTCTTCGTGGAAATCGCCGCGGATCAAACGTGCACAGGCTTCACTGATGGCAGCGTGCTTGGCTTCGCTGAGCTGGCCGAGTTCGCGGTTGGCGTCAGCGGCGGCCTGTTTGACCATTGCCAGACCGACCACCAGCTTCGGGTAATGCGAGATCGGGACGCCGGAGAGACGGAAGTTGTTTACCGCTCGTAGGGTCTGGATGCCGTAATACGCTTGCGCCGGTACTTCGAGTACGCCAAGCAGGTCTTTTTCTGTGCGGAATGATGCAGCGGAGGACATGACGGAAATCATCTCGATAAGGACCCGGTCTGTGCCGGAACGCTGTGGATCCTAGGCTCTGGGGAAAAATAGGGCCAATGCTGTTAAACACTGGCCTATGCATATTCGGCATAATGCCGGTGTGACGCCGACGATGCGGCGAACGTGTGACCTGTTTTGGTGCGTGTAGGGAGGCGTGATGAATCTTGAAAGCAAATGGCTTGAGGACTTCAGTGCCCTGGCCGCTACTCGCAGTTTTTCCCAGGCGGCCGAGCGGCGTTTCGTGACGCAGCCGGCGTTCAGTCGACGAATCCGCAGCCTTGAGGCGGCGCTGGGGCTGACCCTGGTCAACCGCTCACGTACGCCCGTCGAGCTGACGGCGGCGGGGCAGTTGTTCCTGGTGACGGCGCGTACGGTGGTGGAGCAACTGGGCGAAGTGCTGCGCCATTTGCATCATTTGGAAGGCGGGCAGGGCGAAGTCATCCAGGTGGCCGCCGCCCATTCCCTGGCGCTGGGCTTCTTCCCGCGCTGGATCGCGCAACTGCGCAACGAAGGGATGAACATCGCCACGCGCCTGGTGGCGACCAACGTCGGCGATGCGGTCCACGCCTTGCGGGAGGGCGGCTGCGATTTGATGCTGGCCTTCTACGACCCGGATTCGGCCATGCAGATGGACCCGGAAATCTTCCCGTCGCTGCACTTGGGCCAGACTGAAATGCTTCCGGTGTGCGCCGCCGATGCCAACGGCAACCCGCTGTTCGACCTTGAAGGCGAGGCCAGCGTGCCGTTGCTGGCCTACAGCGCCGGGGCGTTCCTCGGGCGTTCGGTCAACCAGTTGCTGCGCCAGCGGGCGCTGCGCTTCACCACGATCTACGAGACAGCCATGGCCGACAGCCTGAAAAGCATGGCCCTGGAAGGCCTGGGCATCGCCTGGGTACCGCACCTGAGCGTACGTGCCGAACTGGCCCGGGGCGAACTGGTGATTTGCGGCGGCACGCAATGGCACGTGCCCCTGGAGATCCGCCTGTACCGCTGCGCCCTGGTGCGCAAGGCCAATGTGCGGTTGTTGTGGCGCAAGCTTGAAGGCGGTGTGGCGCAGGGTGCTGTCGGATCCTGAAACCAATGCAAGCCCTGTGGATGTGACGGACATCAGAGTGATCACAGGGCCATTGTGGGAGCGAGCTTGCTCGCGATGAGGGCCTGGCATTCACAACGGCATTGGCTGACCTGGCGCTATCGCGAGCAAGCTCGCTCCCACAAGGGATTTGTGGTGTTCCGACGCTGACCTGCGAGTCAATAAAACCGCTGCTTCAGCGCAAATGACAGATGGTCGGCGAAAGTGCGTTTAACGCACCATTTTCGGTATACTGCCCGGCCTTCGGTCGGTTCGCCCGGCCATCATTCGTACAACAAGCCACGCCGGTTTCCTGCGTGGCTTGTTGTTTTTTGACGCGCCTGCGGGCGCCCAGAGAGAAGAGGCACGACGATGAGTGCACTGGTTGGCGTGATCATGGGCTCCAAGTCCGATTGGTCCACCCTTAGCCACACCGCCGATATGCTGGAAAAGCTCGGCATCCCTTACGAGGTGAAAGTGGTCTCTGCCCACCGTACCCCGGACCTGCTGTTCCAGTACGCCGAAGAGGCCGAAGCGCGTGGCATCGAGGTGATCATCGCCGGTGCCGGTGGCGCGGCCCACCTGCCGGGCATGTGCGCGGCCAAGACCCACCTGCCGGTGCTGGGCGTGCCGGTCCAGTCGTCGATGCTTTCGGGCGTTGATTCGTTGTTGTCGATCGTGCAGATGCCGGCCGGTATTCCGGTCGCGACCCTGGCCATCGGCAAGGCCGGCGCGATCAATGCGGCCCTGCTGTCGGCGAGCATCCTGGGCGCCAAGCATCCACAATTTCATACCGTGCTGAAAAAATTCCGCGCTGAGCAGACAGACAGCGTCCTGGACAATCCAGACCCACGCATTGCCTGAGGTTGTTGACGAATGAAGATCGGTGTAATCGGTGGCGGCCAGTTGGGTCGCATGTTGGCCCTGGCAGGTACGCCGCTGGGGATGAACTTTGCTTTCCTGGACCCGGCGCCGGACGCCTGTGCCGCGGCGCTGGGTGAACACCTGCGGGCCGACTACGGCGACCAGGACCACCTGCGCCAGTTGGCCGATGAAGTCGACCTGGTGACCTTCGAGTTCGAAAGCGTCCCGGCCGAAACCGTGGCCTTCCTGTCCCAGTTCGTCCCGGTCTACCCGAGCGCCGAAGCCTTGCGGATCGCCCGTGACCGCTGGTTCGAAAAGAACATGTTCAAGGACCTGGGCATCCCGACGCCGGCCTTCGCCGACATTCAGTCCCAGGCCGACCTGGACGCCGCCGTCGCGGCCATCGGCCTGCCCGCCGTGCTCAAGACCCGCACCCTGGGTTATGACGGCAAGGGCCAGAAAGTCCTGCGCAAGCCTGAAGACGTGGCCGGTACATTCGCCGAGCTCGGCAGCGTGGCCTGCCTGTTGGAAGGCTTCGTGCCGTTCACTGGGGAAGTCTCGCTGATCGCCGTGCGTGCCCGCGATGGTGAAATCCGCTTCTACCCGCTGGTGCACAACACCCACAAGGACGGCATCCTCAAGCTGTCCGTCGCCAGCACCGATCACCCGTTGCAGGCCTTGGCCGAAGACTATTCCAGTCGGGTGCTCAAGCAGCTCGACTATGTCGGCGTGATGGCGTTCGAGTTCTTTGAAGTGGACGGCGGCCTCAAGGCCAACGAAATCGCACCGCGGGTCCACAACTCCGGGCACTGGACCACCGAAGGCGCCGAGTGCAGCCAGTTTGAAAACCACCTGCGGGCGGTGGCCGGGCTGCCGCTGGGGTCGACCGCCAAGATCGGCGAAAGCGCGATGCTCAACTTTATCGGCAAGGTGCCAGACACCGAGAAAGTCCTGTCGATCGCCGACTGCCATCTGCATCACTATGGCAAGGCGTTCAAGGTCGGGCGCAAGGTTGGCCACGCCAACCTGCGCTGCGCTGATCGGGCCACGCTGGCCCAGCAGATCATCAAGGTCGAGACGCTGATCGCCGAGCAATAATCTGTCATACCGTTGGAACCATTCGTCGGCTAACCTCTCTCATGGCTAAGTGCCAAAACCTGATCGGGCTTTGGCTTAGCGACTCAATGAGAGGGGAATGCCATGGGAATCATCGGAACCATTTTTATCGGCTTGATCGTTGGCCTGCTGGCACGCTTCCTGAAACCGGGCGATGACAGCATGGGCTGGATCATGACCATCCTGCTCGGTATCGGCGGTTCGTTGGCAGCCACTTACGGCGGCCAGGCCCTGGGCATCTACCAGGCCGGCCAAGGCGCGGGTTTCATCGGGGCCCTGGTGGGCGCGATCGTGCTGCTGGTGATCTACGGCCTGATCAAAAGAAACTGATCCAAATGCATCAAGGCCCCCTCTGCGTCGCGAGCTGAGGGGGCTAGAATGCTCGGCGTTTCACTTTTCATTCATTGCCGAGCCCTTTCATGCGCCGTCTAGTGTTGACCCTTCTTCTGCTGGGCAGTGGCCTGGCCCATGCTGCCGAGCTGCCGGAAACCGACTGGCTCGAACTGATGCCCAAGTCGGACCAGAAAGCCCTCGAGGCCATGCCTGACATCGACCACAACTCCCCGGAAGCCAACGGGACCTTCACCGAAAAAGGTGGCTTGAAGCAAAGCAAGGGCTTGCCGGCGGTGATGTATTCAACCAAGACCGTGGCGTCGATGAACGACAAGCACATCCGCATCGGCGGTTACCCGGTGCCGCTGGAAACTGACGCCAAGGGCCACAGCACGCTGTTCTTCCTGGTGCCCTACCCCGGCGCCTGCATTCACGTCCCGCCACCGCCGCCTAACCAATTGGTGCTAGTGCGTTACCCCAAGGGCCTGAAGCTGGATGACATCTACACGCCGCTCTGGGTGACGGGCACGCTGAAGATCGAAAAGGTCGACAACGATCTGGCGAGCGCGGCGTATGCGTTGGAGGCGGAGAAGGTGAGGGTGGTGCAGGAGGCGGATTTGTAGGCCTGACACGAGCCCACTGTGGGAGCGAGCCTGCTCGCGATATCGGTGTATCAGTCAATGAAAATATTGACTGTCAGTCCGCTATCGCGAGCTGGCTCGCTCCCACATGGGGATTTTTCAGTGTGGCTTAGAGCGGTTTGCTGCGGATGCTCACACCCAGGGTATGGCTGGCGTCCGGCAACAACGTCACCACATCATCCATCACATTCGCCGTCTCGATGCACAGCATGCGCTGCCAGCCATCGTCGGCCATGTCGCTGAAGGCCTTGGCGCGTTCGGTCCAGGGATTCCAGATCACCGCCGAGCGCGAACCGCTGCTGGTCAGCTCGATCCGTCGCTGCCACTGCGGATCAACGATGCTCAGCGTCGGCGGGGTGTCGAGGTAGATACGGTCGGTCTCGCCGGTGAAATGCAGGTCGCCGGCCTGGGTGTGGGTGTTCCAGTCGTCGAGGGTCTCGATGTAGTTCAAGCCATCGACGCCTTCGACCTGCACGTTGCGCACGTCGCTCACGGCGAAGTAGCTGTGCAGCGCCTGGCTGAGGCTGACGGTTTCGCTGCCACAGTTATGGCTGGTGAGGCGGATGTGCAGTTGCGCGTCCATCACGATGGCCAGCGTCAGGTCGACCTGATGAGGCCAGCCCGCAAGGCCGTTTTCGGGATAAGGCAGCACGAATTCGATCTTCAGGCTTTCGCCTTCGGCCTCGATGCCCTTCAATTCCCAATCCATCGCCCGCACCAGGCCGTGGGCGGTGGCCGGGTCGTTGCTCACGCGCATGGCCTGCACGCTGTCGGGGTTGCGCGTCAGGTTGCCGAACCACGGCCAGCACACCGGCACGCCCGCGCGGATGCTCTTGCCGGCCTTGAATGTGGCCTGGTCGTTGAGCCAGATCAGTGGCGGCTGGCCGTCCACTTGATAACTGAGGATGTGCGCGCCTTGCTGGGCCACCAGCAACTCGGCCTGACCGTGGCGGATGCGCCAGGCGTTCAGTTCATCCAGTTTGACCGCGTCGACGTTGGGCGTAGGCATGTTGCAAATCTCGTTCGGTGACAGGGACTGCAATGGACCGCAAAACGGTCGCCGTGTTTAACGGGCGCGCGGCGGAACCGAGCGGGTACGACCGCTGCCGTCGATGGCGACGAAGACGAATACCGCCTCGGTCACCTTGCGCCATTCACTGGACAGCGGATCGTCGCTCCAGACCTCGACCATCATCTGGATCGAGCTGCGGCCGATTTCCAGCGCCTGGGTATAGAAGGACAACTGCGCGCCCACCGCCACCGGCACCAGGAACGCCATGCGATCGATCGCCACGGTGGCCACGCGTCCGCCGGCCACTTTGCTGGCCATGGCGGTGCCGGCCAAGTCCATCTGGGACACCAGCCAGCCGCCGAAAATATCGCCGAAGCCGTTGGTCTCCCGTGGGAGTGCGGTGATTTGCAGGGCCAGGTCGCCTTGCGGGATGGGATCTTCTTGTTCGAGCTCTATCATGCCGGGGGTGCCTCTGACCCGTAACGCTGTCTGGTACTTCAGGTGAATAGCCGTCTTCGTAAAAAACGATTCAGCCCGAACATACTGCGTTCGTCACGTTTTTCGTAAAGGCGTGCCAAAGGGAAACTCTGCGAAACCGGCTGATCTTGTACTACATCACCAACGACGTTTTCGCACAGCAACCCCTTACAGAGTACTGCAAGGTTGCGAGTATATCGGGCGATAGACGTCGAGACGACCACTCGGTTCTGATTTCGACTGTCAAATACGCGCCTCTATGTGCTTTTTCGAACAATTTGCTATCGTGCCGAACCTGCCCAGGCCCCAACCCGAGTTGCCAGGGTTGCAGAACCGACTATAAGAGAAGCCCTTGCCATGACCACTGCGCCTTCGAGCACGGCGACGCCCGCACAACCGGCACGTCCGCTGACCCGCAACGATTACAAGACCCTGTCGCTTTCAGCCCTGGGCGGTGCGCTGGAGTTCTACGATTTCATCATTTTCGTGTTCTTTGCCACCGTGGTCGGCAAATTGTTTTTCCCGGCCGAAATGCCCGAGTGGCTGCGCCTGATGCAGACGTTCGGCATTTTTGCCGCCGGTTACCTGGCCCGGCCGCTGGGCGGGATCATCATGGCCCACTTCGGCGACCTGCTGGGGCGCAAGAAAATGTTCACCCTGAGCATTTTCATGATGGCCGTTCCGACCCTGATCATGGGGCTGTTGCCGACTTATGCACAGATCGGCATGTGGGCACCGATCCTGCTGTTGCTGATGCGGGTGATCCAAGGCGCGGCCATCGGCGGGGAAGTGCCGGGCGCCTGGGTCTTCGTTTCCGAACACGTTCCGGCGCGCCACATCGGCTATGCCTGCGGCACGCTGACCTGCGGCCTGACGGCGGGGATCCTGTTGGGGTCGCTGGTGGCAACGGCGATCAACAGCATTTATACGCCGGTGGAAGTGGCCGATTACGCCTGGCGGATCCCGTTCCTGCTGGGTGGCGTGTTCGGGTTGTTTTCGGTGTACCTGCGCCGCTGGCTGCATGAAACCCCGGTATTCGCCGAACTGCAACTGCGCAAGGCCCTGGCCGAGGAAGTGCCGCTGCGGGCCGTGCTGCGTGATCATCGCGGTGCCATCGCCATTTCCATGCTGCTGACCTGGCTGCTGTCGGCCGGCGTCATCGTGGTCATCCTGATGACACCGACCGTGCTGCAGACGGTGTACCACTTCAGCCCGACCGTCGCGCTGCAGGCCAACAGCCTGGCGATCGTGTTCCTGAGCTTGGGTTGCATTGGTGCGGGTGTGCTGGCCGACCGTTTTGGTGCCGGGCGGGTGTTTGTCTTCGGCAGTGGTTTGCTGTTGATCACCTTCTGGACGTTCTACCACTGCCTGTTCGACCACCCCGAGTGGCTGTTCCCGCTGTATGCCCTGAGTGGCTTGCTGGTAGGCACCATCGGCGCGGTGCCTTATGTCATGGTCAACGCCTTCCCGGCCGTGGTGCGCTTCAGCGGCCTGTCGTTTTCCTACAACTTGGCCTACGCGATTTTTGGCGGGTTGACGCCGATGATCGTGACCCTGTTGCTGAAAGAGAGCTCGATGGGGCCGGCATATTATGTGGCGGCCATCTGTGGGATCGGGATTGTGGTGGGCGGGTATCTCTGGAAGAAGGGGCGCTAGGTCCTGGTCTTTCAGTGACTGTACTGGCCTCATCGCGAGCAAGCTCGCTCCCACAGGGGGGCACTGCGAATCCTCTGTGGGAGCGAGCTTGCTCGCGATGGGAAGCACCATGGATCATCCTGCAAAACTCAATGCTGGCCTTTCATCCAATTGTCATATTTCAGCCATAGAGTGTTCATACGGCTTACCGATACTTTGCCGACTTAATACACCCTATCTGCTAGGAGTAAGGCATGAAACTGAAGCGTTTGATGGCGGCAATGACGTTTGTCGCTGCTGGCGTTGCGACTGCCAACGCGGTTGCCGCTGTTGACCCTGCGATCCCGAGCTACACCAAGACCACTGGTGTATCGGGCAACCTCTCCAGCGTCGGCTCCGATACCCTGGCCAACCTGATGACCTTGTGGGCCGAGAACTACAAGAAAGAATACCCGAACGTAAACATCCAGATTCAGGCCGCCGGTTCCTCCACCGCGCCGCCCGCACTCACCGAAGGCACCGCCAACCTGGGCCCGATGAGCCGCAAGATGAAGGACAACGAGCTGCAGGCCTTCGAAACCAAATACGGCTACAAGCCAACCGCTATCCCGGTAGCCGTGGACGCCCTGGCCGTATTCGTGCACAAAGACAACCCGATCAAGCACCTGACCATGGCTCAGGTCGATGCGATCTTCTCCTCGACTCGCCTGTGCGGCGCCAAGGCTGACGTCAAGACCTGGGGCGACCTGGGCGTGACCGGCGACCTGGCCAACAAGCCGGTCCAGCTGTTCGGTCGTAACTCGGTATCCGGCACCTACGGCTACTTCAAGGAAGAAGCCTTGTGCAAAGGCGACTACAAGCCAAACGTCAACGAACAGCCAGGTTCGGCTTCGGTCGTGCAGTCGATCAGCAGCTCGCTTAACGGCATCGGCTACTCGGGTATCGGCTACAAGACCGCCAGCGTGAAAACCGTTGCCCTGGCCAAGAAAGAAGGCGGCGAGTTCGTCGAGGACACCGAAGAAAACGCCCTGAACGGCAAGTATCCGCTGTCGCGTTTCCTCTACGTGTACGTCAACAAGGCGCCGAACAAGCCTCTGGCCCCGCTGGAAGCTGAGTTCGTGAAGCTGATCCTGTCCAAGCAAGGCCAGGAAGTCGTAGTCAAGGACGGTTACATCCCGGTACCTGCCAAAGTCGCCGCCAAGGCACTGGCTGACCTGGGTCTGCAAGAAGGCGGCAACGTCGCCAAGCAGTAACACCTGAGCCCGGGCCAACGCCCGGGCTGCTGTGGGAGTGGATGCCACTCCCACAGCCAAATTTTCTGTCCGCTGCCGCTTCTAGCTGGCGGCGGATTTGTTGCGTCACTTCACTGTCATCTTTCTGTCATACAGGATCGCTAGGGTGTGCGCATGAATGATCTGGCCAACTCCACAATGACTACGACTTCCCCTCCCAAGCGCATTGACTTCAATACGCCTGAGCTGCAACGCAAGCGCCGCATCCGCGCGCTCAAGGATCGCCTGACCCGCTGGTACGTGCTGGTCGGCGGTCTCGCCGTCCTGGCTGCCATCACGCTGATTTTCTTTTTCCTGGCCTACGTGGTGCTGCCCCTGTTCCAGGGCGCGGACCTGACCGCCAAGGATTCGATCACCCCGGCCTGGATGCAAGACGCCGGCAAACCGCTGATGATCGCCATCGAAGAACAGAACCAGGTGGCCATGCGCGTTTCCGACAAGGGCCAGGCACTGTTCTACGAACTCGACAGCGGCGCCGAACTGCGCCGTGTCGACCTGCCGGTTCCTGCCGGTGCCACTGTGGTCTCCATTGCGGAAGACCAGCCCGGCAGCCCGCTGGTGGCGATCGGTCTGTCCAACGGCCAGGCCCTGGTGTTCCGCCACACCTATAAAGTCAGCTATCCTGACGGCAAGAAAACCATTTCGCCCGCCATCGAATACCCTTACGGCGAGGCGCCGATAGCGTTGAACGAGCAGGGCGCGCCTTTGGAGCACGTCAGCCTCAACGCCACCGATTCGACCCTGTTGCTGGCCGGCTCCAGCGGCGCCCAGCTGTATGTACTGTCGCTTACCAGCGAAGAAAACATGATGACCGGTGAAGTCACCAGCGAGCAGACGCGTATCGACCTGCCGCAGATGACCGAGCCAGTGAAGAACATTTTCGTCGACCCGCGCCAGCAATGGTTGTACGTGGTCAACGGTCGCGCCCAGGCCGATGTGTTCAGCCTGCGGGACAAGAGCCTCAATGGCCGTTACAAACTGCTGGAGAACGGCGACGCCCAAGTCACCGCCGCCGCCCAGTTGGTCGGCGGGATCTCGCTGATCATCGGCGACTCCAAGGGCGGCCTGGCCCAGTGGTTCATGGCCCGCGACCCGGACGGCGAGCTGCGCTTCAAACAGATTCGTACCTTCCAGATGGGCAGCGCGCCCATCATTGAGATCAGCGCCGAAGAACGTCGCAAAGGTTTCGTGGCACTCGACATCGCCGGCAAGCTGGGCGTGTTCCACAGCACCGCCCACCGCACCCTGCTGGTGGACCAAGTGGTCGACGGCCAAGGCTTGTTCGGCCTGTCGCCACGGGCCAACCGCCTGATCGTCGAACAGGGTGGCAAGCTGCAACCGTTGACGCTGGACAACCCGCACCCGGAAGTGTCCTGGAGCGCGTTGTGGAGCAAGGTCTGGTACGAAAACTACGACGAACCTAAATACGTCTGGCAATCGACCGCCGCCAACACCGACTTCGAACCCAAGCTGAGCCTCTCGCCGCTGACCTTCGGTACCCTGAAAGCGGCGTTCTACGCGATGCTGCTGGCGGCGCCGCTGGCGGTGGCCGCGGCGATCTACACCGCCTACTTCATGGCCCCGGGCATGCGGCGCAAGGTCAAGCCGGTGATCGAGCTGATGGAAGCGATGCCGACGGTGATCCTCGGTTTCTTCGCCGGCCTGTTCCTGGCGCCGTACGTCGAAGGGCACCTGCCGGGCATCTTCAGTCTGCTGATGTTGCTGCCCATCGGCATCCTGGTCGCCGGTTTCACCTTCAGTCGCCTGCCGGAATCCATTCGCCTGCGAGTGCCGGACGGTTGGGAAAGCGCCCTGTTGATCCCGGTGATCCTGTTCGTGGGCTGGCTCTCGCTGTACATGAGCCCGTACATGGAAACCTGGTTCTTCGGCGGCGACATGCGCATGTGGATCTCCCATGACCTGGGCATCACCTACGACCAGCGCAACGCCTTGGTGGTTGGCCTGGCGATGGGCTTCGCGGTGATCCCGAACATCTATTCCATCGCCGAAGACGCCGTGTTCAGCGTGCCGCGCGGCCTGACCCTGGGCTCCCTGGCCCTCGGTGCCACGCCATGGCAGACCATGACTCGCGTGGTGATCCTCACCGCCAGCCCGGGCATTTTCTCGGCGCTGATGATCGGCATGGGCCGTGCAGTGGGCGAGACCATGATCGTGTTGATGGCCACCGGTAACACGCCGGTCATGGAAATGAACCTGTTCGAAGGCCTGCGCACCCTGGCGGCCAACGTGGCGGTGGAGATGCCGGAATCCGAAGTCGGCGGCAGCCATTACCGCGTGCTGTTCCTGTCGGCCCTGGTGCTGCTGTTGTTCACCTTCGTCATGAACACCCTCGCCGAGCTGATCCGTCAGCGTCTGCGCAAGAAATATTCGTCGCTTTAAGAAAGGTAGAAGTCTGTGAAACAGAACTCCCTGAAAGGATGGTTCAAGAGCGGCGCCCCCGGCGTCTGGATCAGCGGTGGCGCGGTGTCCATCGCGGTCATCATGACCATTGGCCTGCTGGCGGTGATCGCCGTGCGCGGCCTGGGCCACTTCTGGCCGGCGGACCTGATCCACGCCAGCTACAACGTACCGGGCATGCCTGCGCACCTGGTGGTCGGCGAAGTCGTACAGAAAGAAGAAGTGCCTCGTGAGCGCCTGAAAAGCGCCGGCCTGCCGGTGCCGGACGAAGGCCCCGAGTTCATGACCCGCGAACTGATCAAGGTCGGCAACCGCGACCTGAACGGCACCGACTTCACCTGGATCGTCGGCGATTGGCTGAGCAACCAGACGACGCCGCCGGAACTGATGGCCATCGAGCGTCGTGAGTGGGGCAATTTCTACGGCTACCTGGTCAACGTCAAGGAAGGCGGCAAGGTCATCGCCGAAGGCGAGGCCGCCTGGCCGCAACTGCAGGCTCGGGTACAGCGCGTCAACCAGTTGGCCGCCGAGCTCAAGACCCTGGAAAAAGTCGACATCGGCGCCATCAACGCTGGCCTGGAGCGTATCCGCCTGCACGGTCGCAAACTGGAACTGGACGGCAAGCTCGACGCCGCCGCCCAGGCCGACCTGGAAAGCGAACGCGCCGAACTCAACGCCCGCTACAAGGACATCGAAGCGCGCCTGGCCGACCTGCACGCGCAGTTCAACCGCGACAGCCTGACGGCCCGCGATGCCAACGGCAAGGAAGTGGAAATCGAAATCGGCAAAGTGGTGCACGCCTACCAGCCAAACGGCATGGGCACGTTCACCAAGATGGGTTTCTACTTCAGCAAGGTCTGGGAATTCCTCAGCGACGACCCTCGTGAGGCCAACACCGAAGGCGGCATCTTCCCGGCGATTTTCGGCACCGTGATGATGACCCTGATCATGGCGATGATCGTCACGCCGTTTGGTGTGCTGGCAGCGGTCTACCTGCGTGAATATGCCCGCCAAGGCACGATGACCCGCTTGATCCGCATCGCGGTGAACAACCTCGCCGGCGTTCCGGCCATTGTCTACGGTGTGTTCGGCCTGGGCTTCTTTGTCTACGTGCTGGGTGGTTCGGTCGACCGCCTGTTCTTCCCCGAAGCCTTGCCGGCGCCGACCTTCGGCACCCCGGGCCTGCTCTGGGCGTCCCTGACCCTGGCGTTGCTGGCGGTGCCGGTGGTGATCGTGGCCACGGAAGAAGGCCTGGCGCGGATCCCGCGCACCGTGCGCGAAGGCTCCCTGGCCCTCGGCGCGACCAAGGCCGAGACCTTGTGGAAAATCGTCCTGCCGATGGCGAGCCCGGCGATGATGACCGGGATGATCCTCGCCGTGGCCCGTGCCGCCGGTGAAGTGGCACCGTTGATGCTGGTGGGCGTGGTGAAGCTGGCCCCGTCGCTGCCGCTGGACGGCAACTACCCGTACCTGCACCTGGACCAGAAGATCATGCACCTTGGCTTCCATATCTATGACGTCGGCTTCCAGAGCCCGAACGTCGAGGCAGCCCGGCCGTTGGTCTACGCCACGGCACTGCTGCTGGTGCTGGTGATCGCCACCCTCAACCTGTCGGCGGTGTGGATCCGTAACCACCTGCGCGAAAAATACAAAGCACTGGATAGTTGATGATCTGTGGGAGCGAGCCTGCTCGCGAAGCTTTTGGCGGCCTCAAAGGCCCTTCGCGAGCAGGCTCGCTCCCACACTGGAATTTCATGGGGCCGCCAGAAAAGGCGTTCCGAACCGAATTTGTTAGCACAGGGAGCCTCCCATGCAACACGAAGCACATACACACGGCATCAACATGTCGGCCCTGGGCCGCGACAAGCAGAGCCTGGACCTGGCCCAGGAAACTGTGGCTATCGAAGTGCCCGGCCTGAACCTGTTCTACGGCGAGAAACAGGCGCTGTACGACGTCAGCCTGAATATCCCGAAACAACGCGTCACCGCGTTCATCGGCCCGTCGGGTTGCGGCAAGTCGACCTTGCTGCGCACCTTCAACCGCATGAACGATCTGGTGGACGGCTGCCGCGTCGAAGGTGAAATCAACCTCTACGGCAACAACATCTACCGCAAGGGCGAAGACGTGGCCGAGCTGCGTCGTCGCGTCGGCATGGTGTTCCAGAAGCCTAACCCGTTTCCGAAAACCATCTACGAGAACGTGGTCTACGGCCTGCGCATCCAGGGCATCAACAAAAAGCGCGTCCTCGACGAAGCCGTGGAATGGGCCCTCAAGGGCGCGGCATTGTGGGATGAAGTCAAGGATCGTCTGCATGAGTCGGCCCTGGGCCTGTCCGGTGGTCAGCAGCAGCGCCTGGTGATCGCCCGTACCATCGCGGTGGAGCCGGAAGTGCTGCTGCTCGACGAACCTTGCTCGGCCCTGGACCCGATCTCGACGCTGAAAGTCGAAGAGCTGATCTACGAGCTCAAGTCCAAGTTCACCATCGTCATCGTGACCCACAACATGCAGCAGGCGGCGCGGGTGTCCGACTACACCGCGTTCATGTACATGGGCAAACTGGTGGAATTTGGCGATACCGATACGCTGTTCACCAATCCGGCCAAGAAACAGACCGAAGACTACATCACCGGTCGCTACGGCTAGTCGAGGCAACTGCATAGCCGCACTGCGCTATCAGGATCAACATTTAACTGCTTGAAGCTTGCAGCTTGAAGCTTGCAACTTTCGCGGAGCGAACAAGATGATTTCGAAGGAAGGCCTTACTCACCACATTTCCGCACAGTTCAATGCCGAGCTTGAGGAAGTGCGCAGTCACTTGCTGGCCATGGGCGGGCTGGTGGAAAAGCAGGTCAACGACGCGGTGACCGCGCTGATCGAGGCCGACTCCGGCCTGGCCCAGCAGGTGCGCGAAATCGATGACCAGATCAACCAGATGGAACGCAACATCGACGAAGAGTGCCTGCGTATCCTGGCCCGTCGCCAGCCGGCTGCGTCCGACCTGCGGCTGATCATCAGCATCTCCAAGTCAGTGATCGACCTTGAGCGGATCGGCGACGAAGCCACCAAGATCGCTCGTCGCGCCATCCAGTTGTGCGAAGAAGGCGAAGCGCCGCGTGGTTACGTCGAGGTTCGCCACATTGGCGACCAGGTGCGCAACATGGTTCGCGACGCGCTGGATGCCTTTGCCCGCTTCGACGCCGACCTGGCGTTGTCGGTGGCCCAGTACGACAAGATCATCGATCGCGAATACAAGACCGCCCTGCGCGAGCTGGCGACCTACATGATGGAAGACCCGCGTTCCATCTCCCGGGTGTTGAGCATTATCTGGGTGCTGCGTTCCTTGGAGCGTATCGGCGATCATGCGCGCAACATCTCGGAACTTGTCATCTACCTGGTGCGCGGCACCGATGTACGCCATATGGGGCTCAAGCGCATGAAGGAAGAAGTTGAGGGCACCCTGTCCGAAACCGCTAATGTTCCGGGCGCAACTGACGATAAGTAAGATTGCCAAGAAAAGCGCCCGGCCTTCTGGTCGGGCTTTTTTTTGGATTTTTTTTCATCGAAAGCAGCACCCCGCGAACGAAAAGTCCCGGCGTGACTGAAGGTTTTTTGGCAATGTGCCATCAGTAAAAGCGGTATGCTTGCCGGGATTTTTTAGAGGTGTATCTGGATGAGTAAGGTCAGTGTGTTGGTCGTGGACGATGCTTCGTTCATTCGTGACCTGGTGAAGAAGTGCCTGCGCAACTACTTCCCGGGCGTGCGTATCGAAGACGCGGTGAACGGCAAGAAAGCCCAGGCCCTGCTGGCTCGCGAGGCGTTCGACCTGGTGCTGTGCGATTGGGAAATGCCGGAAATGTCCGGCCTGGAACTGCTGACCTGGTGCCGCCAGCAGGACAGTCTCAAGGGCATGCCGTTCGTGATGGTCACCAGCCGCGGCGACAAGGAAAACGTGGTCCAGGCGATCCAGGCCGGCGTTTCCGGCTACGTCAGCAAGCCGTTCACCAACGAACAGCTGCTGACCAAGGTCAAGCAGGCCCTGCACAAGGTCGGCAAGCTCGACACGCTGATGAACAGTGCCCCGACCAAGATGAACTCGGCGTTCGGCAATGATTCCCTCAGCGCCCTGACGGGCGGCAAGGCGCCGGTGGCGGCGGTTGCGTCGGCCCCGGCCGTCCCTGCTGCTGCCGCCCCGGCTCGTGGCCTGCTCAACAGCCCACCGGTCAAGGCACCGGTAGCCGCCGCTTCGACGGCCAATCGCGGCCAAGGCCAGTTGCGTCTGTCCAGTGGCACCCAGCAATGCGTGATCAAGGCCCTGAGCCTCAAGGAAGCGCTGCTGGTGGTCAAACGCTCCGACACCCTGCCGCAAGTACTCGAAGGCGCGGTGCTGGACATGGAACAGGGCGACAACGCCGAAACCGCGCGTCTCAACGGCTATTTGCACGCCATCGTCGCCCATGAGCAGACGCCCGACAGCGAATGGTTGCAACTGACGTTCCGCTTCGTCGACAAAGACCCCCAGAAGCTCGACTACATCTCCCGCCTAATCGCCCGCGGCACGGCGCAGAAGCACTTCGTACCGGGCGCCTGATTCGGCGGCGCCCTTCAGCCCGCTATCGCGAGCAAGCTCGCTCCCACAGTGATGCGTGCAGGCCACAGGTGCGTGCCTGACGCAAATCCCCTGTGGGAGCGAGCTTGCTCGCGATGGGGCCATCAGCCTCAACAACAATCGTTGATCCAATTTTGAAACATCCGTCGACTACGCTGGTCCATCCCAGCTGCTAGGCTGCTGTACAGGCCTTCATTTATCGACAGAATTCTTGCCCATGCTCGTGCCGTTGCTGTTCGCCTGTGGTCTCGTCCTGGCCGCCACCCCGGCCATGGCCATGACCATCTACAAATCCACCGATGCCAACGGCGTGGTGTCCTATAGCGACCGTCCCAGCAAGGGCGCCCAGGTGTTCGTGTTTCGCGACCGCATGGTCGAACGCCTGGAGCGCCAGGTGTTTCTCGATATCAAGAAGCAGAATGGTGCGGACGCGGTGTTCGTGCGCAACGATTTGTACGCGCCGGTGGAGATCGAGTTGAGTTTCGCCGGGCTGCGCAATGTCAGCGGGGCGCCGAGCCGGCCGATTCGTCGGGTGCTGCCGGCACGCAGCAACCTGCGCCTGGCGCTGCTGACGGCTACCCGGCCCGGTCGGCCGCTGGTGTATACCCCAAGGTTCGAATATTCCCTGGGCGACCCGGCAGGCGCCGCCGAGGCCTATCGATACCCGCTGCCTTGGCGCGGCGGGCCGTTCCGGCTGAGCCAAGGCGCCAACGGCCAATATAGCCATTACGGCCCGAAGAACCGCTACGCCATGGACATCGCCATGCCCGTAGGCACGCCGATCATCGCCGCGCGAGGAGGCGTGGTGATCAAGACCGAAAACGAACAGACCGGCCGCGGGGATGATCCTGCGGGCAACTTCGTGCGGGTGCTGCACGACGACGGCACCATGGGCGTCTACCTGCACCTGCAGAAAGGCTCGGTGAGCGTACGGGAAGGGCAGCGGGTCGCGGTGGGCACGCCGTTGGCGTTGTCGGGCAATACCGGCAACAGCTCAGGCCCGCACCTGCATTTCGTGGTGCAGCGCAATACCGGGTTGGGGCTGGTGTCGATTCCCTATCAGTTCAATCAACCGGTGGGCGACTTGCCCAACTTTGCGTTGGGCAAGCAGTAGCACTGTAGATTCGGGAGGCTTTTTTGTGGCGAGGGAGCTTGCTCCCGCTCGGCTGCGAAGCAGTCGTCGCTTTTGGGGCCGCTTCGCGACCCAGCGGGAGCAAGCTCCCTCGCCACAGCGGGTTATGCCTTCAACTTGCGGGAAGTTTGATGCTCAATCGAGCATCAACACCTTCGCCAGGATGATCTTCGGCCCTTTCATCTTCTTGATGATGATCCGCAGGCCTTCGACTTCCAGCACTTCTTCCTCTTCCGGCACGCGCTTGAGGGTTTCATAGACCAGCCCGGCCAGGGTTTCGGCTTCGATGTGGTCCAGGTCGATCCCCAGCAGGCGCTCGACCTTGAACAGCGGCGTGTCGCCACGTACCAGCAGCTTGCCCGGCTGGTAGGCCAGGATCCCGCGTTCGGCCTTGCGGTGTTCGTCCTGGATGTCGCCTACCAGCACTTCCAACACGTCTTCCATGGTCAGGTAGCCGATGATGTTGCCGTCGGCTTCCTCGACCACGGCGAAGTGCGAGCCGCCCTTGCGGAACTGCTCCAGCAACTGCGACAGCGGCATGTGCCGCGACACGCGCTCCAGCGGCCGGGTCAGTTCGGCCAGGTTGAACGATTCGGGGATGTGGTCCAGGGCCGCCAGTTCCAGCAGCAGGTCCTTGATGTGCAGCAGGCCGACGAACTCCTGGCGCTCGCTGTCGTACACCGGATAACGGCTGAACTTGTGGCGACGGAACATCGCCAGGATTTCCTTGAGGGGCGCGTTGAACTCCAGCGTCACCAGGTCTTCCCGGGAATTGGCCCAGTCCACCACTTCCAGCTCGCCCATTTCCACGGCCGAGGCCAGCACGCGCATGCCTTGGTCGCTCGGGTCCTGGCCCCGGCTGGAGTGCAGGATCAGCTTCAGTTCTTCGCGGCTGTAATGGTGTTCGTGATGGGGCCCGGGCTCGCCTTGGCCGGCGATGCGCAAGATGGCGTTGGCGCTAGCGTTGAGCAGGTAGATCGCCGGATACATGGCCCAGTAGAACAGGTACAGCGGCACGGCGGTCCACAACGACAGCAGCTCGGGTTTGCGGATGGCCCAGGATTTGGGCGCCAGTTCACCGACCACGATGTGCAGGTACGAAATGATGAAGAACGCGGTGAAGAACGACACGCCTTTGATCACTTCCGGCGATTGCACGCCAATCGCGCCCAGCAACGGTTCGAGGATGTGGGCAAACGCTGGCTCACCGACCCAGCCCAGGCCCAGGGACGCCAGGGTGATACCCAGCTGGCATGCCGACAGGTAAGCGTCGAGCTGGCTGTGGACGGTGCGCAGGATATGCCCGCGCCAGCCGTTCTGCTCGGCGATGGCCTCGACCCGGGTCGAACGCAGCTTGACCATGGCGAATTCGGCCGCAACGAAAAATCCGTTGAGCAGAACCAGGATCAGAGCAAAAAGAATCATGCCGAATTCGGCGAAGAGTGTGACGAGGGACAAGCCAGGGGAAGGGTCCATGATGGGGTTTTGCGGGTTCCGAATAGTCGTAGGAATTGAAAATGAGCGCCTGAAAAGGCAGGCGCAAGTCAGTCAATGTAGCGGCTGACTCGGCGATTGCCTAGTGGGCGCTTTCAATCAGCGGGGCGAGCGAGGCGTGTGCGAACCACTTGGGCCGGGGCGAAATGACAGGTAAACGTGCTGCCATGGCCGGGCACGCTGCTGATCTCCATGCGGGCGCGATGGCGCAGCAGGACGTGTTTGACAATGGCCAGGCCCAGCCCGGTGCCACCGGTATTGGAGTTGCGGCTGGAGTCGACGCGGTAGAAACGTTCGGTCAGGCGCGGCAGGTGCTTGCTGTCGATGCCGATGCCCGAATCGCGCACGCTCAGGTGCGCGCCTTGCTCGTCGCCCCACCAGCGCACATGGATGCGGCCCTGCTCCGGCGTGTACTTGACCGCGTTGAATACCAGGTTGGAAAACGCACTGCGCAGTTCCGCCTCGCTGCCCTTGAGCTGCACCGCCGGGTCGGCTTCCAGGGTGATGGTCTGCTGCTTGGAACCGGACAGCTCCTGGGCATCTTCGACAATGGTTTGCAGCAGGTCGTCGATCGGCACCGGCTGGTTGTCCGACGGGTAATCGGTGGCTTCCAGCTTCGCCAGCAACAACAAGTCGTTGAGCAGGGTCTGCATGCGTCCGCTCTGCTGGTGCATCTGCTGCAAGGCCCGGCTCCAGCGCGGGTTCACCTCCTCGACGTTGTCGAGCAGGGTCTCCAGGTAGCCGCAGATCACCGTCAACGGCGTGCGCAATTCGTGGGAAACGTTGGCGATGAAATCCTTGCGCATCTGTTCCAGCTGATGGATGCGCGTGACGTCGCGCACCAGCATCAAGTGCTCGTTGTTGCCGTAGCGGGTGATGTACAGCTGGATACGCAACCGGTCATTGGTGGGCGAAGGGATCTCCAGCGGCTCGGCGTAGTTGGCTTGCTCGAAATATTCCTTGAAGCGCGGATGGCGCACCAGGTTGGTCACTGGTTGGCCGCTGTCCTGGGGCGTCTTGAGGCCCAACAGGGTCTCGGCAGCGCGGTTCCACCATTCCAGGTTACCTTCGCTGTCGAGCATGATCACCGCGTCTTTCAGCGCGGCGGTGGATTCCTGGACCCGGTCGATTACCGCCTGCAGGCGCCCGCGGACGCGCTGGTCGCGCCGTTGCAGGTGGTAGATGCTGTCGAACACCTCACCCCATAAGCCATAGCCGTCGGGCGGGGCTTCGTCGGGTTGATGCAGGCGCAGCCATTCATGCAGGCGCAGCAGTTGCTTGAGTGTCCAGGCCAGGTAAAGCCCCAGGCCCGCGGCCAGGCTCCAGCCGTAATAACCGCTGATCAGGCCGATCAGCAAACAGCCAGTCACCAGCAACAACATGTGGCGAATCAGGGTGCCATGCCAGTTTTGATTCACGTGACGCGCGTCCTTGTCAGCTTGTCGGGCGGTAAGGGCTCGGATCAGGCCTTTGTCGAAAAACGATAACCGGTGCCGCGCACGGTTTGTACCAGATTTTCATAGGCATCGCCGAGGGCCTTGCGCAGGCGTCGGATGTGCACGTCCACGGTGCGTTCCTCGACGTAGACGTTGCCGCCCCAGACCTGGTCCAACAGTTGGCCGCGGGTGTAGGCACGTTCCTGGTGAGTCATGAAGAATTGCAGCAGACGATATTCGGTCGGGCCCATCTCGGCGGGTTTGCCGTCGATGGTCACGCGGTGGCTGATCGGGTCGAGCAGCAGGCCACCGACTTCAATCGGCGCTTCGCCATCGGTCGGCCCGGCGCGTCGCAGCACGGCCTTCAGGCGCGCCACCAGCTCCCGTGGGGAGAACGGCTTGGTGATGTAGTCGTCGGCGCCGACTTCCAGGCCTTGGATCTTGTTGTCCTCTTCGCCCTTGGCGGTGAGCATGATGATCGGAATATCACCGGTCAGCTCGTCGCGCTTGAGCCGTCGCGCCAGTTCGATGCCTGACGTGCCGGGCAGCATCCAGTCCAGCAGGATCAGGTCGGGCTTGCGGTCGACGATGATGGCATGGGCCTGTTGAGAGTTTTCTGCTTCCATGCAGTCATAGCCGGCCATCTCCAACGCAACGGCGATCATCTCGCGGATGGGCGCCTCGTCGTCGACGATCAGAATGCTCCTGCCAACCATGGGGTAATCCTCTTGTCATTTAACTGTCTTGCGCCGCATTAGATAACGGAATTATTGCAGTCGTGTGACAGTTATTTCCTCAGGCGGCAGCGAGGGGGATCCTGGACTAAGCTTTTCAGTCCGAATCCTGACAACCACAAGAGAAGGTTTCCATGAAACAAATGACTGTTTCTTTCAAAGCCCTGCTGGTGGCAGCTGCTCTGGCCCTGCCTGGGGTTGCGATGGCTGCCGATCCTGCAATGGAGAAGGATGGCATGTTCACCGACCATAAGGGCATGACCCTTTACACCTTTGCCAAAGACTCGGCTGGTAAGTCGGAATGCAATGACAAGTGTGCGGCTAACTGGCCACCGCTGATGGCTGCGGCGGGTGATAAATCCATGGGCGACTGGACCGTGATCAAGCGCGATGATGGCTCAATGCAGTGGGCTTATCAGGGCATGCCGCTGTACACCTTCGTGATGGACAAGAAGGCCGGGGACATGACCGGCGACGGCAAAATGGACGGCGCCTGGAAAGTGGCCAAGGCCAAGTCCCGCGTCCGGCTGCGACACTTTTTGGGGGCGCGGGCGCGTGCTCCCGCTCGGTTGCGTAGCGACCGCAAAAATCTTGGGGCCGCTCCGCAGCCCAGCGGGAGCAAGCTCCCTCGCCACAAAAGGCTTTCATAAGCCAAGGTTCATGCTGGCATGAGCTAACGTTCAGTGCTCGGGCTCGGCTTCAGCGCAACGCGTAATCCAACACAATCCCCACGAAAATCGCCAAGCCGGCCCAATGGTTGTGCAAGAAAGCCTTGAAGCAGCGCATCCGGTCCCTGCCTCGGGTGTACCAGAATTCCCAGGCGAAGCACGCGGCCGCGGCCACCAACCCCAGGTGGAACCAGCCACCCAGTTGGAATTTAGACCCGGCCAACAGCAGGCAACCCAAGGCCAGGCCTTGCAGCGTCAGGATGATCACCCGGTCGGCATCGCCAAACAGGATCGCCGTGGACTTCACGCCGATGCGCAGGTCGTCGTCCCGGTCGGTCATGGCGTAATAGGTGTCGTAGCCCACTGTCCACAGTAGATTGGCGATGTACAGCAACCAGGCGGCCGCCGGCAGATGCCCGGTTTCGGCGGTGAACGCCATCGGCATGCCCCAGGAGAACGCCGCCCCCAGCACCACTTGCGGGTAGTAGGTATAACGCTTCATGAACGGGTAACTGAACGCCAGGGCCAGGCCGCCGAGGGACAGCAGGATGGTCGGTGCGTTGGTGCACAACACCAGCAGGAAACTCACGCTCATCAGCACGGCGAAGAACACCAGCGCCTCCTTCGAACTGATCTTGCCGCTCACCAACGGGCGTTGTTCGGTGCGTTTGACGTGGCCGTCCACCTTGCGGTCGGCCCAGTCATTGATCACACAGCCACCGGCACGGGTCAGCACCACACCGAGGATGAAAATCACCACGTTGGCGATGGACGGCGAGCCTTCACCGGCAATCCACAGTGCCCACAACGTCGGCCACAACAGCAGGTAGATGCCGATGGGCTTGTCCATGCGAGTCAGTTGCACGAAGTCCCATGCCCGTGGGTTCAGGCGATTCAAGGATTTGAGCAGTTGCACATACATCAGCAATTCTCCGAATAGGCGCGGGCGACGGTCCACAAGCGGGGCAGGAAGATTTCCGCCACCAGCACGCTCAACGCACCGCGGTCGAAACGTGAACGGCGCCCCCACAGGCCACCGGCGCGTACGTCTTCCGGCAAGCCGGCCTCGGGGTAATGGCAAACCTCGATGGCCCGGCGCTGGAACGCCTGGTCGCAAAACAGCAATTCGCCCAGGGAGCGGCTGCCCAACTCGTCCATCTGCAACCCGTCACCCTGCAAGGCGCTGCGCGCCGCCACGCTGCGGGCGAACACCCAAGGCTGGTCGCGACCGCGCAGATACACCTCGCGTACCCAGCCCTCGCTGCCCTCGGCCAGGTCGAGCGCGGCACATTCGTCGGCGCGCAATGGCTGCCAGCCTTCGAACAATGGGGTCACGCTGAAGTGGCCGTCCGACAGGCGCGTGAGGCGCCGGGTCAGGGAACCTTCGTCGAACAACCAATCGAGTACACCGGCATCGGGGCGGGGCGACAGCAGGTGCTGGGGCAGCCATTGGAGTGTAGGAAAAATCGAATTTGTATGCGGCACAGAGGTCTTGAATGGCAGCAAATGAGGCCGCGAGCTTACCATGTCGGTCACGGGTTTTGACCGGCCCGGCCTGCGGCCTGCCGATCGTGCTTGCATCTGGCGCGACCGATCAGTACAAAACGGCCCTGAGCCGGAAAATACCGGCCAAGGCCTGACATCTCGAGGAAGTACTGGAATGAAGAAGTGGCAATGTATCGTCTGCGGCCTGATCTACAACGAAGCTGACGGCTGGCCTGACGATGGCATCGCGCCCGGCACTCGCTGGGAGGACGTGCCGGCGGACTGGCTGTGCCCGGACTGCGGTGTCGGCAAAATGGATTTCGAAATGATCGAAATCAACTGATCGTTTCATTTAAATGGAGAGCAACATGAGTGCACCTGTCGTCATCGTCGGTACTGGGCTGGCCGGTTATAACCTGGCCCGGGAGTTTCGCAAGCTCGACAGCGAGACCCCGCTGCTGCTGATCACCGCGGATGACGGTCGCTCATACTCCAAGCCGATGCTTTCCACGGGCTTTGGCAAGAACAAGGATGCCGACGGTTTGAGCATGGCTGAACCGGGGGCCATGGCCGAACAACTCAAGGCCGAGGTGCGCACCCACACCCGCATCAGCGGCATCGATCCGGGCCACAAACGGCTGTGGATAGGCGAGGAGGCGGTGAACTACCGCGACCTGATCCTGGCCTGGGGCGCCGAAACCGTGCGCGTGCCGGTACAGGGCGACGCGGCGGACCTGATCTTTCCCATCAACGACCTGGAAGACTACGCGCGCTTCAGGGCTGCGGCCGTCGGCAAGCGCCGGGTGTTGCTGCTGGGTGCCGGTCTGATTGGCTGCGAGTTCGCCAACGACCTGAGCCTGGGGGGCTACGAAGTCGAGTTGGTGGCGCCGTGCGAGCAAGTCATGCCGACGCTGCTGCATCCGGCCGCTGCGGCAGCGGTCCAGGCCGGGCTGGAAAGCCTCGGCGCGCGCTTCCACCTGGGCCCTGTGCTCAACCGCTTGCAGAAGGTCGCCGATGGGCTGGAGGCGCACCTGTCCGACGGCCAGGTGATCGCCTGCGACCTGGTGGTCTCGGCCGTCGGCCTGCGTCCACGCATCGACCTGGCGGCGGCCGCCGGGCTGATGGCCAACCGCGGCGTCGTGGTCGATCGCCACCTGAAAACCTCCCACGCCAATATCTACGCCCTGGGCGATTGCGCCGAGGTCGACGGCTTGAACCTGCTGTATGTCATGCCGCTGATGAGCTGCGCCCGGGCCTTGGCCCAAACCCTGGCCGGCAACCCGACTGCCGTCAGTTACGGTGCCATGCCGATTACCGTAAAAACCCCGGTGTGCCCATTGGTCGTGTCGCCGCCACCGCGAGGCAGCGAAGGCGTGTGGAGCGTCGAAGGGATGGGCGCGGACATCAAGGCACTGTGCCGAGACGCTCAAGGCAATCTGTTGGGCTACGCGCTGACGGGCACGGCAGTGATGGAGAAACTGGCGCTGAACAAGGAGCTTCCAGCCCTGCTGGCGTAAATACTGGTCGTTCTGTCGCAAAAACCCTACTTTTGGTCCCACAAAGGTCTTCCGGACACTGGCGCGGTGTTCGGCACCGTGCCATCCTCACTCCCGTCTGCCGCAGAGTAGAGCCTGCGGCGCCTTAGGGGCTGTTCCAAAGAGAACAGCACGGACATAACAACAAAAAAACCGTCAAAGGGGCTTCATTTCATGCGTAAACCAGAACTCGCCGCCGCTATCGCGGAAAAAGCAGACCTCACCAAAGAACAAGCCAACCGCGTCCTCAACGCCGTCCTCGAAGAAATCACCGGCGCCCTGCACCGCAAGGACAGCGTTACCCTGGTGGGCTTCGGCACTTTCCTGCAACGCCACCGCGGCGCCCGCACTGGCAAGAATCCACAAACCGGTGAGCCAGTAAAGATCAAGGCCAGCAACACCGTTGCCTTCAAACCAGGCAAGTTCTTGAAAGACAGCGTTAACCCATAATTGCGACGAGTACCTCGGCCAGGGGGAAGAAAGCAGCAATCGAAAGGGCATACCGATGAATCGGTATGCCCTTTTTTATGTGCCGTTGCTGGCCGTGGCGAGGCATCCAATGTGGGAGCGAGCTTGCTCGCGATGGCGATAGTACCGTCACCATTGAAGCAAGCTGACCCACCGCTATCGCGAGCAAGCTCGCTCCCACACTGAAACGGCGTCGAGCCTGGATGGCATGAACAACGACGAACAAATGTGGGAGCGAGCTTGCTCGCGATGGCGCCCGCCTAGTCCGCGGAAGTCTTCGGCTCCGCCAACACCTTCAAGGCCGCCTTGCGCTCGTCGATCGGCAACTTGCCCAGCTGTTCCACCGCCGTGTAAAACCCAACCCAGTCCCCATCCTTCTTCTTGAACAGCGCCGCAAACGCCGGCACCCACTGGTCATACAGCCCGAACGGCAGCAATCGCGCATTGTTCAAGGGCGCATAGACCCAGGCGTCGTAGCGTTTGTCGCCTGCCCATTGGGTATCGCGCAGTTGCTCATAGTCGGTGCGCAGGCGTTCGAACTCCGCCGCTTTGCGTTGGCGCATTCCCTCGGCCAGCAAGGGTTGGGCGTAGAGCTTTTCCAGGCGCTGGCGGGTATCGAGGATCAGTTGGATGAACTGGTCGCGCTGGCGCACCTGCTTGCCATTGTCCGGCGCCAGCCCACGACTGGCGCGCCATTGTCGGGTGCCTTCCTGTTCGACGAAGGTGGCGAAGGACTCATTGAATTCAGTGTCGTCCTGTACATAAAACCGTTGGTGCGCCAGTTCATGAAAGATCAGCGTCGCCAGGCGTTCGTCGCCCCAATGCATCATGGAACTCAGGATCGGATCGTCGAACCAGCCCAGCGTCGAATAGGCTTCTACCCCACCAATCGTGACGTCCATGCCCTGCAAGCGCTGCAACGCGGCCTCGCCGCGGGCGGCGCCCTGGCTGTAATAGCCGCGATAAGCCACGCAACCGGCAATGGGAAAACAATGGTTGTGCGGTGCCAGGGAAAACTCTGGCGTGGCGAAGACATTCCAGACTACGAACGGCCGGCCAATATCCGCATACAGGCGATAGCTTCGATTGTTCGGTAGATGCAGGTGATTACTGGCGAACGTCCGTGCCTCGCGCGCCTGGGCCAGGTGCGCCTTGAGTTGGGCATCGCGGGCGGGGTCGGCAATGACCTGATCGATAGGCTCGCGGGCCTGCAACAACCGCAGCTGCCCGCCGACGAGTTGGCTGTAGTAACCAGCGCTAGCGCAACCGTTCAGTAACAAAAGCAAGAGGCCTGGAAACAAAATCTGGAAAACACGGTCGAGTAACCGATGGCTTGAACGCGGCCTGATCAATTGGAATCACCTTGGGAAGTCTGCCCACAAGACTATCTCGCTTGCCTGGAGCTTCGCTATGCGCGTGTTGATGCTGACGAGTGGCCTGTTGTTGCTCACCGGTTGTGCCGGCTTGCCTGACCCCGATCCATCCCAAGCGTGGATCGATCTGGGCAACCAGCAGGACACCGCGCTACAGGCGCTGGAAGTCGATGACAAGATGTCCGTCGACCGACGTTATTTCGAAGTGCAACCCGGCAGCCACGAGTTGACGGTGCGTTACCAGTTTGCCGTCGAACCCGGCAACATCGGCCCGGACGCGGAGCCGCTGTGGCGCGATTGCCGGTTGAACCTGAAATTCAAGGATTTCAACGCCGGCCAACGTTACCAGCTGCAGGCCGGCAGCATTGGTTTCCGGCCTTGGGCCAAGCTTTACGATCAGCAACGCAAGGTGGTGGGGCAAGGTACGCCGGCGGGCTGCCAACAAACGTGATTGGCGCTATGCTCAGGGCCTGGTTTTAAGGAAACTCATCATGCGCTTATCCTTGCTGTTACTGGCCCTGGTCTCCATGAGCGGTTGCGCAACGAGCCCGCTGCCCCAGGTCGACCCGAACATGGCGTGGGTTGATTTTGCTACGCCCATGCCGGGCGGCAAAATGCTGATGGCTGAAAGCCTGGACGGCCAGCGCTTGCGCGACGGACGGTTCTTCCAGGTTTCGCCGGGCAGCCACGAACTGAAAGTGCGCTTCGACTTCGAAGTATTCAGTGGGGGTGGGTTGGGCATGCAGGCCGAACCCCAAGAGCGGATGTGCTACATGCTCGTGCGTTACGACCATTTCGAGGCCGGCCAGCGCTATCGTCTGGAGGCTCGCAACCTGGCATTCACGCCGAGCGCCCGGCTCTATGACGGCAAGCGTCAAATCGTTGCCGAGGAACGGCAGATCAACTGCGTTCCGTAGGACTCCCTAGCGGTCGTTCTTCTGGTAGATGATTTTCTTCGTGCCGTTATCGCAACTGCCCACCACCATGTTCTCGTCGTGGACTTCGTCATTGGTGACGATTTCCAGCGTGTAGGACGACACGTTGTTCGCCTGGATCTTCGCTTCGATTTCCCCTTTCAGCTCTTCACAGGATTTGGGAGCCGCAAGGGCTGATGCAGCGAATGCGCAGCCGATGACCACCAGGGCTGATCGTTTCATGTTCGAATTCCTCATGGCAGCACGCACTGCCTGTGCGCTGAAACTGCGAGCTTCATTCGATCATAATTGCGCCAGGGTAAACAGCTCGACCGTATTCAAGAAATCGCAGCCTTCGACAATGCCTGCGAAGGCTGCGACCCTTTCATGGGTCAGTTCACCAACGTCGCATCCAGGGTAATCTGGGCGTTCAGCACTTTGGAAACCGGGCACCCCTCCTTGGCTTTCTTGCTCAATTCGTCGAATTGCGCCTGGCTCGCGCCGGGGATTTTCGCCTTGAGTATCAGCTTGACCGCCGTGATCGCGAAACCGCCCTCGACCTGGTCCAGGGTCACTTCAGCGTTGGTGTCGATGCTGTCGGCCTTGAGCCCGGCGTCGCCGAGGATCATCGAAAAGGCCATGGAAAAGCAGCCGGCGTGGGCCGCGCCGATCAATTCCTCGGGGTTGGTGCCCTTGCCGCCTTCGAATCGCGCCTTGAAGCCATAGGGCGCCTCGCGCAACACGCCGGTTTCCGTGGAAATCGAGCCGATTCCGGTTTTCAGGTCACCTTCCCAATGAGCCGATGCTTTCTTGATGATAGCCATGTCTGCCTCCTGAAGATTCGGCGCGAACGCCGCGCCTGGGTGTTTTTTCACTGTCTGGGTTGTGAGGATAGACCGCCTGGAAAAGTTCACCTTGTCGATTAGCCGACGAATTTAGTAGGAAATTTCGTCGCAACTATTGAAACTCGGGTATATGCCCACATTGCAATGGCACACACCTTTAGAAACGGCAGGCTTTTACCCGTAGGAAAAGCCCGGAACGCCGTTGGAGATCCCGGCCCATGAAACAGCTGTCAGACGTGAAATTCTCTACCCTCGACCTGGTGCCTGTGCGCGCCGATGGCAATGCCGCTCAATCCTTGCACAACTCGCTGGACTTGGCGCAGCACGTGGAAAAGTACGGCTACACCCGCTTCTGGGTGGCCGAACACCACAATATGGACGGTATCGCCAGTTCGGCAACGGCGGTGCTGCTGGGTTATCTGGCGGGGGGCACTTCGACCATTCGCGTCGGCTCCGGTGGCGTCATGCTGCCCAATCACGCACCGTTGATCATCGCCGAACAGTTCGGCACGTTGGAAAGCCTCTATCCGGGTCGAATCGATCTGGGGCTGGGGCGCGCACCAGGTTCCGACCAGATGACCGCCCGGGCGCTGCGTCGCGAGCGCTCCGGCAGCGCGGACGATTTTCCCGAGGATGTGGCCGAGCTGATGCGCTACCTGGGCCCGCGTACCCCGGATCAACGCATCATCGCCATGCCCGGCACCGGCACCAACGTGCCGGTCTGGCTGCTGGGTTCGAGTCTGTTCAGTGCGCAATTGGCCGGTGAACGCGGTTTGCCCTACGCATTCGCCTCCCATTTCGCACCGCGATATATGCACGAGGCGATTCGCGTCTACCGCAACCACTTCAAGCCGTCGGCGGTGCTCGACAAGCCCTATGTGATGCTCGGCGTGCCGCTGGTGGCTGCGGATACCGATGAACAGGCCGATTACCTGGCGACGTCGGTGTACCAGCGGATCCTGGCGTTGATGCGCAGCCAGAGCCTGGTGCAGCGTCCGCCGGTCGAGTCCATGAACGGTCTTTGGTTGCCCCATGAGAAGGAGGCGGTCGGCGATTTCCTGGGGCTGGCCATGGTCGGCGGTCCGCAGAAAATTCGCGCCAAGCTGCAAGTGCTGATCGAGCAAACCCAGGCCGATGAGCTGATTTTCACCAGTGATCTGTATGAACACGCCGATCGCTTGCACTCCTACGAGTTGCTGGCGCAGGTCATGAAGGGCTGAATCGCGGCCAATAAAAAGCCGACGCTGTGCGTCGGCTTTGAACTGAACGCGCTATCAGCCGCGCTTGTAGACGATTTCCTTCGTACCGCTCTCACAGGTGCCGACGACTTGTTGTCCTTCAGCCGCTGCGCCTTTATCGACAATTTCCAGCGAATAACCTGACACGCCCTTGGCGTCCAGCTTCGCTGCGATTTCGCTTTTCAGCTCTTCGCAGGGCTTGCCGGCCGCAAACGCACCACCGGCAAGGCTCAGCAAACCCAGGGCCACCATCAACTTGTTCATCGCTCGCACTCCTTGGTCGGATCAAATAGGGCAGGTATTGGAAAACGTAATGCGCAGACCATAGCGCATCGCCACTCCCTATGGCACTCCGCCAGCGTGCAAGTTCAACGAACCTCAGCTATTGGCAATCCGGAAACCGACCTTGATCGTTACCTGAAAGTGCGCGGCCCGGCCATTTTCGATGTGTCCGCGGGTTTCCGTGACTTCGAACCATTCCAAGTGCTTGAGGCTCTTGCTGGCTTCGGCCAGGGCGTTGTTGATGGCGTCTTCAATACTGGTGGGAGAGGAACCGACCAGTTCGACCTTTTTGTACGTATGGTGATCACTCATAACGTTCTCCTTGGTTGTCTTTAACAGCCTAGCAGCGATTTTTCGCCTTACATGTGTGGCCGCTCAAGCGGTGAAAGTTCAGATTTACTGCACTTTCCCAAACCGTCGGAGTCCCAATTCACACACGAACTCAACCACTGCAGGAGAGCCACCATGGCCAGCACTTCGTTACGCAAAGCCTCGTTGCAAAGCATGGAAGCGGAGATCGAAAGTCTGCTCAAGTCGTTGGAAAGTCTGAAGGATGACGCTTCGGACGAGTCGCGTAAAACCCTCAAGTCGCTCAAGGCCAATGCCGAAAACGCGCTGAAACATTCTCGCCATCTGCTCAGCGACGCCTATGAAGAGGTCAAGGTGAAAACCCGTGAAACCGGGATCGCCACGCGAGATTACGCGCAGGAACACCCATGGACCACGGCCGGTGTCGCGGTCGGTGCGCTGGGTTTGCTGGCTGCTTACCTGCTGTGCAAACGCGGTGACTGAACCGGTTGGCCCAGCTCATGCCTGAGCCATTGGGCCAATTGCCGAGCGCGCCCGTCTGCGGCGCGCTTGGGTAGCCACAACACCAGTCTCGCCGCGGTTTCATCGAAGCCCCACGGCGCGACCAGGCGACCGGCGCGCACGTCCTCGGCCACCAGCGGTTCGGGCGCTATCGCCACGCCTAACCCCGCTACGGCGGCTTCCAGCAAATAATATAAATGCTCGAATCCTTGCCCGAACTTCAATGCCTGGGGTTCAAGGTCGTTTTGCCGTGCCCAGGCCGGCCAAGCCTGTGGACGCGAGGTGGTGTGCAGCAACGGTTCGTCGAGCAGCGCGCTCGCTGGTGCACCCTGCAATCGAGCGAATCCGGCGTAGTGCGGGCTCATCACGGGACCGATCCGTTCGCTCACCAGTTCGTACACCTGCATGTCGGCCGGCCAGGGTGGCTCGGCGAATACCAACAAGGCGTCTAATCCCGGTCGCCTGGGGTCCAGGTCGCCTTCGCCGGCGGACAGGTGCAAGCGCAAATCCGGCAGGTCAGCATTGAGCCTGCCCAGGCGAGGAATAAACCAACGCGCCAGCAGGCTTCCCGAGCAGCCCAGTACAAACGGGGCGTCTGCCGTACGTTGTGTCAGCTCCGCGCAAACACCGCGTAAACGCTCGAACGCATCGGTGCTGGCGTCCCGCAGGCGCACGCCGGCATCTGTGAGTTTAAGGCCGCGCCCGTCCTTGATGAACAAGCTGATGCCCAGATGCTCTTCCAACACCTTCAACTGTCGACTTACAGCGCCATGAGTGACGTGCAGCTGTTCGGCCGCCTGGCTTACGCTGTTCAGGCGGGCGGTGGCCTCGAAGGCGCGCAAGGCGTTGAGGGGGGGCAGGTCGTGGCTCATTTTATTTGTGAGTTTTCCTGACAGGTTGCGGCGATCTTATCGGTTTTCACTGAGGGATGTCAGGGGTAGAGTGAACCTCATTGTCTTTCAACGCATTTGCCTGGAGCGCCCGATGACCCAGCCTACGATCTCTTTCAACCTGCGCAGCGGCCCTGATGCCAACGGCCTGTTCGGCGCATTCGGCGGCCGTTATGTGGCCGAGACCTTGATGCCGCTGATCCTTGATCTGGCCCGTGAGTACGAAGTGGCGAAGGAAGATCCGGCCTTCATTGAGGAATTGGCCTACTTCCAGCGTGACTATGTCGGTCGTCCGAGCCCGCTCTACTTCGCCGAGCGCCTGACCGAATATTGCGGTGGCGCCAAGATCTACCTCAAGCGTGAAGAGCTGAACCACACCGGCGCGCACAAGATCAACAACTGCATCGGCCAGATCCTGCTGGCGCGGCGCATGGGCAAGAAACGCATCATCGCCGAGACCGGCGCGGGTATGCACGGCGTGGCCACCGCCACCGTGGCCGCGCGTTTCGGCCTGGATTGCGTGATCTACATGGGCACCACCGACATCGAGCGCCAGCAGGCCAACGTGTTCCGCATGAAGCTGCTCGGGGCGGAAGTCATTCCGGTGGTCGCCGGCACCGGCACCCTGAAGGACGCCATGAACGAGGCTCTGCGCGACTGGGTCACCAACGTCGACAGCACGTTCTACCTGATCGGCACCGTGGCGGGCCCGCATCCTTATCCTGCGATGGTGCGTGACTTCCAAGCGGTGATCGGCAAGGAAACCCGCGATCAGCTGCAAGCCCAGGAAGGTCGCCTGCCGGATAGCCTGGTGGCGTGCATCGGTGGCGGCTCCAACGCCATGGGCCTGTTCCACCCGTTCCTGGACGACAAGAGTGTCGAAATCATCGGCGTCGAAGCCGCAGGCTATGGCATCGAGACCGGTAAGCACGCGGCGAGCCTGAACGGCGGCGTCCCCGGCGTACTGCACGGCAACCGCACCTTCCTGTTGCAGGACGACGACGGCCAGATCATCGACGCCCATTCGATTTCCGCGGGGCTCGACTACCCCGGTATCGGCCCGGAACATGCCTGGTTGCACGACATTGGCCGCGTCCAGTACACCTCGGTCACTGACGCCGAAGCCCTCGAAGCCTTCCACAAATGCTGTCGCCTGGAAGGGATCATTCCTGCACTGGAAAGCGCCCATGCCCTGGCCGAAGTGTTCAAACGCGCACCCAACCTGCCGAAAGATCACCTGATGGTGGTCAACCTGTCCGGTCGTGGCGACAAAGACATGCAAACCGTGATGCACCACATGGAACAGTCCCAGCAGGAGAAACACTGATGAGCCGCCTGCAAACCCGTTTTGCTGAACTCAAGGAACAGAACCGCGCCGCCCTGGTGACTTTCGTCACGGCGGGCGACCCGGACTACGACACGTCGCTGGCGATCCTCAAGGGCCTGCCGGCGGCGGGTGCCGACGTGATCGAGTTGGGCATGCCGTTCACAGACCCGATGGCTGACGGCCCGGCGATCCAGTTGGCGAACATTCGCGCCCTGGGGGCCCAGCAGAATCTTGCGAAAACCCTGCAGATGGTTCGTGAGTTCCGCAAAGACAACACTGAGACACCGCTGGTGTTGATGGGCTACTTCAACCCGATCCACCGTTATGGCGTGCAGCGTTTCATTGGCGAGGCGCTGGACGCTGGCGTGGATGGCCTGATCGTCGTGGACATGCCGCCCGAGCACAACAGCGAACTGTGCGAACCGGCCCAGGCTGCTGGCCTGGATTTCATCCGCCTGACCACGCCGACCACTGACGATGTGCGTTTGCCGACGGTCCTCAACGGCAGTTCGGGCTTTGTGTACTACGTGTCGGTCGCGGGCGTGACCGGTGCCGGCGCCGCGACGCTGGAGCATGTGGAAGAAGCCGTGGCGCGCCTGCGCCGCCATACCGATCTGCCCATCAGCATTGGTTTCGGTATTCGTACACCGGAGCAGGCGGCGGCCATCGCACGGCTGGCCGACGGGGTGGTGGTCGGCTCGGCGCTGATCGACCATATCGCCAGCGCCGACACATCGGAACAGGCGATCGATGGCGTGTTGAGCTTGTGTGCGGCGCTGGCTGATGGTGTGCGCAAGGCGCGTCTCGGCTGATTCCTGGTTCGGCGCTGAGCCAAAAAAAGGGTTCAGAACTAGGTTCTGAACCCTTTTTTATTGCGCCGGGATTGCTCTTGTGGCGAGGGAGCTTGCTCCCGCTGGGTCGCGAGCGGCCCCAAACAGGTTCATGCAATTCTTTCAGAGAGGGCGCATTGGCTGGTTTACGACTGCTTCGCAGCCGAGCGGGAGCAAGCTCCCTCGCCACAATGACGACCCTGTTCGTCAGGGCAACTCCAACCCGCCCCCGGCCTTGTGCAACTCGCGCAAATGCTCGCCGATCTCCTTCACATTGGCCTCGCTTGCAGCAATTTCAGCCGCGCGGCTCGGTTCGAGCAAGGCCCGGACTTCCTTGTCCAGATCGCCTGTCAGTGTTTGCAGTTGTTTTTGCCGCAAACTGCTTTCCGATTCCAGGCGTTGCCACTCGCTGGGTTGCGGCAAGCCGTAGCCGCTGCTGCCCAGCAGTTCGGCCGGGCGGCTGAGGAAACCGCTGTTGGCGAGGATCTGCTGCAGCGTCGCGTTAGCCCTTTCCATGCCACCGTTCTGCAACTCACGGGCTCCGAGGTAGCGCTGTTTGACTTCATCCTGCGCCAACAACAACTGCCGACGATAACTGGCCTGCTCCAGCAGCAACAACGCCGCGCTGGTGCGCAGGTCCGCCTGGTCGAACCAGACGCGGCGTTCGGCGGCGTCCAGGGCCAGCCAGTCTTCCACCGTCTGTTGCTTGATCGGCAGATATTTCTTCAGCACATCGAACATGGCCTGGTAGCGCTCGCGGAATGAGTCGAAGTGGTAGCCCAGGCGCAAGGCTTCCTTGGGGTCATCCAGCACGCTGGTATCTGCCAGGCCCCGACCCTTGAGCACTTCCAGCAGGCCGTTGGGCATGATGCTATCCAGGCCGTTGAGTTGCTTGTTGTTGCTGCCGCTGCGCAGCAGTTTCAGGCTCTCCACGGCGCAGTTATTGGACAGGAAGTAATAGTTGCCGTCATAGCTCCAGTGCATTTCGGCGGCATGCTCGACCGTTTCCTCGATTTCGGTGCGCGACAGGTTCAGCGGCACCGATGCCAGGCTGCGTAGCTCGGTCTTGGTGTATTCATCGATGACCTGGGCCAACGGCAATACGAACAGGCGCGAGGGGTATTTGCCGACCAGCCCGTCCCAACTCGACAACTGCACATCGCCCACGAAGGCGCGGTAGGACAGCACCAAGTGTTGGTCCAGATCCAGCCGGCAGTCTGGACCGCGTGGCCGGCCCGGTGCGCAGATCACCAGCCGGAGCATGCTGTGGCCCCAACGGCTCACCCAGTTCTGATTGGCCTCGGCCAGCAGGTAATCAATGGCATAGACCCGCTCTGGATCGACCTTGCCCAGGGGCGTCTTGGCGAAGTCGTTTCCGGCGTTGAGGAAGGCGAACGATTGGGCGCAGGTATTCTTGGCGGCGGGCGCCCAGCCGAAATGTTCCCGGTAATAGCGATACAGGGCCGGGCGTCGGCAGGCGTAGCTCGGGTCCAGGAGAAAGTACTCCATGTTGACCGCGACGAACTCCTTGGGGCTGCTCGTTTCATAGAGGTCCGGGCTGCGGGCGACTTGGCGGTTGTGCTGTTCCCGCGCGCCGCGACGGCCGACGTATTGCGGCCAGCCGGCGAGGTCCAGCAAGCGTGGATCATCGCTGAGGGTGAAGCGGCGGTCATTCTGGCCCCGGCATTCATCGGGGAGGCCGATCAGCCCGGCGCTGCCGTTGCGTCGAGTGCAACGCTGGATCAGCGTGCGTTCGGCTTCTGGCCATAGGCGCGAGCGGTCGTAGATATGGGTCAGTTCATGCAAGACCGTGGCGAGCATTTCCCGGCGGACGGTGCCGTGGGGGCGCTGGGTCTTTTGCGTCGCGGCGCTGCCGTCGACAAGGCTGTCGAGCAGGTTGCTGTTGAGGTCCAGTTGCGACACCAACGAGGCCTGGCCGTAGGCATTGGCGGGCATCTGGTCGGTCCAGCCGACATTGATGCGTCGGTCCAGTCGCTCGATGAAGCGCGGCGGCAGGGCCTGCATGGCTTCATCGAGCAGCGCCTGGCTGGCCTGCTGTTGCGCCGGGCTCAGTCCTTCGACGTTGAGGTGCAGTTGCAGGCCGGCCTGGGCCATGCTGCCGGTGAGCAGCAAGACCCCGGCCGCCATCCAGGCGGCGAACCGCCTCACAATGCGAGGATGGCTTCGGCGAGAACCTGGTCACTGGCATCCCGGGCTTCCGGCACGCGGGTGCGCAAGGTGTCGAAGGCTGCCTCGAGATGAGCACCACGAATTTCACCATTGCTGGCGACAAAACTGGCCGCATCGTCATGGGCTTCGCGGACGATTTTCGAATCACGGATGGACGTGGTGGTGTCGGAGGTGAAATCGATCGTGCGCTGGGAGGCGCGAACGATGATGTTACTGGTGGCTACCAGGGTTTGTGCCTGGGCCACATCGGCCAAAACCAACAGGCCGAGGGCGGCAGCAATCAGCGGGCTACGCATGGAACGACTCCGGAAAAATAAGGATAACTATTGGACGAGAATTGCTTGTGCCAGTTCAAGGTCGCTGGCATGAAGTTTTGGCTGGGTCCGGCGCAGGTAGTCCAGGGCCGATTCCAGTTGTGCTCCTCGCAACTGCCCGTCGCTGGCAATGAAGGCCGCAGCGTCATCACGAGCGGCGACGATCAGTTTATGGTCGAAGGGCGCGGAGGTCACCATGCTCGTGGCATAGCCGCTGACCACCACTTGCTGGGTAGACACATCGAAGGCATGGGCCGGCACGGACCAGCAAAAAATGACGAAGAAAGACGCGATGAACAGATCTGAGTAAAAACGCATGGGACTCGACGGTTGATGGCGAGCCTGAAGGCTAGCGCAAACCTGCGGGCCAGAGCCAGTGTTGAAACATCGGAACACCAATTGGCGCCCGATGTTTCATGTTGCATCAGATCACCAGGATGGCCTGGGCCAGCTGCGCGTCGGTGGCGTTGAGTTGTGGAGCCTGTTGGCGGATGTAATCCAGGGCACTTTCCAGTTTCACACCACGGATGGCGCCTTCGCTGGCGACGAAGCTGGCAGCGTCGTCACGGGCGGCTTGAACGATTTTGTTGTCACGCAACGACGAGGTTGCATCGGAAGTCACGTCGGACGTGGCTTTGAGCGCTCCGACGAGGGAGTCAGTGGTCACAATGAAGCTGCTGGCGTTGGAATGGGCGGCTACGGCCAGGAGAGCAGCTGCGCTGAGCAGGCGAAGACGGATCATGATGAAACTCCTTGAATGAGGGTGATGCCGGTGCGTGTAGCTGGAAGAGGAGACGCATGTTCGACTCGCTTCGCCACGTTCGCCTCGATATTAGGACAGGAACGCGTTGGCTGACAGCCCTTGCGAGCGTCACTGTAGGGCGCTTGCATGGGGTCGTTACGGTTCAAGCATAACTGTACTGGTAAGTTTTTACTTTTATGAAAACTGTTATGTTCTCCACACATCCCTAAAAATCGGGGCCCGGAAACGACAAGACCCGTCGCGGTTACCCGCGACGGGTCTTGTTTGTTCAATTCGGTGCTGGCAGTGGACCCGGTGGGTCAGGGCCAGCGACGCTGAGTTAGCGCCAGAACGGCTTGCTCAGCTCTTCGTAGCGTTGTGCTTCGCTGATACCGGCATCAGCCAGCAGGCGCGAATCCAGACGAGCCAGTTGGTGACGGCTGGCGATGCGGCGCTGCCACAACATCAGGTTGGCGATAACGCGAAGAGGCAGGGAAGCCTGGTTTTTTTCAGCTTTGTCTTCGAAAAACAGCTCGGAACTGAGTGTACGTTCCATGGTTGACATCCTTCCGCTTGTGGCGGGATTAGGTAGTGGTTTAACTGGTGCCCATGATCCTCTCGTTTGGCCAGTCTCTCTAGATACAGTTCACCTGTATTGTGAGAGACCAGTTAACTGTTAAAGGGCGGTGTACTGGTCGATATTGAAGCAACTGTACCTATCCGCACGTTATTGGTGCAATTTTATACGCTGCTGGCAGTTTTGAGGGAAAAGACTGTAGGAAAACACCGGTACAGCAGTACAGTTTTTGGTGCGAGGGAAGCGAATGGCAGGCAGCAACCAAAACTGTAATTGCGATAAACGGTGATCCAGCTGTATCAGACAGCCAGCATGCGCCCGGTTTCTTCCAGGTTCAGGTGCCAACTCAGTGCATCGCGAAGGATATGCGGGGTATGCCCGCCCAAGGCGCACGCGGCGACGAAATAGTCATTCAAGGCCTGGCGATAGGAAGGGTGCACGCAATTGTCGATGATCACGCGTGCCCGCTCCCTCGGCGCCAGGCCCCGCAGGTCGGCCAGGCCGATCTCGGTCACCAGGATGTCAACGTCATGTTCGGTATGGTCCACATGGCTGACCATCGGCACGACACTGGAAATGGCGCCGCCCTTGGCAATCGACTTGGTAACGAAGATCGCCAGGTGGGCGTTACGGGCGAAATCCCCCGAACCGCCGATGCCATTCATCATCCGCGTGCCGCAGACATGGGTGGAGTTGACGTTGCCGTACAGGTCGAACTCCAGCGCGGTGTTGATACCAATGATGCCCAGGCGGCGCACCACTTCGGGATGGTTGGAAATTTCCTGGGGGCGCAGGACCAGTTTGTCCTTGTACTTCTCCAGGTTTCCGAAGACGTCGGCATTGCGTCGACCCGACAGGGTGATCGAGCTGCCGGAGGCGAAACTCAGCTTGCCGGCGTCGATCAAGTCAAATGTCGAATCCTGCAGGACCTCGGAATACATGGTCAGGTCTTCGAACGGGGAATCGATCAGTCCGCACATCACGGCGTTGGCGATGTTGCCAATTCCGGCCTGCAACGGCCCGAGCTTATTGGTCATGCGTCCAGCCGCGACTTCCTGCTTGAAGAAGTCGATCAGGTGATCGGCAATGGCCTGGGTGTCGCTGTCGGGTGTCGCGACGGTCGAAGGCGAGTCCCGCTGGTTGGTAATGACAATGGCAGCAATTTTTTCCGGCGGGATCGGGATCGCGGGACTGCCAATGCGGTCGTCGACTTTCACCAGGGGAATCGGCGTGCGGGTAGGGCGATAGGTCGGGATATAAATGTCGTGCAGCCCTTCCAGGTTCGGGTTGTGGGCCAGGTTGATCTCGATGATCACTTGCCGGGCGAAGATGGCAAAACTGGCCGAGTTACCCACCGACGTGGTCGGTACGATATGCCCTTGCTCGGTGATGGCTACTGCTTCGATCACGGCAATATCGGGCAGCTTGAGCTGGCCGTTGCGCAGTTGTTCGACGGTTTCCGAGAGGTGCTGGTCGATGAACATCACCTCGCCCGCATTGATCGCCTTGCGCAGCGTGCTGTCGACCTGGAACGGCATGCGTCGCGCCAGTACACCGGCTTCGGTGAGCTCTTTGTCGAGGTCGTTGCCCAGGCTCGCGCCGGTCATCAGGCTGATTTTCAACGGCGTCACCTTGGCGCGCTCAGCCAGGGCGTGGGGCACTGCTTTCGCTTCTCCAGCGCGGGTAAAACCGCTCATGCCAACGGTCATGCCGTCCTGAATCAACAAGGCTGCTTCGGCAGCGCTCATCACTTTGTTCAATAACGAAGGCAGGCGGATGCGATCACGGTACATAGGGATTATCTCGGGCTGGAAAGCAAGATGCGCAGTCTAGTGAATTAGCGCTGTGCCCGACCCGCTACAAAGGTCGCATTTTAGGCGTCTATTACGGGCGTTTCAGGCAAAACATCATTACCGGAACGGTAATATTTTGCCTTGATACAAATCAAAACGCCCCGACAAGTCGGGGCGTTTTTGGGTGAAACAGCGATGGGGTTATTCCACGGCTTTGACCATGTCCTCGATGACCTTCTTGGCGTCACCGAACACCATCATGGTCTTGTCGAGGTAGAACAGCTCGTTGTCCAGACCGGCATAGCCGCTGGCCATCGAGCGCTTGTTGACGATGATGGTCTTGGCTTTGAAAGCCTCGAGGATCGGCATGCCGGCAATCGGCGACTTCGGATCGTTCTTCGCCGCCGGGTTGACCACGTCGTTGGCGCCCAGTACCAGCACCACGTCGGCCTGGCCGAACTCGGAGTTGATGTCTTCCATCTCGAACACCTGGTCGTAAGGCACTTCGGCCTCGGCCAGCAGGACGTTCATGTGCCCGGGCATGCGACCGGCCACCGGGTGGATCGCGTATTTGACGGTTACGCCGTGGTGGGTCAGCTTCTCGGTCAGTTCTTTCAGCGCGTGTTGCGCCCGCGCCACTGCCAGGCCGTAGCCTGGAACGATGATCACCGTGTCGGCGTTGGTCAGCAGGAAGGTTGCGTCGTCAGCCGAACCGGATTTCACCGGACGGGCTTCTTTCGAGCCTGCCGGGCCAGCCGCATCGGCGGTGTTGCCGAAGCCACCGAGCAACACGTTGAAGAACGAACGGTTCATCGCCTTGCACATGATGTACGAGAGAATCGCACCGCTCGAACCCACCAACGAACCGGCAATGATCAGCATCGAGTTGTTCAGCGAGAAGCCGATACCCGCCGCTGCCCAACCGGAGTAGCTGTTGAGCATCGAGACCACCACCGGCATGTCCGCGCCGCCGATCGGGATGATGATCAGTACACCCAGGACAAACGCCAGGGCCAGCATCAGGGCAAACGCGCCGAGGTTGCCGGTAAACATGAAGGTCAGGCCCAGGCCCAGCGTTGCCAGGCCCAGGATCAGGTTGAGCTTGTGCTGGCCACCAAACTGTACCGGTGCGCCTTGGAACAGGCGGAACTTGTACTTGCCCGAGAGCTTGCCGAACGCGATCACCGAGCCGGAGAAGGTGATTGCACCGATGGCGGCGCCGAGGAACAGCTCCAGACGGTTACCCGCCGGAATCGAATCCCCCAGTTGCTTGACAATGCCCAGGGACTGCGGTTCGACGACCGCCGCGATGGCAATGAACACCGCCGCCAGGCCGATCATGCTGTGCATGAAGGCGACCAGCTCCGGCATCTTGGTCATCTCGACGCGCTTGGCCATGATCGAGCCAGCAGTACCGCCAACCAACAGGCCGACGATGACGTAGCCAATGCCGGCAGTGGCCAGCTCAGCACCGAGCTTATAGATAAGGCCCACAGTGGTGAGCACCGCCAACGCCATCCCGAGCATGCCGAACAGGTTGCCGCGGCGGGAGGTGGTGGGGTGCGACAGGCCTTTGAGGGCCTGGATGAAGCAGATGGACGCGATCAGGTAGAGCGTCGTTACCAGGTTCATGCTCATTACTTGGGCGCCTCTTCTTTTACGGCTTTCGGGGCTTTTTTCTTGAACATCTCAAGCATGCGGCGCGTCACCAGGAAGCCACCGAACACGTTCACGGCGGCCAGGGCCACGGCGAGGGTGCCCATGGTCTTGCCCAGAGGTGTTACGGTCAGCGCTGCAGCGAGCATGGCGCCGACGATCACGATCGCCGAAATGGCGTTGGTCACCGCCATCAATGGCGTGTGCAGCGCGGGCGTTACGTTCCAGACCACGTGATAACCGACATAAATGGCCAGCACAAAGATGATCAGGTTGTAGATACCGGGGGAGATAAGCTCTTCCATTGTCTGAATCCCTGCTTAGGCGTTTTTGCGGATGACTTGGCCGTCGCGGCACATCAGGCACGCGGCGACGATGTCGTCTTCCAGGTTCACGTCGAACTGACCTTCCTTGGTGAAGACCAGCTTCAGGAAGTCCAGCAGGTTACGGGCGTACAGCGCCGAAGCGTCGGCCGCGACTTCACCGGCCAGGTTGGTCGGGCCGCAAATGGTCACGCCGTTTTCGACCACTACCTGATCAGCCACGGTCAGCGGACAGTTACCGCCCTGGGCGGCCGCGAGGTCGATGACCACCGAACCGGGTTTCATCTGCGCGACGGTTTCGGCGCTCAGCAAAGTCGGTGCCTTGCGGCCCGGAATCAATGCGGTGGTGATGACAATGTCCGCCTGCTTGGCGCGCTCGTGCACGGCTTGGGCCTGGCGCTGCATCCAGCTGGCTGGCATGGGCCGGGCGTAACCACCGACGCCGACGGCGCATTCACGCTCTTCGTCGGTCTCGTAAGGCACGTCGACGAACTTGGCGCCGAGGGATTCGATTTGCTCCTTCACCGCAGGGCGCACATCCGATGCCTCGATCACGGCGCCCAGGCGCTTGGCCGTGGCAATCGCCTGCAACCCGGCTACGCCGGCGCCGAGAATCAGTACGCGCGCCGCCTTTACGGTGCCCGCTGCCGTCATCAGCATCGGCATGAAGCGCGGATAGTAATGAGCGGCCAGCAGCACCGCTTTGTAGCCGGCAATGTTCGCTTGAGACGACAGCACATCCAGGCTCTGGGCGCGGGACGTACGTGGCGCGGCCTCAAGGGCGAAAGCGGTAATGCCGCGTTCGGCCAGCTTGGCGATGGTTTCGTTGTTGAACGGATTGAGCATGCCCACCACAACGGTGCCGCTCTTGATCAGCATCAGTTCGCTGTCGCTGGGAGCGACCACCTTGAGGATCAGTTCGGCCCCGAATGCATCACTGGCGCTGCCAATGGTTGCGCCCGCTGCCTCATAGGCACTGTCGATAACGCTGGCCTTGATACCGGCGCCGCTTTGGACAGTGACTTTATGGCCTTGGCCGATCAACTTCTTGATGGTTTCCGGGGTAGCAGCAACCCGTGTTTCACCCGTTTGGGTTTCGAGGGGAACACCAATGTGCACGTCAAATCTCCTGCGTGATCTTATTGAGTAAACCCAGGCACTTCGGATGGTGCGGCTGGGGCGGCCGATCAGCACGATCCCGCCAAACCAGGCGGGGCGCGGCATTTTGCAGGCGAAAATTCAGCCCTTCAAGGGATTATGACGGGTGACGGAAAATTAACTACAAGTCACCCTGTGACCGAATGTCGCAATTATCGATCGACAGCCCTTGTGGGCCGTGCTTTCCAAGGATTTAGGTTCAAATTGACAATTTTTCCCATCGGCCAGATGAATAAGCGCTGATGCGCTGCGCGATATGGCTCTAAGCCATGTATTTAGACGCTTTGGAGACTACTTCACGGGTTTCATAACAGATTGACTGAATGCGACATAAACTTATATCTGTAGCGTCTTTTGTTAGTTGACTACCTAAGTAGGACTTTTGCTTTCCCTTATTAATCAAGGTGATAGCCCGTAGCTTGTTTCACCAACCAATCACGAAAAGCTCGAAGAGAGGCGGATTCGACCTTTCGCTCCGGAATCATCAGGTAGTAGGCCTTGATGCTCGATAGCGCGTTACGGTTGGCCACGACCAAACGTTGCTCTGCAAGCTCGCGCTGAATCAAAAAGGGCGGAATCAGCGCAACGCCCATGTCGTGCATGGCCGCTTGGGCGAGCATGGAGAATAGTTCATAACGAGGGCCTGTCAGGTCTCGTGCAATGTTCAGGTTCTGAGCGTTGAACCACTGGCGCCACGCGTACGGGCGAGTGGTCTGCTGGAGCAGGGGGAGTTCGGCGATCGCCTCGGGTGTCAGGCCATTCCGACCATCCAGTAACGCAGGGCTGCATACCGGCATCGGATTTTCACCCATCAGTTTGTGGGATTCGGTACCGGACCAGTCCGCGTCACCAAAATAAATGGCGGCATCAAACTCAGTGTCCGCGAAGAGAAAAGGGCGTGTGCGGTTGGTCAAGTTGACGGTGACTTCCGGATGTTGCTGCTGGAAGTCCTTGAGGCGTGGCAGCAGCCATTGGGTGCCGAAGGTCGGAACCACGGCCAGTTCAATCACGTTCGCGCCGGTGTGCCCCATCACGGAAAGTGTGTCGCGCTCGACGGCATCCAGTTGGGTGGCAACCCGGCGGCTGTAGGAAAGACCCGCTTCGGTCAGTTTGACCCCTCGGCGCGAGCGTCGGAAAAGCTCGACGCTGAGGAAATCCTCCAGGCTGGCGATCTGTCGGCAGATAGCGCCTTGCGTGAGAGAAAGCTCCTGTGCCGCCTTGGTGAAGCTTTCATGGCGTGCGGCAGCCTCGAAACTGACCAGGGCGGCTGTGCTGGGAATTTTGCGGCGCATGTACGTAAGTCTCACTCAATAACTGCTTAAACAGGGTTTATGGCGTTTACGGAGTGAGAAATTAGCACAGCATAGTGCGTAATCCTCGTTTGCCCTTGTAGGAAACCGCGCCTAGGATCAACCCACGATTTTCATTTAATTGGCGAGGACTCTTTCATGGCCGGCAAAGCGAGCTTCAACTGGATCGATCCATTGTTGCTGGATCAGCAGCTCACCGAAGAAGAACGCATGATTCGCGACACTGCCGAGCAGTTCGCCCAGCAGAAACTGGCACCGCGAGTGCTGGAGGCGTTCCGCCATGAGAAAACCGACCCGGCGATTTTCCGCGAGATGGGTGAAGTGGGCTTGCTGGGGGCAACCATTCCTGAGCAGTACGGCGGCAGCGGGCTGAACTACGTCAGCTACGGCCTGATCGCGCGTGAAGTGGAGCGCGTCGATTCCGGCTATCGCTCGATGATGAGCGTGCAGTCCTCGCTGGTCATGGTGCCGATCAATGAATTCGGGACTGAAGCACAAAAGCAGAAGTATTTGCCGAAGCTGGCGTCTGGCGAGTGGATCGGCTGCTTTGGTCTGACCGAGCCGAACCATGGTTCCGACCCAGGCGCGATGATTACTCGTGCGCGCAAAGTGGAAGGTGGCTACAGCCTGACGGGCAGCAAGATGTGGATCACCAACAGTCCGATCGCTGATGTCTTTGTCGTCTGGGGCAAGGACGATGCTGGCGATATTCGCGGTTTCGTTCTTGAAAAAGGCTGGAAGGGGCTGAGCGCGCCGGCTATCCATGGCAAGGTCGGGCTGCGCGCTTCGATCACCGGCGAAATCGTCATGGACAATGTATTCGTCCCGGAAGAGAACATTTTCCCCGATGTCCGTGGTCTTAAAGGCCCGTTTACTTGCCTGAACTCAGCGCGCTACGGGATCTCCTGGGGCGCTTTGGGAGCCGCTGAATTCTGCTGGCACACCGCTCGCCAATACACGCTGGATCGCCAGCAGTTCGGTCGTCCGCTCGCGGCCAATCAGTTGATCCAGAAGAAACTGGCCGACATGCAGACTGAAATCACGCTTGCGCTGCAGGGGTGCCTGCGTTTGGGGCGTATGAAAGATGAGGGCACGGCGGCAGTCGAGATTACCTCGATCATGAAGCGCAACTCCTGCGGCAAGTCGTTGGATATTGCTCGGATGGCGCGGGACATGCTGGGCGGCAACGGTATTTCCGATGAGTTCGGTATCGCTCGTCATCTCGTAAACCTGGAAGTCGTGAACACCTACGAAGGCACGCACGACGTTCATGCGCTGATCCTGGGGCGTGCGCAAACCGGTATCCAGGCGTTCTATTAATAGGAGAACGGTCATGGGCGCGCTTTCGCATCTGCGGGTATTGGATTTATCGAGGGTCTTGGCCGGGCCTTGGGCTGGGCAGATCCTGGCGGACCTGGGGGCTGACGTCATCAAGGTCGAGCGTCCCGGCAATGGTGACGATACGCGCGCCTGGGGGCCGCCCTTCCTGAAGGATGCCAGAGGCGAGAACACGACCGAAGCTGCCTATTATCTGTCGGCCAATCGCAACAAGCAGTCGGTGACCATCGACTTTACGCGGCCAGAGGGTCAGCGGCTGGTGCGGGAGCTGGCGGCCAAGTCCGATATCCTGATCGAGAATTTCAAGGTGGGCGGCCTGGCCGCGTATGGCCTGGACTATGACTCGCTGAAGGCGATCAATCCGCAGTTGATCTACTGCTCGATCACCGGGTTCGGACAGACCGGCCCTTACGCCAAGCGCGCCGGGTATGACTTCATGATCCAGGGGCTGGGGGGCTTGATGAGCTTGACCGGCCGCCCAGAGGGGGATGAGGGCGCGGGGCCGGTGAAGGTGGGGGTTGCGCTGACGGATATCCTCACGGGGTTGTACTCGACGGCTGCCATTTTGGCAGCGCTGGCTCATCGGGATCATGTCGGCGGAGGGCAGCACATCGACATGGCCTTGCTGGATGTCCAGGTGGCTTGCCTGGCCAACCAGGCGATGAACTACCTGACTACAGGCAATGCGCCGAAGCGGCTGGGCAATGCTCATCCGAACATCGTGCCTTATCAGGATTTTCCTACGGCTGACGGCGACTTCATCCTTACTGTGGGTAATGACGGCCAGTTCCGCAAGTTCGCTGAGGTGGCCGGGCAGCCGCAGTGGGCTGATGATCCGCGTTTTGCCACGAACAAGCTGCGGGTGGCAAACCGTGCGGTGTTGATTCCGTTGATCCGCCAGGCCACGGTGTTCAAGACCACCGCTGAGTGGGTGGTTCAGTTGGAGCAGGCAGGTGTGCCGTGCGGGCCAATCAACGACCTTGCCCAAGTGTTTGCCGACCCTCAGGTGCAAGCGCGTGGATTGGCAATGGAATTGCCTCATCTATTGGCTGGTAGCGTGCCGCAGGTGGCCAGCCCGATTCGACTGTCCGAGACGCCGGTGGAGTATCGCAATGCGCCCCCTTTATTAGGGGAGCATACGCGGGAGGTGTTGCAGCGAGTGTTGGGGTTGGATGAAGCGGCGGTGGCGGCGTTCAGGGAGGCAGGGGTTCTTTGAGCGTTCTCTTCTATATAGAGGGTTTTTAAAGGGCGATTTCCGGTGCTGCGCAACTTATTGATAGAAAAGCGAAATTAAGGGTTGACGGCAGATTCTGGAAGTCTATAATTCGCCCCACTTCCGGCGCAGTCGAAACGGAAAACTCCTTGAGTTTCAATGAGTTAAGTAGGTTTCGAGAGTGTTGGGCTTCAGTTCATCGAAGCCCGGAAGGAGCAGATAGAGCGGTGATGTTTGGCTCTATCGGCGGTTCGATCTTATCGGTCGAAAGCGGTGAAAAAGAGGTGTTGACAGCAGCGAGTAACGCTGTAGAATTCGCCTCCCGCTAACGAGAGATCGGAAGCGCAAGTGGTTGAAGTTGTTGATGTTTCCGAAGCGAAACTTTGAAAACTTCTTAAAATAACCGCTTGACAGATGCACGGGGCGCTGTAGAATGCGCGCCTCGGTTGAGACGAAAGACTCAGCCAACCGCTCTTTAACAACTGAATCAAGCAATTCGTGTGGGTGCTTGTGGAGTCAGACTGCTAGTCAACAGATTATCAGC
>NZ_JBIXJT010000020.1:0-88864 GCF_052871455.1 Pseudomonas sp. LARHCG127
CTGACACACCGCCATCGCGAGCAAGCTCGCTCCCACAATGGATCGGGGTATGACCGAAGAGGCCGCCTCGCGAGCAAGCTCGCTCCCACAGGTCTCCCACAGGTCTTGTGTTCCACCCATCTCCATAAATCGCAGGCAAAGAAAAGCCCGGCCGAGGCCGGGCTTTTCCAAAGCTGTAGGCTAATTACTTAGCTTGAGCTTCAACCTGCGCTTCTACGCGACGGTTAACTGCACGACCAGCGTCAGTGGCGTTGTCGGCAACTGGGCGGGATTCGCCGTAGCCAACAGACTGAACGCGGGACGATTCAACACCGTACTGGTTGGTCAGAACGTTCTTAACGGCGCTTGCACGACGCTCAGACAGCTTCTGGTTGTAAGCGTCAGGACCGACGGAGTCAGTGTGACCTTCAACAGTAGTGGTGGTGGATGGGTACTGCTTCATGAAATCAGCCAGGTTCTTGATGTCGCCATAGCTGTTTTCTTTAACGACCGACTTGTCGAAGTCGAACTTGACGTCCAGCTCAACACGAACGACTTCAGCAACAGCTGGGCAGCCATCAGCGTCAACAGTTACGTTGGCTGGGGTGTCAGGGCACTTGTCGACGTTGTCGCACACGCCATCGTTGTCGCTGTCGGAGCAGACTTCAGCAGGTGCTGGAACTGGAGCAGCAGCTGGCTTGGAGCCGCCACCGAAGTTCACACCGATACCAACGCTAGGAGCCCACTCGGTGTCGCCCTGGTCGATGTTGTACTGAGCTTCAACGCCAGCACGGGCGTAGAAGTTGTCAGTGAAATACAGCTTGGCGCCGCCACCAACGTTGGCGAAGGTAGAACGGTTACGACCGTTGCTGCCATTCTGGTCGATGCTCTGGTCGGAGAAACCGGCCGAAACATAAGGACGCAGCATGTCGCCTGGGTTGTTGAAGTGGTACAGAGCGTCCAGAGCGGTGTTCGCGCCCTTAACGTTAGTGCCGTCTTCGGTGCGTGCGTTGTGCACTTCGTCGTAGGCCAGACGCAGTTCAACGTCGTCGGTCAGGAAGTAACCAACCGAACCGCCGAACAGGTTGCCGTTGTTCTTGAAATCACGAGCGCTGTCGAACATTTCTTTCTTGGCGAAGCCTTCGATTTCAACTGCGCCTTGGCCTTGTGCCAGAGCGCCGAACGAAGTGGCAGCAATCAAAGAACCAATGGCAAAGCCCAAGGTGTTTTTCAGTTTCATCCGTTAAATCCCCATCTGGTGATTGTGAAGCAGTCCCGCAAACCGGGGGACAACTCGGCGGCAAGTCTATCAGAACTTGCCTACACGTAAGAGATATTTGCGCCGAACTAAGTTTCAGCAATGCCTGCAAATTTCTCACGCAATTTGTCAAGAGCGCGCTTGTAACGCATTTTTGTCGCGCTCAAACCCATATGCATTATGTCTGCGATCTCCTGAAATTCCAGCTCTGCGACAAATCGTAGCACCAGAATTTCCCGGTCGATCGGGTTTACATAGACCAGCCAGCGATCGAGTCCACCCTTTTCCTCGGGCTTGGGCGCCTTATCTTCCGACGCTTCCTCGAGAGGGTCCAGGCTCAACGCGTCCATCAAGCGACGCTTTCGCCGTTCCTTGCGATACTGCGTGATGCATTCGTTGTACGTGATGCTATAAAGCCATGTCTTGAACTTCGATTTCCCCTCGAAGTTCTTCAGGCCATACAGCACCTTCAACATCACCTCCTGACAGACATCGTCAGCATCACGATCGTTCCCGAGATAGCGCGCACAAACGTTAAATAAAGTTCTCTGGTAACGACGCATCAACTCTTCATAGGCGCGTGTTACGTGAAACAGCTCCGTATGCGCGCGCGCGACCAACTCCTCATCGGAGAGATCACGGGGGTCGTAGCGCGTGGATAGCGATTGGGGTTTGTTCAAAACAAGTCGGGCCGACAGTCTAGGTCAATGTGCGCCGCAGCCTGGGCTAGCAGGCATTTCGCGGCGGCATACATTAGCAGGATTTGCCGGGTTAGCGGCTACTCACATGCTGTTCCAGCAAGATCCGATTGGAAAGCGACACCAGTTCGCCCTCCTCGGTCAGCAATGTGGTTTTCACCGTGCCGATCTCTTCGATCTGGCCTTCGACCTCGCCAACACGCACTTGTTGCCCAACCTCATACAATTCACGCACATAGATTCCCGCAAGAATCTGACCGGCGATCTCCCGGCTTCCCAATCCCATTGCCAGCGCAACCGCCAGACCAACGGTTATCAATACAATCACGATCACATGGTTGAGCAGGTCAGTCTTGACCTCCAACTGGCTGATCGCCACCGAAATACTGATGATAATCACCAGGCCCTGGGCGATACGCCCCACGCCAGCGGCATAATCCAGCCCGACGCCTTCGGCCGCACCGCGCACCAGCCCATTGGCCAGTTGCGCCAGCAGGACACCGACCAGCAACACCAGCGCGGCACCAAAAACCTTCGGCAAATACAATGCAAGCATATCGAGCGTAGCCGAAACTCGCTCAAGGCCAAGGGATTCTGCTGCGGAAACCAGGAAAATCAGCAATACGAACCAATACACGATCTTGCCGACCAGGGTCGAGATCGGCACTTGGATGCCGCCACGGGACAGCAGCTTGGTCAGGCCGGTGCCGCCCATCAGGCGATCGAGACCCAGCTTGGCGAGCAGCTTGGACAGCAGCGTGTCCAGCAACTTGGCCACGACAAAACCCAGCAACAGCACCACCAGCGCGCCGAAGAGGTTCGGGATGAAGTTAGCTACCTTGGTCCACAACGCAGTCATTGCCGTGACGAGGCTCTGGGTCCAGAGATCAAGTTCCATATTCAATCAGCCTTATCAGCGGTGCGAGTAACAGGTTTACGGCGGGAAACCGGCGAGACATGGGCCGATCCATTATTCAGGGCGATCATCAGCGCGGGCAACCAGCGGCCCAGCAGGCTGAACAGATCGCCCGCGCCGACCTGGCGGTTGGCGGTTTTCAGTACACGCCCCAAGCATGCGTCGTCGTCCCGGCTGGACGGCGAAGCCTTGAGCATGTCGCGCAAAGACTGTTCAAACGGATCGTGCATACGCACCTCTCGTGATGTCTGTGGAAGACGCGATCACATTTCGTCGGGTCACATGAAACCCCATCACACCCAGCGCAAACGGCGGAACAACCACCACTGCCCCGTCGCGACGCAGATCATCAGCAGGCACGCGACCATGAAACCGTAGGGGCTTTCGGAAAACGGAATGCCACCGACGTTGATACCTAAAAGGCCGGTGAGAAAACTCATCGGCAGGAAAATCCCGGTGATGATGCCGAAGCGGTACATGGTGCGGTTCATGCGCACCGACAGGCGCCGGTCTTCGGCCTCCAGCACAAGCCCCACGCGCTCTCGGGTCAATTCCAGCTCTTCGAGATAACGGGTCAGGCTGTTGTTCAATTCGTTCCAATAGTCGCCATCGTCCTCGACGAACCAGGGCAACTTGATCCTCGACATCTGGCCGAAGATATCTCGCTGTGGCGCCAGGAATCGCTTGAGTCCGGCAGCCCTTCGACGGATGTGCAAAATGGCGTCATGCTCGGGGGCATACCGTTCGTCGGCGTCGAGTTTTTCTTCCTCGCCATCGACGATTTCCGAGAGGCAAGTGACCAGGTCCTGCACCTTGTCGGTGAGGTATTGCGCCATATAAAGGATGAGTTCGGAAGCGTTCTCGGGCCCCTTGCCCTCGGCCAGTTGCGCCAACAGTTCATCGGTGGCGCGCAACGGCCGCAGGCGCAGGGAGATCACTCGCTGGGCAGACGCGAAGATCCGTACCGAGACCATGTCTTCAGGCTCGGCGCCCGGGTTGAGGTTGATCCCGCGCAGGAACAGCAGCAGTTCGGCGTTGGGCAACGGCAACAACCGCGGCCGGGTGTTCTCTTCCAGCAGCAGGTCGCAGTTGAATTCGCTCAGGCCGCTGGATTTGCGCAGCCAGGTGTGGGTTTGCGGATGACTGCGATCCCAGTGCAGCCACAGGCTTTCGTGGGCCTTCAGCTGCAAATCGTCGAGTTCGGTCCGGGCTATGGAACGCGCGCCGCCTTTACCGTCCAGCACCAGGGCATGCACCAGCCCCCATTGCGCGTTTTCTTCCTCGAACATCCTCATCCCTTATGGCTGCGGTGCTTTATTCAGGCATCTTCAGTGGGCTTGGCGAAACGATCACGCCGTTGTTGTCGGCATAGACATACTCGCCCGGGCGGAACGTCACGCCAGCAAAGGTCACTGCTATATTGAGCTCGCCGACACCACGCCGGTCGGTCTTCATCGGATGGCTGGCCAGGGCCTGGACCCCGAGGTCGGTCTGGGCAATGACGTCGACGTCGCGGATGCAGCCATAGATCACCAGGCCTTCCCAGCCATTCTTAGCCGCTTTCTCGGCCAACATGTCACCCAGCAGGGCCCGGCGCAGCGACCCGCCGCCATCCACAACCAGCACTTTACCCTTGCCATCGAGTTCAACCTGCTCCTTGACCCGCGAGTTGTCCTCGAAGCACTTGATGGTCACGATTTCGCCGCCGAAGGAATCGCGGCCACCGAAATTGCTGAACATCGGCTCCAACACCTGCACCAGGTCCGGGTAGGCGTCGCACAGGTCGGGCGTGAGGTAATGGTTCATCGAACAACTCCTGAAAGGCTGGAACGTCAGATTGAATGTGCAACCGTTTGTGACCGGAACCGCTTGAAGCGTCATATCTTAGCCGCAAGCAGACCAGAGCGAAATGCCCTTGTCAGAGCCTTCGCCTCAAACCGCCTCGGCCAACTGCGGCTGTTCACCCAGCAAGGGCGCCTGCTGATCCTCGAGCCAACGAGCCACCAGCGGCCAGACCTCAAGGTGGGCGGCCTTGCTGACCAGCATCTCGACGTGACCGAAATCGTCAGTGAAACCCTGTCCCCGACCCAGGCAGACAAACTGCTTGTGCGTGGAACCGATCTGGTCGAAGAGTTTGCGGCACGCCCAAGTCGGGTCCTGGTGATCGCCGGTGGCACTCACCGCCAGCACCGGCAACTGGACATCGGCCAAGCCGGCCCACCAGTTCTTCTCGGCATCGCCGAAACGCCCGAACAGGCCGTACCAGCGCATGCTTTCCAGGGCCAGGCCAATGGGCTCGTCCTCGGGGCCGCGCTTGAGCCTTGAACCGGACAACTGGGCAAAGCGCTTGAGGATGAAGCGGCCGCTCCATTCCACCGGCGGGATCTTCAGCGGCCAGTAGGTGCGGCTGACCTGGGTGCCAAAAAATGCCGCCGACGCCACTGCGGGCTCGCCCAGGTAGTGGCCGCCCAAGGCTGCCGCCAGGGTAATGCCCCCCAGGGAATGACCGATCCAATGGGGCACTTGTCCGCTCTGCTCACGCACGAAGGCGCCGATGGCCGGCAGGTCGTAACGGGCGTAGTCAGCCACCCGATTGTGGCGATAACCCTGGTTACGCTGGGATAAGCCATGGCCGCGCATTTCGGGAATCCAGACATCGAATCCCAGGCGCGTCAGGTACGCGCCCAGGCCGAGGCCTTTGGGCGAATACCAGAAACGCCGATTGGAAAAACTGCCGTGCAACAAAATCACCGGGACACCACGGGTTTCGCCGGGATCAGCCATGCCCAGCCGCGTGACGGCCAGTTCGACGCTGGCGTCCGGGCTGTTGCCGGGTTTCAAGCGATAGACGTCTTCGCTCAGATCACCGCGCCGCTCGGCACTGATCAGGGCGACAGGAAAGAGGTTGCTGCTGCTTTGCATAATCTTCTTGCACAAAAAAGGGCGGCTTCCTTGTGGAGCCCGCCCTACTTCAATCAAAAGGGGCCCGGATAATGCCCATCAGTTGAGCCCCCTGTGGGAGCGGGCTTGCTCGCGAAGACGGCGGAACAGTCAACATGGATGTTGTCTGACGCACCGCTTTCGCGAGCAAGCCCGCTCCCACAGGTTCTGCGACTAACTGACGGGCTTTAGTCGATCAGGCCCCTTCACTCGATCAGACCGCCGCCTGACCCTCGGCCAGGAAGAACCAGGTTTCCAGCACGGAGTCCGGGTTCAACGAAACGCTTTCGATGCCCTGCTCCATCAGCCATTTGGCCAGGTCCGGGTGGTCCGAAGGGCCCTGGCCGCAGATGCCGATGTACTTGCCAGCCTTGTTGCAGGCGGCAATGGCATTGGCCAGCAGCTTCTTGACCGCCGGGTTCCGCTCGTCGAACAGGTGGGCGATGATCCCGGAATCGCGGTCCAGGCCCAGGGTCAGCTGGGTCAGGTCGTTGGAACCGATGGAGAAACCGTCGAAGAACTCAAGGAATTCTTCAGCCAGGATGGCGTTGGACGGCAGCTCGCACATCATGATCACGCGCAGGCCATTGTCGCCACGGGCCAGGCCGTTTTCCGCCAGCAGGTCAACCACCTGGCTCGCTTCGCCCAGGGTCCGCACGAACGGCACCATGATCTCGACGTTGGTCAGGCCCATCTCGTTGCGCACGCGCTTGAGGGCGCGGCATTCGAGTTCAAAGCAATCGCGGAACGATTCGCTGATGTAGCGCGACGCACCCCGGAAGCCCAGCATCGGGTTCTCTTCTTCCGGCTCGTAGAGCTTGCCGCCGATCAGGTTGGCGTATTCGTTGGACTTGAAGTCCGACAGGCGCACGATGACCTTCTTCGGCCAGAACGCCGCCGCCAGGGTGCTGATGCCTTCCACCAGCTTCTCGACGTAGAAACCGACCGGATCGTCGTAGCCGGCAATGCGCTTGTCGACGCTGTCCTTGATGTCCTGGGGCAGGCCGTCGTAGTTCAGCAGCGCCTTGGGGTGCACGCCGATCATGCGGTTGATGATGAACTCCAGGCGGGCCAGGCCCACGCCGGCGTTCGGCAACTGCGCGAAGTCAAAGGCACGATCCGGGTTGCCGACGTTCATCATGATCTTGAACGGCAGCTCCGGCATGGCGTCCACGGAGTTCTTCTTGATGTCGAAGCCCAGTTCGCCCTCGAAGATGTAGCCGGTGTCGCCTTCGGCGCAGGAAACAGTCACGCCCTGGCCGTCCTTGAGCAGTTGGGTGGCGTTGCCGCAACCGACCACTGCCGGGATTCCCAGTTCACGGGCAATGATTGCCGCGTGGCAGGTACGCCCGCCGCGGTTGGTGACGATGGCGCTGGCGCGCTTCATCACCGGTTCCCAGTCCGGGTCGGTCATGTCGGATACCAATACGTCGCCGGCCTGGACCTTGTCCATCTCCGAGACGTCCTTGATGATCCGCACCTTGCCCGCGCCGATGCGCTGGCCGATGGCCCGGCCTTCCACCAGCACGGTGCCGGTTTCCTTGAGCAAGTAGCGCTCCATGACGTTGGCCTGGGTGCGGCTCTTCACGGTTTCCGGACGGGCCTGCACGATGTACAGCTTGCCGTCGTCACCGTCCTTGGCCCACTCGATGTCCATCGGGCACTTGTAGTGCTGCTCGATGATCATCGCCTGCTTGGCCAGCTCGCTGACTTCAGCGTCGGTCAGGCAGAAACGCGCGCGCTCGGCCTTGTCCACGTCGACGGTCTTCACCGAGCGACCGGCCTTGGCTTCGTCGCCGTAGATCATCTTGATGGCCTTGCTGCCCAGGTTGCGGCGCAGGATGGCCGGGCGACCGGCTTGCAGCGTGCCTTTGTGAACGTAGAACTCATCCGGGTTCACCGCGCCTTGCACGACGGTTTCACCCAGGCCGTAGGCGCCGGTGATGAACACCACGTCACGGAAGCCCGACTCGGTGTCGAGGGTGAACATCACGCCGGCGGTGCCGGTTTCGGAGCGGACCATGCGCTGCACACCGGCGGAGAGGGCGACCAATTTGTGGTCGAAGCCCTGGTGCACGCGGTAGGAAATGGCACGGTCGTTGAAAAGGGAGGCGAAGACTTCCTTGGCGGCGCGGATGACGTTTTCCACGCCACGGATGTTCAGGAAGGTTTCCTGCTGGCCGGCGAAGGAGGCATCCGGGAGGTCTTCGGCGGTGGCCGAGGAACGCACGGCGACGGCGATGTCAGGATTGCCTTCGGACAGCTTGGCGAAAGCGGTGCGGATCTCGGCGTTCAGTTTCTCGGGGAATTCGGCTTCCATGATCCATTGGCGGATCTGGGCACCGGTCTTGGCCAGGGCATTGACGTCGTCGACGTCCAGGGCATCGAGCGCATCGTGGATCTGCTTGTTCAGGCCGCTCAGTTCCAGGAAATCACGATAAGCCTGGGCGGTCGTGGCGAAGCCACCTGGCACCGATACGCCGGCACCGGCGAGGTTGCTGATCATCTCGCCCAGGGATGCGTTCTTGCCCCCCACATGCTCCACATCATGGACGCCGAGCTTATCGAGGGAAACTACGTACTCTACCAAGGTGATCTCTCCACTAACTGTGTTGGAAAAGCTCAAGGCACCGGCGGCTCCAGGGGAGCGCTTGCCGGCGATATGGCCTGGACCTGGAAAATAAGTGAGAATGCGGGCCAATGGTGGCCGGCAAATCGCGCCTATCATATCCAAGAATCGTCACTAGCTCACTAGCTTAAGGCCCAAGGCGCAAATGAAACGATCTGCTTTCTTTATCTCCGACGGCACCGGCATCACGGCCGAAACGCTAGGCCAAAGCCTGTTGGCACAGTTCGAAAACATTACCTTCGCCAAATTCATACGTCCGTACATCGACAGCGTCGACAAGGCGCGGGCCATGGTACAGCAAATCAATAAAGCCGCCGAAACCGACGGTTTCCGCCCGATCATCTTCGATACCATCGTCAATCAGGACATCCGTGAGATTCTCGCAACGTCCAATGGTTTCATGATCGACATTTTTTCCACCTTCCTGGCGCCCTTGGAACAGGAACTGAGCGAGCATTCTTCCTACTCGGTCGGCAAGTCCCATTCCATTGGCCACAACTCCAACTACATGGAGCGGATCGAGGCGGTCAACTTCGCGCTGGACAACGATGACGGCGCCCGCACGCATTATTACGACAAGGCCGACCTGATCCTAGTGGGTGTGTCGCGTTGTGGTAAGACACCGACGTGCCTGTACATGGCGATGCAATTTGGCATCCGCGCGGCCAACTATCCATTGACGGAAGACGACATGGAGCGCCTGCAACTGCCCAGCGCCCTGCGCGCCCACCAGCACAAGCTGTTCGGCCTGACCATCGACCCGGACCGCCTCACCGCGATCCGCAACGAGCGCAAGCCCAACAGTCGTTATTCAAGCTACGCCCAGTGCGAGTTCGAAGTGCGCGAGGTGGAAAACCTGTTCCGGCGGGAGAACATTCCCCATATCAACTCCACGCATTTTTCTGTGGAAGAGATTTCGGCGAAGATCCTGGTGGAGAAAGGGGTGGAGCGGCGGTTCAAGTAAACCCGCTACACCACTAAAACCTGTGGGAAAACCCTGTGGGAGCGAGCTTGCTCGCGATAGCGGAGTGTCAGCCAACACCAATGCTGCTGACGAGCCGCAATCGCGAGCAAGCTCGCTCCCACAAGGGAATCGCCCACAGGGGAATCCGTGGTGTTCCTGGATCAGTGTTTCAACCGCTCGACCAACACCTTCCCCACTTCCAGCGCCGACGCCGGGTTCTGGCCGGTGATCAACTCACGATCCATGACCACATGGGACGTCCAGGGTGATGTGTTGCTGCTGTATTGGCCGCCCGCCTGCTCCAACGCATTCTGCGGGTAGAATTTCATGCTCCCGCCACCTAGCAGCCCCTTGGCCAATTCTTCCTCCTGATTGCTGATCACCGTCATCTTGTACCCGGCATAGATCCAGCCGGCCTTGGCCGAGGCCTGGCCTTTGGCCGCCAACTGGCCAACGAAGCCCTGGGCATCGGTCATGGTCGACAGCAACGCGATCGGGCCATGGCAGACCAGCGCGGTGGTCTTGCCCTTGCCATGAAAATGCGTCAGCACCCGCCCCAGCGGCGCGCTCGTGAGCAAATCCTGCATCGGCGCATGTCCGCCCGGGATGTACAGGGCATCGAACCGGTCCAGGCCGATCTGCTCGACAAGGGCCAGGCTGATCACCGGTGAGTCCTTGGCCGACGTGATCTTCAACTGCGCCAACAACGCCTGGTAACGCTCCAGCTCCGCCGAGTCATTGTTGAAATACATCTTGTCCACCGAGGAAAGGTCCAGCGTCGGCACCTTGCCCTCGGGCGTTGCGAACGTTACCTGGTGACCCGCCTCCAGCAAGAGTTTCACCGGTTGCAGCAATTCGTTGAGGTAGAACCCGGTGGAGAAGACCTGGCCATTTTTCAGGTCCAGATGATCGGCGTCCGACAGGACCACCAGCACGTTATCGGCATGGGCCGCGACGCTGATGCCCGCCAGAACGACAGACGTTGCCAAGGTAGTGAGCTTTTTCATGATGACTCCAGGACGCTTCGATAAAAGATGCGCTCACTGTATTGATGCGCTTACCGGCGATAAACTGGCTTCCCGGAACATCACTTGGGCCCTGGAGGCAACAATGCCCCGTCGATTCGATCATCTGGCCGACGTGGAAGCCTTCGTCACGGCCGTGGAAAAAGGCACCCTCAGCGCCGGCGCCGTGGCGCTGGGAACCACGCCTTCGGTCCTGAGCCGCGCCATCTCCCGCCTCGAAGCCCGGCTCGGCGTGCAGTTGTTGCGTCGTACGACCCGGCGGCTGAACCTGACCGATGCCGGCACGTTGTACCTGGAACAGTCGCGCTCGGCCTTTGCCCTGATTGACGATGCGGAGCGGCGAATCCAAGGCCAGGACGGCGTCCTGACCGGTCGCGTGCGCCTGAGCGTGCCGACCACCTACGGCCATTACCGCCTGCCGTCGCTGCTGTCGCGTTTCGTCCAGGCTTTTCCACAGGTTCGGGTCGAGCTGAGCATTACCAACCGCAATGTCGACCTGGTGGCCGAGGGGTATGACCTGGCGATCCGTCTCGGGCCATTGCCGGACAGCGGGCTGGTCGGCCGCAAGCTCGAAGACGCCCGCCTTTGCCTGGTGGCCGCGCCGCACTACCTGGCACGCGCCGGAACGCCCCGGCACGTCGATGAACTGGCGGCCCACGCCTGCCTGCCCTTCGTGATGCCCAGCAGCGGACGCATCGCACCTTGGCTATTTCGCGAAAACCAGCAAGATCGGGAATGGCTGCCGGCGGGCAATGTCCAGGTGTCCGACGATGTATTGGGCATCGTGTCCCTGGCCCAGGCCGGGATGGGAATCTGCCAGACCTATGAATTCATCGTCCGGGAGCGAATCGAGCGCGGGGAACTGGTGGTGTTGCTGGAAGACGTTGGCGGGCGTAGCCGACCGTTTTCAATCATCTATCCGCCCCATCGGCAATTGCCGGCGGCGGCACGGGCGTTGATTGATTTTCTGATTGGGCAATAGCTATAACACCGACCGGACCCTGTGGGAGCGAGCTTGCTCGCGATGGCGGAGTGTCAGCAGCATCGATATTGCTGATCCGCCGCCATCGCGAGCAAGCTCGCTCCCACAGGGGGTCTGGTGTGACTGCAGGATTTGCATTCCCCCCGCAGCCCTCCTGTGGAAAGCTTCCTTGCTGCTACAGGTTCTGGATTCAGTGGGCCGCAGCCGCCTGCTCTTCCATCTTCTTGCGCAGGCTCAGCGGGCGCATGTCGGTCCAGACTTCTTCGATGTAGGCCAGGCATTCCTTCTTGAACCCGCTCTTGCCAACGGTGCGCCAGCCCTCGGGCACGGCCTTATAGTCTGGCCAGATCGAATACTGTTCTTCGTGGTTGACCACGACCTGAAAGACGATGTCCTCGCGGTCGAATACTGAAGTCATGGGTGTCTCTCCATCTATGCTCGAGGTTCGCTGCATCACATGCGCAGCCAGGATATGAAAGGAACGTATAGGGTCGGGTGAAAATTAACGATCGGTGATCGCCGCCTGCAGGGCTCGCCCGAAAATTTCGGCGACCCGGTCGATTTCCGCCCGGGTGATGATCAACGGTGGCAGGAACCGCACCACGCTACCCTGCCGACCGCCCAGTTCCAGGATCAGCCCGCGCTTGAGGCATTCGCGTTGCAGGCGTGGCGCCAGCTGTGCGTGTACCGGCGGATGGCCCAGGGCGTCCCGCTTACCCGCCGGATCAACCAGTTCAACGCCAAGCATCAGCCCGCGACCGCGGATATCGCCCAGTTGCGGGAAGTCCCGCTGGAGGATGTGCAGGTGCTCGCTCAAGCGTTCGCCCATGGCCGCGGCATGGGCCGGCAGGTCGTGCTCTTGCAGGTAGCGCATCACTGCGGAACCGGCGGCCATGGCCATCTGGTTGCCGCGAAAGGTGCCGGCGTGAGCGCCGGGCAGCCAGGTGTCGAGCCAATCGCGGTAAACCACCACCGCCAGCGGCAGGCTGCCGCCGATGGCCTTGGACAGCACGACCACGTCGGGGATGATCCCGGCATGTTCGAAGGCAAACATTTTGCCGGTACGGCCGAAGCCGCTCTGGATTTCGTCGACGATCAACGCCACCCCGGCCTGTTCCGTGATTCGCCGCAAGCCGCGCAGCCAGTCCAGGTCGGCGGGAATGACGCCGCCCTCACCCTGCACCACCTCGACGATGACCGCCGCTGGCAATTGCACGCCTGCCTCCGGGTCGTGCAGCAGGTTTTCCAGGTAATGCAGATTGGCCTTGACGCCCTCGGCACCGCCCAGCCCGAACGGGCAGCGGTAATCATAGGGATACGGCATGAACTGCACGCCATTGCTGAGCAAGGCGCCCAAGGGCTTCTTCGGTCCCAGGCTGCCCATCAGGCTCAATGCGCCCTGGCTCATGCCGTGGTAACCGCCCTGGAACGACAGCACGGTGCTGCGTCCGGTGGCGGTGCGCACCAGTTTGAGGGCAGCTTCCACCGCGTCGGTCCCGGTGGGGCCGCAGAATTGGATCTTCGCCTCGGCAGCCAGCGGCGCCGGCAACAGGCCGAACAGATCCTGGACGAACCGGTCCTTGACCGGCGTGGTCAGGTCCAGGGTGTGCAACGGCAACTCATCGGCCAACACCTGCTGGATCGCTTCGATCACCACCGGGTGGTTATGCCCCAGCGCCAGCGTGCCGGCCCCGGCCAGGCAATCGATGAAGGTGCGGCCTTCGACGTCCTCGACGTACAACCCCTTGGCGCGCTTGAGGGCCAGGGGAATCCGCCGTGGATAGCTGCGGGCATTGGACTCCTGCCGACTCTGGCGAGCCAGCAGTGGCGATTCATTGAACTGGTAGAGCGTCTCGGCCGGCACGGGGCTGACCCGCGCCGGCTGTGCTTCGATAAGGCTGTTGGCGACTGACATCTCTCGACCCCGCAATAGGTAGTGACCCAAACGGCACACCGGGCAGGTGCGCATCCGGTCGGGGCGCACATGCAGGTTTCCTGTTGTGGAAACGCATCAGCCACGGGGGGATTTACTCTCGGACAACACTTTCGCCGTCGGCGCGATCAGTGGCTTGTGCATCGCGATGGCCTTGACCCCGCCAAGGGCAAAGGCCTCGGCGCTTTGCTCGAAGCCCAGGTGTCGATAGAAGGCCTGGCTGGAACGGGTGCTATTGAGGCGCACCCGGGCCACCCCGCGTCCGCGCAGCCAGGTCTCGATGTCTCCCACCAGCGCCTGGCCGACACCCCGGCGGAAGGATTCTGGTTGCACGTAGCAGAAGGCGATCCGGCCACTGGCCGTGGCCATGGCGACACCCGCCGGGCGACCCTGCAAACGTGCCAGGGTCAGGCGCAACCGTGGGTCGATCAGCCAGGGGCGAATATGCGCGAGGGTGTTGTGGCGCACCCAGGCGGCCACGACAGTGGGATCGTTGCGGTGTTCAGCGGCACACCCGACCCGGATGGAACGCTCGGCGATCCGGCTGATGATGCCGGCATCGCTGGGCGTGGCCGTGCAGATTTCAATGAAGGTATCCATGGCACGGTTTTCCTCAGTCCTTGAGTCGAGCTGAAAAAAACATAGACCTGGATAACGCCAGTGCGCCAATGCCAGGTCGTTACAGCAGATGTACAACAACCACGCCGAGGTATTCCCAATACGCTTGGGGCTCAGCCTGAAACACTGTGGCGAGGGAGCTTGCTCCCGCTGGGCTGCGCAGCAGCCCCAAAGTCAGAGAGTGCGGTGGGTCTGGCGGTCCGCGGCGGTGGATCCAGGCCCGCTTCGCGGTCCAGCGGGAGCAAGCTCCCTCGCCACGCAATCACCTACTTAACAACGGTTGCCTGCACCGGCATCGTCAATTCGACCCGCAACCCATCCGGGCGGCTGTCGAAATGCAGGCCACAGCCGCAACGCTGGACGATGGCCTGGACGATCGCCAGCCCCAGTCCGCAGCCGGTGCTCTGGCCGTTGCGCCAGAAGCGCTGGGTCAGGTGCTGGATGTCGTCGGCGGCGATGCCGGGGCCATGGTCGCGGACTTGGAAGCGCACGCGCTGGCCGATCATTTCCAGGCTCAGTTCCACATCGGTATCGTCCGGGGTATGGCGCAGGGCGTTATCCAGCAGATTGCGCAGGGCGGCGATAGAGAGCACCGCCGGCATCTGCACGGGTGCGTCGGACAGCCCTGGGGCCAGGTGTAGCTTGATGCGCCGGGACTCACTGCCGGCAGAGTCCTGGATCGCCAACCGCGCGACCTGCTCGGCGTTGCAGTGCACGCCATCGTCGAATGACAGGCTGCCTTCGACCCGCGCCAGCAACAACAACTGTTCAAGGGTGCGGTGCAAGCGGTCGGCGCCCTCTTCGGCCCGGGCCAGGGACTGGTCGCGGGCAACCCCTTCGGTCATGCGCGCCACTTGCAGGTGCGTCTTGATGGCGGTCAATGGGCTGCGCAGTTCGTGAGCGGCGTCGCCGGTCAGTCGTCGCTCGCGCTCGATGGCCTTGCCGATGCGCTGGAACAATTGGTTCTGGGTTTCCAGCAACGGCTGCAACTCGCTGGGCAGCGGATGGATCTGCAAGGGCTCCAGGGAATCGGCATTGCGCCGCATCAGCGCATCGCGCATGCGATTGAGCGGTGCCAGGCCCTGGCCGATGCCCAGCCACAACAGGCACAGGCAACCGAGCAGCGCCACCCCCACCGGCACCGAGGCGGCCAGTAATACCGACATGTTCAGGGCTTCGCGTTCGATCTGGCGGTCGGCGGTGGTGATGCGCAAGTCGCCCTGGGCCAGGGTGAAGCTGCGCCACGGCGTACCATCGATCATCTGGTCGTGGAAGCCCATCTTCTCGGCTTCTAGGACCTGTTCCGGGGTGCCGTGGCTGCGGGCCAGGATCTCGCCGCGCAAGGAGCTGACCTGACAGGCCATGCCGCCGGGAATGCTCAGTTGCTCGGCGCTGATATGCGTGCCGTCACCCTTCGTCGGCAAGGGCGGCAGTTGCTCCAGCAACCCCGCCACCATCCGCGCCGAAGCCACCAGGCGCTGATCGAGGGAAAACATCATCTGGTTGCGCAGGTCGCTGAGCATCCACGCCGCGGCCAGGGCCCAGATCAGGGCGAAGGCCGCGCCGAGGGTCAGGCTCAGGCGCAGTCGCAGGCTCATCACTTGGACGACTCTCCGCCTTCGGCCGGCCCCAGGCGATAACCCAGGCCGCGCACGGTCTCGACAATACCGTTACCCAATTTACGCCGCAGGTGATGGATATGGACGTTGAGGGCGTTGCTTTCCAGTTCGTCGTTAAACCCGTAGACGCTGTCCTTGAGTTGCTCGCTGGACAGCACCCGGCCACGACTGTGCAGCAGTGCCTGCAACAGCGACTGCTCGCGCCGGGACAGATCCACCGGCTGGCCGTCGAGGGTGGTTTCCCGACTGCTGGGGTCGTAGGTCAGGCGACCGTGCTCGATCAGGTTGACGCTGCGCCCCGCCACGCGCCGCAGCAACGTGTGCAGGCGCGCCGCAAGTTCGCGCAGGTCGAAGGGCTTGAGCAGATAGTCGTCGGCGCCGGCCTGCAAGCCGTCGACCCGGTCGGTCACCGAGTCGCGGGCGGTGAGGATCAGCACCGGCGTCTCCAGCCCCTGCTGGCGCAATTGCTTGAGCAGCTTGAGACCATCTTCATCGGGCAATCCCAGGTCAAGCACCATGACATCGAACTCCGCCACGCCGACCATCGCCCGCGCCGCCGATGCGGTGGCGACGTGCTCGACCGTCAGGCCCTGCGCCGTGAGGCCGGCAACGATCCCGCTGGCAATCAACTCATCGTCTTCGCACACCAGTACATGCATGGTAAGCCCCGTGGAAAAAGGTACATTAGGCCGCCGGCCGATTAAGCCGACATTATGCGACGAGTCCGGCCAACATGGGCGATCATTGCTGCCTGCCGGTCGCCGCCGGGTTAATCGACGGTTAATCGCCAGCCGCCATTGTCCTCGTCACTTGTTCCGTTCTAAGGCTTTTATCCATGCGTCGATTGTTTTTGTTGTGGCTGTTCCTGATCTCGGGCTTGGCCCAGGCCGCCAATCCCTTCGAAACCAAACCCGATTTCCTGCCGGTGGAAAAGGCGTTCGCGTTGACTTCCGAACGTCTGGACTCCGGTGAAACACAGCTGTTCTGGCAGATCGCCGACGGCTACTACCTGTATCAGCAGCGCCTCAAGTTCGATGGGCTCAGCGAGGCCCAGAAACCGAAACTGCCGGAGGGCGAGGCTCACAGCGACGAGTTTTTCGGCGACCAGCAAGTCTATCGCCAGGCGCTGGAACTGAAGATACCCGCCGGTGCCACGGGCAAGATCAAGGTCGGTTTCCAGGGCTGCGCCGACGCCGGCCTGTGCTATCCGCCCCAGACGCAAATGGTAGACCTGGGCGGCAGCCCGTCGCTGGCAAACACTGGCGAGGCGCAGGATCAGGCGCTGGCCAGCGGCTTGCAACAGCGCGCGTTGGGCTGGAGCCTGCTGGTGTTTTTTGGCCTTGGGCTGTTGTTGGCGTTTACGCCTTGCTCGCTGCCGATGCTGCCGATCCTGGCGGGATTGGTGGTGGGCAGCGGCGCCGGCCCTCGGCGCGGCCTGGCATTGGCCGGCAGCTACGTGCTCAGCATGGCGCTGGTGTACGCCGCCATGGGCGTGCTCGCCGCGCTGCTGGGGGCGAATCTGCAGGCCTTGCTGCAGCAGCCGTGGTTGCTGGGTACCTTCGCGGCAATCTTCGTTGTATTGGCCCTGCCGATGTTTGGCTTCTTCGAACTGCAACTCCCGGCCGCCCTGCGTGACCGCTTGGAAAACGCCGGCCGTCAGCGCCGCGGTGGCAGCCTGGTGGGCGCTGGCGTTCTCGGGGCGCTGTCCGGCCTGTTGGTGGGGCCTTGCATGACCGCGCCACTGGCCGGCGCGCTGTTGTATATCGCCCAGAGCGGCAATGCGCTACACGGTGGCCTGATCCTGTTCACCATGGGCGTCGGCATGGGCCTGCCACTGCTGTTGCTGGTGACCGTCGGCAACCGTTTCCTGCCCAAGCCCGGTGCCTGGATGAACCTGCTCAAGGGCGTGTTCGGCTTCTTGTTCCTGGGTACCGCGTTGCTCATGATCCGTCCGGTCATCGATGGCTCACTGTGGATCGGACTCTGGGGCGCGCTGCTGGTGATAGCCGCCTATTGCGCCTGGCGCCAGACCCAAGGGTTCGGGCGCGCGCCCTATCTGTGGGGCAGCGTATCGCTGCTGTTCGGGTTGTGGGGCAGCCTGCTGGTGGTCGGGGCGGCGGGAGGCAGCGACGACCTGTTCAAGCCGCTGGAGGTCTACAGCGGTGCCCGGGGCAATGCGACTGCCGACGCCCACGACGCCTTCATCACCGTCAGCGAGCCCGCCGCCCTGCAACGGGAACTGGACAGCGCCAAGGCCCAAGGCCAATGGGTACTGCTGGACTACTACGCCGATTGGTGCGTGTCGTGCAAAATCATCGAGAAACAGGTGTTTGGCCGCGCCGAAGTCATGACCGCGCTTAAAGACGTACGCCTGCTGCGCCTTGATGTCACTGCCGACAACGCCGCCAGCCGAGCGCTGCTCCAGCGCTATCAGGTGCCGGGCCCGCCAAGCCTGCTGTGGATCGGAGCCGACGGAGAGGAACGCCGCGGCCAGCGCATCACGGGCGAGATCGATGCCAAAGGTTTCCTGGAACGTTGGAACCTGACCCGGGACGCAGGCTGATGCTGACCTTTACCCTGGGCACCTTCGCCATCGCTATCCATCACCTCCTGTTGATCAGCGCGTTGGCATTGGCGACGTTCATCGGCTGGCGAGTAGCCAAGCGCGGTGGCGAGAACCCCGAATCGGTGCTATTCGCGCTGTTTCTCCTCGGGCTGCTCGCCGCGCGGACAGGTTTTGTCGTGGCCTACTGGAGCCACTATCGGGACGACCTGTGGCAAATCATCGATCTGCGCGATGGCGGTTTCCTTGCATGGCCGGGGATCCTGGTGCTGCTGGCCGCGGCGCTGCTTTGGGCGCGGCGCCGACCAGCCCTGCGTCGGCCATTGGGCTTTGGTGTCGGCAGCGGCCTGCTGTTCTGGCTGGTGGCGACGATGTCGTTGACCATCTATGACCAGGGCACGCGGCTGCCGGAGATCGAGCTACGCAACGCCGACGGCCAGACGGTCAAACTCACCGACTATCAGGGTGGGCCTCTGGTGGTCAATCTCTGGGCCACCTGGTGCCCGCCCTGCCGGCGCGAGATGCCGGTGCTGGAAGCCGCCCAACAGGAACGCCCGGACCTGACATTCCTGTTCGTCAACCAGGCCGAAGGCATGCACAGCGTCAGTACCTACCTCGCCACCCAGGGCCTGAGCCTGCACAATGTGCTGTTCGATGGCAGTGGCCGTCTCGCCCAGGCCGTCGGGTCAATGGCCTTGCCGACGACGCTGTTCTACGGCGCCGACGGCCGCCTGCTCGGCAGTCACTTGGGTGAACTGTCGGAAGCGAGCCTGGCCCGCGCCCTGGAAAACTTCGAAACGCCGGATCCGACCTCGGCGAACCCACTCCCTACAAGGAAACTGCCATGCCCCGCCTCCGCCACCTGCTGACCCTGGCTTTCGCCGGCGCGTTGCTGCAGGCACCGCTGCTTCACGCCGAAGACTTGCCAGCGGCCATCAAGAAGATCGAAGCCAAGGGCGCGAAGATCGTCGGCACCTTCGAAGCACCGGACGGCCTGCGCGGCTACGCGGCGCAATACCAGAACCGCGGGATGGCGCTGTACCTGACGCCGGACGGCAAACACGTTCTGCTGGGCAACCTGTACGACGCCGACGGCAAGGACTTGAGCGCCGAACCGCTGCAAAAACTGGTCTACGCCCCGATGGCCAAGGAAATCTGGGCAAAAATGGAAGCCAGCAACTGGATCGCCGACGGCAACAAGGACGCACCGCGCACGGTGTATCTGTTCAGCGATCCGAACTGCCCGTACTGCAACATGTTCTGGGAACAGGCCCGGCCTTGGGTCAAGGCTGGCAAGGTGCAGTTGCGCCACATCATGGTGGGCATCATTCGCGAAGACAGCCCGGGTAAATCCGCTGCCTTGCTGGCCGCCAAGGACCCGGAAAAAACCCTGGCCGAGCATGAAAAGGCCGGCAAGGGCAGTCCGCTCAAACCGCTCAAGGACATCCCAGCCGCCATCCAGGCCAAACTGGACGCCAACCAGCAGTTGATGGACGAACTGGAACTGTCTTCCACCCCGGCGATTTTCTACCTGGATGAAAAAGGCGACCTGCAACAGCAGCAAGGCGCGCCGTCGCCGGACAAGCTGGTGAAGATTCTCGGGCCGAAGTGACGAGCCTCACTGCAGACCCCTTGTGGGAGCGAGCTTGCTCGCGATAGAGGCAGATCAGTCAGCATTGATATGACAGACACACCGCAATCGCGAGCAAGCTCGCTCCCACAGTAGATTGGCATTGGTTACGAAATCCCTGAGGGAGCAAGCCTGCTCGCGATGGGGATAGTTCAGCGACGCAGGAACTCCAGCAACGCCTCTGTCACGAATTCCGGATTCTCCAGGTTGGAAATATGTCCAGCCTCGGGAATCAGCACATGAGAGCAACCAATCAGCTCGGCCATTTCCAACGCCTCGGACGGTGGACGCGGCTTGTCCTGGTCGCCGCACATCACCAGCGTGCGCTTGGCGTCCAGTTCATGCAGGCGCGGCAGGATGTCGTCCCGGCCAAAAATGATCCGCCCCAGCGGCACGATGCTGTCGCGCAGGCGCTCGGTCGGCAACGCGGCCAAGGTGGCGCGGAACTGCTGGTAGAGCGCCGACTGCGGATCGATACCCGGCCGGAAGAAGATCGGCACGATGATGTCCAGCAACGGCTCGGGGATACTGCCGCTGGCTTCGATCTTGTCGAACAGCGAGAAGTAGTAAAGCCGGGTCGGCTCAGGCTCGACACCGACGTAGGTGTCCATCAATACCAGCGACTGCACGCGCCCGGGCGCCGCCAGTGCCAGCCGCGCGCCCCACATCCCGCCCACTGAAAGCCCGACCAGGTTGAAGCAGTCAATATTTAGGTTATCCATCAATGCCAGCGTCTGGCGGGCCAGGTCGTCCAGGGAAGACATGCCTTCTGGCAAGCGTCCGGACTGGCCGTGGCCCCACAAGTCCAATGCGATGACCCGGTAATGCCGGGACAACACCTCGATCTGCGGCGCCCACATGCTGTGATCCCACAGATAGCTGCTGCCCAGCAGCACCACCGGGCCTTGGCCCTGGTCCAGATAATGGAGCGGTTGTCCGTCGATCATTGCAAAGGGCATCGGTGACCTCCTTGTTTGAGTCTGGAAAAAAGCCCTGGGGAGACTGAGCCGCCAGGCGCGAGGCGTCAACCTTGGGTTTTTTGCTGTTTGTGCCACCGCCATCGCGAGCAAGCTCGCTCCCACAGGGTTTTGTGATCGACGCAAATCCCATGTGGGAGCGAGCTTGCTCGCGATGAGGACATCAAAGACAGCGCAAAACTACATGCCTTCCAACTCCGCCATCAGGTCATTCAACCGATCCACCTTCTCCTCGGTCATCTCACTGGCCGCCAGCCCGTCGATGTACTCGGCCAGTTCCTGCACCGTGCTGCACTCGAACATTGCCCGCAGTGGCACATTGCGTTGCAGGGCCTTTTGCACCCGTGAGGCGATTTGCGTCGCCAGCAAGGAATGGCCGCCCAGTTCGAAGAAGTTGTCCTTCACCCCTACCCGCTCGACTTTCAGCACCTGGGCCCAGATGTCGGCCAGGGTCTGTTCCAGCTCATTGCCGGGGGCCCGGTAGTCCTGGCTGTGCAACTGGCCGATCTCCAGGGCAGGCAAGGCCTTGCGGTCCAGTTTGCCGTTGGCGTTGAGGGGCAGGCGGTCGAGCCACAGCCAGTGCAGCGGCACCATGTATTCGGGCAGTTCGGTCCGCAGGCGCTGCTTGATACGCTCCAGGCGTTCGGCGGGTTTCAGCGCCGAGTCGGTGGCCACGAGGTAGCCCACCAGATGTTTGCCATTGGCCCCATCCTGCACGCCCACCGCGCCATCGCGCACTTCCGGCTGTTCATGCAACCGAGCCTCGATTTCCCCCAGCTCGATGCGGTAGCCGCGGATCTTCACCTGATGGTCGATGCGCCCGACGTATTCCAAGACCCCGTCGCTGCGCCGCCGCGCCAAGTCGCCGGTGCGGTACAGCCGTTCCCCCGGCGCCCCGAACGGGTTCGGCACGAACACCGGGGCAGTGCGCAACGGATCGCTGACATAACCACGCCCGACCCCGGTGCCCGCCACGCACAACTCGCCCACCGCGCCCAGCGGCACCAGGTCCAGCGCGCCGTCGAGCAAATACAAACGGTTGTTGTAGGTGGGCGTGCCAATCGGCAAGTAAGTGCCGCGGGTCGACGCCTGATCGACGCGGAAGAACGCTACGTCGTCGGAGCATTCCGCCGGGCCGTAGGCGTTGACAAGGCCGATGTCCGGGTAGCGCAACAACCACTGGTGAGCCAGTTCCGGCGGCATCGCTTCGCCGGTGGGCAGCATCCAGCGCAGGCCGTCCAGACTGATGCGTTCCTGGGCGAGCATGCCCTGGATCAGCGACGGCACGCTTTCCAGCACGGTAATGCCCTGCTGTTGCACATGCCCTAGCAGCCCTTGCGGATCGTGGGCGATGGCGTTGGGCACTACGTCGACCCGGGCGCCGAACAACGGCGCGGCAAGGAACTGCCAGACCGAAATATCGAAGCTCTGGGAAGCCGTCTGGGCGATCACATCCGCCTCGCTCAGCGCCAGGTACGGCACTTTGCTCAGTTGGTTGTTGAGCATGCCCCGTTGCTCCACCATCACGCCTTTGGGCAGGCCGGTGGAGCCGGAGGTGTAGATCACGTAGGCGAGGTTGTCCGGCCCGCTGTAGACGCCAGGGTTTTGCGGGGAAAAGTCGCCGGCCTGGACGCTTTCCCACACCAGCAGCTTCGGCCGCCCGGAGCAGGCGAACTCATCCAACAAGGCCAGTGCCTGGGCCTGGCAGGCCTGGGTGCAGACCAGCAACGGCGTGCGGCTCAATTCGATGATGCGGCTCAGGCGCTGGCTTGGCAGGCCGGGATCCAGCGGCAGGTAACCGGCACCGGCCTTGAAGCTGCCGATGATCATGCCCAGCAACTCGGCATCTCGTTCGGCCAGCAGCGCCACCGGTTGATCCAGGCCGACACCGGCCGCAATCAGGGCGTGACCGAGGCGGTTGCTGCGGGCATTCAACTCGGCGTAGCTGTAGGTCGCGTCCGGGCAACTGACCGCCGGGCGTTGCGGATGGGCCGCGACCCGCGCCTCGAACAACTCGACGTAGCTCTGCTCCAGCGGATAAGCATGCTCGCTCTGGTTGCAGCCTTCGATCAGGAAAGCCTGTTCTTCGGCACCGATCAGCGGCAGCTCGCTCATATCGCCGTGCAAGCCCTCCATCAGCGCCAGCAGCAGCCGCTTGAACTCGCCCAGCAGGCCTTGGACGGTGCTTTCATCGAAGTAGCGCTGGTCGTACGAAAGGTGCAGCCCCAGGTCGTCTCCCGGGTAGCAGACCGCCGTCAGCGGGAAATTGGTGTGGGTACGACCCGAGTCTGAAGTGGCGTTGAGGCTTTGGGCGCGGTCCAGCACCGAAACCTCCACCGGCGCGTTCTCGAACACGAACAAGCTGTCGAACAATGGCTGGCCCTTGGGCAGTTCGCTGACTTCCTGGATGCTCACCAACGGCAAGTATTCGTACTCGCGCAGTTGCATGTTGCGGTCCAGCAGATCGCTGAGCCACTGGCGCACGCTGCTGCGCTGATGAACCTCGGGCATCTGCACGCGCAAGGCGATGCTGTTGATGAACAGTCCCACGGTGCGTTGCATCTGCGGCAGCTCCACCGGGCGCCCGGCCACGGTGACCCCGAACAACACGTCGCGGTCGCCGCTGACCCGGCGCAGTACCAGGGCCCATGCCGCCTGGGCGAAGGTGTTGACCGTCAGTTGATGGGCCTGGGCCAGCTCCCGCAGCCGCGCACCGTCCCGAACGTCGAGGCGGGTGTAGCAGTCGCCGACGATCATGCCGCCGCTGTCACCGGCGTGCTCGCGCAGGAACGGCCGGTCGCCAGGGATCGGCGTGGTCCGCTCGAAACCTTGCAGGTTGTCCTTCCACCACTGCCGGGCTTCGTCCAGGCTCTGGTGCTGCAGCCAGCCGATGTAGTCGCGATAGCGCGGCGGCACGGCCAACTGCGGTTCGCGTTGTTCACCCAGGGCGGTGTAGACCTCGAAGAAGTCGTCCATCAGCAGCGAACGGCACCAGGCATCGATGAGGATGTGGTGATTGCTCATCATGAACCAGTAGCGTGCCGCGCCGACCCGGATCAGCCGCAAGTGGAACGGGGCCTGGTTCAACAGATCGAAACCGGCCTCGCGCTCATCCTTGAGCAGGGCCTGGAGCTTGGCTTCCTGGGCGTCTTCGGCCACCTCGGTCCAGTCGAGATAGTCCACTGGCGTGCGGCCGGGCTTGTGGATGATTTGCAGCATGTCTTCGCCAACGTTCCAGCAGAACGAGGCGCGCAAGGCTTCGTGGCGAGCGATGACCGCCTGCCAGGCCTGGGCGAAACGCTGCGGGTCCAGTTCGCTGTCGATGCGGTAGCGATCCTGCATGTAGTACAGGCCAGTGCCCGGCTCCAGCAAGGTATGCAGCAGCATGCCTTCCTGCATGGGCGTCAGCGGATAGACATCTTCGATCTGCGCGGCCGGCACAGGCAGGCTATCGAGCTGGCCCTGGGTCAGCTTCGCCAGGGGGAAGTCCGAAGGCGTCAGGCCGCCCGCCTCGTCCGTCAGGCAGTGTTCGATCAGGCGTTGCAACTCATCGAGGTAGGCCTCGGCCAGCGTGGCAATGGTCTCGGGCTCATGACGTTCGGCACTGAAGGTCCAACGCAACACCAGCTCGCCGCCGCTGACCTGGCTGTCGACGCTCAGCTCATTGGGCAGCGGCGCGGCGGGATCATGGATCGCTCCCAGCGGCGCATCCAGCGGCTGGAACAGCGCCTCCTGGCCCAAGGTCTGGTCGAGCTGGCCCAGGTAGTTGAAGGTGATCGCCGCGTGCGACAGGCCGGCCATCGCCTCGCGAGTCGCCGCGTCCGCCAGGTAGCGCAGCACACCATAACCGAGGCCCTTGTGGGGCACCGCGCGCAGCTGCTCCTTGATAGCCTTGATCGAGCCGCTGACGCTTTCGCTCGCGGGAGTCAGGCGCACGGGGTAGACGCTGGTGAGCCAACCCACGGTGCGGGTCAGGTCGAGGTCGTCGAACAGCGCTTCGCGGCCGTGGCCTTCGAGCTGGACCAGGGCCGAATCATGGCCGCTCCATCGGCACAACACTCGAGCCAGCGCCGTGAGCAGCAGGTCATTGACCTGGGTGCGGTAGGCGCTCGGCGCCTGTTGCAGCAGCTGCCGGGTGCGCTCGGCGTCCAGGCGCACGCTGACGGTTTGCCCGTGACGCTCCTGGCCTCCACCCTCGGGGTTCGTGCACGGCAGCGCGACGTGCGCACCGCTCAACTGCGCTTGCCACCAACCGAGTTCTTCGCGCAGGGATTCGCTGCCGGCGTAAGCCTGCAAACGCGCAGTCCAGTCACGCAACGGGCTGGTCTTGGCCGGCAATTGCGCCTCTTGCCCGGCGACGAGCTGGCGGTAGACGGTTTGCAGGTCGTCCATCAGCACCCGCCACGACACACCGTCCACCACCAGGTGATGGATGACGATCAGCAACCGTTGCCGGCCATCCGGCGTTTGCGCCAACACGGCATGCAGCAACGGCCCGGTGGCTAGATTGAAACGGCTCTGCGCCTGGGCAAACAACGCTTCGCACGCTTGCGCGGTGTCCACGGATACCTGCTGCAACAGCACGGCGTCAGACAGCGGCTGGTGCTCGGCGCGCCAGTGCCCGGCGGTTTCGCCGAAGACCAGGCGCAAGGCATCGTGGTGCTGGAAGATCGCGTGCAGGGCCTGTTCCAGCGGTTGCGGGTCCAGGGCCGTGGTCGGTTCCAGCAGCAACGCCTGGTTCCAGTGATGCCGGTTGGGCATCGGGCGGTCGAAGAACCAATGCTGGATCGGCGTCAACCCGGACTCACCCTGCACCAGGCCCTGTTCGGCGTGCACCTGCTGGCTGCGCGTGGCGACGGCGGCCAGGGTCTGTACGGTCTGGTGCTGGAACAAGTCCCGGGGCGTGAAATGAATGCCCTGCTGCCGGGCGCGGCTGACCACCTGGATCGACAGGATCGAATCGCCGCCCAGTTCGAAGAAGTTATCGTTGAGGCCCACCTGCGTCACGTTCAGCACGTCGCACCAGATCGCCGCCAGGGTCTGCTCCAGGGCATTGCTCGGCGCCACGTAGTGTTGGCGATTGAGTTCAGGATCGGGCAGCGGCAAGGCGCGGCGGTCGAGCTTGCCGTTGGCGGTCAGCGGCATGCTCGCCAGCAGGATCAGGTGCGTGGGCACCATGTAGTCCGGCAGTTGGGCCTTGAGATGGTTCTTCAAGGCGTCGCGCAGGGTCGCTTGTTGCTCGCCGTCCTGGCTGGCGATGTCGCTCACCAGGTAGCCGGCCAGTTGCTTGCCGCCCGGCAGGTCGAGAGCCAGGACCACGGCCTCGCGCACCGTCTCATGTTCCAGCAGGCGGGTTTCGATTTCCCCCAGCTCGATGCGGAAACCACGGATTTTCACCTGATGGTCGATCCGTCCCAAATACTCCACCAGACCGTCGGCACGCTGGCGCACCAGGTCGCCGGTGCGATACAAGCGTCCGCCTTCGGAGGCGAACGGGTCGGCGACGAAACGCTCGGCGGTCATGCCCGGACGCTGGTGATAACCCTGGGCCAGGCCAGCACCGCCGACGTACAACTCACCCGTGGCACCTGGCGGCACCAACGCCAGGTCAGCGTCGAGGATGTAGGCCACCCGGGCACCGATCACGCTGCCAATCGGCACACTGGCCGCGCCCTCCTCCAATTGCTCGGGGGCCAGGCTCGCCAGCGGCATGACCACGGTTTCGGTCGGACCGTAGGCGTTGAAGAACAGGCTCGGGCTGAACGCTGCGCGAATGCGCTGCAAATGCTCGCCGGTCAGGGCTTCGCCGCCGGTGATGCACATGCGCACCGGCAAGGTCTGCCCTTGGGTCGCCAACCACTGCGCCAACTGACTGCCATAGCTGGGGGTGAAGCCGAGAATGTTGATGCGATGCTGGCGAATCAGCTCGCAGATCTCCTCGGCGTCCCACTGGCCTTGGGCACGCAGCACTACTTGGGCACCACTGAGCAACGGCACCAACAGGCGTTCGGTGGCGGCGTCGAAGTTGATGGAATAGAAATGCAGCTCGCAATCGTCCGGGCGCATGCCAAAGCGCTGGATCACCGCCTGGCAATGCATGGCGATTTCACCGTGGGACACCACCACGCCCTTGGGCTTGCCGGTGGAGCCGGAGGTGTAGATCAGGTACGCCTGGTGTTGCGGCAGGTTGATCAACGGTAGCGGGTGGTCCGGGTAGTGGGCCAAGGCCGCCGAGTCGTCTTCCAGGCACCAGCAGCCCACGCCCTCGGGCAAAGCACCCAGGGCCTGGAGCATAGCCCGATCGCTGAGCAACAGGCTGATGCCGCTGTCTTCGACCATGTAGTGCAGGCGATCCAGCGGGTATTCCGGATCCAGCGGCACGTAGGCACCGCCGGCCTTGAGGATCGCCAGCAGGCCGACGACCATTTCCAGCGAACGCTCCAGGGCCAGGCCGACCCGCACCTGTGGTCCGACGCCTCGCTCGCGCAAGTGCCAGGCCAGGCGATTGGCGCGGCTGTCCAGTTGCGCATACGTCAGGGTCTGCCCGGCGAAGGTCAGGGCCGGCGCATCGGGACGCGCCCGGGCCTGTTCGTCGAACAGTCCGTGGATGCATTGGTCGAGGCGATGCTCACCGGGCTCGACGCCCAGGCTGTCGAGCAATTGTTGCTGCTCGCCAGCCTCCAGCAACGGCAGCTCGCTCAACCGGCGGGCCGGATCGACCAGCAACGCTTCCAGCAGGTTACGCCAGTGCCCGGCCATGCGCGCGATGCGCGGCTCGTCGAACAGGTCGGTGCTGTAGGTCAGGCAGCAACCCAGGCGCTGGTCCAGATCCGTGACTTCCAGGTTGAGGTCGAACTTGGTGGCCCGGGCGTCGTTGACCAGGTATTCGACGCTCATGCCGGCCAGCGTGCGGCTCTGTTGGAACTCCCAGCGCTGCACGTTGCACATCACTTGGAACAGCGGGTTGTAGGCCGCACTGCGCGGTGGTTGCAGGGCTTCCACCAGATGATCGAACGGCAAGTCCTGATGGGACTGGCCTTCGATGACGGTATGGCGGACCTGTTCGAACAACTCGCCCACCGACATTTGCCCGTCGAGTTGGCAACGCAGCACTTGGGTATTGAGGAACGCACCGATCAGCCCTTCGCTTTCCGGACGGATACGGTTGGCCACCGGCGCGCCGATGCGCAGGTCGGTCTGCCCGCTGTAGCGGTAAAGCAGCACCGCCAGGGCGGCGGTCATGGTCATGAACAGGGTCAGGCCCTGTTGCGCATTGAAGGCGCGGACCCGCGCCGCCAGTTCATCGCTCAGATCGAAACGGAACAATTCGCCGCGATGACTCTGCACGGACGGACGCGGGCGGTCGCCGGGCAGTTCCAGCAGCGGGTGTTCGCGGCCCAGTTGCGCGGTCCAGTAATCCAGCTGCCGCTGACGCTCGCCGGACTCCAGCCACTGGCGCTGCCAGACGCTGTAGTCCAGGTATTGCACCGGCAAGGGCTCGAGCGGCGACTCGCGGTCGTCGACAAAGGCTTCGTACAACGCGCTCAGTTCCCGGGCGAAAATGTCCATCGCCCAGCCTTCGGTGACGATGTGGTGCAGCGTCAGGACAAAGTAATGTTCATGCTCGGCGGTCTTGACCAGGCAGGCCCGTAGCAGCGGCCCGGTTTCCAGGTCGAATGGCTGGTGGGCCTCGCTGTCCGCCAGTTGCTGCACCCGCTGCTGGCGCGTGTCGGCGGCCAGTGTCGAGAAGTCCTTCCAGTCCATGCGCAGGCCCGTCTCGTTGTGCACCTGTTGGCGGGCCACGCCGTCGACGCTCGGGAACGTGGTGCGCAGGGTTTCGTGACGCAGGATCAATGCCTGCAAGGCCGCCTCGAAGCGCCCGACATCCAGTACCCCGCGCAAGCGCGCCATGCCGCCGACGTTGTAGGCCGGGCTGTCCGGCTCCATTTGCCAGAGGAACCACATGCGCTGCTGGGAATACGACAGCGGCACCGGTTGACTGCGGTCGACCTGCTCGATGGCTGGCTGGCGGTTGGTCTGGCCGCTGGCCTGGATCAAGCGCACCTGTTCGGCGAAGGCTCCCAATTCACTGGCCTCGAACAGCGCCCGCAACGGCAGTTCCACGTCACAGGCCTGGCGAGTGCGGGAAATGATCTGGGTCGCCAGCAGCGAATGGCCGCCGAGGGCAAAGAAATCGTCCCGCAGGCCGATACGCGCCAGTCCCAGCACATCGCGCCAGATGCCGGCGATTTGCTGTTCGAGGGCGCTGACCGGCTCGACGTGCTCGCGCACCTGCCAGTGCGGTTCGGGCAAGGCGCGACGGTCGAGCTTGCCGCTCGGGCTCAAGGGCATGGTGTCCAGGCGCAGCAGTTGGGCCGGCACCATGTAGTCCGGCAGCTCGGCGGCCAGGGCGGCCTTGAGTCGACTATTCAACTCGTCCTGACCTTGAGCGACATCCGGCGCGGTGTAATAGCCGATCAGTTGCGGGCCGGCCGAGGTGTCGCGCACCAGCACCGCCACTTGGGCGACGCCGTCCTGGGCCAGCAGGCACGCTTCGATTTCCTGCGGCTCGACCCGGAAGCCGCGCAGCTTGACCTGCTGGTCGAGGCGGCCGAGGTATTCGATCACACCGTCGGCGCTCCAACGGGCGCGGTCGCCAGTCCGGTACAACCGCGCCCCGGCCGGGCCCAAGGGGTCGGCGACGAAACGCTCGGCGCTCAGGCCCGGACGTCCGAGGTAACCCCGGGCCAGGCCCAGGCCGCCGATGCACAGCTCGCCCGGGACACCGGCCGGCACCGGATTGAGGTTGCTGTCGAGCACCCGGCACAGGACGTTGCCCAAGGGACGGCCGATGGGCGAGCGCTCGCCATCGGCTTCGGTGCACTGCCAATGGGTGACGTTGATCGCGGTTTCGGTCGGGCCGTAGCGGTTGTGCAACTGCACCGACGGCAGTTGCGCCAACACCCGGTTGCGCAACTCGGCCGACAAGGCTTCGCCACCGGAAAACAGCCGGCGCAGGCTAGCGCATTGGCCACTCAGGGGTTCATCGATGAACAGGCTGAGCAACGGCGGCACGAAGTGCAGCGTGGTGACGCCAAACTGCTGCACCAACTGGGCGATGCGGTGCGGGTCACGGTGTTCGCCGGGGCCGGCCAGCACCAGTTGGCTGCCAGTGATCAGCGGCCAGAAGCATTCCCAGACCGACACGTCGAAACTGATGGGGGCCTTTTGCATCAGCACATCGCTGGCGTCCAGCCCGTAGTTCGCTTGCATCCATTGCAGGCGCTCGGCCAGGGCCGCGTGGGTGTTGCCGACGCCTTTGGGCTGGCCGGTGGAACCGGAGGTGTAGATCACGTAGGCCAGGTGATCGCCGTGCAGGTGCAGGCCCGGCGGATTGCTTGGCCATTGCTCCAAGTGCAGGGCGTCCATGGCGATGACACTGACGCCGTCGCACGCCGGCAAACGTTCGAGCAGCGCGGTTTGAGTCAGCAGCAGATCGACGCCACTGTCGTGGAGCATGTAGGCCAGGCGGTCGGCCGGGTAGTCCGCATCCAGCGGCACATAGGCGCCGCCGGCCTTGATGATGGCCAACACACCGATGAGCAACTGCGGCGAACGCTCGGCGGCAATCGCCACGCAGACATCCGGGCCAACGCCCTTGTCCCGCAGGTAATGGGCCAAGCGATTGGCCTGGGCGTGCAGCTCGGCATAATCGAGTTGACCGCCGTCCCAGCGCAACGCGATCCGTTGCGGCGTGCAGCGGGCCTGCTCGTTCAGCAGCTCCGGCAGCCATTGACTGGCCGGCGCGCACGGGGCCGCGCTCCATTGCTGCTGTTGGCGGTGCTCATCGGCGGTCAACAGCGGCACGTCGCCAATGGCTTGCTGCGGATCGGCACAGACCGCCCGCAACAGGTTGCAGTAGTGCTCCGCCAGGCGGGCGATGGTCGTCGCCTCGAACAATTCGTCGGCGTAGTCGAACGACAGGGTCAAGCGACCGTTGCGATCTTCTTCGCTGTGCAGTTGCAGATCGAACTTGGCTTCGCGGCTGTGCCACGGCAACTCTTCGGCGAGCAGCCCCGGCAGGCGTCGCAAGGCGCTCAGGTCACGTTGCTGGTGGTTGAACATCACTTGGAACAAGCCGTGCTCGCGCGCCTCGGGAAACGCTTCGAGCAGTTGTTCGAACGGCAGGTCCTGGTGAGCCTGGGCACCCAGCGTGGCTTCCCGGGCCTGGGCCAGCAGCGCGGCGAACGATTGCCGGGAATCGACCTGCCCACGCAGGACCTGGGTGTTGATGAAGAAGCCGATCAGCCCCTGGGTTTCCAGGCGCGGACGGTTGGCGTTGGGCACACCGATGCGCAAGTCGGATTGCTCGGTGTAACGCTGCAACAGCGCCTGGAAGGCGGCCAGCAACAGCATGAACGGCGTCGCGTCATGGGCCTGGGCCACTTGGCGCAGGGCCTCGCCGAGGTCCTTGTCCAGGCGCAAACTGTGCCGCGCGGCGCTGCGTTGGCGTTGAGCGCTGCGTGGATGATCGGTGCCCAACATCAGGGCCGAATGTTCAGCGCCCAGTTGCTGCTTCCAATAGCTCAGTTGACGCTCGGCCTCGCCCTCGGCCAGCCACTGGCGTTGCCAACTGCCGTAGTCGGCGTACTGCAAGGGCAATGGCGCCAGCTCGGCGACCTGCCCTTGGGAAGCGGCGGCGTACAAGCGGGAGAACTCTTCGATCAACACATTCATCGACCAGCCATCGGCGATGATGTGATGCAGCGTCACCAGCAGTTGATGGTCATCCTCGTCGAGGCGCAGCAGGGTGACCCGCAGCAGCGGTCCCTTCTCCAGATCGAACCGCGTGGCCGCCTCGTCTTCTCGAACCTGTCGCGCCCGGGCTGCGCGCGAGTCGGCAGGCAGGTCGCCAAGGTCGATGACATGCAGCTCGAACTCGCCGGCCGGATCGACTTGTTGCAGGGCCACGCCATCGCGCTCCAGGAACCGTGTGCGCAGGGATTCATGACGCTCGATCAGTCGCTGGAAGCTGGCGCGCAAGGCGTCTTCGTCCAACTCGCCGCGCAGGTGCAAGCCACCGGGAATGTTGTAGGCGCGGCTCGTCGGGTCGAGCTGCCAGGTGATCCATAAACGGTTCTGCGCCAGGGATTGCGGCAGTGGCGCGTGGCGCGGCAACGCGCTGATGGCGCCCCGGGCCTGGCCGCCGCCCTGCTGCTGGTTCGCCACCGCTGCCGCGAACGCGGCCAGGGTCGGGGCTTCGAACAGCAGGCGCAGGTTGAGCGCCAGTCCGAGGGTTTCACTCAATCGCGCAATCACCTGGGTGGCAGCGATGGAGTTGCCACCCAGCAGGAAAAAATGATCATCAGCCTGGACTTGCTCGACCTGTAGCTGCTCTCGCCAGACCTGGCCGATGAGGGTTTGCAATTCGCAGGACTGCGCGGACTCATCCGCCACGGTGACTTCGGTTGACGGGGTTACTTCGGCTGAGGGGAACTGGGCATAACTGTCCAAGCTGCCGTCGGCCAATCGGGTGCGGCAGGCCGAGCGCTGCAACTTGCCGCTGGAGGTCTTGGGCAACGCGCCGGGATTGAGCAGCACAACCACGCTTGGGGCTTGCTGGCAGGCCTCGGCCACCGCCTGGCGAATGAGCTTGATCAGGGCTTCCGGCGGCAGGATTTTCTGCACGCTGCGGCTGATTTCCGCGGCGATGCCGATGCCTTCCTCCCCCCCGTCGTTGACCGAGAACGCCGCCACCCGGCCCTTGCGCACCACCTCCACTTCACGCTCGATGGTTTGCTCGATGTCCTGGGGATAAAGGTTGTGCCCGCGCACGATCAGCAAGTCTTTCAGGCGCCCGGTGATGAACAGTTCACCGCCGCGCAGGAATCCCAGGTCACCGGTGCGCAGCCAGGTCCGGCCGTCGTGCTGGACAAAGGTCTTGGCGCTGGCTTCAGGGTTGCGCCAATAGCCCAGGGCGATGCTCGGCCCGGCGGCCCAGACTTCACCGACCTGATTGTCGGCCAATGGCTGCAACGTCGCCGGCTCGACGACCAGCACCGCGTGCCCGGGCTGACTGACACCACAACTCATCACCGCGCTGCCCTGCCCCGGCTCGACCCGGTTTTGCGCCAGTGCCGCCTCAACCACCCGCAGCGAAGGAATGCCATGGTGGCGTGGCGTGCCGGCGACGAACAAGGTCGCTTCGGCCAGGCCGTAGGAGGCCATGAAATTATCTGGCGTGAAGCCGCACGGGGCGAACTTCTCGGCAAATCGTTCCAGGGTGTCGAGGCGAATCGGCTCGGAGCCGGAATAGGCCACGCGCCAGCCGCTCAGGTCGAGACGCTGCAGGGCTGAATCACTGACCCGCTCGCTGCATAACCGGTAGGCGAAATCCGGACCACCGCTGATGGTGCCGCCGTATTCGCTGATCGCTTCGAGCCAACGCAGGGGGCGGGCCAGGAAATAAGCCGGGGACATCAATACACAGGGAACGCCACTGAACACTGGCTGCAACAGGCCGCCAATCAGGCCCATGTCGTGGTACAGCGGCAGCCAACTGACGATCACATCGTCGGGGTTCAGGTCGATGCCGAAGCCATGGCGGATCAGCAATTCGTTGGCCACCAGGTTGCCGTGGCTGACCTGCACGCCCTTGGGCAATGCAGTGGAACCGGAGGTGTATTGCAGGAAGGCAATGTCATCGTCCTGCAGCATCGGCATCCGCCATTGTCCGGCGCGGGCCGGGTCGAGGGTATCGACGCACACTACCGGTGGCGCCGATTCGATGGCTTGCAGCGGTTCGCGCAGGTCGCTGCTGGTGAGCAGCAGGCGCGGTTCGGCGTCCTTGAGGATCGACAACAGTCGCTCTTGATGGTGGCGACGAGTGGATTCCGGCGGATAGGCCGGCACGGCAATCACCCCGGCGTAGAGACAGCCAAAGAACGCTGCGACGTAATCCGGGCCACTGGGGAACAGCAGCACCACGCGATCGCCCAGCGCCGCGTCGGCCTGCAAGGCGCTGGCGATGGTCCGGGCGCGCAGGTCCAGGTCGCGATAACTCAACACCACACCCTGCCCAGGGGTGTCGGCAAGGAAGCGCAGGGCCACCCGGTCCGGCGTCAGCGCGGCACGGCGCTGGAGGGCATGAGCCAGGGTGCTGGGGAGTTCGAACGCGTCGGTCATGGGGGTTTCCTGCCTGAATTCGGCTTGCAAGTTGTCCCCCATGGAACGGATAGCGGCGGCAAATAATTAGTCGGGCAGCTGACTCACCAAGGCCTGCCGCGAAGCATCCGACAGCCAGGCGCCGCGGCAATGGGTCGCGGCGCCGAGACTGGACTTTATTGCATCAATAATTCTTCTTCTCAATTGACAATCATTATCATTAAGCCTAATTTGGCGCTCGATGTGTAGGACGGGTCCGGCATCCGGACGTCCCGCTAACTTTTTGCAGCAAGGTGAATTCCATGACGGAACAAGTATCCACAAGCAGGTGCGACTCACCGTTACTCCAGGCGTTCGTCGATAACCGACTGATCCTGGTCAAGATCGCGGCGCGCATTACCGGCTGCCGGTCCCGCGCGGAAGATGTGGTGCAGGACGCTTTTTTCCGGCTGCAATCGGCGCCACAAATCACCTCCTCGTTCAAGGCGCAGCTCAGTTACCTGTTTCAGATCGTGCGCAACCTGGCGATCGACCACTACCGCAAGCAGGCGCTGGAACAGCGATACTCGGGGCCGGAAGAGGAAGGGTTGAACGTGGTGATCCAGGGTGCTTCGCCAGAAACCTCCCATATCAACTTCTCCACGCTGGAGCACATCGCCGACGCGCTGACCGAACTGCCCAGCCGCACCCGCTATGCCTTCGAGATGTACCGCCTGCACGGCGTGCCGCAGAAGGACATCGCCAAGGAACTGGGCGTCTCGCCGACCCTGGTGAACTTCATGATCCGCGACGCGCTGGTGCATTGCCGCAAGGTGTCGGGGGTTCGCGGGGATACGTTCGCCCGGCGGTAACTTGCGGTGGTTTTGCCGGCCTCATCGCGAGCAAGCTCGCTCCCACAATTCTGGCAATCACTGAAGATCCACTGTGGGAGCGAGCTTGCTCGCGATGAGGCCATAAGGTTTCACATCAACCCACACCGATCAAAGAACCGCTCACGCCCCAGGATCATCAGCGCCGCGCGCTTGTGGGGAAAATCGAATTCCTTCTCGCAATGAAAGCACTGGTCATGCAAGTGCCCGATCATCCGCGCATTGTCGGCCCGGGGCTCGGCGACCACGCGCTGGGTGCGCGGGTCGTCCAGGAACAGGTAGTGCACCAGCGCCGACAGCCAGCTCGCCACCTTGTGCGGCCCGCGGTGCTGCTCTTCGCCCACCAGCATATGGATGCCGCGGTCGTAGTGGTCGGCCTCATAGAACGGCGCGATCCGATCTTCCTTGGCCCAATAGGCTTCGAAGTAAGCGAACGGCTGGTCATCGAAGCAACCGATCAGGGTCAAGACCCGCGGATCGGCCTGCAGCTTGCCCAGGTACTCGCGATGCTGTTCCAGGCTGCCCTCCTCCTGCCAGAAACTCGCCACCCGCGGGCTGTTCTGCCAGCGGTTGAAACGTTCCAGGTCCTGCTCGATTTCCAGGGTGCGCAAGGACACCCAGGCCCCCAGCCGCGCATCGAAACGTCGGTACACCTCACCGCGCGGCTTGATCGGCCGGCGTGGATGGCGACGACCATCGGTGATGACCATCTGTTGCGGGTAACTGCCGCTGAACGACTCCCCCAGCCAAGGCTGCGGCAATTGCCAGAACAGCGTGCGCTCGCAACGGTATTCACCGGCACGTTCGGTGCCCGTCAGTAAACCGCTGAGCAAGGCTTCGCCAGGGCGCTCGTCGAGGTGCCAGGTCAGGCGCTGGCACTCGGGATCGCGGGCAAACAGCCAATAGCAGGCTGCCCACAACGCCGGGCCCATCGGACGGTCGTTGATTTCCTGTAAATGCACATGCAACTCGGGACCGCGCACCAGGCGCAGCCGGATCAGCGGCGCGCCTTCGAGCATCAGGCTCAGGTGGCGTTCGGTTTCATCGGCGCCGAGGCGACGACCGCCGGGCAAGGGCAGCGTCGTCGGGTGGTTGAGGTTGGACATGGGAGCGGCTCGCGTATTCGTCGGTAGTCAACGTGGGACGTGAGCCGGGAAGGGAAATTTAGTGGCACCGTCAATGGGAATGCGTGGGCACCAGCTGGATCTGGTACGGCTGGAAAATCTTCAGCAGTTGACCGTTGTCCCGCAGCGTTTGCAGCAACTGTGCGAACGCTTCACTGGAAATGGGCGCCTGCGGCCGAATCAACGCGTAATGGTGGTAAACCTGATCGATGCGTTCGGACACCAGCAATTGCGGGCCGACTTCCGGGTTGCGCAACACGTAATCGTTGAGGTACGAACGGGTCACCAGGGCGATGTCCGCCCGCCCGCGCAACACCATCAGCAGGTTGCTGTCATGGGAGTACGTCAGCGTGGCGTTGTATTGGCCGGCGAGGAACTTGGGGTCGGGGTTGAATTCGGCAAAGGCGTAGTGGTAACCACTGAACAACGCCAGGCGCTTGCCCCTGAGGTCGGCGAAATAACTTTGCTGGCGATCCGGCTGGCGCTGGGCGACGAAGACCTCCGCATCTTCCAGGCCCATGTCCACGGCAGTGTGTGGCACATCCTGCCAACCCCATTCGGGGTTCTCGAAAATCGCCATGTCGACCCGGCCTTGCTTGAAATCATTGAAGCGGCGCGGGATCGACGTCGGCACCAGTACGAACTGATAGTCGCTTTGCGACTGGTTCAAGGCCTCGACCATCTGCGGCAACAGGCCGGTGTCGGCGCCGTTCTCGGGACGAACGGTGTAGGGCGGAAAATGCGCCGCGCCGATCCGCACCTGTTGCGCCGCCTCGATCGGCAACGCCAGGAAAGCGGCCAAAGCAGCCATTAGCACACGCGAGGTCATCCCCATCGGCGAAAACGTCAAGATAACCCACTCCCCAAAAGTCCCGTCACTACAATCAAGCTAGGCGGTTTCAGCCGCTTAGCCAGCCACACGGCCCTTCAAAGCACCGTTCGATTATTGTTTTTCTTCAAGCACCAGGATCAGGGCCTGCTCGGCCAGTTCATCGAGACTCAAGCTGCCTTCGGCGCGAAACCAGGTGGTGGTCCAGGACAACGCCCCGGTTAGGAACCGTCGAGTAATGGACACGTCCCCGCGAATATACCCGGCCTCCTTGGCTTGGCCCAGAACCTCCAGCCACAAGTCTTCATAAATGTCACGCAGGGCCAGTACCTGCCGCTGTCCGTCCTGCGAAAGCGAACGCCATTCATAGACCAGCACGGCCATGGCCTCGCCCGTGCCGCCCATGATCGACTGCAATTCGCAGCGGATCAGCGCCAGCACCCGCTCGCGCACGCTGTCGGCCTCGGCCAGGGCGGCGCGCATCAGCGCAGTGTTGTAGCGGATGGTTTCTTCCATCACCGCCCGCAGGATTTCATCCTTGCTTTTGAAATGGTGGAAGATGCTGCCCGACTGGATGCCCACGGCACTGGCCAGGTCGCGCACCGTGGTGCGCTCGAAGCCCTTGTTGCGAAACAGATGGGCGGCGGTCTGGAGCAGTTTGCCGCGAGCACTGTCCGGATCGGTCAGTTGCCCGCTGTCGACCAGCTCACGCATCACGCCCAGGGCTTTTTGCTCGTCCACCCATTCTCTCCTACAGTCGATCAACCAACGCGCCGCCATTGCACGTCAAACCATCGGTGGCGCGGGCAATTTAAGCCGAGCGAGGCAACCAAGCAAGCGCTCGGCCACAAGTACGGGACAGCGTTTACAAACCAAGCGCTTGCTTGGTAGTCTCGAACCACCTTTGCCGGAGGGAACGCCATGGGAAAAACGATCCGTATCGGTTGCGCCAGTGCCTTTTGGGGCGATACCTGCACCGCGGCGGCGCAACTGATCGAGGGAGGGAAGCTGGATTACCTGGTGTTCGACTATCTGGCCGAAGTGACGATGTCGGTCATGGCCGGGGCGCGCTTGAAGGACCCGTCGAGCGGCTATGCCACGGACTTCATCGAGGTCCTCACCCCGCTGCTCAAGCGATTGCATGACGACCGGATCCGCGTCATCAGCAACGCCGGCGGGGTCAATCCCCAGGCCTGTGCGAGGGCCTTGCAAGCCGCCTGTGATCAGGCCGGCGTAGCGCTGAAAATCGCCGTGCTGCTGGGCGATGACCTGCAACCGCAAGGCGAATGGCTCGCCGCCCAAGGCATCCGCGAGATGTCCAGCGGCGAGCCCCTGCCGCCCGCGTGCGTGTCCATCAATGCCTACCTCGGCGCGCCCGGTATCGTCGAAGCGTTGCGCCTGGGCGCCGATGTGGTGATCACCGGGCGAGTGGTGGACAGCGCCGTGGTCAGCGCCGCCCTGGTGCATGAGTTCGGCTGGGCCTGGGACGATTACGACCGATTGGCCCAGGCCGCGCTGGCGGGGCATCTCATCGAGTGCGGCGCCCAGTGCACCGGCGGAAATTTCACCGACTGGCAGCAAGTGCCGGATTTCGAGCACATTGGCTTCCCCATCGTCGAAGCCAGCGCCGACGGCCAATTTATCGTCACCAAGCCTGAAGGCAGCGGTGGACTGGTCACGCCGCTGACCGTCGGCGAGCAGTTGCTCTACGAAATCGGCGACCCGCAAGGTTACCTGCTGCCGGACGTGATCTGTGATTTCAGCCAGGTCAGGTTGACCCAGCAGGGCAAGCACGCCGTGCGCGTCCACGGGGCCAAGGGGCTGCCGCCCAGCGACCGGTACAAGGTCTGCACCACCTGGTTGGACGGCTGGCGCTGCACCGCCACGTGCCTGATCGCCGGCATCGATGCCGTGGCCAAGGCTGAACGGGTCAGCCAGGCGATCATCGCCAAGACCTCGCAGCTATTGCGCCAGCGTGGCTGGGCGCCCTTCAGCGAAGTGAACATCGAACTGCTGGGCAGCGAAGCCACTTACGGCCCACATGGCCAGCGCCGGGACAGCCGTGAGGTGGTCATCAAACTGGCGGTGCGACACCCGGACAAACAACCGTTGGTGCTGTTTTCCAGGGAAATCGCCCAAGCCGCCACCGGCATGGCGCCGGGACTGACCGGCCTGGTCGGTGGCCGGCCGACGGTGTCGCCGTTGATTCGCCTTTTCTCGTTCCTGATCGACAAAGCCACTTGCCGGCTCGACATCGAGTTCGACGGCCAGCGCCACCCGTGTCCCCTGCCCGCCCTCGAACCGCTGGACATCACCGGCCTGCCGGTCGCCCCGGACCTGCCCAAACCCCAGGGCCGGGCCGACGCCAGCGTGCCGCTGATCAAACTGGCGGTGGCGCGCTCCGGCGACAAGGGCAACCACAGCAACATTGGCGTGATTGCCCGCGAGCCCGAATACCTGCCCTGGATCGCCGAAGCGCTGACCCCGGAGGTGATGGTCGACTGGATGAGCCACGTGCTCGACCCGCAGTTGGGCCGGGTCGAACGCTGGTACCTGCCGGGCACCCACAGTTTGAATTTCCTGCTGGAAAACGCCCTCGGTGGCGGCGGTGTCGCCAGCCTGCGCATCGACCCCCAGGGCAAGGCGTTCGCCCAGCAATTGCTGGAGATTCAGATACCGGTGCCGCAACACGTTGCCGATCAGGTCGGCTAAGGACGGTCGCCATGGCAAATGAACGATCTGCAGCACCTGTGAAACCTGTGGCGAGGGAGCTTGCTCCCGCTGGGTTGCGCAGCGACCCCGGCTTTTGCGATTGCTGCGCAATCGAGCGGGAGCAAGCTCCCTCGCCACAGGGTTTGGCGCTAATCCGTTCCAACACGAGGAGTCTGCATGCCGGTCATCGAATCGCACCTGGATCCCCACAGCGCTGACTTCGCGCGCCATTACACGGCGATGCTGGCCGGCGTCGAACAACTGCGCCAGCTCGAACAGGCCGTGGTGGAGAAAGCGGCCCAGGCCCAGGGCAAATTCGAACGGCGCGGCCAACTGTTGCCGCGCCAACGCCTGAACCTGCTGCTGGACCCCGGCGCGCCGTTTCTTGAGCTGGCGAGCCTGGCCGGCTACAAACTCCATGACGACAAGGATGGCAGCCAGGCCGGAGGCGGCCTGATCGCCGGGATCGGCTACGTGTCCGGGACGCGGGTGCTGGTGGTGGTCAACAACAGCGCGATCAAGGGTGGCACGATTTCCCCCAGCGGCTTGCTCAAGACCCTGCGCCTGCAACAGATCGCCATGGAAAACAAACTGCCGGTCATCACCCTGGCCGAAAGTGGCGGCGCCAATCTCAATTACGCCGCGCAGATTTTCGTCGAAGGCGCGCGCTGCTTCGCCAATCAGGCACGTATGTCGGCCATGGGCCTGCCGCAGATCACCGTGGTGCATGGCTCCGCCACGGCCGGCGGAGCCTATCAGCCGGGTTTGTCGGACTACGTGGTGGTGGTGCGCGATAAGGCGCGGTTGTTCCTGGCCGGGCCGCCGTTGCTCAAGGCCGCGACCGGCGAAGTGGCCAGCGAAGAAGAACTGGGCGGTGCGCTGATGCACGCGCAGGTGGCCGGCACCGCCGAATACCTGGCCGAGAACGATGCCGATGGCGTACGCCTGGCCCGGGAAATCCTCAGCCTGCTGCCCTGGGATGCACAACTGCCGTCACAACCCGAACGAACCTGGACCGAGCCGCTCTACCCCGCCGACGAATTATTGGGACTGGTGCCCGACGACCCGAAGAAGCCTTATGACGTGCGGGAAATCATCGCCCGCATCGCCGACGGCTCGAACTTCCTGGCTTTCAAAAGCGAATTCGACGCCCAGACGATTTGCGGCCACCTGCACATTCGCGGCCATGCCTGTGGCCTGATCGGCAACAACGGACCGATCACGCCCCAGGGCGCCAGCAAGGCCGCGCAGTTCATCCAATTGTGCGACCAGAGCCGCACACCATTGCTGTTCTTGCACAACACCACCGGATTCATGGTCGGCACCGAGTCCGAGCGACAAGGGGTGATCAAGCACGGGGCCAAGATGATACAGGCCGTGGCCAATGCCCGGGTGCCCAAGCTGACCGTCGTCGTAGGCGGCTCCTACGGCGCCGGCAACTACGCTATGTGCGGCCGCGGGCTTGATCCGCGCTTCATCTTCGCCTGGCCCAACAGCCACACCGCCGTGATGGGCGGCGCCCAGGCCGGCAAGGTCCTGCGAATGATCACCGAGGCCACGCAACTCAAGAACGGCCTGAGCCCCGACCCGAAGATGCTGGACCTGCTCGAGCACACCACCGCGCAGAAACTCGACAGCCAATCCACCGCCCTCTACGGCAGCGCCAGCCTGTGGGACGACGGGCTTATCGACCCGCGTGATACCCGCACATTGCTAGGCTTTCTGCTGGACATCTGTCACGAGGCCGAACAGCGGCCATTGCAAGCCAACAGCTTTGGCGTGGCCCGTTTCTGAGCGCTGACTCCAGGAGAACAACAAGAATGATCTTCACCCAAGAACATGAAGCACTGCGGCGCACCGTTCGCCAATTTGTCGACCGCGACATCAACCCCTACGTCGACGAATGGGAGCGCGCTGGACGTTTCCCCATCCACGGGATTTTTCGCAAGGCCGGCGAGCTGGGCCTGCTGGGCATTTCCAAGCCAACGGCATTCGGCGGCATGGGCCTGGACTACAGCTATTCGATCGTCGCGGCCGAGGAATTCGGCACCATTCATTGCGGCGGCGTGCCGATGTCCATTGGCGTGCAGACCGACATGTGCACCCCGGCCCTGGCCCGATTCGGCTCCGATGAGTTGCGTGACGCATTCCTGCGCCCGGCCATTCGCGGTGAACAGGTGGGCTGCATCGGGGTTTCGGAAGTCGGCGCCGGTTCCGACGTCGCCGGGCTCAAGACCACCGCGCGCAAGGACGGCGACGACTACATCATCAACGGCAGCAAGATGTGGATCACCAATGCGCCGAGCGCCGATTTCATTTGCCTGCTGGCCAACACTTCGGACGACAAGCCCCACGTCAACAAATCGCTGATCATGGTGCCGATGGACAGCCCCGGCATCAGCCTCGGCCAGCACCTGGACAAACTCGGCATGCGCAGCTCGGAAACCGCCCAGGTGTTTTTCGACGACGTGCGCGTGCCACAACGCAACCGCATTGGCCAGGAAGGCGCCGGGTTCATGATGCAGATGCTGCAATTCCAGGAGGAACGCCTGTTCGGCGCGGCCAACATGCTCAAGGGCCTGGAACAGTGCATCGACAGCACCATCGCGTACTGCAAGGAACGCAAGACCTTCGGCACGGCCCTGATCGACAACCAGGTGATCCACTTTCGCCTGGCGGAACTGGCCAGCGAGATCGAATGCCTGCGGGCGCTGGTCTACCAGGCCACCGAGCAGTACATCCACGGCCAGGACGTCACTCGGCTGGCGTCCATGGCCAAGCTCAAGGCCGGGCGCCTGGCCCGGGAAACCACCGACAGTTGCCTGCAATATTGGGGCGGCATGGGTTTCATGTGGGACAACCCGGTCGCCCGGGCCTATCGCGACGTACGGCTGGTGTCCATCGGCGCCGGTGCGGACGAGATCATGCTGGGCATCATCTACAAGCTCATGGGGATTTTGCCGGGGAAGAACAAGTGAGTGCTCAGTCTGCAAAACCGCCATCGCGAGCAGGCTCGCTCCCACATTGGACTGTGTTCACCCTCCATTGTGGGAGCGAGCCTGCTCGCGATGAGGCCCGGACAGACAGCGCAAAAACCCAGGAATGACCCATGCCCACCTTCAGCAAACTCCTTGTCGCCAACCGCGGCGAAATCGCCTGTCGCATCCAACGCACCGCCCAGGCCCTGGGCTACCGCACGGTGGCGGTGTTCAGCGAGGCCGACGCCGATGCGCTGCACGTGCGCATGGCCGATGAAGCCGTGCTGATCGGCCCGGCCCCGGTGCAACAGTCCTACCTCAATCCCTTGGCCATGCTCGACGCAGCCCGGCGCAGCGGCGCCGACGCGATCCATCCCGGCTACGGCTTTCTTTCGGAAAATGCGGGGTTCGCCCAAGCCTGCGAAGAAGCCGGCATGGTTTTCATCGGCCCCAGCCCCCAGGCCATCGACCTGATGGGCAGCAAGCGCCGCGCGAAAATTGCCATGCTCGCAGCCGGTGTTCCCTGCATCGCCGGTTTCCAGGGCGCGGCCCAGGACGACGACACGCTGCTACGCGAAGCCGAGCGCATCGGCTACCCACTGATGATCAAGGCCAGTGCCGGTGGCGGCGGTCGCGGCATGCGCCTGGTCCAACGCGCCGAAGACATGCTGGAGCAATTGCGCAGTGCACGCTCGGAAGCCTTGCACGGTTTTGGCAGCGACGAGTTGATCCTCGAACAGGCGTTGATCGATCCACGGCATGTGGAAGTGCAGATATTCGGCGACCATCACGGTCAACTGATCCACCTGGGGGAACGGGACTGCTCGATTCAGCGGCGCCACCAGAAAATCATCGAAGAGGCGCCCTGCCCGGTCATGACCGCCGACCTGCGCCGGGCCATGGGCGAGGCGGCACTCAAAGCAGGGCGTGCTGTGAATTACGTCGGTGCCGGGACCGTGGAATTCCTGCTCGCGACGGACGGTCGATTTTACTTTCTGGAGATGAACACACGCTTGCAGGTCGAACACCCCGTCACCGAGTTGATCACTGGCCTGGACCTGGTAGCCTGGCAGTTGGATGTCGCCGCCGGCAAGCCGTTGCCCTTGCGCCAGGATCAAGTGATGTTTAGCGGCCATGCCCTGCAAGTGCGGCTGTACGCCGAGGACCCGGCGACGGATTTCCTGCCCCAGACCGGGCGGTTGATCGGCTGGGCGCCGCCGATACAGGACGGCGTGCGGATCGACCACGGCCTACTGCAAGGCCAGGTCATCACGCCATTCTACGATTCGATGCTGGGCAAACTCATCGTCCACGGCGCCACCCGCGAAGACGCCCGGCGCAAATTGCTCCGGGCGGTGGAAGATTGCGTGCTGCTGGGCGTCCAGAGCAACCAGCGCTTGCTCGCCGGCTTGCTGGCGCACCCACGCTTCATCGACGGCGACTTCGGTACCGGTTTCATCGGCCAGCACTTTGCCAATCATCCCGCACTACTGCCCATTGAGCCCTCCACCGAACAACTGGCCATCGCCACGGCGGCGTTTTATCAGGCCTCGCAGGCACGGCATGCACCCGGCCTGGGCGGGTGGCGCAACAGCGTCGGCATGGCGCGGCATTTTCGGATTGGCGTCGGGGAGCGCGACTGGACGCTGAGCCTTGAGGCCGAAACCGACGGGACATTGAACATCCGCAGTGCCGAACGCCTGGTCGAACTGAGGCTGCTCGACGTTGACGCCAATGGCGCGTCGCTGATGATCGATGGGATTCGCCAGCGCCAGGCCTGGCGCCTCGATGGCCACGACCTCTGGCTGTCCACCCGCCCCGGCGGCCTGCACCTGCAAGACCGGACCCTGGCTCCGGTCGCCGCCAAGGCCACCACCAGCGACGGAACGCTCAAGGCGCCCATGGACGGCGCCATTGTCGAGCTGCTGGTCAGCGAAGGTAGCCCGGTGCGCCAGGGCCAACTGCTGATGGTGCTCGAAGCGATGAAAATGGAGCATCCACTCATGGCCGGCGTCGACGGCGTGGTCAGGCAATTGCAGGTCAAGCGCGGTGACCAAGTGAAAAACCGTCAGGTTTTGTTGCGTGTCGAAACAGCCCACTAGTCGGATGCCCGGGGTTTGACTACGCTCAAACCCATCAGCACGCCGATACCGGGAACCCTGCAATGCCTCACTGGCTGGTGATTGATCTGGAGGCCACCACCGACGAGGGTGGCTGGCCGGTAACCGAAATGGAAATTATCGAAATCGGCGCCACGCTGGTGAATCGTGACGGCCGCGAAGTGGATCACTTCCAGCGCTTCGTGCGGCCCCTGAGACGCCCGCTGCTCACGCCTTTTTGTCGCGAACTGACCCATATTACCCAGGCCAATATCGACAGCGCCGAGCCCTTGACCGAAGTCTGGCCGGCGTTCGAGCGCTGGCTGGCGCCGTATCATCCGAAGCTGGAAAGCTGGGTCAGTTGGGGCGACTACGACCGCAAGCAACTGCTGCAGGAATGGCAGCAACAGCAGTTACACAGTGTCCTCGGCCAAGTGCCGCACATGAACCTCAAGCAACGCTTCGCCAAGGCCCGTCGGCTGGAACGACCGCTGGGGCTCAATGGCGCACTGCAACTGGCGGGCCTGCAATTCTGCGGTCAACAGCACCGAGCCCTGGAAGATGCCCGCAATACCGCGCGATTGTTGCCCTTGGTGCTGCCGGGTTGAGCGGTGTCCGCCACCCGGCGCGGCAGATGACGAATGTTGCAGCCTTGTGCATACTGGCCGGCCTTTTTCAGCCCCTTTTTCGAGGAATCGCCCATGTTCAAAGTCAACGAGTACTTCGACGGCACCGTCAAGTCGATCGCTTTTGGCACTGCCGAAGGCCCAGCGACCATCGGCGTCATGGCTCCGGGCGAATATGAGTTCGGCACGGCCCAACGGGAAATCATGCACGTCGTCTCCGGCGCCCTGACCGTGAAGCTGCCCGACAGCACCGACTGGGAAACCTTCGAGGCCGGCAGCCAGTTCAATGTACCGGCCAACAGCAAGTTCCAGCTCAAAGTGGCTGTCGACACTGCCTATCTGTGTGAGTACCGCGGCTAAGCCGACGAACCACCAGAGATGCTCCCCTTTTGGGGACATGGTTAACCCTGTGGCGAGGGAGCTTGCTCCCGCTGGACGCGCCAGCGTCCCCTACGATGTGATGACTGAAATGCGGGGGCCGCTTCGCAGCCCAGCGGGAGCAAGCTCCCTCGCCACAAAAGCTAAAGCGGTTGCGTGATAAACAAAAATGCCCGTGTCCAATGACACGGGCATTTTTATTCACGGATCTTTTTATTCGAGCACTTCAACCGGCATGCCGACTTCAAGCCGACCGTTGCTGTCGTTGACGAGGTTCTGGCCGAACATCGCGCCGTCCGGTGTCGAACGGTATTGCTGCAGCGTGGCAAAGGGTTCGCGATTCGGATCGCGCTCGCCGGTTTGCGGATCGACCGTGGTCATGATGCACCGCGAGCAAGGCTTGACCAGCCGGAACTCCACCTCGCCGATACGAATGCGCTTCCACCCGTCCTCGGCAAACGCTTCGCTGCCCTCGACCACCAGGTTGGGACGAAAGCGCAACATGTCCAGCGAACGACCGACCCGACTCGACAGGTCCTGCAACGAGGCCTGGCCAATCAGCAACAAGGGGAAACCATCGGCAAAGGCGACCTTGTCGTCGTCCTTGCCATAACCGGCTGCGGTGGTGCGCGCCAGCTCCACCGGCACATGCACCAGCCGCGTAGGGTTGCCGATGAATTCACTGACCCAGGCCGCGGCCTCGTCACCGGCGTCCGGCACACGCAAGGTGTCACGCCAGATGATCACACCGCGCCGCTGCTCTTCCTGGGCAGGTGGCAACGACACGTCGATGGCACCATGGCCAGGCGCACTGAGCGTCAGCCCCCCCGCCTCGTTCCACAAGGCCGAAAGCTGGCTCATCTTCGCTACGGCGCGCTGGGTCAGGAATCGCCCCGTGCCCTCGTCCACCAGCATCCAGCGCCGATCGCCGTCCAGCCCGAGCTTGTCCAGGCCGATTTCCGACAGGGGCTGGCCCTTGCCGGACTTCAACGGATACCGATACAGCGCGCTCAGCCGCAACATGCTCAACTTCCCCAGGGGCAAAAAAATGCCACCTTATACGAGCCGGCCATTGAAGCAAACCACCATCGGTTTCAGTCGAGCATCAACCGCTGGCGCACGACATCGACCAGCTTGTCCGGCTGGAATTTGGAGAGAAAGTTGTCGCAGCCGACCTTCTTGACCATCGAGTCGTTGAAGCTGCCCGACAGCGAGGTGTGCAGAACGACATAGAGTCCGCGCAAGCGCGGGTCGTTACGGATTTCGGTGGTCAGGCGGTAGCCGTCCATTTCCGGCATTTCCGCGTCGGTGAAGATCATCAGCAATTTATCGGTCATGACCTCGCCGGTATCGGCCCAGGCCTTGAGCATGTTCAGCGCCTTCAGGCCGTCGCTGGCAATGTGCATTTTCACGCCCAGTTGACCCAAGGTGTCGCGCAGTTGCGAGAGCGCCACATTGGAGTCGTCCACCAGCAACACTTCGCGACCACGGGCACGTTCCAGCACCGGATCTTCGAGTTTGTCACGAGAGACCTTGGCGTTGTACGGCACGATTTCGGCCAGGACTTTTTCCACGTCGATGATTTCCACCAGCTGATCGTCCACCTTGCTGATGGCCGTCAGGTAGTGCTCGCGGCCGGCACTGGTCGGCGGCGGCAGGATGGCTTCCCAGTTCATGTTGACGATGCGATCGACGCCGCCCACCAGGAATGCCTGCACCGAACGGTTGTATTCGGTCACGATAATGGTGCTGTTGGCGCCCGGCACCAACGGGCGCATGCCAATGGCCTGGGACAGGTCGATCACCGGCAGCGTCTGGCCGCGCAGATTGACCACACCGCACACGAACGGGTGACGTTGCGGCATCAACGTCAGCTTCGGCAGTTGCAGGACTTCCTGGACCTTGAACACGTTAATGGCGAACAGCTGTCGACCCGCCAGGCGAAACATGAGAATTTCCAGGCGATTCTCACCCACCAATTGGGTTCGTTGATCTACTGTGTCGAGAATGCCGGCCATCGGTGACTCCTGGGCTTGTTCGGATGAATCCAATAAAACAGCTATCGGCGGCACGAGCCGAATCTTGACCCCAGATAAAATACAGCGTGGGGAATTGATATCACATTAACATCATGCTTTACTGGCTTCACGATTTCATTCCCCGTTTTTCCCGCTGCGCGACTCCGGTTTGCGCACTAAGTTCCCCTGCCTAAGGGATTCCCCTAGGCACAATCAGGTCCAACCTGATATTCCCGCTTTCCAATAGCCATTAATGTGACGCCATTCTCATTGCTGAACGGAGTCAGGCTTTTGTGCGCGACCACAGGACATCGGACCTGCTGCCTTTCGGCCGATCCCATCCGTGCAATCGTTTGCGAACTCGCCTTCGCGCAACGGCGCGGGCGTGTCGTCGTGCGTCCGCCCGCGGTCGTCCTTGAGATCCAGCCGTTCGCCATACGCGGTTTCCTTTCGCCTGACATGATGTTGTGGAGATAAGCATGCCGAACGATCGTAGAAACTGGAATCAACGTCTTCCCGAATTTCTGATCGAGGCCGAGACGCTGCTGGCCAAGTCGGAGGAATGCCTGAGCCATCTGCAATTGATCAACAACGACAAGGACGCCATCGATTGCATGCTCAGCACCTTGCTGAAGCTGTCGAACAAAGCCAATGCCCTGGCGCTGGAAGCCGTTTCGGAGTTTTCCCTGCACATCCATGGTTTGCTCAGCCACGCGCAAAACATGGAATTACATGATCAGGCCCTGGAAGCCTTGAAGGACTGCTTCACCCTGATGGCCTGGCAATTGGAGCTGGTCGATCACACCACCGGCCAGTTGGGTCTGGACAGCAGCGAGCAGACCTCCTTGATTGAGGCATTCGCTTTCCAGGTAGGCCAAAGTCCCGGCCAGGCATTGGCCGCGTCACGTTCATTGGCGTTGGTGTCCTACCCCCAGAAACAAGCCTGATCTGATGGCAATTAGCCTGCGCTTTAGCCCGTTCACGGCACCATGCCGAGCGCGACCCACGATAGGCGAAGTGGTACTATCTCCTGCGTCAGCCACTTCAAGACAGCGCCGTAAAAGCCGCCGACCGAAGCTGCCTTCGACCTGAAACGTTTACCCGACCCGGCTTGTCAGATGCGCTGACCGGCCTGCCCGCAGCGAACATTCATTGGCTCCATCCGCTATGCACGCCAGCCTCAAGTCATTTATTACCTGGCCTCCTTCCCGAGATAACGCCCGTCGCTTCACATTACTATTGTGCATCTGCTCGACCCTCGGCTGCCTGCTGGCCTACCTGTACGCCCACACGGTGCCGCTGGGCCTGCTGGCCCTGAACGTCGCGGCCTTGAGCTGTGTCTGGATCCACCATCGATTGTCGCGCAAATCCATCAAGTTCCAGCCCCAGGAGCTGGCCGACCGGCTGCTGGAGGTCCAGGAGAATGAGCGCCATCGGCTCAGCCGTGAATTGCACGACGACATTGGCCAGTTGCTGACCGCGGCGAAACTGCAAGGCGAATGGCTCAAGCGGCGGATGCCGGAAGAATTGCAAGACCAGTGCGCACTCCTGTGCGAGACCCTGGACGAAACCCTCAACAAGGTCCGTAATGTATCGGCGATCCTCAATCCGCGGGAACTGACCAGTCTCGGGCTTGAAGCCAGTCTGCGGGCGCATCTGCTCAAGACCCTGGCCAACGCCCCGGTGAAGTGGAGCCTCGATTGCCAGCAGCGCATGACGGGCATCCCGGAGGAGATGTCGGTGGCGGTGTTCCGGATCACCCAGGAAGCGGTCACCAATATCTTGCGCCATGCCCGGGCGACCAATCTGCTGGTACGCCTGCAACGCTTGCCCGACGGCCTGACCCTGCTGATCAGCGACGATGGCCTGGGTTTTGCGCCCGCCAGCCACCCCGCTCGCGAAGGTCAGCGGGGCATGGCCGGCATGTCGGAGCGGGTCGAACAATTAGGCGGCACCCTCAAGGTCATCAGCGAGGCCGGCAAAGGCACGCACATCGAAGCACGCTTTCCCTGGGCGCCGCGTGCCCTGGAACGAGCCAGTAAGAATAAGGTTCTCCTTTGATTTGTAATTTGCTTCTGGTAGATGACCACTCCCTGATCAGGGCCGGCGTACGAGCCCTGGTCATGGATATCCCAGGTTATGCCGTGATCGGCGAAGCCAATGACGGCACGCATTTGGTGGCGTTGGTAGAGCGACTGAACCCCGACATCGTGCTGCTGGACATTTCCATGAAGGACACCAGTGGCCTGGACGCGTTGCAGCAGCTCAAGCGGGTGCGCCCCCACAGCAAGGTGCTCATCCTGTCGATGCATACGGATCCGGCGCTGATCATGCAGGCGCTGGAATACGGAGCCCATGGCTATCTGCTCAAGGACACCACCGCCACTGAGCTGAAACACGCCCTGGAGGCGCTGCGCAACAACGAACGCTACCTGAGCCCGGCCATTGCCCATACCGTGATCAACCAGGCGCTGACCCGTGTCCAGAAACATCAGCCGGACCCAGCCCAGACCCATAACCTGACCGCACGCCAATTGGAGATCCTGCGGCTGATCGTGCGCGGCAAGTCCACCCGGGAAATCGCCAACGGCCTGAACCTGAGCATCAAGACCGTGGAAACCCACCGGGCGCAAGTCATGAAGCGCCTACAGATCCATGACGTGGCCGGCCTTGTGCTGTTCGCGGTGCGCGAGCAAATCATCAGCCTGGACGATTGAGCGCCGTCGCGCCGCCCAACAGCGGCGAATCGGACGGCAGGTGCAGCCGCAACGCCTTTGGGCGGACAGTGAAGCGCAGGGTATCGACCTGCAACGGCTCGCCATCGAGATTGATGTCCAGGCCTTGCGCGACCTTGATCTCCACCCAGGGCAAACGCGCGCGGACAAACATGTTGTCGATGCCCAGGCCGCCCGCGAGCAAGTCCTTCAAGGTACTGACCACTTCCTGGGGCGCCGGCAGGATGCTGATGTCCAGCAACCCATCATCCGCCAACGCCTCCGGGCACAGCACATGGCCTCCCCCCGCCTGCCGGCCGTTACCGATGCCCAGCGCGAGCAAATCGCCCTGCCAGTGGAAATCGGGCCCCTGCAGCTCACCATAGGCGGCACTCAGCTCACTGAATCGCGACAGGCCCGTGAACAGATAGGCAGCGCCGCCCAGGACCTTCTTGAGGTCCTCGGAGGTGTTCGCCGTCACCTGGCTGCCGAAACCACCGGTGGCCATGTTCAGGAAAATCCGCCCGCCGACTTCGCCCACGTCAACGGCCCGCGGCGCAACGTCCAATAAATCCATGGCTTGCGCAGGTTCCAACGGCACACCGGCCGCCCGGGCGAAATCGTTGGCCGTGCCCAGCGGCAACAGGACCAGGCTGGCATCGCTGGACTTGTGAGCGATCGCCTCGGCGATATCACGCAAGGTCCCATCACCGCCGCCAGCGATCAGTCGCGTATATCCGGCAGCCAGCGCTTCATCGACCCAGCGCTGGGCATCACCGGCTTCCCAGGTCAACCGTACCGCCAGGTCCCAGCCCTGCTCGCGCTTGAGCATCACGGCCGAGCGAACCTCTTCGTTGAGCGCTTGCTTGCCATGCAAAATCAACAGCGCCTTGCCTTTGCTCATCGTGGTCTCCGTCATTGGAAGGTTCAGGCATGAGACCGCTCATTCGAGCGAAAAAGCCCAGTGCACCCCATTATTTTAAAAGCGCAGGACGGCTCGTCCGATCAACATGCCCTGATTCGAAGAGTTTTCTTACAGGGTCTGGCGAATCAGCTCAATTGACCCTCCAGCGGTATTGAGACACCTTGGGTTCATGTTTTGCTGGATCGCTTAAACCTCATCACACAAGGAAGCATGCTCCCATGGATGGATACGTTACGGCCCGCAGGGGCCGGATCACTCGCTCGAACAGTTATGGGGATGGACCGTCCCATGCATAACCGTGAATACAAGCTGTCTCCCCGGCAGCTCGCGTCCTTTGGAAGCGGGCAGGCCGATACTCGAAACGAATGCAAAAGTTGCAGTAATCCCGTTGGAGGAATTGATTTGGAACCGCGCGTCGTTGAACTGGAAACCCACCTCAAATACATCCGCAAAGACATGGATGAAATTCGTACCGACGTCAAGGTGATCCGCCACAGGCTGGCCTATTCGGCCGGCGCCGCGGCGGTGGTGCTCGGCCTGCTGGGCTGGGTCGCCAACAACCGATTCGATCAGCTGGTGATGCTGCTCACGCGATAAGGTGAGGCGCGCAACGGCCCGAGCGTCCCACTCGGGCCGGAGAACACCTGGTAGGCATGCTAGCCCAGGACTTCGCTCAAGGGGATGAAGCCCACTTCGTCACCCTCCACCAGCATCTGTCCCTCAAGCACTTCGACCAATCCTTCGGCCCAGGCCGCGCTGCGCAGGACCCCCGAGCTCTGATTCCGGTAGATGACCGCTCGACCATTCTCCATGCGGCCTCGCAGGTATTCTCGGCGACTGCCCGCCTTCGGCCAGGCGAAACCGGCCGGCACCTTGAACTTGAGCGGCGTCACCGACTGAACGCCTTGGCGTCTCAACAGGTAAGGCCTTGCCAGCAGTGCGAACGTCACGAGGGTCGACGCGGGATTTCCAGGCAGGCCTATGACCGGCACGCCACGGTAATGCCCGAACGTCAGCGGCTTACCTGGCTTGATGGCGAGCTTCCACAATGCCAGCTCACCGTCCTCACGCAAGGCGATGCCGAGGAAGTCCGCTTCCCCCACCGAGACACCACCGGTGGACAGGATCAGATCGACATCCGACAACTGCGCCAAGCGCTCGCGGGTGGCCGGCAAATCGTCGGGCAGGATACCGGCATCAAGCACCTCACAACCCAGGCGTTGTAGCCAGCCACACAGCAGCACGCGGTTACTGTTATAGATCTGACCAGGCCCCAGTGCCTGGCCGGGCTCGACCAGCTCATCACCCGTGGACAGAACGGCGACGCGGACCTTGCGCACCACGTCCAGCGATGCACAGCCCAAGGATGCCGCCAAGCCCAGCTCGATCGGCCCCAGGCGAGTGCCGGCAGAGAGGACCTGCTCGCCAACGGTGGTCTCCTGTCCTTGAGGACGAATGTTCTGTCCACTGACCATGGGCTCGGTAAACCGCACCCGCTGGTCGCTTTCGACCACGGCGTTTTCCTGCATCTCGACGCAATCAGCGCCGGCAGGAACTGGCGCCCCCGTGAAGATCCGCGCGCACGTGCCAGCGGCCAGCGGCTCCGGCGCCTGCCCGGCAAAAATCCGCTGGCTGACCACCAACGGCTCGCCGCTCCAGTCCGCCAGCCGCAAGGCATAACCGTCCATGGCGCTGTTGGGCCATGGCGGCAAGTCAAGGGTCGATATCAGGTCCTCGGCCAGCACTCGCCCTGATGCTTCGGCCAAAGGCAAACGCTCGCGTTGGACAATCGGTGTGCTCTCCGCCATCTCGAGCAGCCGCGCCAAGGCTATCTCAACGGCCATCAAGGCGCCGGCCTTGCCCGGTTTACCCACGGGATTCACAAGGGGCTGCCTGTTTCAAATGAGCCACAAAGTTACATGGCCGATGCCGCACATCCAATTGTTCGGCCAGGATCCCATCCCATCCGGTACGCACCGCGTTGGTCGACCCTGGCAGGCAACATACCAGCGTGCCATTGGCCAGGCCGGCCAGCGCACGGGACTGCACAGTGGAAGTGCCGATGTCGGCCACGGATATCTGCCGGAACAACTCGCCAAAGCCATCGACCTGCTTGTCCAGCAGGCACGTGACGGCTTCCGGCGTGCTGTCACGCCCCGTGAAACCGGTGCCGCCGGTGATCAGCACGACTTGCACCACGTCCTCGGCAATCCAGGTCGCGACTTGTGCCCGGATCTTGTACAAATCATCTTTGAGCAGGACCCGTGCCGCCAGGTTGTGACCCGCCTCCGTGAGCCGATCGACGAAGACCTGCCCGGACGTATCGGTTTCCAGGGTACGGGTGTCACTGACTGTCAGCACCGCGATATTGAGCGGCACGAAAGGTACATCAGCCTTGGCTTTCATAGGCTCGTCCAGTTGTGAAGGAAACAGCCCGGTGTTATATCACAGCGCTTCATTTTTTCGCCCGTGCGGAGACACGCCATGACCTCGGAAACGCCACTGCCATCCTGCTCCATTCTGCTCCTGGCGGGCGGGCGCGGACAACGCATGGGCGGCCAGGACAAAGGGCTGGTGCAATGGCAAGGCGAACCGCTGATTGCCCATCTTCATCGCCAGACCCGCGACATGAGCGATGACCTGATCATTTCCTGCAACCGCAATGCGCAACGTTATGCGCCGTATGCCGATCAGTTGGTGCATGATGAGGAAGGCGATTTTCCCGGGCCATTGGCGGGCATCCGCGCAGGTCTCAAGGCCGCGAGACACCCGTATCTACTGGTGCTGCCATGCGACGTGCCGCAAATCGACGCAAGCCTGCTCGACAATATGCGCAGGACGGCCAGCTTGCACCCCGACCAACCGTTGATGGTGCGCCACGGCGAGCATTGGGAACCGCTGCTGTGCGTCATCCCGTTGACCCTGGCAGCACGCTTCGAACAAGCCTGGAGCGAAGGCGAACGCAGCCCCGGCCGCATCATGCGCGCGCTGCACGCCGTTGCCTTGCAATGCCCTCCCGACGATCCGCGGCTGGCCAATCTGAACACCCCGGAACTACTGGCTCGACATAAAGGCGTGTCAGATTGACACTAGCCAGGAACTTGCGCGCGATGTATACGTCTGAAGGTCAGTAACTTGAAGAATCCATTTCGGAGAAACACCATGACACAACGGACCCTCGCCACGTTCATGCTCGCCCTGGGCCTCGCCACCCTTGCCGGGTGCGCTTCGCCAACGGTGATCACCTTGAATGACGGTCGCGAAATCCAGGCCGTCGATACCCCACATTACGATGAAGAAAGCGGTTTCTACGAATTCGAACAACTGGATGGCAAGCAGACTCGCGTGAACAAGGATCAGGTTCGTACCGTTAAGGATTTGTAATCTGTAGCGCTGCTGCCCGATGTTGCTAAAAACCGGCGCTTCCTGAAGAGGGAAGCGCCGGTTTTTTTTGGGGCTTGGTTTTGGGTTCTGGGATAGCCGACCTGGTTCTTGGTGAGACCGTGTTTCCCTGCGGGAGCGGGTTTGCTCGCGAAGGCGGTGTGTCAGTTTGCGGTGATGTTGGAAGGGCCGGCCTCTTCGCGAGCAGGCTCGCTCCCACAGGTTGTGCGGTGCACAAGGGCTTTGGGCCTGCTGAAGATCCAATGTGGGAGCGAGCTTGCTCGCGATAGCGGTGGCTCGGCCACATAGATACCAGCATGTGCCCTGCTCTTGCTCTCCTAACGAAAAAATCAAAACCTCACACAGTAATAGCGGGTTCTAAACCAACTACCACTGCAACGAAATACCGCTCTCGAACACCCGCTCCCCACCACTCACCGGATCAACAAAACGCAACCCCTGAGCCAGCAACTTCAAAGGATTGGCATAATCATCCTCGACATCCCGAAGCACATCCGGATAAAACGGATCATTGCAGATCCCCGCCCCAAGGGCATTCATGTGAACCCGCAATTGATGCTTCTTACCCGTAACCGGATACAAGCCATAACGCCACAACTCACCCTTCCTTTCCAATACTTCAATGGCCGTTTCGGTATTGGGCTCACCCTGCCCTTCCTGCATCCGGAAGAACGGTTCGCCATCAATCATCCGGCTTTTATGCACCAGGGGAAAGTTCAACCCAGGCAACGCACGGGCAATGGCTTGGTAGCGCTTCTCGATTCGCCGTGTCGGGAACAATGACTGATACGCCGAACGGGTTTGCGGGTTGGCCGAAAACAACACCAGCCCGGCCGTATGCCGATCGATGCGGTGCAGGGGCACCAGATGCGGATTGTCCAGCCGCCGGATCAACCGTCGCAACAAGGTTTGCTCGACATACTCGCCCGCCGGAGTGACCGGCAGAAAATGCGGTTTGTCTGCCACCACCAGGTGCTCGTCGGCGTACAGGATCGACTCCACCACCGGGATCGGTTTCTCGTCGGGTACTTCCCGGAAGTAGTGGATGCGCAAGCCTTCGCGGTACGGCAAGTCGAAAGGGATCGCCTTGCCCTCCCCGTCCAATACCCGGCCCCGGGCGATCCGGTCCAGCCACTGTTCACGACTGATGGCGCTGAAATGCTCGCACAGGCATTCCAGCACCGTCGGCCAGGAACCGGGCGGCAGGTACAACGTACTGGCCTGATGATGAGCGGCGGAAAACGATGAACCGGACATTGAAAACTCTTGGATATTTGGCATGCCGGCATTATCCGACAGTCGCCCCAGCCAGCCCAGCGATGATTGCTTTACGCCGTGGCCGACGTCGGTTTTGCCGCCGCTTCGGTGAACTCTTTCAACCAGCGCAGTACGTCCACCGCCTCCCAGCGACCCGGATCGTAGAGGGCGTACAGCAAGCCCTGGTAACCCACCACATCCAACTGCTTGTGATAGCCGGCGCGCTGGAACAACGCTTCGATCTCCGCGAAGCAGGTATTGAAATGCAGTTTATTGAAGGGTGTCTTGCCTTCGGTCACCAAGCCATCCAGGCGCAACTCCAGGACCGCCTCACGCACAACGTCCGCGGACATCCTGTTTACGCTGGCTTTCAGTTGTTCGACATTGACCAAGGGGTGCACTCCAGATAGCTGTATGGGCATACAGTAACCGAAGCGCGATATTTTCGCCAACCACAGTGTCAGGAACTGACGAACGAGCCGTTCAACGGAGGAATGCCACGATCTGTTCGGTATCGAAGGGCCAGTCCAGCTCGGCACCGGTATCCAGCCTGCGCAGCACTGGAATACGCAGCCCATAGTCCTCCACCCAGTCTTCACGTTCTGAAATGTCCACCAATTCCACCAACAATCCATGTTCAACCAAAGGCATCAACTCAGCTTCGGCGACTTCGCAAAGATGGCACCCCAGGGTACCGAACAATTGGCATTCAGGAGGCATGGCGGGTAGACCCAAAAAAGATAGACGGTCATTCTAGGCCCGCCTCGGAAAACCGTCGAGTCGCTGGCTCGCCTCAGGGTGTTTCGGTAAAACGCTGATGCAAATCACTGAACGCAAATGCTTTTCCAGCGACGCTTGTCACGTTTTCCCTTCTACGCTGTGCGTTGTACCTTGAAACGGAGTTCCCCTTGTTTGCCAACCTGCTGATCATCCTCGCCTCGTCCCTGGTGGTCATCGCCCTGTTCAGGCGGCTGCGCCTGCCTCCCGTACTGGGTTATCTCTGTGTCGGGTTGGCGGTGGGGCCTACCGCGCTGGACTGGGTCAACGACAGCGAAGAATTGCCAGACCTTGCCGAGCTTGGGGTGGTATTCCTGCTGTTCTCGTTGGGCCTGGAATTTTCCCTGTCGAAAATGCTCGAACTGCGCCGGGTCGTGTTCGGCCTGGGCAGTCTGCAGGTGCTGTGCTCGGGCGCGCTGCTGGCGGGATTGCTGGCTGTGTGCGGCGCGCCAGCGATCGCCGCGTTGCTGCTCGGGGCCGGGCTGGCCTTGTCCTCCACCGCCATTGTCAGCAAGGAGTTGACCAGCCTGGGCGAGATCTTCAGCAGCCACGGCCAGAACGCCATCGGTGTGTTGTTATTCCAGGACGTTGTCGCAGTGCTGCTGTTGACCCTGGTGCCAGTCTTCGCCGGCAGCAGCGAGCACCCGTGGTATTGGGCGCTGCCCCTGACCCTGGGCAAGACCCTGGTGTTGTTTGGCGGCCTGCTGCTGGCCAGCCGATTGCTGCTGCCACGGCTTTTCCATGAAGTGGCGGCGTCCCGGTCCGCGGAACTGTTCGTGCTGCTGGCCCTGGTGATCGTGCTGCTGACAGCATGGCTGACCCACCTGCTCGGATTATCGCCGGCCCTGGGCGCCTTCCTGGCGGGGATGCTGCTGGGGGAAAGCCACTACCGACATCAGATCGAGGCCGATATACGCCCGTTCCGTGACATCCTGCTGGGGCTGTTTTTCGTCAGCATCGGCATGCTGATCGATCTGCAGCTGTTTCTCGATGACGGCCTGTCGATCCTGGGATTGACCCTCGGCTTGATGCTCATCAAGGGCTGCGTGGTCGCCGTCCTGGTGAAATGGCGCGGCAGCGACGGTGAAACCGCCTGGCGCAGCGGCCTGGCCCTGGCCCAGGGCGGCGAATTCTGTTTTGCCTTGATGGCGCTGATGCAGCAGAACCGACTCATGCCCGCCGACATCAGCGGCCTGCTGCTGGCTGCGACGTTCTGCTCGATGCTGCTGACCCCGTTACTGCTGCGCGCGGCGCCACGCATCGCCGCACGCCTGCACCGCAAACCCAACGAAGAGGCACAACTGGACCAGATCAGCGCACTCAATGCCGGGTTGTCGAATCATGTGGTGATTTGCGGCTACGGACGCGTCGGCCAGTCCATCGGACGCTTCCTGCGTCGCGAAAGCCAGGCGTTCGTCGCCCTGGATGACGACCCTGTGATCATCCAGGAAGCCACCGTCGGGGAGAACTGCGTGCATTATGGCGATTCGCGACGAGGGGACCTGCTCGCCGCCGTTGGCTTGAACCGCGCCCGGCTGCTGGTGATCGCGGTGGACAAGACCGACATCGCCATCACCGTGCTCCAGGCGGCCCGACGGATCAACCAACAGGTGCCGATTCTGGTGCGCACCCGTGACGACAGCCAACTGGCCGAGTTGCAGGCGGCCGGGGCCAGCGAAGTGGTCCCGGAACTGTTGGAATCGAGCCTGATGCTGGCCTCCCACGCCTTGATCATGCTCGGCCTGCCTGAACAGCAGGTCCGGCATCACGTGGATCAGGTCCGCCACGACCGCTACCGCCTGCTCCACGGTTTTTATCCCGGCAATCAGGACAAGGAGCCCTAGCAGCCTGTGTGGTTAGTCCTGGCTGACCGCGCCGATCTTGTGAATCGACAGGTCGGCGCCGTAATACTCTTCTTCCTGGGTCAGGCGCAGCCCCAGCACAACCTTGATGGCGCCATAGACCGCGAACCCGCCGGCCAGGGCGATGACCACGCCCAGCGCCGTGCCGATCAACTGGCTGATCAGGCTGACCCCACCCAGGCCGCCCAAGGCACTCTGGCCAAAGACACCGCAGGCAATGCCACCCCAGACACCGCACAGCCCGTGCAGCGGCCAGACGCCGAGCACATCGTCGATCTTCCATTTGCCCTGGGCTGCCGTGAAGCACCAGACAAACAAGGCTCCGGCAATGGCACCGGTGGCCAGCGCACCCACCGGGTGCATCAGGTCGGAACCGGCGCAGACGGCCACGAGCCCGGCCAGCGGGCCGTTGTGCAGGAAACCTGGGTCATTGCGCCCGACAATCAATGCCGCCACGGTACCGCCCACCATCGCCATCAGCGAATTGATCGCGACCAGCCCGCTTACCCCTGGCAAGGTCTGGGCACTCATCACGTTGAAGCCGAACCAGCCGACAATCAGGATCCACGAGCCCAGGGCCAGGAATGGAATGCTCGAAGGCGCGAACGCCACCAGGCGACCGTCCCGGTAGCGGCCATTACGCGGGCCGAGCAAGAGCACGGCGGCCAGCGCCAGCCAGCCACCCATGGCATGCACCACCACGGAACCGGCGAAGTCATGGAAACTGGCGCCGAACCGGGCTTGCAGCCAGGCCTGCAGGCCGAAATTGCCGTTCCAGACCAAACCTTCGAAAAACGGATAGACAAACGCCACGATCAGCACCGTGGCGCACAACTGCGGGGCGAACCGCGCGCGCTCGGCAATACCGCCGGAAATGATGGCCGGGATCGCCGCAGCAAAGGTCAGCAGGAAGAAGAACTTCACCAGGCTATAGCCATGGTCGGTGCTGAGCACCGCGGCCGGTTGCAGGAACGTCACGCCGTAGGAAATCCAATAGCCGACAAAGAAATAGGCCAGGGTCGAGACCGCAAAATCGCTGAGGATTTTCGACAGCGCATTGACCTGGTTCTTTTGCCGGACCGTTCCCACTTCAAGGAACGCGAAGCCGGCATGCATGGCCAGGACCATGACCGCGCCGAGCAGGATGAACAGCGTGTTGGAGCTGTGGACCAGACTGTCCACGGCACTTTGCATATTTTCCATGGTGTTGGCAGACCTGAAAAAGTTGAAAAAAGCACCAAGCCGGTTCGCTCACCTCACAAACGCACCAAGTTGAAACGGGGTAATGACCGAATGTAGGCCGGTGAACCGCTTTGGTGCGCCAGAATTGGCAAAACGAAGCCCCGCTTCGCGGGTTTTAATTATTTGGGTTAAGGTTTTGCGGGCTTGCGCCCAGCTTCAGCGCACTGGCACGGGCTGACGCACCAGTACATGGCGCAAGCCTGAGCAAAAGTTGTACCAGCCACTTGCACTGAACCTTCCGGCAAGGCTCATACTCGAACGCTTCAGACGTCACTTACGGAGATTCACCCCATGGCCAGAACCCAGGCAAAGACTGCTCAAGAAATCCTGATGGAAGACTTCCAGACGCTGGTCAGCGACACGGAGCGCTTGCTCGATCACACCGCGACGCTGGCAGGCGATCAAGCCGATGCACTACGCAGCCAGATCCACGAAACCCTCCTGCGCGCCCGCGAAACACTCAAGCTGACCGAAGATTCCATGCGCGAACGCGGCCAGGCTGCGGTAGTCGCCACCGAGGAATACGTACAGGCCAACCCTTGGCAATCGGTGGGCATCGCCGCGGGCGTTGGTTTTCTGATTGGTCTGTTGGCAACACGGCGCTGATCATGGGTATCGACGAATCCGGCTCGTCCGAAGCGGGCACACAACCTACAGCGCGCCGACTGGGCGCGGCGTTTCTCGGCTTGCTGCACAGTCACGTCGAATTGTTCGGCATTGAACTGCAGGAACAGAAGGCACGCACCGTCAGCCTCCTGCTGTTCGCCGGCCTTGCGCTGGTATTCGGCTTGCTGCTGTTGGTCGGGCTTTCGGCGCTGGTGCTGATCCTGGTGTGGGACACCTATCGTCTGTCGGGCATTATCGGCCTGTGTCTGTTTTACCTGCTGGCGGCCCTGTTTTGCGGTCTGCGGCTCAAGGCAGCGATCTACGACGAGTCCTCTCCTTTCAACGCCACCCTCGAAGAACTGGCCAATGACCGGGAGCGCCTGCTGCCATGAGCCTGCCTGATATCCCCCAAGCCCGGACACGACAGGAAATGCGCAAGGCACTGGTGCGCCTGCGCATGGAAATGCATCGCCAGGAAATCCGGCAAGAGACGCGCCAGTTGTTGCAGCCCTTGCATCGGGTCCGCGGCTTGACGCAAAGCTGGCACGAAGGCTTCGGCATCAAGCATGCGCCACTGTGGGGCGTGGCGGCGGTGTCCCTGCTGGGCTTTCTCACCGGCAAACGGACCCGCCGTGGTGGTGGCGGTGGCGTAACAGGCTTGATCCGCCTGGCAACCACATTGCTGCCGCTGATCAAGCTGGCCAAGACCCTGCGCAAACCCTGAATACCTACACCTGTGGCGAGGGAGCACTCACAAGATTTGGCCTGCTTCGCAGTCCAGCGGGAGCGAGCTCCCTCGCCACAAAGGGTATGTATCCAGCCTGTGCAGGCCTATAGGCCTTGCAGGCCGCCCCACGAACCGGGAAGCTAGGGCATCGACCTCATCGAACGGAGCAACCGGCCTTGGATTGGCATACCCTGCTGACTCGCGAACGTCTCGGAAAACCGCTGCACAGCCCACAAGAGCTGGGCCGTAGTCCCTTCCACAAGGACCACGACCGCATCATCTTTTCCGGTGCCTTCCGCCGCCTCGGGCGCAAGACGCAAGTGCATCCGGTGTCCAGCAACGACCACATCCATACGCGCCTGACCCATTCCCTGGAAGTCAGTTGCGTCGGGCGTTCCCTGGGCATGCGTGTGGGCGAAACCATCCGCAACGCCCTGCCCGACTGGTGCGAGCCCAGCGACCTGGGCATGGTGGTGCAATCGGCTTGCCTGGCCCACGACATTGGCAACCCGCCGTTCGGTCATTCCGGCGAAGACGCCATTCGCTATTGGTTCCAGCAGGCCGCCGGGCGTGGCTGGCTCGATGCCATGAGCGAAGCCGAGCGCAACGACTTCCTCAACTTCGAAGGCAACGCCCAGGGCTTCCGCGTCCTTACCCAACTTGAATACCATCAGTTCGACGGCGGAACCCGGCTGACCTATGCCACCCTCGGCACTTACCTGAAATACCCCTGGACCGCCCGTCACGCCGACTCCCTGGGCTACAAGAAGCATAAGTTCGGTTGCTACCAGAGCGAACTGCCACTGTTGGAACAGATTGCCCACAAGCTCGGCTTGCCACAGATCGAGGATCAACGCTGGGCACGGCATCCCTTGGTGTATCTGATGGAGGCCGCCGATGACATCTGCTACGCGCTGATCGACCTGGAAGACGGCGTGGAAATGGACCTCCTGGAATACCCCCAGGTGGAATCGCTGCTCCTGGACCTGGTGGGCGACGATCTTCCGGACACCTACCGGCAGCTCGGGCCGCAGGACTCTCGGCGGCGCAAGCTGGCGATCCTGCGGGGCAAGGCCATCGAACACCTGACCAACGCCGCCGCCCGGGCGTTTGTCGAGCAGCAGGAAGCGTTGCTGGCCGGCACGCTGCCAGGAGACCTGGTGGAACATATGCACGGCCCGGCAAAACGTTGCGTGTTGAATGCCAAGGACATGGCACGCCGGAAAATCTTCCAGGACAAGCGCAAGACCCTGCATGAAATCGGTGCCTACACCACGTTGGAAATCCTGCTCAACGGCTTTTGCGGCGCCGCCCTCGAACAGCACGGCGGGCGCACGCCTTCGTTCAAGAATCGACGCATCCTCGACCTGCTGGGGAACAATGCGCCGGATCCCAACGGCCCTTTGCATGGTGCGTTCTTGCGCATGATCGATTTCATCGCCGGCATGACTGACAGCTACGCCAGCGAGATGGCTCAGGAGATGACGGGCCGTACGCGTCAATAAAAGGCGTGGAGTCGACGGTGTGCGGCACCTGGCACAAAACCTGTGGGAGCGAGCTTGCTCGCGATGGCGGTAGATCTGTGCTCATCGATGCAGGATGTGCCACCGTCATCGCGAGCAAGCTCGCTCCCACGGGAATGGCGGTGAATGTGAATTTTGTAGCGCTGCGCCACAGGAAGTTGGAACTAGATAAATAAATGTATGGCTTACACACACCTTGATTTAAACGCTTCCTTTGTTTGCGCAAAACACACAATCAAAGAAATATTCCTTCACACATTGCCAACACCTACCCGTCTTTATTGTCATCCACCTACTAAAAAACCGTTTACGTCGTAATATCTTGCCTCTTTTTTTGTAGGAAACTTCTGAAATTGAAGTTGCATGCCTGTCTCTTCGTACGGCCCTGGCTATAAGTGGGCTAAGGTGCGCGCTTTATTCAAGTTCGCAGGGTAATTTATTCATGAACTCCGTTTTCATTGTCGACGATCATCCGGTCATTCGCCTCGCCGTTCGCATGCTCTTGGAACATGAGGGTTATAAGGTCGTAGGAGAAACTGACAACGGCGTCGACGCGATGCAAATGGTGCGCGAGTGCATGCCAGACCTGGTTATCCTGGACATCAGCATCCCCAAACTCGACGGGCTGGAAATCCTGTCACGCTTCAACGCCATGACCACGCCGCTCAAGACGTTGGTGCTCACGGCACAATCGCCGACGCTCTTCGGGATCCGATGCATGCAATCCGGTGCCTCTGGTTACGTTTGTAAGCAGGAAGACCTCAGCGAACTCGTCAGTGCGATCAAAGCGGTATTGTCCGGCTACAACTATTTTCCCAGCCAGGCGCTGAACCCGGTACGCCCGGATGATCCACGCAGTGTAGAGCTGGACCTTTTCAAAAGCGTCAACGATCGGGAACTGATGGTGTTGCAACTTTTCGCCCAGGGCCGTACCAACAAGGAAATAGCCAAGGGGATGTTTCTCAGCAATAAAACCGTCAGCACTTATAAAAAACGTCTGATGCAGAAACTCAAGGTCAAGTCCCTGGTCGAGCTGATTGAAATGGCGAAGCGCAACGCGCTGGTGTGAGAAACAGCATGCTCAGACGCATAACCGAATGTCTCTTGCTGATCAGCGTAGCGTTGTACGCAGGAGCGCTCGCGGCGACGCCAGAGACGCCCGGGCAATACACGCTGCTGGGTCGGTCGTCCACGGCTCAGGCCGAGATCAAGCTCGATGACGCTCACCGCGCCTGGCTAAAAGACCAGCAGGAACTGGTCCTGGGAACCTCCGCACCGGATTACCCGCCCTTCGATCTCTCCGCCAGTGGACGCGACTACGAAGGCCTGACCGCCGACTATGCCAACATTGTCGCCAAGGCCAGCGGCCGGCCCATCAGCGTCCTGCGCTTCGCTTCCCGTGAGGCCGCCATGGCGGCTCTCAAGAACGGGCACATCGATATGCTTGGCACCGCCAACGGTTTCGAAGCCCGCGATCCCGACATTGTGTTATCGACGCCATACGCGGTGGACCAACCCGTGCTCGTCACCCGAACGAATGAAAGCCGATCCCTGAATGAAGACCTCAAGGGGTTGCGGCTGAGCATGGTCTATCACTACCTGCCGCTGCGGGAAATCGAAAAACTCTACCCCAAGGCGATCATCACCACCTACCCGTCCTACCAGAACGCCATCAACGCCGTCGCCTTCGGCCAGGCCGATGTATTTCTCGGCGATACCCTGTCCACCCACTACATGATCAGCAAGGGCTACCTGAGCAATATCCGCATGGCCAGCTTCGGCAAGCATGAAACCTATGGATTCGGTTTCGCCGTACGCCGTGGCGATACCCGCTTGCTGGAAATCATCAACACCATACTGAACCAGGTCCCCATTGCCGAGCAGGCGGCCATCTCCAAACGCTGGAGTGCGGGCAGCGACCTGTACCTCACCGATCACCGGGTACAACTGACTGACCGCGAGCAACGTTGGCTGGACAGGCATCCGGTGGTCCGGGTGGTGGTGAACGAAACCTCCGCCCCCTTCACCTTCTTCGATTCGGACGGCGATTTTCGCGGCATCAGTGCCGACCTGCTTGAACTGATCCGGTTGCGCACCGGCTTGCGCCTGGACATCCAGCGCCGCCAGAACGACAGTGAGATGATCGCTGCCGTCCTGAACGATCAAGCCGACATGATCGCCGCACTGTTGCCCAGCAGTGAACGGCAACGCCAGTTGAAATTCAGCCGCCCCTACATCGACAGCGCGTTCGTCCTGCTGACCCGCAAACAGTCCGACACCCCCACGACACTCGACCAGTTCGGCCAAGCCAGCCTGGCGATCGCCAAAGGCAACCCCGTCATTGACTGGCTACGCAGCCAGTACCCGAATATCCGGATCATCGAAACGGACGGCTCCGTGCGCGCCGTGGAAATGCTCGCCCATGGCCAGGTCGACGGCAGCGTGCACTCGCAGGTGATGGCCAACTACTTTATCGCCTCCCATGCGTGGCGGGACAGGTTGCAAATCAGCAGCACGGTGGGCACCCAGCAAGCCCTGTTCGCGCTGGCCACCGCCAGACAAGCCAGCGAGTTGAACGCCATCCTCGACAAGGCCCTGACCAGCATCGACCCTGACGAACTGGGCGTCATCAACAACCGCTGGCGCGGTTACGTCTCGCCCTCGGAACACACCTGGCGCACCTATAACCGCCTGTTCTTCCAGGTCGTCGCGGGGGTTGGCCTGTTGCTTCTGCTGTCCCTGGCCTGGAACGCCTACATGCGGCGCCAGATCAGGCAACGTCAACGGGCGGAACTGGCCCTCAACGATCAACTGGAATTCATGCACGCACTGCTCAACGGCACCCCGCACCCCATCTACGTGAGGGATCGCAACGGTATCCTGCAAAGCTGCAACGACAGTTACCTGGAAGCGTTCAACGCCAGGCGTGAAGACGTCATCGGCAAGGACTCGATGCCAGGCTCCATGAGCAACGCCTTCGAAGCGCAGGAGTACCAGGCGGACTACCAACGCGTCATGGCCGAAGGCAGCGCCCTGATCGTCGACCGCCCCCTGCACATCGGCGACCGGAAGCTGACGATCTATCACTGGATCCTCCCCTACCGAAACTCCGCCGCCGAAGTGCAAGGCATCATCGGCGGCTGGATCGACATCAGTGAACGACGGCAGTTATTCGAGGAATTGCGCGCGTCCAAGCAACGGGCCGATGACGCGAACCGCGCCAAAAGCACGTTCCTCGCCACCATGAGCCATGAAATCCGCACCCCCATGAACGCGGTGATCGGCATGCTCGAGCTGGCCCTGAAACACGCCGACAAGGGCCACCTGGACCGCTCGACCATCGAAGTCGCGTACGAGTCGGCGTCCGGCATGCTCGAGCTGATCGGCGATATCCTCGACATCGCTCGTATCGAATCCGGCCACCTGAGCCTGGCCCCCGAACGCGTCAATCTAAGGGCCCTGCTGCAATCGGTCATACGGGTCTTCGAGGGCGTGGCCCGACAAAAAAACCTGGTGTTGTCGTTGCAGTTCGACGCCGCCGAGGGAAACCCTGACGTGTCGATAGACCCCTTGCGATTCAAGCAGGTGCTGTCGAACCTGATCAGCAATGCCCTTAAATTTACCGAGCAGGGCCAGGTCGTGGTCAAGGTCCGGCTATCGCCAACCGAGCGGGACGACGTCCTGGACATGCACCTGGAAGTCAACGACAGCGGCATCGGCATCGGCCCGGCCGATCTGCATCGATTGTTCGAGCCTTTTGCCCAGGTCGATAACAGCAGCCGGATGGCCCGCAAAGGCGCGGGACTGGGGCTGGTGATCAGTCGCAACCTGTGCCAGATGATGGGCGGCAACCTCCATATGAGCAGCCAACCCGGCGTCGGCACCCAGGTCCAGGTCCGGCTGCAACTCACCGTCCTGTCAACGGCGCCGGTCAGCGCGCCACTGGAACCGATCATCGAAACGGCACAGGCCATCTTGAACGTCCTGATCGTGGACGATCACCCGGCCAACCGCCTGCTGATGTCCCAGCAATTGGAATACCTCGGCCATCACTACCAGGTCGCCCACGATGGCGCCCACGGGCTCGAGGTTTGGCAAAAAGGCGATTTCGATCTGGTCATTGCCGATTGCAACATGCCCATCATGAGCGGCTACGAACTGGCCCGGTCGATTCGTCGCGAGGAGTCCGAACAGCGACGGGCGCCCTGCACCGTCCTGGGGTTCACCGCCAATGCCCAGCCGGAGGAAAAACAACGCTGCCTGGACGCCGGAATGGATGATTGCCTGTTCAAACCGATCAGCCTGAGCGCCCTGAGCCAGTGGATCAAGACCGTCAAACCGGTCGACCATCCAGCGGTTTTCTCCCTCCACAGCCTCCAGGCGTTGACCGGCGGCGACCCTTCGTCGAACCGGCGCCTGCTGGCTGAGTTACTCAGCAGCAGCCGCGCGGATCGCCAGGAGTTGCTCGACGTCGCCCGGGGAGCGAACCGGCAAGCGCTGACCGAAACGGCGCACAAGATCAAAGGCGTCGCCCGCATCGTCCAGGCGACCTCTTTGATCCAGCGGTGCGAGGCGCTGGAACAGGCGTGTCATCAGGCACAGGCACCTGAACGCATCAGCGACTGTATCGATGCCCTCGACCGCGCCATGACCGAACTGGAACGGGCCTTGGAAACGGAAATCGCCAAGGCAAAATAACCCAGTGTTTACTATGCTATTCGCTCAGCAGTGCGTACCTGGGGGGTTCTCGATCGGTTTCCCTTGCACGCGGAAACACCCATCGAGAACGCCCCCTGCCCCCATGGAGTGACTGCAATGCCCAGCGCACCGCGTCCGGACAAACGCCGGTTCCCCCTGCACGTCCATATCAGCGTGATGTTTACCCTGCTTTTGTTGTTGACCGGGGTGGTGCTGGGTATTTTCAACTACCGACAAACCACGCAAATCATCCTCTCCAGCAGCGAAAAACTGTTCAACCGCATTGAGCAGGATGTGCGCCTGGACCTGTATGACACCTACGAACCCATCCGCCACCTGTTGAGCCTGTTGGCCGATTACCCGGCGACGCGCACGCCGCAGATGGCGCAACGCCTGGCCCTGCTCGCACCCTTCAGCCAGGCACTGCGGGACAACCCGAACCTGGCGTCGTTGTACCTGGGCGATCAGCGTGGCAATTTCCTGATGGTTCGGCCATTGCGCACCGCAGCCCTGAGAACCGCCCTGCAGGCACCCGCCGAGGCGGCCTATCAAGTCTGGACCGTCGAGCGAGCCTCCGAGCAAGGCCCGGTCCATTCCCAGTCGCTGTTCTACGACGAGACCCTGACGCTCATCGAGCGTCGGGACATCGCCGACGAAACCTACGATCCGCGCAGTCGGGGCTGGTTTCGCAGCGCCGCCGACAGCACCGAGCAGATCACCACCGAACCCTACGTTTTTTTCTCCACCCACAATGTCGGCACCACCCTGGCCCGACGTAGCGGCGAGCAGGCGGTCATCGGCGCCGACCTGACCCTGGCGGCCCTGTCCCAGACCCTGGCCAAGCACAAGGTCACCACCGGCACCGAAATCGTCCTGCTCGACCCCAAGGGCAACGCCGTGGGTTATCCCGACAGCGACCGGCTGCTCGCCGACGCCCAGTCCGCGCGCCTGATCAAGGCCCGCGACCTCAGCCCGGCCATCGCCGCCGTCCTCGATGACAACGCTGACACGACCCGCCTGGAAGCGGCTGGACGCCAGTGGATCGTTTCCCGCAGCCACATGCAGGAAGGCGGGCCCCAAGGCCTGGAACTGGCGTTGCTGGTGCCTGAAGACGAGCTGCTGGACAACGCTTATCGCATGCGCTGGCAAGGCGCGCTCATCACCCTCGCCACCCTGCTGCTGTGCCTGCCCCTGGGCTGGTTGACGTCGAGGATCCTGGTCAAGCCGTTGCGCGAACTGGTGCAGGAAGCCGACGCCATTCGCAGCTTCGATTTCAACTACCCGGTGTCACGCCGCTCCCCGGTGCTGGAGGTCGACCAGTTGAGCGTCTCGATGGCGCGCATGAAAGAGACCCTGGCAAGTTTCTTTGAAATCACCGCCAGCCTGCGCGCCGAAACACGCTTCATCCCACTGCTGGAGCGAGTGTTGTTCGAAACCGTAAAAATCGGCCAGGCCCAGGCCGGCCTGATCTACCTGCGCGAGAACGACGACAATCGGCTCAAGCCCTACGGGCTGGTGATCGATGGCACGCCCAGGGACCTCGAAACCTTCAAGCTGCGCAGTCTTGAGTTGCAGGCGGGCGACAGCCCGCAATGGCTCCAGCAACTGGCCGTCTCGGACAATCTGGTGACCTCCCTGGGCTTCGAGCAGGCCGCCGACCTGCAGGGCATCCTGCGGGCACTGGACTCGCCTCGGGCCCACCTGATTGGTATCCGCCTGCGCAATCGTCACCAGGAAACCGTCGGCGTGTTGGTGTTGCTGATCACCGACAGCGGCACCGAAGCCGACCTGGAAAAACTCCAGCCCGACCGCATCGCCTTCCTCCAGGCCGTGTCCGGCGCCGCCACCGTGAGCATCGAGGGCCAGCGCCTGCAAGCCAAGCAAAAACAACTGCTGGACGCTTTTATCCAACTGCTGGCTGGCGCGATCGATGCCAAGAGTCCCTACACCGGTGGCCATTGCCAGCGGGTGCCGGTCCTGACCCTGATGCTCGCCCAGGCCGCCGCCGCCAGCCAGGCGCCGGCATTCGACGCCTATCGGCCCACAGAGGATGAATGGGAGGCCCTGCACATCGCTGCCTGGCTGCACGACTGCGGCAAGGTCACCACCCCTGAATACGTCGTCGACAAAGCCACCAAACTGGAAACCCTGCACGACCGGATCCACGAAATACGCACCCGCTTCGAAGTGCTCAAGCGCGACGCCTGGATCGATTACTGGCGGGCCGTGGCAAACGGTGGCGAGTCGTCATCCCTGGCGCAACAGCGTGACGCGACGTTGACCGCCCTGGATGACGACTTTGCTTTCGTCGCGCGCTGCAACCTGGGCTCCGAAGCCATGGCCGAGGCCGACCTGCAACGCTTGCAACACATCGCGCAACGCCCATGGACCCGGACCCTCGATGATCGCCTGGGGGTTTCCTGGGAAGAGAACCGGCGCCAGGCCCGCACGCCCAAGCCGACGCTACCGGTCACCGAGCCGCTGTTGGCGGACAAGCCCGAGCACCTGTTCGAGCGCCACGCGGCCGAACTGATCCCGGCAGACAACCCGTGGGGTTTCCAGCTCGATGTGCCGGCCTGGAAATACAACCGCGGCGAGCTCTACAACCTGAGCATCATGCGTGGCACGCTGACCCGCGAGGAGCGCTACGTCATCAACCATCACATGGTGCAGACGATCCTGATGCTCAGCCAGCTGCCCTTTCCCAGCCACCTGAACAATGTGGCGGAGATCGCCGGCGGTCATCACGAGAAGATGGACGGCAGCGGTTATCCCAAGCGCCTCAAACGCGAGGAAATGAGCCTGCCGGCACGCATGATGGCGATTGCCGACATCTTCGAAGCACTGACAGCGGCCGACCGCCCCTACAAGAAAGCAAAGAAGCTGAGCGAGGCCCTGGGCATCATGGCCACCATGTGCCGTGACGCCCATATCGATCCCGAACTGTTCGGGCTGTTCATCGAGGAAAAGATCTACCTGAGCTACGCCGAGCAGTTCCTCGACCCGCACCAGATCGATGAAGTCGACCCCGACAGCCTGCTGGCCAAGGCCGGGCTGAAGGCATGAAAGCAATCCCTGTAGGAGCTGCCGAGCGAAGCGAGGCTGCGATCTTTCCCCTGACACTTGAATCTCAAGCGAACAATCAAAGGATCAAAAGATCGCAGGCTTCGCCAGCTCCTACTGGACGTGGGTCAGCAATCCGTCAGGCGCAGGAAGATCGCAGCCAACGCTTCAATGCCGGCCTGATCATGCTCGCTGAAACGCGACAATTTCGGGCTATCCAGGTCGAGCACGCCGATCAGGCGCCCGTCCTTGACCAGCGGCACCACCAGCTCGCTGTTCGACGCACTGTCGCAGGCGATGTGCCCAGGGAAGGCATGGACATCTTCGACGCGCTGGGTCTGCCGGGTCGCTGCCGCCGTGCCGCAGACGCCGCGGCCAAAGGGAATCCGCACGCAGGCGATCTGGCCCTGGAACGGCCCCAGGACCAGTTCTTCATTGCGATTGAGGTAAAAACCAGCCCAGTTCAGGTCTTCCAGTTGCGTGAACAGAAAGGCCGAGAACTGCGCGGCATTGGCGATGAAATCACGCTCATCGGCCAGCAAGGATTCCAGCTGTGCCGATAACAAGCCGTAGCCATCGAGGCCTTCTCCGGCAGCGTTCAAATCGATCATGCCTTGTGCTCCAACAATTTCAGGCCGACCCAGTAACGGGCAAACTGATAAGCGCAACGTCCGTTGCGGTTGCCGCGACCGGTTGCCCAGCGCACGGCCTGTATCTCCAGGGCTTCATCGCGCTCCCAGGCCAGCCCGGCCTTGGCCGCCAGTTCGCCGATCCAGTGTTCCACGACGTCGAGGAAATGCTCCTGGGTAAACGGATAAAACGACAGCCACAAACCAAAGCGGTCGGACAAGGCGATCTTGTCCTCCACTGCTTCGCTGGGGTGAAGTTCGCCGTCGACCCGCTTCCAGTTCTCGTTGTCGCTTTCCTTTTCCGGCACCAGGTGACGACGGTTGGACGTGGCATACAGCAGCACGTTGTCCGGCGCCTGTTCCAGCGAACCATCCAACACGCTCTTGAGCACGCGGTAATCGCCTTCGCCGGACTCGAACGACAAGTCATCGCAGAACAACACGAAGCGCTGTGGCAGTTTCGCAACCTGCTCGACCACCCGGGGCAAGTCGGCCAGGTGATCGCGTTCGATCTCGATCAACCGCAGGCCATGCTGGGCATGTTCGGCCAACAGGGCGCGCACCAGGGACGATTTGCCGGTGCCACGCGAGCCCCAGAGCAAGGCATGGTTGGCGGGCATGCCATCAATGAACTGCCGCGTGTTGCGCCCCAGTTGTTCGACCTGGCGATCCACGCCGATCAGGTCCGACAGGCGCATGTCGAGGCTGACTTGCAGCGGCAGCAGGTAGCCGCTGCGCCCGTCCCGCTGCCAGCGGGCGGCCAGGGTCTGGGACCAGTCGATGGTGGGCCGGGGCGCCGGCAGCAACGGCTCGATCCGGGCCAGCACGGCATCGGCGCGCTCAAGAAAAGCATTCAATCGCGAGTCCACGTCTTCTCCTCGGACAGGTTCACAGTAATGATGGCGCTCCAGCAACGAAACGCCGTATCCAATGGCGGGTCTACTTCACACAAAACCAACCGGTTGCACCGGTATTCAGAGATGATCAGCTATGCTTGACCGGCGAAGGGAAACGTAAGTGGTTCATCACTCCATGGACATCCGATTCACCCAACGGCTTTCCTATAAGCAGGCCCGCCTGACCGTCCTGGTGGGCTTCGTGCTGGGCACTTTGCTCAGCCTGATGCAGATCGGCATCGATTATGCCAGCGAAGACGCGTCGATCAACCGTGAAATCCTGTCGTTGCTGGAAATCAGCCACAACCCGGCCTCGCGCATCGCCTACAACATCGACGCCGAACTCGCCCAGGAGCTGTCCATGGGCCTGTTGCGCTCACCGGCCATCATCGGGGCCGAGCTGATCGACAACAACAATACCGTGCTGGCCAGCGTCAAGCGGCCCGAGCTGCAAAGCAGCTACCGGTTCATCAGCGACTTCCTGTTCGGCGCCCAGCGTCAGTTCGAGGACCGGCTCTACCTGGATCATTTGCCCGGCGAATCCCTGGGCATACTGCGACTGGACGTCGACACCTATGCGTTCGGCAGCCGTTTCCTGCGCCGCGCCGAGGTCACCTTGCTCAACGGTTTCGCCCGCAGCCTGATCCTGACCGGGCTGCTGCTGGCGCTGTTCTACGTGATGCTGACCAAGCCCCTGGTGCGGGTCATTCGCGAGTTGAGCAGCCGCGATCCAAGCAGCAACGAACAGAACCGCCTGGAATGCCCTTCCGGCCACCAGTCCGATGAAATCGGCGTGCTGGTGTCCGTCGCCAACCAGCAGTTCGAAAATATCTCCACGGAAATTCAACAACGGCGCACGGCCGAAAATCGCCTCACTGAATACCTGGCGCAGCTGGAGAACATCGTCTCGGCACGCACCGCCGAACTCAAGGCCATCAACGCCCGCCTCAGCCAGTCCAACGAGGAATTGGAGGTAGCCCGGCGCACGGCCCTGGACATGGCCGAAGCCCGCTCCGTGTTCCTCGCCAACATGAGCCATGAGATCCGCACGCCGCTCAACGGCCTGCTGGGGATGATCGCCCTGTCCCTGGACGGTCCCCTGACGGCCGAGCAACAGCAGCAGCTCTCGATTGCCCATGACTCGGGCAAGGTACTGGTCGAACTGCTCAACGACATCCTTGACCTGTCGAAATTCGACGCCGGTCAACTGGAACTCGAACGCATCCCGTTCGACCTCGGCGCCCTGGTGGAGGACACCGCCAACCTGCTTTCCCAGAACGCGGCCCCCAGTGTCGAACTGGCTTGCCTGATCGAGCCGCAGTTCCCGGCACAAGTCATCGGCGACCCGACCCGGGTGCGCCAGATCGTCAGCAACCTGCTGTCCAACGCATTGAAGTTCACGCGCTTTGGCCGGGTCGACGTCAAGTTGAGCCATTACGAAGGCGGCGTGCGAATCGAAGTCTGCGACACCGGTATCGGTATTCCCCAGGAGGCCCAAGCGCGGATCCTGCAACCGTTCACCCAGGCCGGGGCCGGGATTACCCGTCAGTTTGGCGGCACCGGGCTGGGCCTGGCATTGACCTACAACCTCTGCGAAGCCATGCAGGGCCGATTGACGATCAGTTCCGAAGCCGGCTTCGGCAGTCAGTTCTGTGCAGAGCTGCCGCTGCCCTGCCATCTTCCGGCAACGCCGGTCGAACCGCTGCACGGCAATGTCGTCGCCATCACCGCCAGCAGCAGCGGCCTGGCCGAGTTGCTAGGCATGCTACTGCCGGGATGGGGCCTGGATTATGTGCGGCGCTCCATCGATGACGGGCTGCTGGGGCTCAAGCCTGACGTGCTGATCACTGACTGCCCGGAGTGCCTGTTCAACCTGCGACCGACCTTTGATGCGCCGATCCTGCTGGTGACCGCCTATGGCAGCTTCATGCCCAGCGAAGAAGCGGCTGCCCTCGCACCGCTGATACAACAGGCCCGACCATTGGCACGCCATGCGCTGTACCAGATCCTGCGACGCGCCATGCAAAACGAGGCGACCATCATCAACGAGGCACAGATCGAAACCCTGGTGCCGTCCAGGCGCGGACAGGTATTGCTGGTGGAGGACAATCCGGTTAACCAACTGGTGGCCAAGGGCATGTTGGTCAAGTTGGGCTGTGAAGTCACCGTCGCAGCCCACGGCGTCGAAGCCCTGGATCAACTGGAACAGCGGGTGTTCGACCTGGTGTTGATGGACTGCAACATGCCAGTGATGGACGGTTACGAAGCCAGCCGGCAGATTCGCCGCAGCGGACGCTGGTCGGACCTGCCGATCGTTGCACTGACGGCCAACGCGATGCCCGAGGAACGTGAGCGCTGCCGGGCGGCCGGCATGAACGATTACCTGTCCAAGCCGTTCCGCCGCGAAGAACTGGCGGCCGTGCTGGACCAGTGGGTGCCCACTACGTCAGCGCTTTGATCTGGCCCAGCAAATGATCGAGACCGTCTCGCAACGCGCCCAGGCGGTCCAGATCGACACCGCTGTCGCACAACAGGCGGGCCTTGAGCGGGCCGACCTGCTCGCGCAAGGCCCGCCCCGCAGCCGACAGGCTCAAGTGCACCTCCCGCTCGTCCCGGGCTGAACGCTGGCGCTGGACCAGGTCCAACTGCTCCAGGCGCTTGAGCAGCGGCGTCAGCGTGCCGGAATCCAGCAGCAAACGCTCACCCAGGGCCTTGACCGTCGGCTGTTGCGGGGCCGTGTCCTGCCACTCCCACAACACCAGCATCGCCAGGTATTGCGGATAGGTCAGGCCAAGTTGATCGAGCATCGGCTTGTAGCCACGGATCACCGCACGGGAAGCGGCGTACAGCTTGAAGCACAACTGGCTGTCGAGCTTCAACGAATCGGCTGACAGATCATTCATTTGAGCAGTGCTTCGATCTCGCCGGTCAGGTCCTGGGGTTTGGTGGTCGGGGCAAAACGCTTGACCACCTGACCGTCCTTGCCGATCAGGAACTTGGTGAAATTCCACTTGATGCCTTTGGACCCCAGCACGCCAGGGGCTCGCTGCTTAAGCTGGACGAACAGCGGATGGGCGTTGGCGCCGTTGACTTCGACTTTCTTGAACAGGGGAAAACTCACGCCGAAATTCAGTTCGCAGAACTCGGTGATCGCCCCTTCATTGCCCGGCTCTTGCTTGCCGAACTGGTTGCAGGGAAAGCCCAGCACCACCAGGCCTTGGTCCTTGTAGGTCTGCCACAACGCCTCCAGCCCTTTGTACTGCGGGGTAAATCCGCACTGGCTGGCCGTGTTGACCACCAGCACAGCCTTGCCGGCGAAATCAGCGAGGGTCTTTTGCTCACCCTTGATGGTGGTGCACGGGATGCTCAGCAGGTTGTCGCTCATGGCAAGACTCCGAAGATGTATAGGATTGGCGACGAAGATAGCGAACGATTCAATTGCGTGCAATTTAATTGTCCAAAACCAAGGCCTGTAAAACCTACGGAACCCAGTGGCGAGGGAGCTTGCTCCCGCTCGGCGGCGCAGCCGTCGTAAACCGGCCGACACGGTCTTTCTGAAAAATCGCGCCAAGCCGTTTTGGGGCGGCTGCGCCACCCAGCGGGAGCAAGCTCCCTCGCCACAGGGGAGTTGTGATGAACAGTCCCTAGCGAGGGACCAGGTCCAGGCACACCGAATTGATGCAGTACCGCAGCCCCGTAGGCGGCGGACCGTCGGGGAAGACATGGCCCAGGTGGGCATCGCATTGGGCGCAGACCACCTCGGTGCGGATCATGCCGTGGCTGGCGTCCCTTACCTCTACCACCGCGCTGCCTTCGATCGGCGCGTAGAAACTCGGCCAGCCACAGCCCGAATCGAATTTGGTCTGCGAATCGAACAACGGCTCGTTGCAGCAGATGCAGTGGTACACACCGTCAGTCTTGGTGGCGTTGTATTTGCCGGAGAACGGCCGCTCGGTGCCCTTCAATCGACAGACGTTGTACTGCTCCGGGTCGAGCATGGCGCGCCATTCTTCAAGGGTTTTCTGCAACTTTTCCATCGTCCTACCTCGGCAATTGAAAAAGCCCGATCCGACGCTTTTCCGCAGATCGGGCGGCACGTATGATTGCGCCTCGTCAGACGCCAGTCTGGCAGTCACGTCATGCGCATTCAAACGGATTGTGGCGCCTATACCGCGTCAGGCCTGGGCACAGACGCAGGATCCCCAGTACGGTAGTTCACACGCCGCCTGGATCGTTCATTTTCGGGAACACATCGCCATGCAGGTCAGCAAATCGAACAAGCTCGCCAACGTCTGCTACGACATTCGCGGCCCGGTGCTCAAGCACGCCAAACGCCTGGAAGAGGAAGGCCATCGCATCCTCAAGCTGAACATCGGCAACCCGGCGCCCTTTGGTTTCGAAGCGCCCGATGAAATCCTCCAGGACGTCATCCGCAACCTGCCGACCGCCCAGGGCTACAGCGACTCCAAGGGCCTGTTCAGCGCGCGCAAGGCCGTGATGCAGTATTACCAGCAAAAGCAGGTCGAAGGGATCGGCATCGAGGACATCTACCTGGGCAACGGCGTGTCCGAGCTGATCGTGATGTCCATGCAGGCCCTGCTCAACAACGGCGACGAAGTACTGGTGCCGGCACCGGACTATCCGCTGTGGACCGCTGCCGTGAGTCTGTCCGGCGGCAACCCGGTGCATTACCTGTGCGACGAACAGGCCAACTGGTTCCCCGACCTGGCGGACATCAAGGCCAAGATCACGCCCAATACCAAGGCATTGGTGATCATCAACCCGAACAATCCGACCGGCGCCGTGTATTCCAGGGAAGTGTTGCTGGGCATGCTGGAACTGGCCCGCCAGCACAACCTGGTGGTGTTCTCCGACGAAATCTACGACAAGATCCTCTACGACGATGCCGTGCACGTGTGCACCGCATCCCTGGCGCCGGACCTGCTGTGCCTGACCTTCAACGGCCTGTCCAAATCCTATCGGGTTGCCGGTTTCCGCTCCGGCTGGATCGCCATCTCCGGGCCCAAGCACCATGCCCAGAGCTACATCGAAGGCATCGACATGCTGGCCAACATGCGCCTGTGTGCCAACGTGCCGAGCCAGCACGCGATCCAGACGGCACTGGGCGGCTACCAAAGCATCAACGACCTGGTCCTGCCCCAGGGCCGGCTGCTGGAACAACGCAATCGCACCTGGGAATTGCTCAACGACATTCCCGGCGTCAGTTGTGTCAAGCCCATGGGCGCGCTGTATGCCTTCCCACGGATCGACCCGAAGGTCTGCCCGATCCACAACGATGAAAAATTCGTCCTCGACCTGCTGCTGTCCGAGAAGCTGCTGGTGGTCCAGGGTACGGCATTCAACTGGCCGTGGCCGGACCACTTCCGCGTCGTGACCCTGCCGCGGGTCGATGACCTCGACCAGGCCATTGGCCGGATCGGCAACTTCCTCAAGTCCTACCGTCAATAAGCCGGACTGCGTGCGAGGCGTCCTCACCTCGCACGCTGTTTGATTCAGCAACATATCCGTTCGGGCCGGTTTCGTCGGGCCTTCTACACTCGGTGCAGGACGGCCAACGTGCAGCGGGGCTCAACGTTCACGGGGCGCAGGCAGCGCATTTCTTTTCCCTTGTCACTTTCAGAAAAGTCTTTCAAACATTTAGGACGGCTGTAGGACACAGTTTGAAATAGTCGGCGAGTTGAATAGCCTGCGGCAGCACCTTATATACCCCGCATAACGCTACATCTTTAGCATGAGGAGATTTTCACAACCATGATGCGCATCCTGCTGTTCTTGGCCACTAACCTGGCGGTCGTGCTGATTGCCAGCATCACCCTGAGCCTCTTCGGCTTCAACGGGTTCATGGCGGCCAATGGGGTTGACCTCAACCTCACTCAGCTGCTGATCTTCTGTGCGGTGTTCGGTTTCGCCGGTTCCCTGTTCTCGCTGTTCATCTCCAAGTGGATGGCGAAGATGAGCACCGGCACCCAGATCATCAGCCAGCCGCGCACGCGTCACGAACAATGGCTGTTGCAGACAGTCGAGCAGTTGTCCCGCGAAGCCGGTATCAAGATGCCGGAAGTCGGTATCTTCCCGGCCTACGAGGCCAACGCCTTCGCCACCGGCTGGAATAAGAACGACGCCCTGGTCGCCGTCAGCCAAGGTTTGCTCGAGCGGTTCTCGCCCGATGAAGTCAAGGCCGTGCTGGCCCACGAGATCGGCCACGTCGCCAACGGCGACATGGTGACCCTGGCGCTGATCCAGGGCGTGGTGAACACCTTCGTGATGTTCTTCGCCCGGATCATCGGTAACTTCGTCGACAAGGTGATCTTCAAGAACGAAGAAGGCCAGGGCATCGCCTACTACGTGGCGACCATCTTCGCCGAGCTGGTACTGGGCATCCTCGCCAGCGCCATCGTCATGTGGTTCTCGCGCAAACGCGAGTTCCGCGCCGACGACGCCGGTGCACGCCTGGCCGGCACCAGCGCCATGATCGGCGCCCTGCAGCGCCTGCGCGCCGAGCAAGGCCTGCCGGTGCACATGCCCGATACCCTGAATGCCTTTGGCATCAACGGTGGCATCAAGCAGGGCCTGGCTCGCATGTTCATGAGCCACCCGCCGCTGGAAGAGCGTATTGACGCACTGCGTCGTCGGGGCTGACAGGTTCGAGCGTACTGCTGTTCACTTAAAAAAACGGCGATTCTCCAGAAATGGGAAACGCCGTTTTTTTGGGTTTTACGCAGCCATTCCGGCCTTTTCTGGTCTGGTGATCATGTGTTGTTGATCAGGCCCCCATCGCGAGCAAGCTCGCTCCCACAGGGGAACTTGGGTAACCACAGGTTTTGTGTTCACAACCCATCCAATGTGGGAGCGAGCTTGCTCGCGATGGGGCCGCCTCAACCGACAAATCAACGGCTGGAAATCCGATACACCCGCTCATCCAGCCGCTTCACACCCGCCTGCAAGAACTTCCAGCTCTCCCCCAACACATCCTGTTCCTGCAAGACCTCCAGCCGCCAGGCACCTCCCAGCAGCCGCTGCACCTCATCATCCCCAACGGAAAACGGTGGGCCAGGCATTTCATCCTGGTTGTAATCCAAGGTAATCAACAAGCCGACCCCGTCGGGCAAAATCTTCTGCAGATGGGCCGCGTACCGTGCCCGCATCGGCACCGGCAAGGCGATCAACGCGGCGCGGTCGTACAGCCCCGTGCAATCGGCAACATCCTGCGGGCCCAGGGCAAAGAAATCACCGCAGCGAATCTCGATATCACCGGCACGGAACACCCTGAAAACCCCCTCTTCGCTCACCACCGGCTCAAGCTGATGCTCAAGGAAAAAATCAGTGGCGGCTTTCTCCGACAGTTCCACGCCCAATACCGAATATCCTTGATGAGCGAGCCACAACAGATCCAGGCTCTTCCCACACAGCGGCACCAGCACCCGACTGCCCCGGGCCAATCCCAGTTGCGGCCAGAACCGTTGCAGGTAGGGGTTCACCTCCGGCAAGTGAAAACCGATCTGGTTCGATGACCAGCGCTTGTGCCAAAACTCGGGCTCCATGATTCACTCCAAAAAATCGATCAAAACGGGTTAAAACTTATATTAGATTTAGATCATAGACCTGACGGAAGATGACCCATCTTAACGCTCAGGAGTCCGTTCATGCTGCCCAGCCTGTTTATCTCCCATGGCTCACCGATGCTCGCCCTGGAGCCCGGCGCCAGCGGCCCGGCGCTGGCCAGCCTTGCCGCTCAATTGCCCAAGCCCAAGGCCATCGTCATCGTCTCCGCCCACTGGGAAAGCAATGACCTGCTGGTCAGCGCCAACCCGCAACCGCGTACCTGGCACGACTTCGGTGGTTTTCCACCGGCGCTGTATGAAGTGCAATACCCCGCGCCAGGCAATCTTCAACTGGCGACGCGAGTAGCAGACATGCTCAACACAGCCCACCTGCCGGCCCGCCTCGACCCTCAACGGCCCTCCGACCATGGCGTCTGGGTGCCATTGTCGTTGATGTACCCCGACGCCGACATTCCGGTGGTACAGGTTTCCCTGCCTAGTCGCCAGGGGCCAGTGTTACAGACCCAGGTGGGCCAGGCCTTGGCGAGCCTGCGCCACGAAGGCGTCTTGCTGATCGGCTCCGGCAGCATCACCCATAACCTGCGCGACCTGGACTGGAATGCCGGCCCTGACAGTATCGAGCCCTGGGCCAAGGCCTTTCGCGATTGGATGGTCGAGCAACTGACGGCCAACGACGAAACCGCGTTGCACGACTACCGCCGCCAGGCGCCCAATGCCGTGCGCAGCCATCCCAGCGACGAGCACTTGCTGCCGCTGTATTTTGCCCGGGGTGCGGGTGGGAAATTCAGTGTTGCCCATGGGGGGTTCACCATGGGGACGCTGGGGATGGACATTTATCGGTTCGACTGATTGACCGAGTCGCTTCCATCGCGAGCAAGCTCGCTCCCACAGGGGATTTGTGAGCACCGAAAATTCATTGTGGGAGCGAGCTTGCTCGCGATGGCGCCCACGCCACCTTCCTGAAGGAACACCAAACGACAGGCGAAAAAAATCCCCGAACCAGTCGGGGATTCTTCATGTTCGATCAATCAGCCCGAGAGCCGATCAATCTTCGCGGTAGCGACGCAGCTTGAGCTGCTTGCCAGCCACGCGGGTGTCTTTCAACTTGGTCAGCAACTTCTCCAGACCATCTTCCGGCAGCTCTACCAGGCTGAAGCTGTCACGCACCTGGATGCGACCGATCGCTTCGCGGGCCAGGCCACCTTCGTTGAGGATGGCACCCAGCAGGTTCTTGGCGGCGATGCCGTCACGGGCACCCAGCGCAGTACGGCAGCGCGCACGACCTTCGGCCAGCGGGATCGGTGCACGACGCTCGCGATCACCACGGTCCGGACGATCACCGGTGCGCTCAGGACGATCGCCACGCGGTGCGTTGTTCGGCACCAGGGGACGTTCCTTCTCGATTGCAGCCAGGTTCAGCGCTTGGCCATTGGTGGCCTTGCGCAGCAGTGCTGCGGCCAGGGCGCGTGGGGTGCAACCGATGTCGGCGGTCAGGCGATCAAGCAGATCACCGTGGGTCGATTCGGCGTCAGCCACCAGTGGCGACAGGCTGTTGGTCAGTTTCTTGATGCGGGCATCGAGAACGGCCTGGGCGTCCGGCAGGCGAACTTCAGCCACCTTCTGGCCAGTCACACGCTCGATCACTTGCAGCATGCGGCGCTCACGCGGGGTGACCAGCAGCAGCGCACGGCCTTCGCGACCGGCACGGCCGGTACGGCCGATACGGTGAACGTAGGACTCAGGATCGTACGGCATGTCCACGTTGAATACGTGGGTGATGCGCGGAACGTCCAGGCCACGGGCCGCGACGTCGGTCGCCACAACGATGTCCAGGCGGCCATCCTTGAGGGAGTCGATCACGCGCTCACGCTGGTTCTGGGCAATGTCACCGTTCAGCGCGGCGGCTTTGTAGCCTTTGGCTTCCAGGGCGCTGGCCAGGTCCAGGGTCGCTTGCTTGGTGCGTACGAACATGATCAGGGCGTCGAAGTCTTCCACTTCCAGCAAGCTGAGGACGGCGGACGTCTTCTGGTCAGCGTGAACCAGCAGGTGAGCCTGTTCGATCGCGGTGACGGTCTGGGTCTTGGTCTGGATCTTCACGTGTTGCGGATCGCGCAGGTGGCGCTCGGCAATGGCACGGATCGATTGCGGCAGGGTGGCCGAGAACAATACGGTCTGGCGAGTCGCTGGCAGGGCCTTGAAGATGACTTCCAGGTCATCCATGAAGCCCAGCTTGAGCATTTCGTCGGCTTCGTCGAGAACCAGGTGGTTCACGGTAGCCAGGACTTTTTCGTCACGACGCAGGTGGTCGCACAGACGACCCGGGGTGGCGACAACGATTTGCGCGCCGTTACGGATGGCTTTCAGTTGTGGGCCCATCGGGGCGCCGCCGTAAACGGCCACAACGGTAACGCCAGGCATTTGCTTGGAGTAGGTTTCGAAAGCGGTTGCTACTTGCAGCGCCAACTCACGGGTTGGCGCCAGGATCAGGGCTTGCGGTTCGCGCTTGGCAGGATCGATGCGATGCAGGATCGGCAGGGCGAACGCAGCGGTTTTACCCGTACCGGTTTGCGCCTGGCCAATCATGTCGTGGCCGGCCATGATGATCGGGATCGATTGCTGCTGAATCGCCGAAGGTTCTTCGTAGCCGGTCGCAGTGACGGCAGCAAGAATGTTCGGGTTGAGATTAAAAGCGGCGAAGCCGCCGGTTTCCTGGGTCATGGGTCTGCCTCTAAGTGCATCCGCAAAGACCCATGCTCCAAAGCTGCGCATGCCGTGTTGAGACTCAAGAGTCGCCCTGGCTGCTTTGTCGGCGGGGATTTGCGAAAACGAATGAATGGAAAAAGAACGTCGTGGAAGCATCCGTTGTGCGGACATGCAACCGAAGCTGACTTCGGAGAATTGCGCTACCTTGACGCGGCCCGGCTAAAGGCCGGCGCGCACTATACCGGAATTCGCCCAAAAAGGGAGCTTTTTTTATTGCCAAACCCCGCTATGGGGCTTGCTGTCCCAGGCCCGGGGACAGCCGGCTAAAACGGTTCACCTCCAGACGCCTCCGCCCTTGTGGCGAGGGAGCTTGCTCCCGCTGGGTCGCGAAGCGGCCCCCTTCAATTTCAGAGATCAACCCAGGCGTCTGCTTGGCAGCCGAGCGGGAGCAAGTTCCCTGGCCACAGGGGAACTCACCGGCCATAGGATTCCTGGCTTTGATCAGGTCGCCGGGCGAATGGCCTTGATCAACGACTGCAACGAATAGCCCAATCGCGGCGCCAACCCTTCGGCCCTGGCCACCAGCCCTTGCATATCCAGTTCCTGATCCAGGTCCGCCGGCACGATCAGGATCACGTTGCCCTCTTTCACCGGCAGCTCCCAATAATGCCGGTGGTACAAACCACGCAACAGCGCCGCGCCCAACGGCTTGCCGTCGTCGGTAGCCCATTGGTTGATCACCAGCCAGCCGCCGGGGTTGAGGCGTTTCTGGCAGTTTTCCAGGAACCGCCAGGCCAAGTGCCCGACGCCTGGGCCGACATCGGTGTAGAGGTCGACGAAGATCAGGTCCGCCGGCTCCGCCGTTTCAAGCAATTCCAAGGCATCGCCAACGCGGATATACAGTCGCGGATCGTCGTCCAGCCCCAGGTATTCGATGGCCAGGCGCGGCACATCGGGGCGCAGCTCAATGGCTTCGACATCTTCCAGCGGCAGGAACTTGAGGCAGGCCTGGGTCAGCGTACCGGCGCCGAGCCCCAGGAACAGCGCACTTTCCGGCTGCTCGTGACACAACGCACCGATGAGCATGGCGCGGGTGTAGTCGTATTCAAGCCAGCTGGGATCGGCCGTGAACACGCAGCTCTGCTCGATGGCATCGCCAAACTCGAGAAACCGGTAATCGGCCACTTCGAATACGCGGATCATGCCGAACTCGTCGTGCACCTCGGCGAGCAAATGCTCGACGCGCTCCTCAGTCATGTCATCTCCTGATGTTGCCGGCGGGTAGGGGCCTGCGCATTCGGGGCAAAGGCGCGATTGTCCGCGAAGCAAGCGGAACAGGTCACGCACTAATTTGCTGATAACATGAGCGCCCGAGCGTAAACCACCTAGAGATCATGATGAGCCAACCCTGGAGCCCTGACAGCTGGCGCGCCCTGCCGATCCAGCAGCAACCCCGCTACCCCGACGCCGCGCACCTGTTGCAGGTGGAGCAGACCCTGGCCAGTTATCCGCCACTGGTGTTTGCCGGTGAAGCCCGGGAGTTGCGCCGTCAGTTCGCCGAGGTGACCCAGGGCCGGGCGTTCCTGCTGCAAGGCGGCGACTGCGCCGAAAGCTTCGCCGAATTCTCGGCGGCCAAGATCCGCGACACCTTCAAGGTGCTGCTGCAGATGGCGATCGTCATGACGTTTGCCGCCGGTTGCCCGGTGGTCAAGGTCGGGCGGATGGCCGGGCAGTTCGCCAAGCCGCGCTCGGCCAACGACGAAACCATCGACGGCGTGACCCTGCCGGCCTATCGCGGCGACATCGTCAACGGCATCGGTTTCGACGAAAAAAACCGCGTCCCGGACCCGGAGCGGTTGTTGCAGTCCTATCACCAGTCCACCGCCACCTTGAACCTGCTGCGGGCGTTCGCCCAGGGCGGTTTTGCCGATTTGCACCAAGTACACAAGTGGAATCTGGATTTCATCGCCAATTCAGCCCTGGCGGAAAAATACAGCCACTTGGCCGACCGCATCGACGAAACCCTGGCATTCATGCGTGCCTGCGGCATGGACAGCTCGCCGCAACTGCGCGAAACCAGTTTCTTCACCGCCCACGAAGCACTGCTGCTCAACTACGAAGAAGCCTTCGTGCGCCGTGACAGCCTGACCAACGATTATTACGACTGCTCCGCCCACATGCTGTGGATCGGCGACCGTACCCGTCAGTTGGACGGCGCCCATGTCGAATTCCTGCGCGGGGTGAACAATCCGATCGGGGTCAAGGTCGGCCCGAGCATGGACCCGGACGACCTGATCCGCCTGATTGACGTGCTCAATCCGGACAACGACCCCGGCCGGCTGAACCTGATCGCCCGGATGGGCGCCAACAAGGTCGGCGAACACTTGCCGCCACTGTTGCGCGCCGTGCAACGTGAGGGCAAGCAAGTGCTGTGGAGCTCCGACCCGATGCACGGCAACACCATCAAGGCCAGCAGTGGCTACAAGACCCGGGACTTCGCGCAGATCCTCGGTGAAGTGAAGCAGTTCTTCCAGGTCCACGAAGCCGAAGGCACCTACGCCGGCGGGATTCACATCGAAATGACCGGGCAAAACGTCACCGAATGCATCGGCGGCGCGCGGCCGATTACCGAAGACGGGCTGTCAGACCGCTACCACACCCACTGCGACCCGCGGATGAATGCCGATCAGTCGCTGGAACTGGCGTTTTTGATTGCCGAGACGTTGAAACAGGTTCGGCGCTAGGTTCTTCTTCGGCGGTTAGACTGCTATCGCGAGCAAGCTCGCTCCCACATGGGATCGGCGGTGAACACAAGACTTGTGGTCACCCGAGATCCCTTGTGGGAGCGAGCTTGCTCGCGATGACGCCCGCTCAGTCACCATCAATCTGTGCCAATGCCACCGCCAACCGCACCCCACCCTCTCGCCGGCAATTGAGCTGAACCCGCTCCAGCCCCAACCACCGGGCCATGCGCCACAGGCTCAGTGCAAGAGCCTGCATCCCCTCCTCGTCCAGCCCCGGCGCCTCCTCGTGCACGGCATGCACCGCCAACTGTCCCAAGGCCCGCTCCGCCCGCAGATCGACCCGGGCGGCAATTCGTTCGTTGTGCAGAAATGGCAGGACGTAATAGCCATACACCCGCTTTTGCACCGGTGTGTAGATCTCCAACCGATAGCGAAAGTCGAACAACCGCTCGGTACGACCGCGCTCCCAGACCAGCGAATCGAACGGCGACAGCAAGGCACTGGCGGCAACTTTGCGAGGGATTTTCACCGCGGGTCGGCACCAGGCCGGTTGCTTCCAGCCTTGCACCTGGCAGCGCAGCAGTTCCCCAGCCTCCTCCAACTCGGCCAGGCGCCCGCGACTGTCGGCCGGGTCGAGGCGAAAGTAGTCGCGCAAGTCTTTCTCGGTCGCGATGCCCAGGGCTTCGGCGGCATGTACCAGCAAGGCGCGCTGGGCCTGGGCTTCGTCCGGCAGCGGTTGCTGCAGGATCGAAGCCGGCAATACCCGTTCGGGTAAGTCATAGAGCCGCTCGAACCCACGCCGCCCGGCTACCGTGACTTCGCCTGCCGCGAACAACCATTCCAACGCATGCTTCTCAGCGCTCCAGTCCCACCACGGCCCGGCCTTTTCCTGGCGTGTGGACAGACTGCCTGCGCCAAGAGCGCCCTGCTCCTGGACCGCCGCCAGGACGCGGCGGATGACATCCTGGCGTTCCTGGCCGAAACGCGCCAATTGCTGGTAGATCCCTTCGCCACCCGACGCCCGATTCATGCGCCAGCGCATCAGCGGATACATCGACATCGGCAATAGCGAGGCCTCATGGCCCCAGTATTCGAACAGCGTGCGACGTCGGCCCTGGCTCCAGGCAGCTTGATCGAGCAAATCGCGATTGTAGTGACCGAGGCGAGAAAACAGCGGGAGGTAATGCGAGCGCACCAACGCATTGACGGAGTCGATCTGCAGGACGCCGAGGCGTTCGATCAGGCGGTTGAGGCGCGAGGGTTGCACCGAAGCTGGCGACGACCGCCCATCGAATCCTTGGGCGGCCAACGCCAGACGCCGGGCCTGTTTGAGGGTAAAGGATACAGTCGCGGGCATGTAGATCTCCTTGTCTGCTCGCAACCTACCTCACCAATAAGGGGTTTGTGTAGGAAAGGATGGCTCATTTGTGCATTGGGTCATCCCAGAATGGCCGAACCACTTCCTGCTCTACATCGGCACGACTCACGCCAATGTCCTTGAGCGCCTCGTCGCTCATGCCGGCCAGCAACTCACGTTCGTGGTGCAATTCGTACCAGCGACTAACCTTATGCAGCAGAGCACTGACCGAGAAGCCGTGGGAGAGTTTGTCTATCAGTAGATAACCTTTTTGACCTTTCATCGTGATGTCCTCCGTTGGGGATGGCTCAAGTCTCGCGCTAACGCTAAGATCAATCCAACGAATGTTTCTTATGCAATACATCTCGGAGATTGATCAATTGTCGAGTTACCCGAGCATCGATACGGAAGTGCTGCGCACCTTTGTCGCCATCGCCGACCAGGGCGGTTTCACCCGGGCCGGGGAATTGGTCAATCGCACTCAGTCTGCCGTGAGCATGCAGATGAAGCGGCTGGAAGAAGACGTGTTGCAGCGACGACTGTTCGAGCGTGACGGGCGCCAGGTCAAGCTCACCGCCGAAGGCCAGGTGCTGCTGGGTTATGCCCGGCGGATCCTCAAGCTGCACAGCGAGGTGTTCAATACCCTGCGCGAACCGCACATGGTCGGTACGGTGCGCATCGGCACGCCGGACGATTACGTGATGCGCTTCCTGCCAGGCATCCTGCAACGCTTCGCCCAGTTCTACCCTTTGATCGAAATCGAAGTGCACTGCGAATCGTCCAAGCAGTTACTGCTGCGCCAGGACCTGGACCTGTCCATCGTCACCCGTAAACCGGGGGACGAGATCGGCCAGTTGCTACGCAAGGAGCGCTTTGTCTGGGCCGAAGCCGCCTGTTTCAACGTCCACGAACAAACACCGCTGCCGCTGGCGATGTTCAACAGCGATTGTTTCTGCCGGCAATGGGCGTGCAACGCATTGGATGCCATGGGCCGCGATTATCGCGTGGCGTACAACAGCTCGAGCCTGTCGGCGCTCATGGCGGTGGTGGGGGCCGGCCTGGCAATCACGGCGCAACTGGAAAGCCTGCTGACCCCGGACATGCGCGTACTCGGCGAGGCCGAAGACCTGCCGGAACTGCCCGAGGCCAGCATCATGCTGATCCGCAACCTGCACAACCCGTCGCCGATCACCGAGTGCCTGGCCGAACACATCGTCGAAGGTTTCAAACTTTAAGGGCGAGCAGCACCGCGCACAGCACCAGGAAACCGCAGAACAGCCCGCGCAACAGCCGCTCTGGCAGCGCGTGGGCGACTTTCACTCCCCAACTGATGCTCAGCAGGCCACCGATGGCCAGCGGCAGGCCGATGCTCCAGTCCACTTCGTGGTGAAACGCATACGTGGCGAGGGTCACGCCAGTACTGGGCAAGGCCAGCGCCAGGGACAAGCCTTGGGCAACCACCTGGGTGGTGCCAAAAATGCTGGTCAGGATCGGCGTGGCGACCACGGCCCCACCGACACCGAACAGACCACCCATGGTGCCGGATGCGGCCCCCAGCACGGCGAGCCATGGCCAGCCATGACGCATCTGCGCCGATGCCGGTGCAGTGGCGGCGAACATGCGGACCAGGTTGTAGAGTGTCAGCGCGATGAGGAACGCTACGAAACCGATCCGCATGCGGTCCGCGTCGATCCCCACGGCCCAGATCGAGCCGAGCCAGGCAAAGCAGAAGCCCATGGAAGCCAACGGCAGGACATGGCGCAACTCGATGCGATTGCGCTGGTGATATCGCCACAACGCAAGCATGACGTTGGGCACCACCATGACCAGCGCCGTACCTTGGGCCAGTTGCTGGTCGAGGCCGAACCAGACGCCCAGCACCGGAATGGCAATCAGGCCGCCACCGATCCCGAACAATCCTCCCAAGGTGCCCAAAACGGCACCAAACAGCAAAAACTGCACAAATTCGAACAAGACGATTCCCCTTTCCTCAGGGCGCATATCCTACGCAGTCGGCGGCAGCGGGGAAACGGGACATCTGATCAGGTCGTCAGAATTATCTGGCGCATTAAAGATTTGCCCGCTAGATTCATAACGATCATTGATTTGAAGGTTTTGCCATGAACACCCTGCGCGACACCCCCGAAGCCTGCGAAGCCCTGCTGCTCGACAACCAGGTCTGCTTCGCCCTGCACTCCACGTCACTGCTGATGACCAAAGTCTATAAACCGCTGCTACAGGCCTTGGGCCTGACCTACCCGCAATACTTGGCGATGATGGTGCTGTGGGAAAAGGACGGATTGACCGTCGGTGAAATCAGCACACGCTTGCTGACCGACCCCGGCTCGTTGACGCCATTGCTCAAGCGCCTGGAGGCCGAAGGCCTGTTGAGCCGCACCCGCAGCCGTGAGGACGAACGCGTGGTGATTGTCGAACTCACCGAACAGGGCCGTGCCCTGCGGGAAAAAGCCCTCGACATCCCCCAATGCATCCTCGCCGCCAGCGGCCAGACCCTGGAGCAGCTGAAGAAGCTACAGCTTGACCTGCAGGCGCTGCGCGGGCATTTGCAAGACAGCCTCTAAAAACACCGCTAACCCCCTGTGGGAGCGAGCTTGCTCGCGAAAGCGG
>NZ_JBIXJT010000021.1:0-78516 GCF_052871455.1 Pseudomonas sp. LARHCG127
AAAGGAGCGAGATCGAGAAAGGGATTGCGGGATAAAGAATCTGTAAAAAATATTGGCTGGGCTGGCCTCATCGCGAGCAAGCTCGCTCCCACAGGTATTCTCAGTGGACGCGGATTCTGTATTCACAACAGAACCATTGTGGGAGCGAGCTTGCTCGCGATAGCGGTGTACCAGTCAATCATTACGCAAGCTGACACACCGCTATCGCGAGCAAGCTCGCTCCCACAAAAGGAAAGTCCCATAGGGGGAATACGGTGGGTTCAGGACTTTCCGAAGCAACTCGCGATCAACTTGTCGAGCACCTTGTCGGACTTGGCCTCGGCCTTTTCCATCGTGGCGTGCCAGGTCGGTACGCAAGCGTGCAGATCGGTTTCTTCCTTGGCCCTGGCCAGCCATTGCCAGCAATCATGCCAGTCGCCCAGCGCGCCCTGGGCGGATTTGAGTCGGGGCATGGCCGCTTCGGGCAGGCGGTCGAGCTCAGGGTAAGCTTCGATGGCGTAGCGCACACGCTTGATCAACAAGCGCAAACGGTGGCGGTCATGGGCCGGATCGCGCAGGGCTTCGTCGAGTTTCTTCCATTGCTTGTCCAGGCGCTTTTCGATGCGTTTGCGCAAGCCCTTCAGCAACCCCTCACGCTGGGCGGCGCGAATGAAGCGCGGGAACGCATCGAGGATCATCAACAACTGGGCCAGCTCGACACTGGCGGCCACGGCGGGATAGGCATCGGCCATTTGCACCTGGCGTCGCCGCGCCGCCGCGATCTGGCCGTGTTGCTCAAGGTAAGCCGCCAACACTTCGCGGTCGCGCAGGGGGGTGGTCAACGTACCGACCGCCGAAGCCGCCGTTTCCAGTTGTTCGACGCCAGGCAATCCACGCAGCGGACGCAACAAGCTGCGCAAACGGCGTACCGTCGTGCGCAGGTCATGCAGGGCTTCGCTGTCGGTGTGGGCATTCAAGCGGGCCTGACAGGCCAGCAGGCGGACTTCCAGGCCCAGTATGCGGGCCACCAGCCGATCGATCATTGGGCGCACTCCGTACGCAGCTTCAAGTCGGGAGCTCAAGCCGCAAGTAAGGAGCGCGTCGCACGTTCCTTACTTATAACTTGTAGCTGTTTTTATCGTCCCGCGCGGGATTCGCGGATGTAGAAACGCGCCTTCTCGGCTTTTTTGGCGCAGCCTTCGAACGCTTCGAATTGCTGCTGGGTCTTGGCGCCAGTCAGCAGGGACAAGGCCTTGGAGTAGCTGACGGTGCCGGCAAAACCTTCGGCCTTGGCCAGGTCCAGTTCACGCCAGGCGCTGTCGAGTTGGCTGCCACAGCTGTCACGGTAAGCGGTTTTGCCTGCGCAACCAGCCAGGGCCAGAACCATCAGGGAAGCCACCAGGGGCAGGCAGATCCGGGCTTTCATCGATTACACCTCAAGTCAGGAAAACAGTCGTGCTGGTAAGACGGTCGCACCGGCAAAAAGTGCCAAGGCCCGACCGGGTAAATTCCAGTGTGGGAAAGAATACGCAAATGCCGCGCTGGCGTATCAAATAACGACGCGTGCGCCACAATGATTGAGCCGAGCCGTCGATGAGTGCATTGTTGAAGCCTGTTCGACAAGAGGCCGGGTCATGACAAAACGTGTCGCATTGGTATTGGGTTCGGGTGGAGCCCGGGGCTATGCCCATATCGGGGTGATCGAAGAAATCGAACGACGCGGCTATGACATCGCCTGCATCGCCGGTTGTTCCATGGGCGCTGTCGTCGGCGGGATCTATGCCGCGGGCAAGCTCAAGGATTACCGCGACTGGATCGAAAGCCTCGACTACCTGGATGTCCTGCGGCTGGTGGACGTCAGCTTTCGCCTGGGGGCGATTCGCGGTGAGAAAGTGTTCGGGCAGATCCACAAGATCGTCGGCGACATCAATATCGAGGACCTGCGCATTCCCTACACCGCCGTGGCCACCGACCTGACCAACCAGCAGGAAATCTGGTTCCAGGAAGGTTGCCTGCACCAGGCAATGCGCGCCTCGGCGGCGATTCCCAGCCTGTTCACGCCGGTGATGCAAGGCAATCGTATGCTGGTCGATGGCGGCCTGCTCAATCCGTTGCCGATCGTGCCGGTGGTGTCGAGCCACTGCGACCTGATCATCGCCGTCAACCTCAACGCCACCAATCAGAAACAATATCGCTTACCGGTGATTCCGCGCCCCGCCGCGTTCAGGCGTCGCTTCGACACCCTGGTCAGCTCGCTGGGTTCGCGCCTGCCGTTTCGCCGCAAGCAGGCCGAACAACTGTTGCTGCTGGAGCAGGAAGCCTTGAAGGCCGAGGCCGCCGACATCAACCCGTGGATCGACTCGGCCGAGCCCGAAGGCCAACAACCGGCTGCCGCGCCGGAGAACGAAGGCGCGCCGAAATCCGCCACCGGTTCATTCATCATCGATAACGTCGGCCCGGCCTCGTTGCTGGACTTGATCAACCAGAGTTTCGAAGTGATGCAGACCTCCCTGGCCCAGTACAAGATCGCCGGTTACCCGCCGGATGTGCTGATCAACGTGCCGAAGCGGGTGTGCCGGTTCTTCGAGTTCTACAAGGCGCCGGAATTGATCGCCCTGGGGCGGGAGATTGCCAGCGATACCCTGGATCGGTATGAGCGTGAGCAGAACTAGGGATTTGCGGTGGCTGTGCGGGCCTCATCGCGAGCAAGCTCGCTCCCACATTGGATCTGCGGTGGACACTGCCCCTGTGGGAGCGAGCTTGCTCGCGATGGCCACAGCCCAGACAACACAGAACTAAAGCCCACCCTCCCCCAACAACCGATACCCCACCCCCGCCTCGGTCACGATGAACCGCGGCCGGGTCGGGTCGTCGGCCAGCTTCTGGCGCAGGTGACCGACCACGATCCGCAGGTAGTGACTGTCTTCGGTGTGGGTCGGGCCCCAGATGTCCTTGAGCAGTTGTTGCTGGGTGATGACCCGCCCCGGATGCCGCGCCAGTTGCGCCAGGACGGCGTACTCCTTGCGGGTCAAGGCCACTTCGGTGTCGTCCAGCAGCACCCGTCGATAGGCCAGGTCCACCGTCAGCGGTCCGAACTTCAGCGCAGCCTCCTGGGGCTCGCCGGTCGGGGCCTGGCGCAACAGGGCGCGAATACGGGCGAGGAATTCCTGGATGCCGAACGGCTTGGTCACGTAATCGTTGGCGCCGTTGTCCAGCGCCTCGACTTTTTGCGCTTCGCTGGCCCGCACCGAGAGCACCAGCACCGGCACCGTCGACCATTGGCGAAACTCGCGCAACACCTGCTGGCCGTCCATGTCCGGCAGGCCCAGGTCGAGCACCAGCAAGTCGGGTTTGTTCAGCGCCGCTTGGGCCAGCCCTTCGGCGCCGGTGCCGGCTTCCAGCACCTTGTAGCCTTGGGAGCTCAGGCTGATGCGCAGGAATTTGCGGATCTGCGGTTCGTCATCGATGACCAAAAGGGTCGCGGTCTGGCTCATGGGGCTCGTTCATTGCAATCAAATGGAAAGGCTAGCAGGTCGCAAGCTGCGGGTAACAAAAGAGTATCTCAGCCGGGCTCAAGCTTCATCGTCCATGCCTGGTTGCGCCTGCAACGGCAGGTGCAACGTGATGCAGGTGCCGCGTCCCTCGAGACCTTCGGCCACGCTGATTCGCCCGCCGTGGGCGCCGACCATGCCCTGACAGATCGCCAGCCCCAACCCCGTGCCCTGCCCGCCCCGATCACCGCGCGCGGCGGTATAGAACATGTCGAAGATTTTCTCCCGTTCCTCTTCAGGAATCCCGGGCCCTTCATCGGCCACGGCAAAAAACACCTCGCTGTCGGTCGCCCCGGCGCTCAGCAACAGGCGTCCTTGGGCCGGCGAGAAGCGCGCCGCGTTCTCCAGCACGTTCACCAGCGCCTGCTCGATCAATGCTGCATGGACATGCAATAAGGGAAGTTCGGCAGGCACCTCGATACTCAGCGTCAGCGGCGCCAACACCGCCCGCAAGCGGCTCAGCGCGCTGCCGACGATATCAGCCGGCGCAACCCAGTCCCGCGCCAGTTTCAGGGCACCGTGGCCGAGGCGGGTCATGTCCAGCAGGTTCTGGATGTAGCGATCCAGCCGCTCGGCCTCATCGCGGGTGCCTTCCAGCAGCTCGCGACGATCGGCCAGCGGGATCGCCTCACCCAGCGCCAGCAGGCTGTCGATGCTGCCGCGCATGGCGGTCAGCGGTGTGCGCAGGTCGTGGGACACTGAAGCCAGCAAGGCGCTGCGCAGTTGTTCGGTTTCACCATGCAGACGCGCCGCCTCCAGGTCCTGGGCCAGTTGCGCCCGCGCCAGCGCCTGGGCCAAGGGCTGACTGAGGGCCGCCAGCAAACGGCGGCGCTGGCCACTCAACGGCTTGCCTTCTTTCGGGCATACGCCCAGCAATGCCAGCGGCCCCCCTTCCGCCGATAACGGCCACCACCACCAACGCCCGGAAGGCAGTGTCCCGGTGCCGGCGCCAGCCGGCTGGTCGTGCTGCCAGGACCAGTCGGCCGCCGCCCGTTCGGCCTCGGTGAAGGTCAACGGCTCACCACTTTCGGCCTTCCAACCGCCCTGGCCATCGCGATTGAGCAGGCACAGTTGCAAGTCGTGCCAATCGTTGAAGTGCTGCACGGCGGCGCTGATCACCGCCTGGCGGTCGGTGGCGGCCGTGAGTTTGCGGGACAGGTCGAGCAGCTCGCCGGTTTCCTGTTGGGTATCGCGCAAGGCCTGCAACTGGCGACGCTGGCGAGCGGCAAGATTGCCGGTCAGGGCCGCCATGAGCAGGAAAAACACCAGCGTCAGCACGTCTTCTTCGCGCTGGATGGTCAGGGAAAAGTTCGGCGGGATGAACAGGAAGTCATAAGCCAGGAACGACAGCGCCGCGCAGGCCAGCGCCGGGCCGAGACTGCTGCGCACCGCCACCAGCAAGACCGCCATCAGGAACACCAGGGAGATATTGGGCAACGCCAGCAACCCCGAGATACCCCAGGCCAATGCGCTGGCCGCCGCGGTCGCCAGCAATGCCAGCACATAATCGAACCCGGTCTGGACGGCGCTGGAACGCACGCGGGCAGGACGCGGTTGCTCATCGCTGTCCAGCACGTTGATCTCCAGGCCCCGGGCATCGCGCAGCAAACGCGAAGCGAGGCCGCCGCCAAACAGGCGTCGGCGCAGACGTGGCCGGGACTGCCCCACCAGCAGCAGCGTGGCACGCCGTTCGCTGGCATGCTGGATCAGCGTCCTGGCCACTTCCCCGGCCCGCAGCAACACGACCTCGCCACCAAGACGTTCAGCCAGTTGCTGGGCGTTCTGCAAACGCTGGCGCGAGAGTTCGTCACGGGCACTGCCGTTGTCCACATGCACCAGGCTCCACGGCAGATGCCGACGCTGGGCGACGCGGCTGGCATGGCGCACCAGGCGTTCAGCCTGCACGTCACCGTCCACACCTACCAGCAAGCGTCCGCGCACCGCCGGCGCGGCCTGGCCCAGTTGTCGATAACCCTGGGCCAAGTCATTGTCGACCTGGGCGGCGGCCGTCTGCATCGCCAGCTCACGCAACGCGGTGAGGTTGGTCTGGGAGAAAAACGCATCGATCGCCGCCCGAGCCTGCTCCGGCACGTAGACCTTGCCATCGCGCAGGCGCTCCAGCAGCTCACGTGGCGGCAGGTCAATCAGCAGCAGTTCATCGGCTTCCTGCAGGACCCAGTCCGGCAACGTCTCGCGCACCTGCACGCCGGTGATGCCGCGTACCTGGTCGTTGAGGCTTTCCAGATGCTGGACATTGACGGTGGTGTAGACATCGATGCCCGCCGCGAGCAGGTCCTGAATGTCCTGCCAGCGTTTGGCATGGCGGCTGCCGGGCGCGTTGCTGTGGGCCAGTTCGTCCACCAGGACCAAGGGCGGCCGGGCGGCGAGCAGACCGTCGAGGTCCATTTCCTCGAGCATCACACCGCGATATTCCGAACGCACCAACGGCTGCTGTACCAGGCCGCCGAGCAGCGCTTCGGTTTCGCTGCGACCGTGGGTCTCCACCACCCCGGCCATGACCCTCACGCCTTGGCGCAATTGGCTGTGGGCCGCTTGCAGCATGGCGTAGGTCTTGCCCACACCCGGGGCCGCGCCCAGGAAGACCTTGAGCCGGCCACGGCCGTTGCGGGGCAGATTGGCTAACAGTGCGTCGGCGCGGCCGGAGTCGCTCATGTTGGGGATTCTCATCTTTCGAATAGGTCAGTCACCCTGTGGGAGCGAGCTTGCTCGCGATAGCGACAGGTCAGCCGACATCGATGGCGACTGATACACCCTCATCGCGAGCAAGCTCGCTCCCCACAGGTTCCTACAGTTTTTCCAGGGCCAGGTTCAGCGCCAGCACATTCACCACAGGCGGTCCCACCAAGGGTTGCTCGGTGTTGGCATCGAGCAATGGCTGCAACGTCGAGATCGGCAGGTTGCGCGCCGCGGCGACACGCGCCAGTTGATAGGCAATCGCCGCCGGAGGCAAGTGCGGATCCAGCCCGCTGGCGGAGGTGGTCAACAGCGCCAGCGGCACCGGGCCCTGACCGGGCACCTGGAGCTTGCCGGCGGCATCGATCACCCGTGTGGCCAGGGCCGGGTTGCTCGGGGAGAAGTTGCTGGCACCGCTGGCGACCGTGGCGAAGGCACCGGCCGATGGCCGTGGATGAAACCAGGCATCACCGGTGAAATCCTGGGCGATCAGCGTAGAGCCTCGGACCTTGCCGGCGGCGTCGACGACCAGGCTGCCGTTGGCCTGGGCGGGAAACGCGACTTGCGCCACGCCGGTGACTACCAGCGGGTAAGCGACACCGGTGATCAGGCTCATCAGTAATAACAGGCTCAAGGCCGGGCGAATCAGAGTGGACATCTCAAAACCCTCGAATAAGAAAACAGCTGATTTGCAGGCACATCCATTTGTGGCGAGGGAGCTTGCTCCCGCTGGGCTGCGTAGCAGCCCCGAAGACCTGCGACGCGGTGTGGCAGATAGATTGCGTTCAGCTTCTTTGGGGCTGCTTCGCAGCCCAGCGGGAGCAAGCTCCCTCGCCACAAAAGCTTCTCCTGTCACAACAACCAAGCATCAGGCTCAAACCAGCCCCAACGCCGTCAGCAACATATCGATCGCCTTGATCCCCACGAACGGCACCACGATCCCGCCCAGGCCATAGATCAACAGATTGCGCCGCAACAACGCCGCCGCGCTTGCCGCTTGCACGCGCACGCCGCGCAGGGCCAGGGGGATGAGCACGACGATGATCAAGGCGTTGAAGACAATCGCCGACAAAATCGCGCTCTGCGGGCTGCTCAGGTGCATCACGTTCAACACACCGAGCTGCGGATAAATCGAGGCGAACAGTGCCGGCAGGATCGCGAAGTACTTGGCGATGTCGTTCGCGATGGAAAAGGTGGTCAGCGCCCCACGGGTCACCAGCAACTCCTTGCCGATCTGCACCACGTCCAGCAGTTTGGTCGGGTCGCTGTCGAGATCGACCATGTTGGCCGCCTCCCGAGCGGCCTGGGTACCGTCGTTCATCGCCATGCCGACATCGGCCTGGGCCAGGGCCGGGGCGTCGTTGGCACCGTCGCCGCACATGGCCACCAGCCGACCGTCATTTTGTTCGTGACGGATACGCGCCAGCTTCTTCTCCGGCGTAGCCTCCGCCAACACATCATCGACACCCGCCTCGGCGGCAATCGCCGCGGCAGTCAGCGGGTTATCGCCGGTGACCATCACCGTGCGGATCCCCAGCTTGCGCAACTCGGCGAAACGCTCGCGGATGCCCGGCTTGACCACGTCCTTGAGATGGATGGCTCCCAGCAACCTGCCGTCCATGCACACCAGCAGCGGCGTGCCGCCACTCTGGGCGATCTTGTCGACCTCCCGCGCCAGTGCCGACGGCAACTCATTGCGTGCGAGGCCGATGAAATCCAGCAAGGAATCCACGGCGCCCTTGCGGTAGATGCGGCCCTGATAGTCGACCCCGGACAAACGGGTTTCAGCACTGAACGGCACAGCCGTCAGCGCTTCGATGCCAGGCTCGGGCTGTGGTTGCAAACCGCGCAGGTACTCGACGATGGACTTGCCCTCCGCCGTGTCATCGGCCAACGAGGCGAACAGCGCGCCTTCGGCCAGTTCCTTGGCAGTCACACCGGGGGCGGCATAGACCGCCGTGCAGCGACGATTGCCAAAAGTGATGGTGCCGGTCTTGTCCAGCATCAACACATGCACATCCCCCGCCGCCTCGACCGCGCGGCCGGATTTGGCAATCACATTCAGGCGCACCAAGCGGTCCATCCCGGCGATGCCGATGGCCGACAGCAACCCGCCGATGGTGGTGGGAATCAAGGTGACCAGCAGGGCCACCAGAAACACCAGCGGCAGGCTGGCGTTGGCGAAATGGGCGAACGGCTGCAGCGTCACCACCACCAGCAGGAAGATCAGCGTCAGGCCGATCAACAGGATGTCCAGCGCCACCTCGTTCGGCGTTTTCTGGCGCTTGGCACCTTCCACCAAAGCGATCATGCGGTCCAGGGTGGACTCACCAGGATTGCTGGTGATGCGTATTAGCAGCCAGTCGGAGACCAGTCGCGTATTGCCGGTGACGGCCGAGCGATCGCCGCCGGATTCGCGGATGACCGGCGCCGATTCGCCAGTGATCGCCGCCTCATTGACCGCGGCGATGCCTTCGATCACTTCACCGTCGCCGGGGATCATGTCGCCGGCCTCGACGCGCACCACATCGCCTTTGCGCAGACGGGTGGCGGGGATGATTTCAAAACCGCTGGCGGTCTGGCGACGGGCATTGAGGCCTTCGCTGCCGGCCTTCAAGCTGTCGGCCCGGGCCTTGCCCCGCCCTTCGGCCAAGGCTTCGGCGAAGTTGGCGAACAGCACCGTGAACCACAACCACAGCGCAATTTGCGCGGCGACGAAGGTCGGCACGGCGCTGTCAGGAATGAAGCACAACACGGTGGTGAGGATCGCGGTCAGCTCCACCACCAGCATCACCGGTGCACGGTGCAACTGGCGAGGATCGAGCTTGACGAAGGCTTGCAACAACGCCGGGCGCCAGAGGGCCGACAGGTGAGTCTTGGGTTGCTCCGGCGCCTTGGCGGCGATGGTTTTGCTCATTGGCATATTCATCATCAAGTCCTCAGAAGCCCATGCTCAGGTGCTCGGCAATCGGCCCCAGCGCCAGGGTCGGCAGGAAGGTCAAGCCGCCGACCAGCAGGATGGTCACGGTCAACAGGGTCACGAACAGCGGGCCGTGGGTGGGAAAGCTGTTCTGGCCAATCGGCGCGGTCTTCTTCAAGGCCAGGCTGCCGGCCAACGCCAGCACCGGCAGGATGTAGCCGAACCGACCGATCAGCATGCCCAGGCCCAGCATCAGGTTGTGGAAGGGTGTATTGGCACCGAACCCGGCGAACGCCGAACCGTTGTTCGCCCCCGCCGAGGTGTAGGCGTACAACAACTGGCTGAAACCATGGGCGCCAGGGTTGCTCACCGCCGCGGCCGGTCCGGGCAGGCTGGCGGCGACAGCCCCCAGCAACAGCACGCTGACGGGCATCACCAGCAGCGTTGCGACCAACAGTTGTACCTCTCGGGCGCCCAGCTTCTTGCCCAGGTATTCCGGGGTGCGGCCGATCATCAAGCCGGCCAGGAACACCGCGATCAGCACGTTCAACAGCATCCCGTAGAGCCCGGCCCCGACGCCGCCGAAGATCACCTCGCCGACCATCATGTTCACCAGCGACACCATGCCACTGAGCGGGTTGAGGCTGTCGTGCATGCCATTGACCGAGCCGTTGGACGCAGCCGTGGTGGTCACCGACCACAGCACGGTGGCGGTGGTGCCGAAGCGGGTTTCCTTGCCTTCCAGCGGTGCGGTTTGTTCGACGGCCGGGTTGTCCAGGGCCGGGTTGGGCTGGTATTCGGCCCAGAGTGACGTCGCGCCGCCGATCAGGAACAGGGCCAACATGCAGGCGATGATCGCGCGGCTCTGGCGCAAATCCTTGACGTAATGACCGAAGGTGAACACCAGCGCGGCGGGAATCAGGATGATTGAAACGACTTCGAACAGGTTGCTCCAGGCCGTCGGGTTTTCGAAAGGGTGCGCCGAGTTGACGCCGAAGAAACCGCCGCCGTTGGTGCCCAGTTGCTTGATCGCGATCTGGCTGGCGGCCGGCCCCAGCGGGATGACCTGGTCGGCACCCTGCAGCGTGAGCCCATGCACATAGTGGGCGAAGGTCTGCGGCACGCCCTGCCAGACCAGGAATAACGCCAGCAGCAGGCACAGCGGCAACAGTCCGTAGAGGGTGGCGCGGGTCATGTCGACCCAGAAGTTACCCAGCGTCATGGCGGACTTGCGCCCGATGCCGCGACACAGCGCCACCAGCACAGCCAGGCCGGTGGCGGCGCTGACAAAGTTCTGCACGGTCAGGCCGACCATCTGGCTCAAGTAGCTCAGGGACGCTTCACCGCTGTAGGACTGCCAGTTGGTGTTGGTCATGAAGCTCACGGCCGTGTTGAAGGCCTGGGTCCACTCCATGCCGGGCAGTTGCTCGGTATTGAGGGGTAAATATCCCTGCAGCAGCAGAATCGCAAACAGCAAGACAAAACCCGCCAGGTTGAACGCGAGCAAGGCCAGGGTGTATTTCTGCCAGCTCTGCTCAACGGTGGCGTCGACACCGGCCAGGCGATAGCAACCGCGCTCCACCGGGCCGAGAATCGGCGAAAGCCACGTGCGCTGGCCTTCCATCACTCGGTAATAAAACCGCCCCAGGAACGGCGCCGGAACCAGCACCAGGGCGAAAAAGGCGAGGATCAGCCCGAAGTCATAACCGTGCATAACCGCTCCTAGTTCCGATCGGCGCGCAACAGCGCAACCAGCAGATAAATGAACAGCGCCACTGCCAGCAGCAGCGACACCCCGTCCAGAACACTCATGGGATTTCTCCGTGGTACGGCGTCGTGCCGTGTGGGGAGTGATTGTCGGTAGGGAGGCTGTAAAGGAGCGAGATCGAGAAAGGGATTGCGGGATAAAGAATCTGTAAAAAATATTGGCTGGGCTGGCCTCATCGCGAGCAAGCTCGCTCCCACAGGAATTCTCAGTGGACGCGGATTCTGTATTCACAACAGAACCATTGTGGGAGCGAGCTTGCTCGCGATAAGGCCAGCCCTGGCACCAACGCTCTGAACTGGGGCACAAAACCAAGCCATCCGGCAGCGAACATCCCCGATACGACACGATTTCACCCATTACGACTGCCCCCCGCCAGCCTGGCACGCCCGCTGCACAGCCCCTCCCCAGCGCTTTTGCTATGGATCGAGGGGAGCCACCGATGAACACACAACTCAAACCCACCCTGGGCACCCTGCATTTATGGGGCATTGCCGTCGGCCTGGTGATTTCCGGCGAGTATTTCGGCTGGAGCTACGGCTGGGGCGTGGCCGGGACACTGGGCTTCCTGGTGACCTCCTTCATGGTGGCGGCCATGTACACCTGCTTCATTTTCAGCTTCACCGAACTGACCACCGCCATCCCCCATGCCGGCGGGCCGTTTGCCTACAGCCGTCGCGCCTTCGGCGAGAAAGGCGGATTGATTGCCGGGCTGGCAACACTGATCGAATTCGTCTTCGCCCCACCAGCGATTGCCCTGGCCATCGGCGCCTACCTGAACGTGCAGTTCCCGGCGCTGGACCCGAAACACGCCGCCGTCGGCGCTTATATCGTGTTCATGGGCCTGAACATCCTCGGGGTCAAACTGGCCGCAACGTTCGAGTTGGTGGTCTGCGTACTGGCTGTGGCCGAACTGCTGGTGTTCATGGGCGTCGTCGCCCCGGCGTTCAGTTTCAGCAGCTTCGCCCTCAACGGCTGGGCCGGCTCCGATGTGTTCGGCGCACCGGCGATTGCCGGAATGTTCGCCGCGATTCCTTTCGCCATCTGGTTCTTCCTGGCCATCGAAGGCGCGGCCATGGCCGCCGAAGAAGCCAAGGACCCGAAACGCACGATTCCCAAGGCCTACATCAGCGGCATCCTGACGCTGGTGTTCCTGGCGATGGGCGTCATGTTCATGGCCGGCGGCGTCGGCGATTGGCGTACCCTGTCGAACATCAACGATCCCCTGCCCCAAGCCATGAAAACCGTGGTCGGCGAAAGCTCCGGCTGGCTGCACATGCTGGTGTGGATCGGCCTGTTCGGCCTGGTGGCGAGTTTCCACGGCATCATCCTCGGCTACTCACGGCAGTTCTTCGCCCTGGCCCGCGCCGGCTACCTGCCCGCCTCCCTGGCCAAACTGTCACGCTTCCAGACCCCACACCGGGCCATCATCGCCGGCGGACTGATCGGCATTGCCGCGATCTACAGCGACGGCCTGATCAACCTCGGCGGCATGACCCTCACCGCCGCGATGATCACCATGGCCGTGTTCGGTGCCATCGTCATGTACATCATGAGCATGCTCAGCCTGTTCAAGCTGCGCAAAACCGAACCCAACCTGGAACGTACTTTCCGCGCACCGGGTTACCCAATCGTGCCGGGGATCGCCTTGGTGCTGGCGGTGGTGTGCCTGGTGGCGATGGCCTGGTTCAACGCGCTGATCGGGCTGATCTTCCTTGGCTTCATGGCGGTGGGCTTTGTCTACTTCGTCCTCACCGCACAACTGCGTGCGGATGCTCCCGCCGACGCGATGCTGACCGGGCTGTGAGGTGAAGCCGGCCGAACGGGCGTAGTATTGAACCACTGCGAACAACATTCGCTCATAAGTGGTAAGTGCGATGGATTGGCGAAACGTTCGTCTGTCCATCGCGCCCTCAAGGAGAGCCCTATGCCCTGGTATGCCTGGTTGATTCTGATTGTCGCAATCGGCTCGATCGTGGGAGGCCTGATGATGCTGCGCGACACCGCCAACAAAGTCGAACTCACGGACGAACAGCGCAAGCGTGTTGCCGAGCGCAATGCGGAAATGGATGCGAAGGAAGCCAAGGATCGTTGATGACCTGGCTTGCTTAGTGCTTTTGTGGCGAGGGAGCTTGCTCCCGCTGGGGCGCGAAGCGGCCCTCACCCTGCTGGCGCGGAGTGTCAGGCTAATCGAGTTTTGGCCGTTGGGGCTGCTGCGCAGCCCAGCGGGAGCAAGCTCCCTCGCCACACAAGCAGGCACCCGATAGCAAACGCGGTGCTATTTTTCCCAATCCGCCTTGGCAATATGCAAGCCATGCAGCCCCTTGTACGCGGCCCGCTCAGGCTGGCTCCAGCCCTCCAGCAATGAATCCTCCAACCGATAGATCTCCACACCCAGCGGACGGCAGACGCTGAGAGGATCCTGCGCCTCCGGCCCCCACATCGCCAGCGACAGGTCACCACCCGGGCAGGTGGACAAGGCACACAACAAATCGATCTCGGCAAAAAACTCCAGGTAATCCCCCTTCTGCGCCGGACAGGCCTTCATGAAGTACATATCGTCATGATTGAGCCCTGTGCACTGGAAAATATTCAGCACGTCATGCACATCGAACTCCGTCAGGCCATGGGGCAACACCGCACGGGTCAGGTTCGAATGGCAGTGATGATGGAAATCCTCCCCGGTCAGCATCTTGTTCACATACGGATCACAGCGCGTACCCAGCAGGTCATGGAGTCGTCCACCATGCTCATCGATGCCGTAGCCAGCCAGGCTGTCGTCGGTGATGGTGACCAACGGCCGCAGGAATGGCAGGTTCGACCACAACCGATCATGGGTGCTGACATGAGCGCCCTGAAGCTGACGGGTGCGCGCCGCCCACAGGCGCTCCCGCGGGTCATGGGCATTCCAGACGTTGAAGTCCCCCACTTGCGGCCCTACTGGGGTGGTGACGCGGAACACATGACCTGCGGGCACGTGCCAAGCGCGGCCGGTGCGGATGGGTACTTCGAACTGCTCGATCAGGGTGCGTTTGTCCTGCTCGGTGCGGATACGGTCGTAGAAGGGTTTGTCCACCTGCAGGGCTGAACCTTTGCTGACTTGGTAGGCGGCTGGGTAGTCTTTGTGCATGGCGCGGGTCCTTGATCAGGGGTGATGGGTGGGAGCCAGCATCTGCAAAAGCAGTTGCTCGGAATCATCGAGATAAAGGCTCATCGCTTCGTGAGCCGCCAGCTTGTCACCTTCGGCCAGCCAATCATGGATGCGTCGGTCACGGGCCAGCCACGGCGCCTGGAAACGCGCCTCATCGGGTGCGGAGCTAAACACCAGTCGCAGTTGTGCGATCACATTAGTGAAGAACTCAGCAACGGACTGCGCATCATCCCTTTGTCGCGCATGCACCAGGTCAACCCTTCCTGGCCGAGGCGGTGTAGCGCTTCGCGGATGGTGTTCGAGGTAAGCGCTCCCCTCCCAACCTAGTCGAGCTTGAGGAACATATCGATGCACAGCCTCGCCTTGCGTCCTCTTACAAACAGCTTGATCGTCCTTCCTGCCGCATTATGTCGATGAGTAAGAAACCGCCTCAACCATGCCGGATGCACAGAATTTAGCACCGTTACCTCGCGGCTACGAGCCAGGGTGAGGCGCAGAGGACAGTAGGATTCCAAAGAAGTAAATTAAGGCTCTGCTGACCATGCCGACGAGAATGTAACGAGGTACTCAGCGGGGTACACCAATGATGTTTGGATTATATGAAGATGGGCGCAACCTGGGGCCGGTGGCCGTTTGTCAATAATATTCAGGTGCACAAGCCCAAGCCCAAAAAGGCACCTTTCGATTACTTTTACAGAGCGCCCAGACGAAGTTTTAGCATTGAATATCACTACAGTAATGTCAGAACGCAATATTCTTGCTATGCCCCCGGCATGATGAAGAGTTCGCCCGAAAAGTCTCTAGTGGTTCTGATCAACGGATTCCTCAGCGCAACAATCAGGGACTGATTGTTGACCCTTACTAACATCGGAGAAGCGAATTTCCCACTCTTAACCAGTTCGACCACGTGTCCTGTCGTTAGGTCTTTCCTGACCAATCCGCCATCAACAGGGGAAAAAACAGCGAAGAGTCCATCGTCTGTAATTGCCGATCCGCCAGCGTAAGTATGGACCGCCACGTCAGCAATTTCTCTATTAGAGAGGCATTGCCGATTCTCCACATCAACCAGAATAACTCTGCTGAGCCCGACATGCCGGCCTTCATCCATTTGGGTGTAGGACACCGACAACACGCTTTCAGAAACCCACTTGCTCTCAAATGGAACAGTGTCCGCCAATGCGCAGCCTCCAAGTTCGATAGGTATCTCGAGTTTTGTTTGAAAAGCATCGCCAGTAATTAGCACCGTCAGACCTTGATGACGTTTCGCCGCGGCTGAGTATATAGCGTATGTCATCGCGCAACGGCCATTGACCGAAGTTGACAATGCCGTTGAATATGGAAAAGTGCCTGGGCCAATACCTGCTATCAGTATCGGGTTGCTCCAAGTATCACCACCATCTTCCGAAGTCCTTGCCACGACTTTACGCCACTCACCTGCTGAATACTGCCCAACACGCTCTTGTAGCGTATGCATAAGAACGATTTTTCCGTCCGGCAGCGCTGCCAACGAAACATAGGTCGAGCGCCCACCATCGATTATACGAACCTTACCCCACTCTCCAATTGTTCCTGGGTGCGATGTGCGAGCGAAGAACAACGGCGAAGAATGGTTGCTGAAACAAGCAATCACATGACCGGCATATTTCCCTGAAGGAATTCTTAATAGCGACGGGGAACCGTGGTCGCTAGCCCCTTCGAAAGTATGTAACTTGGCTGTCTTATTAACAAGCAATCGCTCACTGACGTCAGATACCAGCACATCACCGGTTGAGCTGATATAACCAATACAGAACCCCCCAACGACTTCAGCGACAGCCGGGCGATTGTACCAAAGACTGTATGCGTTACTGATATTCAGTGGTCGATTCGGCATATAACGCCGAATTAAAGGAACTGAAGTGAACGCTGCAACAACCCCTGCCGATATCAGAAAGCTCCTACGGTTCATCAAAACAACTCGCCTGCTTGAAAAGGGTTGGATTATGACACCGTAAACGCCGCAAGCCACGGATTTGCTCATACCATTATTTCCACCACTTCAGGGACGGAGGCGTGGCATACCTCTACCCCGCCCATAGGCTGTATCCGTCCGGCCACCTCAGCTTCCTGACGCAACCTCCGAAGGCCTTGCTGTCCTAATTTAAGTGGACACCATTTCTGGCCCAACAAGCGGATTTTTCACGCACCCTCAGCCGTACCTAAGCAAATCTTTTAAAGACAAGGTCATCCAGAAGTGGCCGAGCCCGGCACCTCTATCGCAAGCATCGCCTTGGGCTACGGGCCTCAATCCCAATTTGGAACCGGATATACGCCGCCGAATAGGGCAAAAAAAGCGGTACCCGTGATGGATGAGTTGCATGCCTGGATGGTCGACCAGCGCAATATCGAGCACAACGGTTCGGCCATTGGCAAAGTCTGGTCATAGCTTGAAACGCTGGACGGGGCTGTGCCTATTGCTACGCAGCGGGCAAGCGCGATTGCAGCGCTACCGCCGCATAGGTGGCGTCCGGCTTAATCGTACGAGACGGTTTGCTCGTACGCTTAGGCGCTTCCAGAACTCATTCAAAACTCGCACCCGCCAGACGGCAAAAAGGCCAGTCAATTCGACCGGCCTTCTCAATCACAAACTCAATTCAATTCAATTCAATTCCAACTTATCAAGGTTCCTGTCGAGAATCGCCTTACCGATCCCCTTGACCTCCAGCAACTCCTCGACCGAAGAGAACGGCCCATTACTCTCCCGATAAGCAACAATCGCCTCGGCCTTGCCCTTGCCTATCCCTGACAGCTCGCGCTGCAACGTTGCAGCATCCGCCCGGTTTAAATCCACCTTGGCGCCCTGCGTTTTGGCGGGCTGCTCCACCGTGTGAGGCGTAACGACGGACTCATGCTTGGCCGCTGGGGCGGCGATAGCCGCGACTGAGGCACTGGTCAGAAGGGCAAAAATCAAAGAGTATAAGTAACCTGTACGCATAAATGACGCTCCATGACATCGTAAGAGAGAAGCAGCTTTCCCGAAGCTGCCTCTCAAACTTAGGCCATGAAGACAGCTTGTCAAAAGTCAGAATGTTACAGAAAGCGTAAAAAAAAGCGCCAGTCCACCGAAGTGAATTCATAATCGGCGGGATCCATGACTCCGGATATCGGGGCAACGAACCCGAAGCCTCTGGAAACGGGCCGTGGCGGTTGCACGCATCAGGACCATACGGCAAACTTGCCGCGCTTTTAATTTTGGGGAAAATGATGAGTTTAAAGATAAAGGGACTTGACGGTCTGCGAGGTATTTCGGTGCTACTTGTTATCATGTCCCATGCGGTCATCTGGCCTGTCATAGGGGTCACGAACCCCGCCTTACTGTCAGTTTTGAGTCCTCATGTGGGTGTTAGTATTTTTTTTGTTCTATCTGGCTTCCTGATAACTTTTTTGCTTATTAGAGAAAAAGAAGCAACTGGAAAAATTGACATCTTTTCCTTTATCAAACGACGAGCCCTGCGAATATTTCCACTCTATTATCTGGCCATTCTTTTCTTGGCTATCATGGATGTCACAGGCAAAGCCGGGATAACGAATTGTATTTACCCTTATGCATTGACATACACCATAAACTTTGTTCCAAAAGCGTGCGCTTTTTCTGCGATGTCACACTTCTGGTCTCTGTCCGTAGAAGAGCACTTTTATTTGTTCTGGCCAATTATTTTTGCTTTTGGCAAACGAACCGCCATCGCAACGATTTCGCTGCTAGTCTTTGGTTGCCTTTATTTCGGAACCAGTCTTTATGAACCTACAACACTCTACTATTTAGGCAGATGGACATTCCCGGCAATGCTGCCAATTCTGGTCGGCTGCCTGGTTGCCTTTGTTTGCAACGTTGATCATATCAAGAAGACTTTCTCCAGCCCTACCATATCTGGAATATTGTTAATCTCGATAGTGGCTGGACTCACTGCGCCGGCATTTATAAAATCGGAAACTGCCTGGCTTGTCTCAGTAGGGGCCTTAGTTTTATACATTTATCACAATCAAGAATCCTTGCTAGTCAAGTTGCTCGAACTCAAACCTTTAGTAGCCGTCGGAATCATTAGCTACGGTTTGTATGTATGGCAAGGCGTCTTTACGGGTAACGGCACTTATCGAACAGGACACGTGTTTCCACCCAGCGTGGATATCGGCGTATGGCTGACCTTTGTAGTCGCACCACTAAGTTATTTATTCTTTGAAAAACCGTTATTGAAACTAAAGAAAAAATATTCTTGGCAGGAGAAAAAGTCTCAAGACGATAAGATTTTCAGCGCGGAAAAATTAACTACTGCAACAAAGCCGGATTAACGGTTTCGTTTCAACCAGTTAGCCCAGCTGACAGCTTAACGACGCCTAGGGCCTGATGTCAGGCCCGGGCATATGCACTTCGTCAAGGTTCAAGACGACGCTGCTGATAGATCCAGTCGACGATCTCCCCGTCTGGGGCGTATCCACTGACAGTGTCACGTAGCAACTGACGGACTCTCGCGTAGTCATCATGCTCGATGGCAGCCAGCAGTTCAGTCAATCTCGCCTTAAGCACATCCCACGACAGATAGTCCTCGTTGGCACTCATGATCATCGGATGGGGGGTTGCGACGACGTTATCGCCAATCAGCAACTCTTCGTAAAGCTTCTCGCCAGGGCGCAGGCCTGTGAATTCGATTGAGATATCGCCGTGAGGATTCTTCTCCGAACGAACACTCAAGCCGGACAAGTGAATCATTTTTTCCGCCAGCTCTACAATTTTCACCGGCTCGCCCATGTCCAAAACAAACACATCCCCCCCCAGCCCCATCGAGCCCGCCTGAATGACAAGCTGAGCGGCCTCTGGGATTGTCATGAAGTAACGTGTGATCTTGGGATGGGTGACAGTTAGCGGTCCACCTGATTTGATCTGCTTATGAAACAGCGGGATAACCGAACCGGATGATCCCAGCACATTGCCGAAACGGACCATCGTAAAACGGGTCTTATTGACACGAGATACATTGGCCTTGTCGCCGAACAACACTGGCGCCAGTTCACGACTAAGCGCTTGCAGGGTCAGCTCAGCAAGGCGCTTGGTACTGCCCATCACATTGGTCGGACGCACAGCCTTGTCCGTCGAAATCAATACAAAATTCGATACACCTGCCTGAAGCGCCGCCTGCGCAGTGTTCAACGTCCCGACCACATTATTTAGAACGCCTTCGGCGATATTATGCTCCACCATCGGCACATGCTTATAAGCGGCGGCGTGATAGACCGTGTCGACATTCCATGTCTTCATCACGTCCAGCAACTTGTCTTGATCCCGCACTGACCCAAGGATCGGTAATAATCGAACCGACAGCGACTCACGAGCGATTCGAGGCTCAAGTTCGGACAAAATGCTATAGAGATTGAATTCGCTATGCTCGAATAACAGTAACGTAGTTGGCTTGAGCGCGAGGATCTGCCTGCAAAGTTCGGAGCCGATCGAACCTCCCGCCCCTGTCACTAAAACCGACTGCCCCGAGACACAATGCTCAAGCAAATCAGCCTGAGCAGGGACCGGATCACGCCCTAGGAGATCGGCGATATCGACTTCCTGGATGTCGTCGACCTTTACCCGACCACTGGCCAAGTCCATGAATCCGGGGACGCTACGTACATGCAGCGGAAAACCTTCGAGCAGCGTCAATATCTCCCGACGGCGTCCTCGAGACGAAGACGGAACGGCAAGCAAAATCTCTTGCGCGCCAGTGGTATCGATCATTTTTTGAATGTGTTTAGGTTGATAGACCTGCAACCCGGCAATGACTCTATCGGCGATGCTTCTGTCATCATCAATGAACGCGACCGGCCGCATCACTCGCCCCATGCGCAATGCCGCAACGAGTTGGTTACCTGCGGCTCCGGCACCATAAATAGCGACCTTCGGCAGGCCATCATCACGACTGGTAAACGGTACATGTTGGGCTGCGGTAAACCAGTCCCCCAGAAAATACTGCCGCATCACCAGGCGCAACCCGCCAATCATGATCAGGCTCAGCCACCAGTAGTTGAAAATGATAGAGCGAGGCACTACGGTCTTATGATTGCTGTACCAATACACCACAAGAGCCAGCAGCAAGGCCGAAAGACTGACCGCCTTGCAAATGGTGATCAGCGCGTCGTTACCGAAATAACGCATGACCGCGCGGTACATGCCAAAGCGGATGAAAATCGGTATGGCAATCAACGGAGCGGAGGCAAAAAGCCAAAGATGCGTTTCGATCGGGCTGGCCAAAGCCTCGACGCCGAGCCGTACGACGAATGCCAGCCATAAGGCAACCCAGACCAAAACGACATCAGTGGCCACTTGGATAGCGCGCTTGTGGCGTCTCGGCAGCCCCAGTAGGATTGTTCTTAATTTGTCCATAAACCCTTCACGCACCTTGGCCAGCTCCTAAACTAATCCATTTTCGATACACACAGTTACATCTTCGTTCGTTGGACAACCGACGAACAAAAAACGCGAACCCTACAGCGAAATCAGGCCTTCTCAAGCTCACCGGCATGAAACCGGATTGCCAGTACCAGCAGTGGCACGTAAGCCAATATTAACGCCAATGCTCCATCCATGTTCCACAACACGACACAAGCTGCCAAAGGCAGCAGCCAGAACAGATTGATTGCCGTCACCGCCAACGTAACCGGCAAGTGGCGGCCATAATGACGGGAAGCGAACTGATAGGCGTGACTGCGATGAGCCTCGTAGACCTTATCGCCGCGCAGCAGGCGCCGTAACAATGTTGCGGTTGCATCGACAATAAAGACTCCCAGCAAAATCAGCCAGACCCAAAGCAGCTTGGGTGAACTCCAGGCCGCCTGCAGCGATAGCAACCCCAGGATAATGCCAAGAAATCCACTCCCCGCGTCGCCCATGAAGATACGGGCAGGAGGAAAATTCCAGTACAGGAACCCCGCTACTGCCATCGCAAGTACCAACGGAGCCAAAATCAGGTTTTCAAAACCTCCCAACCAATAGAGCAGACAGGCTCCAAGGCAAGCACAAATCGCCTCGACGCTGGCGATTCCATCGATGCCATCCATGAAATTATAAAGGTTGAGCATCCAAACCAGATAAATCGCCGCGAGCACATGCCCGAGCCAGCCCAAATCCAATACAAAACCAAACATCTCCAGCGCAGGCAAGCCACCCAGCCAAAAAAGAGCCCAGCAAGCACCGAGGAAATGTCCTAGTAATCTCCAGCGTGCAGCGATGTGGCCGTGGTCGTCGAGAAAGCCCAAAAGCGCTATGCCTGCTCCAGCCCCCAACAAAGCCCAGGTAAATGTCCAACTGAGCCCCCCAAGAAAGGCCAGGATTGGCAACACTGCTAGAAACCCCAAGACGATGGCCACGCCCCCACCGCGAGGCGTTGGAACCGAATGAGAACTTCGGGCGTTCGGAACATCCATCAGGCTTCGGGTCAGGGCATAACGTCGCAAGCCGCTGGTTAAGGCCAATGAAACAAAAAACACAATACCCACTACAAAAGAAATTGCCATGAATTCAAACTCGACCTTTTTTTGATGAAAGGGCCATGTAATCCACTCCAGCCTTGAATAACGCTTCAGTTGTTCCAAGCGGGGGGGTCCAGTCAAGTAGCTGATGCGCCTTGCGGGAATCAATAACCAAGGAGCCAAATAATTGGGAGAACATATTTTCTTTTCCCAATAGTTTTGCTCCCAAACGGATGGCTCCTACAGGCACATAAATCAAGCGGGCTGTACGTCCCATGCCGCTGGCAACAGAACGTACAATATCTGCTGTAGAGACATCCGTCCCATCGGAAATCAAGAACAGCTCCCCGGCCGCAGCAGGATGCTTAATGCAATGCGCGATAAAATCTATGAGATTATCTAGCGCAATCATGCTGCGTTGATTATTGGCTGCCAAGAAAGGAAGTGGCATACCGAGCTGAACAATCTTTAGCAAGCGGTGAAAATTTCCAGGAGCATTTCCACCATAGACCAAGGGTGGACGGATAATGACAAGCTCCATGGAGGAGTTCTTGACCAGTTCCTTCAAAGCCTCTTCGGCTTCAAACTTTGAAAGCGCATACGGTGTACTTGGGTTATTTCCACTCAACTCCGAAATTTTTGAATCCGTTGTCTCAGTAGCACTGACGCCGATCGAGCTGACAAATATAAATCTCCTGACACCGCTACGCATTGCCTCTTTCGCCAAGCGAAGCGTCGCGTCCACATTTGCACGCCTGAAAGCCGAAAGAGGATCCTTTTCCTTGTCGTTCAGAATATGCGCTCGTCCTGCGAGATGTACGATTGTCTCCACATCAACACACGCTTCGGCTAAAGAGTCATTTTCAAGATCCAGGCAAACGTAGTCAAAATCCTGTGATGGAGGAATAGAACTCCGACCTACACCCTTTACGACATGACCTTGTGCACTCAAAATTTCACAAAGCAAACCGCCTATATAACCTGACGCTCCGGTAACCAACAGCATGCGAAATACCTTAATTAAATTTCCAGAATCCGCCGAGACAGAGACGCATACTCAAAATTAGCCTCTAAGAAACGTCGACCTTTCACGCCCATCTCTTTCAAAAGATTTTTATCAAGCAACAGCATCTCTTTGAATGTCTCTGCAAGCTGCTCAGGCTGACCAGGAATTAAGGACATACCGCAACCGGATTCTTTTACCGGATCATTAAAAGCGTTATACGAAGCAACGACAGGAACACTGGCAGCCATATAATCATACAGCTTGTTCAAGCTTACACCGAATCTATAAATAGGCAGGTCGTGCATCACGAAAAAACCAGCGTCTACAAGTGAAAGAGCTTGCTGGATTTGCGCTTTATCAACCTGCGAGTAAAACAGAACGAAGTCAAAACCAAGCTCTTTGCAGCGAGTTCGTAACTCGGCGTCTTGCTCTCCCTTACCAACTATGATGAATTTTACCGCTACGCCATCCGGAATTTCAAAAAAACGTAAAGCATCTAAAAATAAGTGCATTGCGTTGGGCTCACCCAAGGCCCCAGCATAAAAAAACAAGAAATCACCCTGAGACTTAAAGCGCCTTAAATCCGTCAATAAACAAGAGTTTGTAGAGTTCATAACGGAGTAAGCATCAGTAAGCGAGAAGCCATTAGGAACGTATCTAAATTTCTCAGGTTTCATTCCTCGAGATACCATATGCTGCTGGGCACCAGGCAATAAGGAAATAACTGTATCAGCTGAAAAATATGCAAAACGTTCAATAAGCGATAAAACGAGGACAACAGGATGAAATTTATTAAATCCGGCGATCTCCTTCAAGCTCAAGGGCCAGATATCCCGAACCTCGAAAGAAATTTTCGCCCTGAAAAATTTTGCGCAAATAAAAGCAGCCGGATAGCCGAAAGGGTGTGCAGAAGAGTATATAATGTGGTGTGGCTTTCTTTTTAGTCCCAAGCGTATTAAAGAAAAGAAAAGAACAAAACCAAAACACACCATGGACAAGAATCTACCGATACCATTGCCCCTGTATCTCATACTCCTTACAAAATTATATGAAATTCCTTCAATGAGTTCACGTCCCGATTTTCTTACCTCACCATCCATCAGATGATGATAGCTAGGCGTAACTATCTCAACGTTGTTCCCCTGAGCCTTCCATTCGCTTGCAAAATAAAAGGAACGCCAATAGCGCCCGACACCAGGACCACCAGCATAAGGATTAATGTACCAAATATTCATATCCGAACCTTAAAGTCCAGACTGAAAAGTGGAATAGAGGCTCAGTAGTTTTCTTTCTTCAACCCCCCAGTTGTAACGACTCAAGACAGCGGCTCTACCATTCGCCCCCATCTCAGAAGCAATGGAGGGATTCGATACAATATAATCAATAGCTTCTGCTATTTTATTTGGATCAAGCGGATCCACACATACTCCACATTCACTACTCTCGATGATTTCTCTCCATAATGGGAAGTCTGAAGCGATCACCGGTAAACCAGCGCACATATACTCAAACATCTTGACAGGCAAAGCATCTAAGTAATTAACAACAGGATGCAAAGTTACCAGTCCTGCCGACGAATGGGCTAGAGTATTTGCTATCAAATCTCTGTCTAGCCACCCCAGTTCTTCTACGCGCTCCCAACCAGAAAGCGACTTAGCTTTTAACTCAACATCCTTCTCGGAGAACTTCCCCCCCAATAGCAGGCTCACATCACTCTTGACAAACTCCATCGAAGAAACGATTTCATATATGCCCCTTATGACAGAAATCCCTCCCACGTAGCATATTTTCTTCCCGTCCCTAACAGAGGAAGTTGAATCAACAAACGAAAACTCGCTTAAAATAGGAAAATTATTTACCGAAACTGACAACGGGTTGATTTTTAAAAATTTCTCTTCGATGAACGGCGTAGCCGCTACAATTGCATTAAACTTTCTGCAAGCCCACCGCTCATAAAAATCAAATAATTTTGAGACTACTTTAGCGAGCGTTTTGTTAAGATAAGGCTTCGCCAACAACTGAGATGGGACATCTTCATGCGAATCAAAGATTACAACCTTACCAGCTTTTTTAAGTTTTATCCCACAAGGTATCAGTTCCGGATCATGTATATGATAAATGGCCGCATCTTCAAGCAGCGCGGCCTTAAATACTTTCCTGGTCGTAAAAAACACTCGATCTAACCGACCTGAAGCCCTACCAACATCAACAATTTTTATATTTTTCTTAGTTTCCCTACCCTTACCATCTGCCACAACAAGAATGACCTCATAGCCAGCAGCTTCGAGTGAGCAGCATTCCTTGTGGAAAATTCGCATGTCATCGCGAGGATGAGCAGATGTAAGATGAGCAACTTTCATATCGATCCCTTAAGCTTTTACGAATAAACAGCGATTTTTTTCCCAGTGACTTTCTGAATAAATTGTTGCGCTTTTTTGGTGCCTCGCTGTAGTCCGCCCCAGTTTTTAAATTTGGTAAAATCTTGGATTGGCGCTGCCATGAGCTCATCAAATTGGCTTCGTGTAACTCGCATTTTTTTACAAAAATACTCTATATCAACCTCAAGCTCATGAGGGTCATAAAGAGATTCTTCTAATTTCGCCAATGCCTCTTCCCGCGAGAGTTGCGCGGAAAGAATCATACTGGAATAGTGTAGCTTGCGCTTATCGTATCCAAATTTAGTAGGAAGATAGTAGTTCTGGAACAGCTTGGTAAAAATAGACTCTCCATGCTTACGAGCATATGAGCGGTAACCTATCGTTTCCTGAAGATATATTTCCGCTTCTTTTTTATTGTAATCCATGAAATTCAATGGTCTTACTGTCCGCATTCCTTTAATAAAAGGATACCAAAAATAGTAATCAAAAAAACTGATGGTTTTATAGTCTCGCAGAGGCTTCGAGCCGTACTTTTTGTGAATATCCTTTAAATTAATGGCGTCCATTGCACTTCCATGCCAAGAATCAGGAAACACCGCCTCAGTCGCTAAGTTACCGCCGCTTAGAATGTATTTAATACCATTCTTCACTGCAAAGTGATACATACTGGAAAAAAAGGCATGGTCTTGGGGAACATCTTGATTGGCCACTGCTGCCTTCATGTAGGAGAGCTGCAAGTCGCGCATCTCCTCCCAATTAATCACATGGGTATGAAGATCGTATCCGCAATATTTAATAATTTTTTCGATATTGCTAACTGCAAGCTCGCTATTCCAACCTGCATCGACATGCACTACTAATGGCCGCAGCCCGAAATCCTTAATTTTTACAGCCAAGTAAGAGCTGTCAACTCCACCGCTCAATCCGATAATGCAATCGTATTCCTTTCCAGCCCCTTCCTTTTTTATTTTATCGATAATACTTTGCAATCGAGTATTTCCATCGACGCCAGTAAATAATTGAAGAGACTGTACCTCATCAAATTTATGACAGTGATTGCAAACGCCATGCTCGTCAAATCTGATATTCGCGTCAGTCTCATCCATCACACAGCGTGAACATGTTTTATACACAATCTGCCCTCTCGAATTCATTACAAAACCTCCTGCTTTCGAATTAATCATGGCAGCGCATGGACAAACTCCACATGCGCGCCAAGATCAAGAAAAGCAAGTTATTTATTCCCGGACAACGAATTATTAAGATCCGGATAACTTATCAAAACTGCCTTATGTTTTCCGTGAAAGACGAAAAAACTTCCTGCCGCGACCGCGGACACACCCGCTTGTTCAAAGGGCTCGTTAAGGTCAGCTATCGAACCCGCGCCACCGCATGCGACGACAGGTATATGAACGCCAGCAACAACCGACTTGATGAGCGGTATGTCATATCCTTGCATAGTTCCATCACGATCTATGGAGTTTAGGAATATTTCCCCGGCTCCAGCGTCCTCGACCCTTTTGGCCCATTCGACTGGCGAGACCTTGGTATCTTTCGTGCCTGATTGGGAATAGACCGAATAACGGCCCAACAAGCTTTTTTTACAATCGATAGAACAGACGACACTTTGAGACCCGAATTGATCAGCTATTTTCCGAAGAAGTTCGACATCGGCCAAAGCCGCAGTATTCAAAGCTATTTTTTCAACACCCAAAGCAAAAACCCGCTGTGCATGCTCAAGCGTACGAATACCACCACCGTAGCAAATAGGCATGAAACACTCACCGGCTACCTCGGCTAACAGTTCATAGTCCGGCTCACGACCTAATGTAGACGCCTCTATATCAAGCAGAACCAGCTCATCAACTTCTTTTTCATTGAAAATGCGAATAGCATTAATCGGGTCGCCCACATATTTCGGAGCCTTAAATTTCACCGTTTTAACCAGCCCCCTGTCTTTTAACAGCAAGCATGGAATTACGCGTTTTCTCTGCATCAGATCAACTCGACGAAATTCTTGAAAAGCTGCATGCCGAAGCGATGACTCTTTTCCGGATGGAACTGAAAACCGAAAATATTATCCTTGGCAACCGCAGCCGTAAATTTCTGTCCATAATCGGCCGTCAAAAGCGTATCGCGCTCATTATCGGGACACATATAATAGCCATGGACAAAATAATAGCGACTTTCATCTGTTAGACCTTGCACCAATGGATGCTCATAATTACATGAGACATGACTCCACCCCATGTGAGGCACTTTTCGTTCCGGACGCTTCTCAAAACGCTTGATATCCATATCGATCCAGCCTAACCCTGGCTCGATACCTTCCTCAGAACGACGCCCTAGCATCTGCGACCCTAAGCATACTCCCATCACAGGTTTACGAGCGACAAGCACCTGTTGATTAAGTACATCTATGAGGCCGCTCTCACGCAAGGTTTTCATTCCGGCATCAAACGCGCCTACGCCGGGCAAAATCAGCTTTTCTGCGTTTACAATATCATCGATGAGGTTGGAGGCCTTGGCCTTCGCCCCAACTCGCTTCAACATATTCAGTACCGAGGCTATATTCCCCACACCATAATCGACCACTACAATCATGAGGAAACTCCCTTAGCACAACGATATGACATCGCAAAATAAATAACATACATTATGGCATAGCTTGCCGAGTACCACCACAGGGCTTCCAGCACCCCACCCGCGAGCAGAAAGCATGCCGCCGTGATGCCCAGCAATCCTAGTTGCCAAATCAGATCCAATCCTTGTCGTTGAGCGATATAAATAGTGTAACTAAGGGGGCTCACGACAAAACGCATATAGAACATTGGAATAAGCAGAATTGCATATCGCCCCGACTCCGTCCATTCGGCACCAAAGACAAACATGAATGCCCACTCCCCCAACCACCAGAACAAAACAAATGGGGGCAAGGCCAATAGAGCCAAGACAATGAAGGTGCGCAAGAAGATGGTCCGGCAAGATCCCGTAACTCTATAATCTCGAGCTGCTTGTTCTTTGAATACATCCAGGACTGAAGTAGCTAGCAGTGTAATGGGTGCCCCCATCATTTTTATTGTTAATGCAAACCAACCTGCAGCCTCCGCGCCGAACCGGGAAGCTATCAAGATGACTGGCAACTGGCTGGCGACAGTGTTGGTAAGATCAGCGGGCAGGGAGAACTTTGGAAAGTCTCTATACCTAAAAGCCACCGTCCTTACTGAGCGAGTGCTTTCATCCCAACATGACTTTAACCAAGAGCGATCAAACCAGAAAAATACCAATAAGGTAGCCAATAGCACGCCAATCGTTTGGCCGTAGACTAGCCCACTTACGCCCAGTGCGAAGTAACCAGCCAGCACCTGTGCCACCGCGATAGCACCCGCCAGAGCGACTCTGGCAATGCCAAGCTTGTTGAAGGCCTGTTGAAAAGCCAATAACGAAAGCAGCCCTTTATTTGCGCCCATCCCAAAAACGACAAAAGCCAAGACGAAGGAATAACTCTTGACTATAGAAGGAACCTGCTCAAAAAAAGAACTCGCTATTGCGACCAAAACCGTAGCTACAATTGACAGCGCGACGGTTATAAGTAAAACAAGCTTAATGATTGGCTTTGAATCATCATTCGTATTACCGCTGAATAATGCCAACTCATAACGCCCCGTGACCACAACAGCCATTATCGTAGCGAATGAAAGCCAAACGTTGAAAGAGCCCAGCTCTCCTGGAGAATACAGCCTTACCAGAAGCAACATAACGCCCAACGATATCACTTGGGCCCCTAAGGTCCCGATGAGCACGCTGCGTACCCGAGAAAAAAACTTACTCTTCAAGCTAATGCCCTCGTCTGCCCCGTTGGTTCTCTAGAGAAAGCCATCAACACGAGAAGCAGAAGCATGAAAGAGATACCTGACCCTAACAAAACCGTTGGCAATGACTGCTCAACAATTTTTGTTACAAAGAGCAGCGCAACGGGCATCGCAATAAACATGGAGCGCTTCATGTAAAGAAGATTCAGCAGCATAACAATCGCACCGACTATGAAAGCTTCGATTACCACAGCCATGTAACCCAGCCTCAAATACGCCACCGCAAAAAAATTGACGTTAGCATTAGTTTCCGTATTACTATAAATATACTCGCCAATTCGAAATGTAATCGGCTCACTTTTGCTAAAACCTGACAAAAGACCTATAGCCGTATCGCTATAATTATTAATTCCGTACGAATCATAAAACAGCTCCGCCGCACCTAGCATTGTGGAAGGCACGGTATACGCTCGCCTAATCAGGTAGTCATTCAGGTAGGAATACCCCATAATCTCGAATTCGAGAAAACCTGCAATCAACAAGCCTATTGCACCGAACAACAACCAAGAAACATTAACTTTCCCACAGTACCTAAAATAGGTCATCAAAACATAGACCAAAGCCAAAACAACAAAGGGGTACTTCTGTCCAAACGCCCCCCATAAAACCAGAACGTTAATCACCCCAAGCCAAAAAAAGAAATTGGACTTCTTGTAGACCCCCCAGGCAAATAAAACGGGGAAAAACGCCTGTGTTCCTATCGATGCAATATAACCTTCCATAGATCCCGCTGCAAAAACATCACGGGCGATTGAACGACGCAGATATTGCCCAGAAAAATCGATAGAAAAAAACGATACACTTTTGAGCAAAACAAACACTAGAACGAGGATATTAATCACTGAAACAGCAAATAGATATCTCTCACCACTACTGGACTGACCGCCGTCACGGCGAAATCTAATCTTATTAATAAGCGCAATAAGAACAACGCCTATTAAAACAGACAAGCACAACCCAGAAAATGGACTAGCCGCTGGGTAAAATGTATTTGCCCCGTTCAATACAAGCGCATGAGGCACGACAACCAAAAACAGCAATGCTACGACAATATCCCCAGGCTTACTTATACTTGAGCCGCATAAAAGAGAGCTTCCAACGGCTAACAGAAACAAGTAAACAACCTGGAGGCCATCCAAGCTTTTCTGGGCGGCCCCCATATAGTCATACAACAAGTACAGATAATTATTATTCATCCATAGAAGCAGGACAAAATATATAAAGAAGTACACTCCATTCAAAAAAGTTGCCTTGTCAACTTTTAAAGAAATATACATAGCTTAACCAGCTACCGCAGCGCAGATCGTTGCCACAGCCTCGTCATCCAGATAAGGATGCATTGGTAAACTCATGACCTGTTCTGCGACGCGGTCCCCCACAGGCAACTGGACGCTTGCATCGGCCACAGCAGGCTGTTTGTTCAGGGGAATAGGGTAATGAACAGCCGTCGGAATTCCCTGCTTCTTTAGCTTCTCTTGTATCTGGTCACGCCCATCAACGAGAATGGTATATTGAGCATAGGCACTGGTGTTCCACTCTTCGACATAAGGGATTGTCTTTATCCCCAAGGCTTTGAGTGACTCACCATACAAACTTGCAATACGTTGGCGCTGTTCAAGCTCCTCCTCAAAAACTTCAAGTTTAGGCAGGAGAATTGCCGCTTGCAGCGTATCCAGGCGACTATTAACTCCCACGCGCACATGATGATAGCGGCGGTCCTGTCCGTGTCGCGCGATCTGGCGCAGTACTTTGGCCAGTTCGTCGTCATTGGTAAACATCGCACCACCGTCCCCATAACATCCCAGCGGTTTGCTTGGAAAGAAACTGGTGCACGCTATTGTAGTGAGGTTGCAAGAGCGTTTCCCTTTGTAGGTAGCGCCGAAGCTTTGTGCTGCGTCTTCGATTACTGGGATTGAATATTTAGCGGCAATCGCATTAATCGCATCGTAGTCTGCACATTGCCCGTATAGAGAAACCGGAATGATAGCTTTCGTACGCGGGGTAATTGCTGCTTCCAGCTTTTGCGGGTCAAGATTATATGTCCGTGGATCAATATCCACATACACTGGTTTTGCACCGAGCAAGGCAACTGTCTCGGCGGTCGCAATATAGGTAAAACCTGGTGTTATGACTTCGTCACCTGGCCCAATTCCCAGCGCCATTTGAGCGATTTGCAAGGCATCGGTGCCGTTGGCGCAAGTTATGCAATGTTTAGCGCCAACAAACTGAGCAAGTTTTTCCTCGAGTTCCGCTACCTCTGGGCCGAGAATGTACTGGCCGTGGCTCAAGACACGCTGGATACCGGCATCGATCTTGTCCTTGATACGTGCTTGCTGGCTTTTCAGGTCAATGAATTCAATCATGCTCAGGCATCCGTCTTGTTCAAAAGTTTTCCGTTCAGCACGTAGCGTGCCCCCGTATGCGAGCAGAAGGCCTCGCCCTGCTCGTTCAACTGCAGTTGCTCGCCAAATTCGCTCATCCAGCCAATCTGCCGTGCGGGCACACCCACCATCAATGCGTAGGCCGGTACATCCTTGTTGATGACCGCGCCGGCACCGACGAAAGCATATTCACCAATGGTAACGCCGCAGACGATGGTGCAATTGGCGCCAAGCGTCGCGCCCTTTTTTACCAGCGTATCGAGGTACTGGTCCTTGCGCTCGATCAGCGAACGCGGATTATAGACATTGGTGAAAACCATGCTGGGACCACAGAACACGCCTTCTTCCAGCGTGACATTGTCGTAGACCGACACATTGTTCTGGATCTTGCAGCGGTCGCCGATCACGACCTTGTTGCCCACAAATACATTCTGCCCGAGCGAAACGCCGGCACCAATGTGGGCGCCCCCGCAAACATGGACAAAGTGCCAGACACGGGAGTTTTCACCGATCTGCGCGCCCTCATCGACGATCGCGCTTGGGTGCTGATAATAATTCATGGCGTCAGACTCACATTAGACTGAGGTTGATCGAAAGCACGCTGCAGTGGCTCGGCAGCATAGTGCCCATAACGACGTGCACCTACCTCGTTAAGGTGGTGGCTGTCACGGTAGATGAGCAAGCCTTGCTGATAAGGCGCAGCGGCAAAGAAGCTGCTATTGGAAAAGTCCAGGAAACGCACGCCCGGCGTTCGGTCGACAATAGCCTGAACTTGCTGGTTGGCAACCTGCCACTCACGATTGAATGTCAATGGCGCCGGCAGGCCAAGCTCGGTAAAGCGCCTTACCCGCTGCACGTCTGTTTCAAACATGGGTACCTGAGCAAGCACCACGATGTGTTTATGGGCTCCTGCAGTATCGACGAGAAACTCAGCAAACGCCTTGGCGAATGCTTGGCTCTGCATCTGGTACTGCCACATGCCCGCGATGATCACCCGCTCCACCTTCGGCAACTCACGAACCACGGCCTCGATCTGCGCACGGCAAGGTTTTTGCGCCCAGGTTGGCAGGCGTTCAATGTCGAAGCCGGGGATAGGCACGCAACTGCTGGCAGTGAGCACACGATAAGCAACGCCCTGCTCTTCGCCCACCTGGTCGAAGAAGTAGTTCAGTTGGGCAGCATGGCTATCGCCAATTACCAGGACGGACACTTCGGCATCCGCCTTGCCTCGCTTGCACGCGCCCACTTGGGTGCCATGGCAGATAAGCTCTGGAGCAGCATAACGTGTGAGTTCCACAGGCAACGGAGCGACCAGCGAGGCGTTGACACGTTGCCCACCCCACGCCACCAGCACGACAACAGCACCGGCTGCAGCCCACTTGGGCAACTGGCGCATCATGCCGGAAGCGTTTCTGGCGGGTGTTTCGACCAAGCGATAGGACAGCCATGCCAGCAGTACAGAGCTGGCCACGAAAATCAGCAACCATGCAGCCGTCAGCTCGTACTGCCCCGTGTAATAGCGAATGAACGCCAGCACCGGCCAATGCCACAGGTACAACGAATAGGAAATGCCACCGATCCAGACCATCGGCCGAGTGGCCAGCAACGCACTGACCGGACCACGCCGGGCGGCGATGAGCAGCCCTGCCGCGACACAAGGCAAGATGGACCAGAAGCCTGGGAAGTGTTGCTTATCGATAGCCAGCACTGCCCAAGCCAGCAGGATTGCGCCCAGCCCACCGAACACGCTTGCAAGTAACATGGGCAGCTCGCGCTGGCGCATCAGCAAGGCAACGATGGCACCGACCATGAATTCGGGAATCCGTGCCGACAGGGCAAAGTACATCCCCTCTTGCGATTCGCCCAGTCCACGGTAGCCGCTCCAGCCAAACAGACTGGCGGCGAGCAAGGCAAACGTTATGAGACGCCACTGCTTTGGCAAGCAAATGATCAGCACCGGGAAGAACAGATAGAACTGCATCTCGATGGCCAATGACCAAGTATGCAGAAGCGGCAACTCATGGGCCCGCGGCGCAAAATAACTGCCGAAGCCAGAAAAGTACTGGTTGCTGGTAAACAGTGCCGAGGACTTCAGGCTGTCGAGGAAAAATGCAAAGTCATCAGGCAGAAACAGGAGCGCGGACAGCGCGCACACCACCACCAGCATGACGAAATACGCCGGCAGAATGCGCTTGATGCGGCTGGCATAGAATGAAACGAGATCGACCTTGTCGCTTCGCTCGGTCAACAATGCCGTTATGATGAAGCCAGAGATGACAAAAAAGATGTCGACGCCAACATAGCCGGCTTTCAGCCAGCCACTATTGGCGTGATAAAGCATGACCGCCAGCACCGCAATTGCACGCAAGCCCTGAACATCGAGACGAATGCTGCGCACGCGGCGCATCGCACCCGCTTCGTTTGGCTTGTTGAAATTATCGTTCGACACGCTGGCTTGCGATCCTGCTTGGGAAACTTGAAACGGGTGGCGCAAGACCACCCGTGTTGTCTCGCCGCTCAGCGAGAAAGGGCTTGGACGAACGGATGCGCTTCGTTGTCCGCTGCCACGACGATGGCAGCACTGCGAATGGTGTTGACCGTCTCCACGCAGTGGCGAGCATCCTCGATGCCATAACCACGCCCAGCCAGGATTTCCTCGTAGCTGGTGGTGTGCAGGTCAGTGAAACCTTCGGAGAACTCCATTTCCTCACCGTTGACGGTAATCGAGCGGTAAGTCGGCTTCTTGCCCTTTACCGATTCCGGCAGGTCGTTGGCGTCGACCGACAAGAACCAGCGTACGCGTGCTTTCTCGTACTCCAGGTAACCGGCCGCCTTGTGTTCGGAAGTGAAGTGCACAACGTTACGCTGCAGCTTGCCGAAGATGAAATGCAGCATGTCGTAGAAGTGCACGCCGATGTTGGTGGCGACGCCGAAGGACTTGCGTGGATCACCTTTCCAGCTTTGCAGGTACCACTTGCCGCGGGAGGTGATGTAGGTCAGGTCGACTTCATACTTATGGGGGTTGTTCTCGCGGGCAACCTTGTCCTTCAAGGCAATGATTGCCTGGTGATGGCGCAGTTGCAGGATGTTGAACAGGCGCTTGCCGGTTTCCTGCTCGATCAGGGCCAACTGGTCCAACTGCTGCGGGGTCGGAACCAGCGGTTTTTCGCAGATCACGTCACAGCCCATGCGCAGACCGGCGGCAATGTGCGGCTGGTGCAGGTAGTTAGGCGAGCAGATCGACACGTAATCCAAGGCGGTCGCTGGGTCGCGCTTGAGGCTGTGGGCGTGATCAAGGAAGAACTCGAACTCGGTAAAGAATTCGCTTTGCGGTGAAATGCTGTCGATGATGCCTACCGAGTCATTGATGTCATAAGCGGACACCAATGTATTACCAGTATCCTTAATGGCGCGCATATGGCGTGGGGCGATATATCCGGCGGCGCCAATTAGAGCAAAACGTTTCATCCAGAACTCTCCTGTCATCAAGCTTTGATAATATTCGATTGAGGGGCGCGATATTTACCACGACTATCGATGATCAGTTGAGCATGTTGACTGATAAGCTCATAGTCGAACCTATCGTGGTCGGTGGCCAGGATAACAGCATCATAAGCCTTTAGGACTTCAGCGGTCAGAGGCTCACTGGAAAGGTCAAAGTGGTGCTCACGCATCTTCGGAAACTTCAGGACGTGGGGGTCGGAATATCCTACGACACCTCCTTTGGCCTCGATCAACTCCATGATTTCAACAGAAGGTGACTCACGCATATCATCTACGTTCTTCTTGTAGGCGATACCAAGTACCAGAACTTTACTGCCTTTCAAAGGCTTGCCGCGCTCATTCAGACCGTCCATCAGTTTGTTCAGCACGTACTCTGGCATAGCTTGGTTGACTTCACCCGAAAGCTCGATAAACCGTGTGTGCAAACCATACTCACGGGCTTTCCAAGTCAGATAGAACGGGTCGATTGGAATGCAGTGACCACCAAGACCAGGGCCCGGATAGTAGGCAGTGAAGCCGAAGGGCTTGGTTGCAGCGGCGTCGACGACTTCGAAAATATCAATGCCCATGCGGTCTGCGACCACTTTCATTTCATTCACCAAGCCGATATTGACCGCACGGTGGATATTTTCCAGCAGCTTGGTCATTTCAGCAGCTTTGGTAGAACTAACCTGTACCACTTGGTCAATCGCATGCTCATAGAGAGCGACACCGACCTCAAGGCACTCCGGCGTATGCCCGCCGATTACCTTTGGAATGGTACGGGTCTCAAAGTTTGGATTGCCCGGATCTTCGCGTTCAGGAGAGTAAACCAGGAAGATGTTCTCACCCACACGCAACCCTTTCTCCTGGACACGCGGCAGCAGCTCTTCTTCTGTGGTGCCCGGGTAAGTCGTACTTTCAAGCGAAACGATCTGGCCCGCCCTTAGATAGGGCTTTATTGCATCAGTCGTATTTATCACGAAACTCATATCGGGTTCGCGATATTTATTCAACGGTGTGGGTACACAGAGAATCAGCGCATCACATTCAGGCACACGTGTAAAATCGGTAGTGGCTTCAAATCCGCTTTGGCAAGCGACTTCGATTTTCTCGCTCGGAATGTGTTCAATGTAACTTTTCCCCGAGTTCAGCAGCTCAACCTTTGAACTATCGATATCGAGACCAATGACTTTAAATCCAATCGCATTATAACGCAGCATCAAAGGCAGGCCGACGTATCCAAGACCGACGATACCGATGACGGCCTCTTTTGCTTTAAATTTGGCGACGCTCGCCTGCTTTATGCTCGACATCCAACTCTCCATTTAACTTGTCAAAATTATCTAATTCATCAGGGCTATGAATCAGGCCTGAATCTGCCTGACCCCTACCATTGCAAACCCGCTAAACCTGCGTCTCAGCCCGACGGACCGGTACTGGGGCGCATCCACCTCAGCTTTTCTATCGCGAGGCAAAAAAAACCGTCAAGGGACAGCACGATCCGGCACCAACCGCCGCCCCTACAGATGTCTCACCATGCTCTGATTCACAAGACATCTACAGAACTTATTGATAGCGGCCGCTGAGCGACAGGACCACCCGCCCCCTCGCAAACCGCCATTATGCCTGTTGTGCAGCAAAATGGCTTTCTTGGATTGCACTTTACTGATCTCCGGCAAGCTTTTTCAGGGTTTGCTTCCGTTAGCTAGCTTGCCTTTTTTTGCCATCATTACGACATCTGAGCTCTTAAGCCCCCCCATCTAGCGGCCCTGATGAATACAGCAGACGGGGCTTCGGCACACCTACTACCGCATCATATTTCATACTCAACCTTCAACTCTGCTCCAGATCAGGACCCCGACTTCCATTAACTTTCTCATATCAGCAAAAAGCCCGGCTTCACGAAGATAATCCTCACAAAGACGGGCTTAAGTAATCATTTGGAGGCGCCACTCTAAAAGCGCTGCGGAAACATTCTAGAATCGAGAAATCAACCCTCTCAATCCTGTATTTGTTGCTCCTTACTCCGAACAATCGCAAATCGAATTAACGCTATGAAACCACCCAACGCCCCGCCAGCAAGAATACCCAGCAGCAAAATCATAGCTTTTCTTGGCTTAATTGGGCTTTGCGGCACCTCGACACTACCATCTTGTCGATAAACCGAAATGCTTTCTGGATCAATATTCAACTTACGGTAAAAATTGTATCGCATTTGGAGTGAACGCAAATCCGATATGAAGGCGTCATCAGAAGCTCTTGACTCCAGCGCTTTCACTTCCGCAGCCAAGGCTTTGCTGCCTCGCTGGTAATCCATTTTATTACCCGTTTCTACTGTTATATCAACGGCTGCCGTGGAGTTTATACTCGGACTGGTAAGACCAATTGCTTCCGCGATCTTCAATGCTTCGCGCAACTGCTGGATCCGATCCTCACGTATTCGCTGTGCAGTCTCGCGCAAACTGACAATACGCTGTTCCAGATTACGCGCCCTTACTGCAGCCTCAGCCGTAACGTTCTTGATCAGCTCTGACTCAGCCGCCTCACTGGCACGCGCCACATAAGCCTTCGCCCACTCCGTAGCTCGAACGGGATCCTTACCCTGGACCGTCACCGAATAGCGGTCTGGCGTATCTTTACCAGCCCCCTTTATCACCAGCTCTCGAGAGAAACGCTCATACAAGCGGTCAAGCGCACCCTTTCGCTCGGACTCATCAAGTGAAGGAAGATAAACCTCATTGAAAAATGTCTGACGAAGAGATTCACCTTGTAGATTTCGGGCAAATACGTCATAGACATGCTTGATGGAATAAGGATCGAGCTCAGTGCTTTTCCCTCGACCATAGTTCAACTCAGCAATACCGTTCTGAGTAGGAGGCATGATGAAAAGCTGGGCTTGATAGATCGGTTTACTGAGGAACGCATAAGCAGCTGCACCCACGGTAACCAACAAGGTGACCGCAAGGATCAACCACTTTTGCCCCCAGAGCCCGCGCGCAAGCGCAATCAGATCGATCTCATTGGCGCCTGGGGTTTCAATACGATTATTTTGCATGGCTGACCCCGACTCCCTTTTTTGGCATTGCGCCTACAGACACATCGAACTCACTAAAAGGCAAGACGGGCACAGCGACAAACTGAATCAACTTAATTTTGAACAAAACGCACCCAAAGTCAGAAAAAAATGTTGGCCGTGATCCTTACACCAAGACTACTGGGCTCACATATCCATTATTTCGGCCGTCTACGCATACCTAGAAGCCACGCAAGCGACGGCCCGACTATCATACCAGCGAGCAACGCCAGAATCACCAAAACTGAAACAGGAAGTTGCGGGGCTGACCAGCCCAGAAACAGCAGTGTGACCGGCTGGTTGTTTTCAAGCACAAACAGGACGATAGCTGAGGCCACGAGCAGCGCAAGTACGACAAGGGCCAGGCGTTTAAAGTTCCGCATGAGAACTCCTTTGTCTTAGCGCTCCGTCAGAGCTCATCCCCCTCCTCCTCATTCACCCGATCCCTAAGCTCTTTGCCTGGCTTGAAATGAGGAACAAACTTTCCATCAAGGCTGACGGACTGGCCGGTCTTTGGATTGCGACCTACCCGCGGGGCGCGGTAATGCAGGGAAAAGCTGCCGAAACCACGGATTTCAATACGATCACCCGTAGCCAGGCACTGGGACATTTGTTCAAGCATGGTCTTGATAGCCAGCTCCACATCCTTGGATGAGAGCAGCCCTTGATGGGTGACAATTCGTTCGATCAACTCCGACTTCGTCATATTTTTCCCTTCTTTTTCAAGCAGCTAGGAAAATCGCTTGAAAAGGTTTTAGCATGACCAGAGGGATTTGAACAGCCCAAGTATTGACATTCTTCTTTGCTCCCTTGCCGCTTCTTTCCATGCAGGCCAGGAGCTTTCTCAAACTATCTACAGATGACCAACATCGTGCGAGTCAGATAGCCAGCAGGATTAAAACCAAAGGGGTATTGATCGTTATCCTTCGCGTCGTCGGATCGGGTAATGACCTTGTAGCCTGCACCCTTGCACTCTCTTGCGGCTCTCTTATGGCATTTCTCCCAGCCAGAGCCCAACCCTGAGCAGTCGACCTCGATACCACTGACACCACGCACTGCGTGGGTCTTGGCACTCGTAGCGCAACCTGCCAAGGCCAATATTGCGAATATCAGGATGTACCTGTTCATTCATCTCCTTAAATATCCATCACTCGACTGGGTGGTGCCTGATCTGGCGCTATCGCGAGCAGGCTCGCTCCCACATTGCTCAGGGGGAACCATGACATCTGTGGTCCAACCTTGATAGATGGCTGATACGCTTAAAGAAAGAGACAGCTGGGCTTGGAGGTTGGTTTCGCGACTGGAGAAAGATCGCAGCCTTCGGCAGCTCCTACAAGGTAATCGCAGGCACAAAAAAGGGCGACCGAAGTCGCCCTTTTTCATGGTCTGACAGAACTTAGTTCTGTTTTTCCATCTGTGCACGCAGCAGGTCGCCCAGAGTGGTAGGACCAGGAGCATCAGTAGCTGGCTTCTCGCGCAAGCTCTGGATTGCTTCTTTCTCTTCAGCATCGTCTTTCGACTTGATGGAGAGCTGGATTACGCGGCTCTTGCGGTCAACGCTGATGATCTTGGCTTCTACTTCTTCGCCTTCTTTCAGAACGTTGCGCGCGTCTTCAACGCGGTCACGGCTGATTTCGGAGGCTTTCAGAGTCGCTTCGATATCGTCGGCCAGAGTGATGATGGCGCCTTTGGCGTCAACTTCTTTCACGATGCCCTTAACGATTGCGCCTTTGTCGTTCTCTTGAACGTACTCGGAGAACGGATCGCTTTCCAGTTGCTTGATACCCAGGGAGATACGCTCGCGCTCTGGGTCAACCGACAGGATAACGGTGTCCAGCTCGTCGCCCTTCTTGAAACGGCGTACGGCTTCTTCGCCCACTTCGTTCCAGGAGATGTCGGACAGGTGAACCAGGCCGTCGATGCCGCCGTCCAGACCAATGAAGATACCGAAATCGGTGATCGACTTGATGGTGCCGGAGATTTTATCGCCCTTGTTGAACTGGCCAGAGAAGTCTTCCCATGGGTTGGACTTGCACTGCTTGATGCCGAGGGAGATACGACGACGCTCTTCGTCGATGTCCAGAACCATGACTTCCACTTCGTCGCCGACTTGTACGACTTTCGAAGGGTGGATGTTCTTGTTGGTCCAGTCCATTTCGGAAACGTGTACCAGGCCTTCAACGCCTTCTTCCAGCTCAGCGAAGCAGCCGTAGTCGGTGAGGTTGGTAACACGAGCGGTGACGCGGGTGCCTTCTGGGTAACGGGCTTTGATAGCGACCCATGGATCTTCACCCAGTTGCTTGAGGCCCAGGGAAACACGATTGCGCTCGCGATCGTACTTCAGAACCTTGACATCGATCTCGTCGCCAACGTTGACGATTTCCGAAGGATGCTTGATACGCTTCCAGGCCATGTCGGTGATGTGCAGCAGGCCATCGACGCCACCCAGATCGACGAATGCGCCGTAATCGGTGAGGTTCTTGACGATACCCTTGACCTGTTGGCCTTCCTGCAGCGATTCCAGCAGAGCTTCACGCTCGGCGGAGTTCTCGGCTTCCAGGACACTGCGACGGGAAACGACAACGTTGTTGCGCTTCTGGTCCAGCTTGATGACCTTGAATTCCAGCTCTTTGCCTTCCAGGTGCGTGGTGTCGCGCACTGGACGGACGTCAACCAGGGAACCTGGCAGGAACGCACGGATGCCGTTAACGTCGACAGTGAAGCCGCCTTTAACCTTACCGTTGATAACGCCCTTGACCACTTCCTCAGCTGCGAAGGCCGCTTCCAGAACGATCCAGCATTCAGCGCGCTTGGCTTTTTCACGGGACAGCTTGGTTTCACCAAAGCCATCTTCAACCGAGTCCAGCGCAACGTGAACTTCGTCACCGACGTTGATGTTCAGTTCGCCAGCGTCGTTGTAGAACTGCTCAAGCGGGATCAGCGCTTCAGACTTCAGACCAGCGTGAACGGTTACCCAGCGAGCCTGGTAATCGATATCAACGATAACGCCGGTGATGATGGAGCCTGCCTGAAGGTTCAGGGTTTTCAAGCTTTCTTCAAAGAGTTCCGCAAAGCTTTCGCTCATTTTAATTCCTGTTGATTAGGGCGAAGTAAACGCCCATCTCCACACCCCAGACGGTGTGGGTTAGTTTCATATAAAAGAAGCGCCGCAGGACTATGACTGGTCCCCTGCGGAGCTTCCTGTCACCCGGCGATATCGCGAAGCGCGATCTCGCTCATGATGCGTTGCAACACCTGATCAATGGACAACTCCGTGGAATCCAGCTGTATCGCATCGGCCGCCGGCTTTAGCGGGGCTACTGCGCGCTGGGTGTCACGCTCATCGCGTGCACGGATCTCATCTAGCAGACTCGACAGACTAACATCCTCGCCTTTGCCCTTCAACTGCAAATATCGGCGGCGCGCCCGTTCCTCGGCGCTGGCCGTCAGGAAAATCTTCAGCGGCGCATCGGGGAACACCACCGTGCCCATGTCGCGACCATCGGCCACCAGCCCCGGCGGCTCCTGGAATGCGCGCTGGCGTTGCAGCAAGGCTTCGCGCACCGCCGGCAGCGCGGCGACCTGGGAGGCTCCGGCGCCCACGCTTTCGGTACGGATGACGTCGCTGACTTCGTCGCCTTCCAGAATAATGCGCTGGAGCTGGCCGTCGGTCGCCGCGATGAATTGCACGTCCAGATGAGCGGCCAGCGCCTTGAGCAATTCCTCGTTGGTCAGGTCGACGCCATGGTTGGCGGCGGCGAACGCCAACAGACGGTACAAGGCGCCCGAATCGAGCAGGTTCCAGCCCAACTGCCTGGCCAGGATCCCGGCGACGGTGCCCTTGCCCGAACCGCTTGGGCCATCGATGGTGATGACCGGTGCCTTGATGTTCACGACTGTGCCTCTTGTGCTACTCGGATACCGACCTGCGCGCACAGCGCCAGGAAGTTCGGGAACGACGTCGCGACGTTGGCGCAGTCATGGATGCGAATCGGCGCACTGGCGCGCAAAGACGCAACACTGAAGGCCATGGCGATGCGGTGATCACCGTGACCATGGACTTCGCCGCCGCCGATCTGGCCGCCGTCGATAATGATGCCATCCGGGGTTGGCTGGCACTTGACGCCCAGGGCGAGCAAGCCGTCAGCCATCACCTGGATGCGATCCGATTCCTTGACCCGCAGCTCTTCGGCGCCCGTCAGCACGGTACGCCCTTCTGCACAGGCGGCCGCCACGAACAGCACCGGGAACTCGTCGATGGCCAGTGGAACCAGCGCCTCCGGAATCTCGATACCCTTGAGTTTAGCCGCTCGTACGCGCAGGTCAGCCACCGGTTCGCCACCCACTTCACGCTGGTTTTCCAAGGTGATGTCGGCGCCCATCAGGCGCAGGATGTCGATCACGCCGGTACGGGTCGGGTTGATGCCAACGTGCTCCAGAACCAGGTCGGAGCCTTCGGCGATCGAGGCGGCCACCAGGAAGAACGCCGACGACGAGATATCGCCCGGCACTTCGATGTGGGTCGCGGCCAGCTTGCTGCCAGACTCGACGGACGCCGTGGCGCCATCGACCGTGACCGGGTAGCCGAAGCCGCGCAGCATGCGCTCGGTGTGGTCGCGGGTCGGGGCCGGCTCGGTGACGGTGGTCTTGCCTTCGGCGTAGAGACCCGCCAGCAGCAGGCAGGATTTCACCTGGGCGCTGGCCATTGGCATGGTGTAGGTCAAGCCCTTGAGCTTGTTGCCACCACGAATGATCATCGGCGGACGACCCTCGGCGGCCGTCTCGATGACCGCGCCCATTTCCCGCAACGGGTTGGCCACGCGATTCATCGGACGCTTGGACAGCGACGCATCACCGGTCAGGGTGCTGTCGAAATCCTGGGCCGCCAGCAGGCCGGACAACAGGCGCATCGAGGTTCCGGAGTTACCCAGGTAGATCGGCCCCGGAGCAGGCTTGAGGCCGTGCAGGCCGACACCATGGATGGTCACGCGACCGTGGTGCGGGCCTTCGATGACCACGCCCATGTCGCGAAACGCTTGCAGCGTCGCCAGGGCGTCTTCGCCCTCGAGGAAGCCTTCCACTTCGGTTACGCCTTCGGCCAGGGAGCCGAGCATGATCGAGCGGTGGGAAATCGATTTATCGCCCGGTACACGAATACGCCCACTCAGGGAGCCACCAGGTTGTGCCAGGAAAATCAGATCGTTGGAGTTCATAGCGTCCACATAGGCCCGACGGGCCAGGATTTTACTGAAATGCTCGCGGGCCACCCTGGCGCGTGTGAAAACGCCCAGCAATTGGTGCCCGTCCCCTGCATCGACCGCGTCGCGCAAGGCGTCGAGATCGCTGCGAAATGTATCGAGTGTGCGCAAGACAGCTTCGCGGTTGGCGAGGAAGATGTCGTGCCACATGACCGGGTCGCTTCCGGCGATTCTCGTGAAATCGCGGAAACCGCCGGCAGCGTAACGGAAGATCTCAAGATTTTCATTGCGTTTGGCCAATGAATCCACCAGGCCGAACGCCAACAGGTGCGGCAAATGGCTCGTGGCCGCCAACACTTCATCGTGACGCTCGACCTGCATGTGCTCGACATCGGCGCCCAATTCGCGCCACAAACGGTCCACTACGGCGAGCGCGGCAGGGTCCGTCTGGTCCAGGGGCGTGAGGATCACTTTGTGACGACGAAACAGTTCGGCGTTGGAGGCTTCCACCCCGCTCTGCTCGGAACCGGCAATCGGATGACCGGGCACGAAACGCGCCGGCATCCCACCGAAAGCCTCGGTGGCTGCACGCACCACGTTGCCCTTGGCACTGCCGACGTCGGTCAGGATCGCTTGCCCCAGGTTCATGGTTGCCAGACGCGCCAGCAATTTTTCCATGGCCAGGATCGGCACCGCCAGCTGGATCACATCCGCGCCTTGGCATGCGATTGCCAAGTCATCTTCGCAGCGATCAACCACGCCCAACTCCACGGCCAGCCTGCGCGACTGCGGATCCAGGTCGACACCGACCACTTCACGGCACAAGCCGCTTTCACGCAAGCCCTTGGCAAACGAGCCGCCGATCAAGCCCAGGCCGACCACCACCAGGCGATCGATCATAGAGACAGCAGGTTGCAGCGAAGTGACATCAACCACGAACCAGGACCTTGCTCAACGCCTCGAGGAAACGGCTGTTTTCCGCCGGCAGGCCAATGGTGATGCGCAGATGGTTCGGCATGCCGTAATTGGCCACCGGACGCACGATCACACCTTCGCGCAACAGCCCCTGGTACACCGGCGCGGCGACGCGCCCCAGGTCGACACAGATGAAGTTGCCTTTCGAGGGAATCCAACCCAGGCCCAGTTCACGCAGGCCTGCCTCCAACTGCTCCATGCCGGCCGCGTTCAGGCGACGGCTTTCAGCCAGGTAGGCTTCATCCTGCAAGGCCGCACAGGCGGCGGCCAGGGCAAAGCTGTTGACGTTGAACGGCTGGCGCACGCGGTTCAGCACATCGGCCACCACGGCAGTGGACAGGCCGTAGCCGACCCGCAGCGAGGCCAAGCCGTAGGCTTTGGAGAACGTACGCGATACCAGCAGGTTCGGGTAGGCCGCGAGGAAGTCCAGGCCATCGGGCAAATCGCTGCCTTCGGCGTATTCGATGTAGGCCTCGTCCAGCACCACCAGCACGTGGGCGGGCACGTCCTGGAGGAAGTCATCCAAGGCCTGGGCATCGAACCAGGTGCCAGTCGGGTTGTTCGGGTTAGCGATGAAGACCACTCGGGTATTGGCGTCGATGGCCGCCAACATGGCCAGCAGGTCGTGCCCCCACTCCTTGGCCGGAACCACATGGGCATCCGCGCCGACGGCCTGGGTGGCGATCGGGTAGACCGCGAACGCGTGCTCGCTGAATACAGCGTTGAGACCTGGCGCCAGATACGCCCGCGCCACCAACTCAAGAATGTCGTTGGAGCCGTTGCCCAGGGTCACCTGGTTCAGCTCGACACCGCAACGCTCGGCCAGCAGGCTTTTCAACGCAAAGCCATTGCCATCGGGGTAACGGGTCAGCTCGGCCAGTTCGTCGCGGATTGCCGCCAGCGCCTTGGGGCTCGCGCCCAGCGGGTTTTCGTTGCTCGCCAACTTGACGATGCTGGCCGGATCCAGGTCCAGCTCGCGGGCCAGTTCGTCCACGGGTTTGCCCGGAACGTAAGGCGAGAGTTGTTGCACGCCTGGCTGAGCCAGAGCGAGGAAGTTGCCACTCATTTGCTATCCGCCCTTAAAGAACTGCCTTGGGGTAGGAACCCAGCACCTTGAGTGCCACTGCTTCCTGACTGATTTTTTCCAGCACACCTTTTACCAGCGGATCGCGGTGATGGCCGACAAAATCGATGAAGAACACGTAGGTCCATTTACCGCTACGCGACGGACGGGTCTCGATCCGCGTCAGGTCGATACCGTTGTCGTGGAACGGCACCAGCAGCTCATGGAGCGCGCCCGGCTTGTTGCTCATGGAGACGATGATCGATGTCTTGTCGTCGCCGGTCGGCGGCACTTCCTGGCTACCGATCATCAGGAACCGCGTGGAGTTGTCCGGACGATCCTCGATTTTCTCGGCCAGGCGAGTCAGCCCGTAGAGGCCGGCCGCCATGTCGCCGGCAATCGCCGCCGAGTTCCACTCGCCCTTGACCCGCTTGGCCGCCTCGGCGTTGCTCGAGACCGCCACGCGCTCGACGTTCGGGTAATGAGCGTCCAGCCACTTGCGGCACTGGGCCAACGACTGGGCGTGGGAATAGATCCGGCTGATGCTGTCGGTCTTGGTGTTCTCGCCCACCAGCAGGTGATGGTGGATACGCAGCTCGACTTCACCGCAGATCACCATGTCGTGCTCGAGGAAGCTGTCCAGCGTGTGGTTGACCGCACCTTCGGTGGAGTTCTCCACCGGCACCACGCCAAAATTCACCGCGCCGGCGGCGACTTCACGGAACACTTCATCGATGGCCGCCATCGGCTTGCTGATCACCGCGTGACCGAAGTGCTTCATGGCCGCAGCCTGGGTGAACGTGCCTTCCGGCCCCAGGTAGGCGACTTTCAGCGGCTGCTCGAGGGCCAGGCACGAGGACATGATTTCGCGGAACAAGCGCGCCATCTCTTCGTTGCCCAGCGGCCCCTTGTTGCGCTCCATGACACGCTTGAGCACCTGGGCTTCACGCTCGGGGCGATAGAACACCGGCACTTCGCCTTCAGCCAGGGAGGCCATCTTCACCCGGGCGACTTCCTGGGCGCAGCGCGCGCGCTCGCTGATCAGTTCCAGGACCTTTTCATCCAGGGCGTCGATGCGCAGGCGCAGCGCCTTGAGTTCTTGCTCAGACATCAGCCATGTTCCTTCTCGAACTCTGCCATGTAGGCGATCAGCGCATTGACGGCGTTGATGTCGACGGCGTTGTAGATGGAGGCGCGCATGCCACCGACCGAACGGTGGCCCTTGAGGTTCAGCAGGCCGCGTTCGTCGGCACCGGCCAGGAACGGTTTGTCGAGACGGTCGTCGGCCAGGCGGAACGGCACGTTCATCCATGAGCGATCGGTCTTGTTGATCGGGTTGCTGTAGAGGCCGCTGGCGTCGATGAAGTCATACAGCGTGCGCTGCTTCACTTCGTTGAGCTTGCCGATGGCTTCGACACCGCCCTGCTCCTTCAGCCATTCGAACACCAGCCCGGACAGGTACCAGGCCAGGGTCGGCGGGGTGTTGTACATCGAGCCGTTGTCGGCCGCGACCTTGTAGTTGAGCATGGTCGGGCACAGGGAACGGGCACGCCCCAGCAGGTCTTCGCGAATGATGGCGACCAGGATGCCGCTTGGGCCGATGTTCTTCTGGGCACCGGCGTAGATCATGCCGAAACGGGAGATATCCACAGGGCGCGAGAGAATGTCCGAAGACATGTCGGCCACTAATGGCACGTCGCCAGTTTCCGGGATCCAGTTGAATTCCAGGCCGCCAATGGTTTCGTTCGGCGCGTAGTGAACATAGGCCGCGTCCTTGGACAGCTTCCACTCGTTCTGGCCGGGAATGGCGAAATAGTCGTAGGGCTTGGCGGTGGCCGCCACGTTGACGTGACCGTAGCGCGACGCTTCTTCGATGGCTTTCTGCGACCAGATGCCGGTGTCGATATAGTCGGCGCTGCCGTTTTCCGGCAACAGGTTCAACGGGATCTGGGCGAACTGCTGGCTGGCGCCGCCCTGCAGGAACAGCACCTTGTAGTTGGACGGGATGTTCAGCAGATCACGCAGGTCCTGCTCGGCCTTGGTGGCAATGGACACGAACTCATCGCTGCGATGGCTCATCTCCATGACCGACAGGCCCTTGCCGTGCCAGTCGAGGAGTTCACCCTGGGCACGCTTCAGGACCGCTTCAGGAAGCGCCGCCGGGCCGGCACAGAAGTTATAGGCTCTCTTGCTCACATCCAATCTCGCTCTGATCTGGTGGTCACTAAATCTTTTGATCTATACACAACTCCACTGTGGGAGCGAGCTTGCTCGCGATAGCGGCACAACAGTCAACGTTGATGTTGAATGCCAGTCCGTCATCGCGAGCAAGCTCGCTCCCACAGGGGCCGTTCACTCAAGGTATGAAACCTCAGGGGAGCAGCATTCCCCCGGCAGGGGATGGTGCAGTGTCGCAAATTTTCAAACAGAACAAACAACAAGGGGGCGAATCTTCATCCGCCCCCTGCGTGTCCGCTTAGTCCTGCGGTTCTTCTTCGTCTGCGGCAGCGTCAAGCGGTTGGTCGCCGACAGCATCGTCGACATCGGCGCCGAGGGTGCCGTCGAGCGCCACGCCGTCTTCGCCTTCCAGCTCCTCGCCTTCGACTTCCGACGGCTCCTGGACCCGCTCGAGCCCGACCAGCGTTTCGTCGCTGGCCAGCTTGATCAGCGTCACGCCCTGGGTGTTACGACCCAGGCTCGAGACTTCGTCGACCCGCGTACGCACCAGCGTGCCCTGGTCGGAAATCAACATGATCTCCTCGCCGTCGAGCACCTGCACGGCGCCGACCAGGCGACCGTTACGCTCGTTGCTGACCATGGCGATCACGCCCTGGCCGCCACGCTTGTACTCGGGGAACTCGCTGATGGCCGTGCGCTTGCCATAACCACGGGCCGAAGCGGTGAGGATCTGGCTGCCTTCTTCAGGGATCAGCATGGAAATCAGCTTCTGCCCTTCCGGCAGGCGCATACCACGGACACCGCGGGCGGTACGGCCCATGGCGCGAACGTCGGATTCCTTGAAGCGGGTAACCTTGCCGCCGTCGGAGAACAGCATGACCTCACGCTCGCCGTCGGTGATGGCGGCGGAAATCAGCACGTCGCCTTCGTCCAGCTCCAGGGCGATCAAGCCGACGCTGCGCTGGCGGCTGAAGGATTCCAGCGGGGTCTTCTTCACGGTGCCGTTGGCGGTGGCCATGAAGATGTAGTGACCTTCGGTGTATTCCTCCACCGGCAGCATGGTGGTGATGTATTCACCCTCGTCCAGCGGCAACAGGTTGACCAGCGGACGGCCGCGGGCAGCACGGGATGCTTCCGGGATCTCGTAGGTCTTGAGCCAGTACACCTTGCCTTTGCTGGAGAACAGCAACAGCGTGGTGTGGCTGTTGGCGACCAACAGGTGAGCGATGTAATCCTCGTCCTTGACACCGGTCGCCGACTTGCCTTTGCCACCGCGACGCTGGGCCTGGTAGGCGGCCAGCGGCTGGGTCTTGGCGTAGCCGCCGTGGGAGATGGTCACCACGCGCTCTTCTTCCGGGATCATGTCACCCAGGGTCAGGTCCAGGCGCGCATCGAGGATCTCGGTGCGGCGCACGTCGCCATATTCGGCGCGGATCACTTCCAGTTCTTCGCGGATCACTTCCATCAGGCGCGTGGCGCTGTTGAGGATGCGGATCAGCTCGCCGATCTGGTTGAGGATCTCCTGGTACTCGGCCAGCAGCTTCTCGTGCTCCAGGCCGGTCAGGCGGTGCAGGCGCAGTTCCAGGATGGCTTGCGCCTGTTCCGGGGACAGGAAGTACTTGCCTTCGCGCAGGCCGTATTGCGGATCGAGGTTTTCCGGACGGCACGAATCGGCGCCGGCGCGCTCGACCATGGCCACCACCGCGGAGGACTCCCAAGGGGTGCTGATCAGCGCCTCCTTGGCTTCCGACGGCGTTGGCGAGGCCTTGATCAAGGCGATCACCGGGTCGATGTTCGACAGGGCAACGGCCTGGCCTTCGAGAATGTGACCCCGCTCGCGAGCCTTGCGCAGTTCGAACACCGTGCGACGGGTCACCACTTCGCGACGGTGACGTACGAAGGCTTCCAGCAGGTCCTTGAGGTTCAGGATCCGCGGACGACCGTCGATCAGCGCAACGATGTTGATGCCGAACACGCTTTGCAGCTGGGTCTGGGCGTAGAGGTTGTTGAGGATCACCTCAGGCACTTCGCCACGGCGCAGCTCGATCACGACGCGCATGCCGTCCTTGTCGGACTCGTCACGCAGCTCGGTGATGCCTTCGAGCTTCTTCTCTTTCACCAGCTCGGCGATCTTCTCGATCAGGCGGGCCTTGTTCAGCTGGTATGGCAGTTCGGTGATAACGATCTGCTGGCGACCACCGACCTTGTCGATGTCCTCGACCGTCGAGCGGGCGCGCATGTAAATGCGGCCACGGCCGGTGCGGTAGGCTTCGATGATACCGGCGCGACCGTTGATGATCGCGGCGGTCGGGAAGTCCGGACCCGGGATGTATTGCATCAGCTCATCGACGGTCAGCTCGGGATTGTCGATGAGGGCCAGGCAACCGTCGATGACTTCACCGAGGTTGTGCGGTGGGATGTTGGTCGCCATGCCCACGGCGATACCGCTGGAGCCGTTGACGAGCAGGTTCGGGATACGGGTCGGCATGACCGCCGGGATCATTTCGGTGCCGTCGTAGTTCGGCACCCAGTCCACGGTTTCCTTGTGCAGGTCGGCCAGCAGCTCGTGGGCCAGCTTGGTCATGCGCACTTCGGTGTATCGCATGGCCGCGGCGTTGTCGCCGTCCACGGAACCGAAGTTGCCCTGGCCGTCTACCAGCAGGTAGCGCAGGGAGAATGGCTGCGCCATACGAACGATGGTGTCGTACACGGCAGTGTCGCCGTGGGGGTGATACTTACCGATCACGTCGCCGACGACACGGGCGGATTTCTTGTACGGCTTGTTGAAGTCGTTGCCCAGCTCGCTCATCGCGAACAGCACGCGCCGGTGCACGGGCTTCAAGCCATCGCGCGCATCCGGCAGCGCCCGCCCGACGATTACGCTCATCGCGTAGTCGAGGTAGGACTGTTTCAGCTCGTCTTCGATATTGACCGGGAGGATTTCTTTGGCCAGTTCGCCCATGAGAAGCCTGATTCCTTTTTCTGGTGAAACCTCGTCACATCCAGATGGGACGAACGAAGCTCGCCGCTGCAGAACAAGTGCCGTGCAGCGACTTACGACAAATCAACGAGTTATGCCATGGATCTGCGCAGTAAAGACCACCTCGCGAGGCGGCCTTGGAAACCGCCGGATGTTATCACAAGAGCCGCCACGCACCTATCCCCCAGATGCGCATGGTGCGTAGTTAGTTGACCGGTGACAGGCTGATATGGGATCAGAGGGGCTTAGAAGCGCAACGAATGAAGATTTATGGCTGGATTCCGACTCATTTGTTGACTTTTCAGACCTCATCGCGAGCAAGCTCGCTCCCACAGGAATTTTGTGAACACCGAAAATCCAGTGTGGGAGCGAGCTTGCTCGCGATGGCGGCCGATCAAACCCTGGAAATCCTCAGTGCAGCCGCTTGCGGCACATCAATTGCGCCAGCTTGGCAGTGTCCGGACGCTCGATGATGCCCTTCTCGGTCACAATCACATCGATCAAATCCGCCGGCGTGACATCGAATACCGGGTTGAAGGCGTCAATATCCGCGCCGAGCCCCTTGCCGCCGACTTCCAGCAGTTCGCGCCTGTCGCGCTCTTCCATTGGAATGTCGTCACCGCTGGCCAGGCTCAGGTCGACGATCGAACTCGGCGCCACCACCATGAAGCGCACGCCATGGTGCATGGCACAGACGGCCAGCTGATAAGTGCCGATCTTGTTCGCCACGTCGCCATTGGCGGCGATGCAATCGGCACCGACGATCACCCAAGTCACCCCTTTGGTCTTCATGATGTGGGCAGCGGCGGAGTCGGCATTGAGGGTCACCGGGATGCCTTCACGAGCCAATTCCCATGCCGTCAGGCGCGAGCCTTGCAGCCACGGCCGGGTTTCGTCGGCATAGACACGCTCCACCATGCCCTCGATATAGGCACCCCGGATGACCCCCAAGGCCGTGCCGAAACCGCCGGTGGCCAGGGCGCCGGTGTTGCAGTGGGTGAGGATGGCCTGGGCGTTGCCCTGGTGCTTGCGGATCAGGTCGACACCCAGTTGGGCCATGGTCAGGTTGGCTTCGCGATCACTCTCGTGGATGGCGATGGCCTCGGCCTCGAGCACCGCCAGTGGCTCGGCATGCCCTTTCAAGCGCCCCAGCCGGTCACGCATCCGATCCAGCGCCCAGAACAGGTTCGCCGCCGTCGGCCGGGCCTCGGTCAGCAAGGCAAAATCGGCCTCCAGCGCCGCCTGCCAATCGCCGCCCTCGGCCATCCTGGCCCGCGCCGCCAGCACAACGCCATACGCCGCGCTGATGCCGATGACCGGCGCGCCGCGCACGACCATCGAGCCAATGGCCTCGGCCACGTCGGCGACACGGGTGCAGGCGATCCAGTTCTCCTCGAACGGCAGGCTACGCTGGTCCAGCAGGTACAGGACGCCATCACGCCAATCGATGGCCTTCACCTTCTCCGCAGCCAATAGTCGATCGCGCATCCTTCACCCCGTACTCATGAACAAAAGCCGCCGATTATAGCGATCCCTCCGCGAAGACGCTCGGGTATACTTCGCCATCCTTTATACCCCATGGAACCGTTCCACGATGCCCAAGCCTGCCGTTGCGCTCGACTTATTATTGCTGCCGACCTGGTTGGTGCCTGTCGAACCCGCCGGTGTTGTGCTCAAGGATCATGGCCTGGGCATCCGCGACGGTTGCATCGTGTTCATCGGCCCACGGGCAGAAGCCCTGAAATGTGACGCCACCGAGGTCCGTGAGCTACCCGGCATGCTGCTCAGCCCCGGCCTGATCAACGCCCACGGCCACGCGGCCATGACCTTGTTCCGTGGCTTGGCCGACGACCTGCCCTTGATGACCTGGCTGGAACAGCACATCTGGCCGGCCGAGGCCAAATGGGTCGATGAAGATTTCGTGCGCAATGGTACCGACCTGGCGATCGCCGAGCAGATCAAGGGCGGCATCACCTGTTTCTCCGATATGTATTTCTACCCCAAGATCGCCAGCCAGTGCGTCCACGACAGCGGGATCCGCGCGCAAATCGCCATTCCGATCCTCGACTTCCCGATCCCCGGTGCCGCCAGCGCCGACGACGCCATTCGTCAGGGCATCGAATTGTTTGGCGACCTCAAGCATCACCCACGGATCAAAGTCGCATTCGGCCCGCACGCGCCCTACACGGTGGGCGACGAGAACCTGGAGAAAATCCGCGTGATCGCCGAGGAACTGGACGCGGCCATTCATATGCACGTTCACGAAACCGCCTTCGAAGTGCAGCAGGCTGTGGATAACACCGGTGAGCGGCCGATGGCTCGCCTCGGGCGCCTGGGCCTGCTGGGGCCACGCTTCCAAGCCGTGCACATGACTCAAATCAGCGACGAAGACCAGGCCTTGCTGGTAGAAAGCAATTGCAGCGTGATCCACTGCCCGGAGTCGAACCTGAAGCTGGCCAGCGGTTTCTGCCCGGTGGAACGCCTGTGGCAGGCCGGCGTCAATGTCGCCCTTGGCACCGATGGCGCGGCGAGCAACAACGACCTTGACCTGCTCGGCGAAACCCGCACCGCCGCCCTGCTGGCCAAGGCCGTCGCCGGTTCGGCCACGGCCCTGGATGCCCATCGGGCCCTGCGCATGGCCACGCTCAATGGCGCCCGGGCGCTGGGCATCGAAACGACCGTCGGCTCCCTGGAAATCGGCAAGGCCGCCGACTTGGTGGCGTTCGATTTGTCGGGCCTGGCCCAGCAACCGATCTACGACCCGGTGTCGCAGTTGATCTATGCCACCGGTCGCGATTGCGTCAAACACCTGTGGGTAGGCGGCAAGCCGTTAATGGAGGATGGCCGGCTGACCCGGATGGACGAACCGACACTGATCGCCACGGCCCAGGCCTGGGGTCGCCGCATCAGCGGCCACAACGAATGACCACGCCCCTTGAGCCACGGCTCGGGGCACCTGATTTTTCAAGCTTTTCGAGGATCTGCACATGAGCAACGTCGACCACGCCGAAATCGCCAAATTCGAAGCCCTGGCCCATCGCTGGTGGGACCGTGAAAGCGAATTCAAACCGCTGCACGACATCAACCCGCTGCGGGTCAACTGGATTGACGAACGGGTCAATCTGGCCGGCAAGAAAGTCCTCGACGTCGGTTGCGGCGGCGGCATCCTCAGCGAAGCCATGGCCCAGCGCGGTGCAACGGTGATGGGCATCGACATGGGCGAAGCCCCGCTGGCGGTGGCGCAACTGCACCAGTTGGAATCCGGCGTCAGCGTGGAATACCGGCAGATCACCGCCGAAGCCCTGGCCGAAGAAATGCCCGGCCAATTCGACGTGGTCACCTGCCTGGAGATGCTCGAGCACGTGCCAGACCCTTCCTCGGTCATCCGCGCCTGCTTCCGCATGGTCAAGCCGGGCGGCCAAGTGTTCTTCTCCACCATCAACCGCAACCCGAAGGCCTATCTGTTCGCCATCATCGGTGCCGAATACATCATGAAGCTGTTGCCACGGGGCACCCACGACTTCAAGAAATTCATCCGCCCTTCCGAACTGGGCGCCTGGAGCCGCGCGGCCGGGCTGACGGTCAAGGACATCATCGGCCTGACCTACAACCCGCTGACCAAGCACTACAAGCTGGCCGCCGACGTTGACGTCAACTACATGATCCAGACCCTGCGCGAGGAATAAGTCGATGCGTCTCAAAGCGGTTCTCTTCGACATGGACGGCACGCTGCTCGACACCGCGCCAGACTTCATCGCCATCTGCCAGGCCATGCGCGCCGACCGTGGCTTGCCACCGATGAACACCCAGCACATACGCGACGAGATTTCCGGCGGCGCCCGGGCGATGGTCGCGGTGACCTTTTCCATGGACCCGGAATCACCGGGGTTCGAGGAACTGCGCCAGGAATTCCTTGATCGCTACCTCAAGGGGTGCGCGGTCCACAGCCACCTGTTCGACGGCATGGCCGAGGTGCTGGCCGATATCGAGGCGGCCAACCTGATCTGGGGCGTGGTCACCAACAAGCCGGTACGTTTCGCCGAACCGATCATGCAGCAACTGGGCCTGGCCGAGCGCTCGAAAGTGTTGATCTGCCCTGACCACGTGAAAAACAGCAAGCCGGACCCGGAACCGCTGACCCTGGCGTGCAAGCTGCTCGACCTGGACCCGGCCAGCGTGCTGTTCGTGGGCGATGACCTGCGGGACATCGAGTCCGGCCGCAGCGCCGGCACCAAGACCTGCGCGGTGACCTATGGCTACATTCACCCGGACGACAACCCCAAGCACTGGGGCGCGGATGTGGTGATCGACCATCCATTGGCGTTGCGTAAAGTGCTGGATAGCGCATTGTGCAGTTGCTGAGCTGAGGACCGCTCTAGTGGCGAGGGAGCTTGCTCCCGCTCGGCGGCGACGCCGTCGCCTGGGGACCGCTTCGCAGTCCAGCGGGAGCAAGCTCCCTCGCCACAAAAGCTCACTAAATTCATTAAGCTCAGTTAGCTCAGTTAGCTCACTGGCCATGACTGCTCTGCACAAACGGTAACGTGCCGCTTTATTTTGTTGAGGTTTTTTATGTTTGATTATTCCCCCCGCCCCGATCTGCTCAATGGCCGGGTGATCCTGGTCACCGGCGCCGGTCGCGGGATCGGTGCCGCTGCTGCGAAAGCCTACGCCGCCCACGGTGCCACCGTCCTGCTGCTGGGCAAGACCGAAGCCAACCTGACCCAGGTCTACGATGAAATCGAAGCGGCCGGTCATCCGCAACCGGCGGTAATCCCGTTCAACCTCGAAACCGCCCTGCCGCATCAATACGATGAACTGGCGGCGATGATCGAAACCGAGTTCGGTCACTTGGACGGCCTGCTGCACAATGCCTCGATCATCGGCCCACGTACGCCACTGGAACAGTTGTCCGGTGAGAACTTCATGCGGGTGATGCACGTCAACGTCAACGCGATGTTCATGCTCACCAGCACCTTGCTGCCCTTGCTCAAATTGTCCAAGGACGCGTCGGTGGTGTTCACGTCCAGCAGCGTCGGCCGCAAGGGCCGGGCCTACTGGGGCGCCTATGGTGTGTCCAAGTTCGCCACCGAGGGGCTGATGCAGACCCTGGCCGACGAAGTCGATACCGTCGCCCCGGTGCGCGCCAACAGCATCAACCCCGGTGCCACCCGCACCAGCATGCGCGCCCAGGCCTATCCGGGAGAAAACCCGCTCAACAATCCGACGCCCGAAGAAATCATGCCGGTCTACCTGTACCTCATGGGCCCGGACAGCAGCGGCGTCAACGGCCAGGCGTTCAACGCGCAATAACGATCCGAGCCGGCGGCGCGACGATTTACCGTCGCGACACCGGCCCTGATCCATGCCAAACCAGGCGAACCGCCAAGCCCACGTCGCCGACGCTTATCGCGAGCCGTTTTCAATCCATTGATTCCTAATCGGTTTTTACTGAAATGAACCGAATGGCACGACTTTCGCTCTAACCTCTTCAAACATGCCATGTTCGGCAGGTAATGGACGTTGAGACGAGACTTATGCCTGCCATGGAAAGCGGACTAAACTCAAATCAGTTGTCCTACGGGACTGATGGACCAGTACGACGCGCAGCCCGAAGCCGTCACACCCAACCTGCGGGACAGATTTAGCTTAGGGGCTAACGCCATATGAAAACGCCCACCCAGATCAACGCGATCGACTTCGACAGCGCCAAATTGCAGCGCCTGGGCCTGGCCCAGCCATCGCCGCTTGCTGCACGCTCTGTCAACCTGTCGCAATTGCGCCAACAACTGAGCCAGCAACTGCAGACCAGCCTGGAGCCACAGCGCATCCTGGGCCTGTTTTTCCGCGAAATTCAGCGACTGGTGCCCCTGGATGCGTTGGCCTATCAGCACAAAGCCAGTGACCTGCGCCTGGAGTTCGGGCAACGGGGGCATCACACCCTCAGCTACAACCTGAGCCATGAAGGCGAACACCTGGGGGAACTGGTATTTCGCCGCAACCAGCGTTTCACCGAGGCGGAACAGAGCGATCTCGAATCCATCATGTCGACGCTGCTGTACCCACTGCGCAACGCGCTGCTCTACCGCGCCGCCACCCGTAGTGCCCTGCGCGATCCGCTGACCGGTACCGGCAACCGCATCGCCATGGACCAGACCCTGATGCGGGAAATCGACATGGCCAAGCGTCATTCGCAGCCCTTGTCAGTGCTGATGCTCGATATCGATCATTTCAAGCGCATCAACGACAACCATGGTCACGGCGTCGGTGACGAAGTGCTCAAGGCCGTGGCCGAGTCGATCAAGGACCAACTGCGCAACGTGGACATGGTGTTCAGGTTCGGCGGTGAAGAATTTCTGATCCTGCTGGCCAATACCAGCCGGGATGCGGCGGCCATGGTCGGCGAACGGCTGCGTTATGCCGCCCAGGCCCAGGATTACTTCGCCGCTGGCACCCGGATCGAGCTGACCGTCAGCCTGGGCTGCGCCACCCTGCTACCGGGGGAATCTTCGGAAAGCCTGCTGCGCAGGGTCGACAGCGCGCTGTACGTGGCCAAGCGCGAAGGCCGCAATCGACTGGCGATGGCTGGCTGACAAGTATCGACAGCAAAGAATATCGAAATACTTGTGGGAGCGGGCTTGCTCGCGAAAGCGGTGGGTCAGCCTACGACTATGTTGCATGTGCCAGAGCCTTCGCGAGCAAGCCCGCTCCCACAAGGTTTAAGGCGATTCAAGACAGCGCTCATCCAAAACAACTGTGGGAGCGAGCTTGCTCGCGATAGCGATCTGGCAGTCAACCTCCCCGTCGACTGTCAGACCGCTTCGCGAGCAGGCTCGCTCCCACAGGTTGTGGCTATCTGTAGCGGTAGTAATCAGCTCCCGGCCAATGCCAGGCGCTCGCGGGTGGATGACGACTTACTCACCGTTTCCGACTGTTCCAGTTGCATGCAACGCTCCAGGAACAGGTACATGTAGTCATAGCTCTTGCACACGGCCTGGCGCAGCTCCGTTTGCAGGGCTTTGCTCGGGTTCATCCCCGCCAGCGTACAGATGATTTCCAAGGCTTCCCAAGGATGGGCATCGTCGTACTGGGCATGCATCTTCAGCCATTTCATGGCCCGCTTGCGGTCTTCCTCGGCGAAGGCGGCCGCATAGACACCGTTGGAACACACCAGCGCCGACCACTCTCCCGTGGCACCCTCGATGGCATAGTTGGTCGCGGCGATGGCCACGATCAACGCGTCCGAGGAACTGGTGTGCCAGCACCAATGGCTCAAGGCATGAAGCTCAGGCGGTACCTGCTGGGCTTGCAGGTCTTCAAGGGTCACGCCATGGGCGGCGCTCCAGTTGACCCAATAGTCGGCATGATTGAGTTCGACACGAATGTTGCGCATCAGCCAGCGACGCGCCATGTCCTCGCCAGGGTGGCGGGCAAAGCGGGTCTTGGTGAGGTTCTGTGCCATGTATAAAGCGAACTGCTCGACGACCGGCCAACCACCAATGAGGTAGTGGCGCATGGTCTTGGCGCTGAGCTTGTTGTCGCGCATGCGCTGATACAGTTCGTGTTCGACAACCCGGCGCTTGCTCTCGCTGCAATCGGTAATGAGCTGCTGTGCCCATTTCGGATAGCTTGTAGCGTCCATGAGCGGGCCTGTTCGGTTGAATGTGTCGATCACTGTCGGGCTCCTTTTGATTGTGATTTTCTCGGATCAACAAGCGTTTCAGCGGAACGTGCCGGGGGCCTTGAATAACAACGGCTGGGGCCGGGCCGGCCGACATTGCAACGTGTCGCAGGTAAACAATTGCGGGCGTTCGATCACATACCCCTGAGCGTAGTCCACCCCAATCTCCAGCAATGCCTGCTCGATCTGGGCTGTTTCTACAAACTCGGCAATCGTGCGCTTACCCATGACGTGACCGATGTGATTGATCACTTCGACCATTGCACGGTTAATCGGGTCGTCCAGCATATCCTTTACGAAACTCCCGTCGATCTTCAAGAAGTCTACAGGTAAATGTTTCAGGTAAGCGAATGAAGACATTCCGGCGCAAAAGTCATCCAGCGAGAAATAACATCCCAAGCTCTTGAGTTCATTGATAAAACGGATCGCACTGCCGAGATTCGAAATAGCGCTGGTTTCTGTAATTTCAAAACAAATCATTTCCGGCGGAATCGAGTAGGCGGCGAACTGTTTACGCAGGAAGTCGAGGAACGCCTGATCTCCGATAGTTGTGCCTGACAGATTAATCGCACACATCGCCATGGGCCCCTGTCGCGATTCATTCAGGCACTGGCGGATGATCTTGAAGACGTTTTCCACCACCCAACGATCCAGGGATGTCATCAGCCCGTAGCGTTCCGCCGCGGGAATGAAGCTGTCCGGCAGGATCATCCGCCCGGCTTCGTCATGCAGGCGCAGCAGGATTTCTATGTGTCCGCCACCATGATCGCCCGGGCCCAGCGCGGCGATTTCCTGGGCGTACAGGCAAAAGCGGTTTTCCTCCAAAGCCATGTGCAGGCGCTGGACCCAGGCCATCTCGCCAAAACGCAGGGACAACTCCGAGTCGTCGGCATGATAGACCTGGACCCGGTTGCGCCCCTTTTCCTTGGCCATATAACAGGCCATGTCGGCGGCCCGCAGGGATGCCTCCAGGGTCGTTGGGGTCTGGGCGATGTGCACCAGGCCAATGCTCACGGTGGTCACGAACGGCCGGCCCTTCCAGACAAAATGCAGGTTCTGCACGGTCTGGCGCAGCCCTTCGGCAATCTTTTCCGCCGCCTCCGGCGAACAGTTCTCCAGCAGGATCCCGAACTCATCGCCGCCCAACCGGGCCAGGGTGTCGTTTTCCCGCAGCCCTGACTGCAACAAGGCACAGATATGCCGCAACAACTCGTCTCCCGCCGCGTGGCCGCAGGTGTCGTTGACCAGCTTGAACTGGTCCAGGTCGAGAAACATCAAGGCATGACGACCGACCTGGCGAGTGAGGTTGTGCAAGGCCTGCTCGAGGCGATACTCGAATTCCCGGCGGTTGGCCAGGCCGGTCAGGGCGTCGTGGGTGGCCTGCCACGACAGGTTGGCGATGTATTGCCGCTCCTGGGTCATGTCATGCAGCACCAGCACGGCGCCGCTGACCTTGCCAGCATGGCGGATCGGCGCGCCCACCAGGGTGACCGAGACCGTGCTGCCATCCAGGCGCTGGATCAGTTTCGAATGTTCGCTGGCGCCACTGAGTCGACCGCTGAGGATGTGCTCGATCAAGGTCAGCCCTTCGGTCTGGGCATTGTCATCGAGCAAATTGAACAGCGCGGCCAAGGGCAAGCCCGTGGCGTGTTCGGCCTTCCAATGGGTCATCGCTTCGGCGGCGGGGTTCATGTAGGCGATGGCCCCATCCACGTCGGTGGTGATCACCCCATCGCCAATGGATTGCAGGGTGATCTGCGCTCGTTCTTTCTCCATCTGCAGCGCATTGGCGAACACCTGCCGCTGGGCCAGCAATTTATGCGTACGCAATAACGCCAGGACAATCAATCCAAGGGCCGTGGCGAAGTTGGTCACCAACAAAAGGCGCAGGATAAAGCGCGACCCCTCGCCCAGCGCATCGCTGAAAGCCTTGGCAGCCGGGGTGACGGAATCGTTGATCGCAAAGATTTGGGCCTTCCAGCTACGGATATCGCTCTCCGACGCCTGGCCTGCGGTAATGCTGTCGTGCATCTGCCGGGCGACGTCATCCAGCGCGATCAGATAACCATCACCCATCGTCCAGAGGTCGATGGCCTCTTCCAGGTAACTGAAGTGTCGGAAATTCAGATAAAGCCAGATCAGGCTGGACACGTCGTCCGGGTGATTGCCGCCCTTGAGGATGCCTGCCCTTGCTGCGTCCAGGTCCGGCGGCTCACGGTCGAGTGCGACTCGCAGTTCATGGCCGCCCTCGGGTACGGCGATGGCTCGCTGGTATTTGCGGAAAATCGCCTCTTCACGGTTGTCGGCATAAAGATTGAGGTAGTAGATGGCGTCTTTCTGGCCCTTGGACCAGAGACTCTCTCCCGCCACATAGCCGCGAACCGCGGACAATACGTATAGGCTGACGCCGCCGAGCAATGCCTGAAATAGCACAACGGCGATAAAGGGCCAGACGATACCCAGCAGCCGTGGTGTTCCGAGAGTCTGCTTTTGCTTCATGAGGTCCCTTGCACACAGGTATTGCGGACGAACACCCGCCAGAATTCCACTCCTGACTCAATAGCCTAGGCTAGTTTTCGACCCATCGAATGAATGGATGAACAGATCGACAGACTTTGCGTGGAATTTGGGAAGAACAGCGGGTTTGCCTGCTTTTTTTCCGATACTAAGCGCAGAAAAGCGCCGGAAACTCAAGGCTGCTGTATTTGTTGCAAATGACCGTAGAGCCGAGCGTACAAGCCCCCTTCGGCAATCAGTTGCAAATGGTCGCCGTCTTCGGCGATTTGCCCACCGTCGAACACCAGGACTCGATCGGCCTGTTTCACCGCCGAGAGTCGGTGGGCGATGATCAGGGTGGTACGCGCGCTCAAGAAGCGCGCCAGGGCCTGGTGCAGGTTGTACTCGGTGGCCGCGTCAAGGGCCGAGGTGGCTTCGTCGAGAATCACCACCCGAGGATTGGCCAATACCATGCGGGCAATGGCCAGCCGTTGGCGCTGCCCGCCGGACAACCGCACCCCGGAACGCCCAACGATGCTGTCCAGGCCCAGGGGCAGCGCCCGTACCGTGGCGTCGAGTTGGGCGATTTCCAGCGCCTGCCAGCAGGCCTCGTCGCTGCGTTCACGGCCCATGGTCAAGTTAGCCCGCACCGTGTCGTTGAACAACGCCGGATGCTGAAGCACCACAGCGACGTTCTCGCGAATGGTTTCCAGGCCAACCTCCTGCTGCGTGGCGCCGCCGAAACGAATGCTACCCGACTGCGGCGTGTACAGCCCGAGCAGCAACTGCACCAAGGTGCTCTTGCCGCCGCCACTGGCCCCGACGATGGCGACTTTTTCCCCCGCAGAGATGGACAGGTTCAATTGGTCGAGCACCAACTCCTCGCCGTAACCGAAACTCAACCCTTGGATCTCGATGCCCACGGTGTCACGGCCCTTGAAAGGATCGACGCCGCCGGTGTACTGCGGCTCGTCGGCCCGGGCCAGCAGTTCATTGATGCGGTTCAAGGCGCCGCCGGCGGCGTAAAAGGCGTACTGCAAATTCAACAACTGCTCGACCGGACCGATCATGAACCAGAGGTAGCTGAACACCGCCAGCATCTGGCCAATGGACAGGTCGGAAAACACCACGGTGAGCATGGCCGCCGCGCGAAAAATATCGATGCCGAACTGGAACAGCAAACCACTGGCGCGGTTCGAGGCGTCGGTTTTCCACTGCGAGTTCACGGCGTAATCGCGGACTTCCTTGGCGCGCATTCCCAAGCGCCCAAGGAAATAGCCCTGGCGGTTACCGGCGCGCACTTCCTGGATGGCGTCCAGGGTTTCGGTCAAGGCCTGGGTGAAGCGCGAGGTGCTGTCGTTCTCCAGTTTCTTGAGGTGCTTGACCCGCTTGCCCAACTGTACCGTGGCGTAGATCACCAGCGGGTTGAACAGCAGGATCAGCAGCGCCAGTTTCCAGTGCATCCACACCAGGATCCCGGCGGTGCCCACCAAGGTCAGCATCGCCACCAGGAAACGGCTGAGGGTTTCGCCGATGAATTTGTCGAGGGTGTCCAGGTCGGTGACCAGGTGGGCCGCCACGGTGCCGCTGCCCAGGCTTTCGTACTCGCCCAGGGAGATTCGCTTGAGACGTTCGATCAGGCGGATGCGAATGCGGTAGACAAGGTCCTTGGCCAGCCTGGCGAACAAGCGCGCCTGCAGCACGTTGAACAGCAAGGCGCCGCAGCGCAGGGCCAGGGTCGCCAGCAACATCAGCCCGATATAGCCAGCAGCGCTCTGCCACGCCGTTGGCAATGCATGGTTCATGACCTTCAAGGCCGCATCGCCGTGGCCCAGCAGGACTTCGTCCACCAACAGCGGCAGCAGCAACGGGATCGGCACGCTGCACAGCGTCGCCAGCACGGCCACGCCGTTGGCGATCCACAGGGCTTTTTTATGGGTGAGGGCCAGGCGCCGGATTTCCGCCCAGCTCAACCGATCGATGCGCCGCGAGGCCGATGGGTCTGGCGGCCGCTCAGGCACAGGTCGCGCGCTCCAGCCAGCGGCCCAGCAACGGCGACAACTGGCCCAGGGGCTGATAACCGTTGGTCAGCAAGGCCAGTTGACCGTCGCGCTCGGCCAACAGCGTGGGGAACCCGGCGATGCCCAGGTCCTGTACCCAGGTGAAATCCGCCGCAGTGGCCGCGTGTTGGTCGGCGCGGTCAAAAGCCGCCGCGAATTCGATGCGTGGCAACCCGGCCTGTTCGGCCAGCTCCACCAGGACGCTGGCGTGGGTGACGTCGCGGCCTTGCACATAAAAGGCCTGCTGGATCAGTTTCACCAGCTTCCAGGCCAAGTCCGGGGCGAGGCTGCGGGCCGTCACCAATGCCCGGCAGGCTGGTTCGGTGTCGTAGACGAAACCCTCCGGCAGCGCCCCTTCAAGCTTGAAGGGCTGGCCGGTGGCCTGGGTCACCGCCTGCCAATGCTCAAGAATGTAGCGCCGGGTGGTCGGCTCCAGTGCCGAACCACTGCCGGTGCGCAAACCACCCACCACCAGATGCAATTCCACGCCCGCGGCCTGCGCCTGCTCGACCAATGCCTCGGCCACCGGTGCAAAGCCCCAGCACCAGGAGCACATCGGGTCCATCACGTAGAGCAGGCGTGACGCCATGGTTCAAGCCTCGGAAGATGTTTGCTTATAGTTGTAGCCGATCGGGTGCGGCATGTTCCGCGCCTTGGCCAACTCGATCTGCTTCTGCCGGTCGATGGCGCTGCGACGGGTTTTCTCGCTCAGCTTATCCCAGCAATGCGGGCAACTGATGCCAGGCACGTAATGCTCCGAAGCGCGGTCTTCGACGCTCACCGGCGTACGACAAGCGTGACATTGATCGTAGTCCCCTTCGCTGAGGTCATGGCGAACGGTCACGCGGTTGTCGAACACGAAGCAGTCGCCGCGCCACTTGGTTTCCTCCTGAGGCACCTCTTCGAGGTATTTCAGGATGCCGCCCTTGAGGTGATAGACCTCGTCGAAGCCTTGGCCAAGCATGTAGCTGGAAGCCTTTTCGCAACGAATGCCGCCGGTGCAGAACATCGCGACTTTCTTGTGCCTGGCCGGGTCGAAGTTGGCCTTGATGTACTCGGGGAACTCGCGAAAGCTGGTGGTCTTGGGGTCGATGGCGCCTTCGAAGGTGCCGATGGACACTTCGTAATCGTTGCGGGTGTCGATCAACAGCACTTCCGGATCGCTGATCAACGCGTTCCAGTCTTGTGGCTCGACGTACGTGCCGACCTGCTTGTTCGGGTCCACGCCTTCGACGCCGAGGGTAACGATTTCTTTCTTGAGCTTGACCTTGGTGCGGTAGAACGGCTGCTCGTCGCAGTACGACTCTTTATGGTCGATGTCGTCCATGCGCGGATCGTTCTTGAGCCAGGCCATCAACCCGTCGATGCCTTCACGGGTGCCGGAGACCGTGCCGTTGATGCCTTCCTCGGCGATCAGCAGCGTGCCTTTGATGCCGTTGTCGAGCATAGCCTTGAGCAGCGGTTCACGCAGCTCGACGTAATCTTCAAGGGTGACGAACTTATACAGTGCCGCCACGACAATGGGTTGTGTCATGGGTGTTTCTCCAGGTGGCTACCCTCGTAAAGGGTGAACCGGATGCGAAAAAAAACGCGCCGGGTGAGCGGCGCGTTGCGATTCTAACAAAAACAATGTGGTTTTAGGAGCGAGAGCCTGTGTGGCGAGGGAGCTTGCTCCCGCTGGGTTGCGCAGCAGCCCCAAAAAACTGATTGGGATCAGCCTGACACGACGCGGTGATTGGCTTGGGGGCCGCTTCGCAGCCCAGCGGGAGCAAGCTCCCTCGCCACAAAAGCTTCCTCGCCATAAGAACAGGTTGTGCGCTCAGTGCTTGCTGCCACCGGCACACGTCGGCGAAGCCGGGGCCGCGTCAACCTGCGCCCATTCTTCGGGCGTGTAGGTGTGCAGCGCCAACGCATGGAACTCACCCATCAGCTCGCCCAGCGTGCCGTAGACCTTCTGGTGACGCTTGACGCGATTGAGCCCTTCGAACTGCTGGCTGACCACCACGGCCTTGAAGTGCGTCTGCAGGCCACGGCTGTGCATGTGGCTTTCATCCAGCACTTGCAAGTGCTCGGGCTGCAAGAGCCCGAGTGTCGATTCGATGCGTTGTTGCATGCTCATACCGGGCTCCGCTTACGGCTTTTTCTTGGCTGGGGCGGCGGCTTTTGGCTCGAGCTCGGCCGTCATGTCGGCCAGCAGCTTGTTGACCACCGGCACCGCGCTTTCAAGCTTGGCCTGGGTCAGCTGGGCCGATTGCTGGGTCAGCTGTGGCATTTTTTCCAGGACTTTCTTGCCCAATGGCGATTGGTAGAAAGCCACCAGGTCCTTGAGCTCCGACTCGTTGAAGTTGCTGGTGTAGAGCTTGACCATGTCAGGCTTGAGCTTGTTCCAGCCGATGGCTTGGTCCAGCGCGGCATTGGCCTTGGCCTGATAGGTTTCCAGGGTGGCTTTTTTCGAATCAGGGGCCTTGGTCTGTTCAAAGCGCTGGGCAAACATCTGCTGCACTTGCATGTACACCGGAGTGCCCAGTTTGTCAGCGTGCGCCAGGGTCAGGAACGCTTCGGCGCTGGCATTGTGGCTGGCGGTATCGGCGAAAACAGGGCCGCTGGCACACACCAGAGCAACTGCGGTACAGATGGCACGAAGACGGGTCATCGAGTTTCCTTTGTTTACAGGCGAGGTAAAACCCCAAGGGCGACCATTCTGCGCCTAAAAAACGCCAGGCCTCAACCCCGATGCTTGTCGGGTCCGATTGACGGAGCGAACACACCGCTCCTGGATTGAGCGATGATTGAGGGAACCGGTGCCGCCCATCTGGGCCTAAACTGCGCATTCAGCCTTTAAGGAGTTTGACCCGATGAGCCGTATCGAAACCGACAGCCTTGGCCAGGTTGAAGTCCCGGACGACGCCTACTGGGGCGCCCAGACGCAGCGTTCCATGATCAACTTCGCCATTGGCAACGAACGCATGCCGCTGTCGGTGCTGCATGCCCTGGCCCTGATCAAGAAGGCCGCCGCGCGGGTCAATGATCGCAATGGCGACCTCCCCGCCGACATCGCCCGCCTGATCGAGCAGGCCGCCGACGAAGTGCTGGACGGCCAGCACGACGACCAGTTCCCGTTGGTGGTCTGGCAGACCGGCAGCGGGACCCAGAGCAACATGAACGTCAACGAGGTGATCGCCGGGCGCGCCAACGAACTGGCCGGCAACCCCCGCGGCGGCAAGAGCCCGGTGCACCCCAACGATCACGTCAACCGCTCGCAGAGTTCCAACGACTGCTTCCCCACCGCCATGCACATCGCCGCCGCCCAGGCTGTCCATCAGCAATTGCTGCCGGCCATCAGCGAACTCTCCGGCGGCCTCGCGGAACTGGCGGCGCGGCACATGAAGCTGGTCAAGACCGGCCGCACCCACATGATGGATGCCACGCCAATCACCTTTGGCCAGGAACTGTCGGCGTTCATTGCCCAACTCGATTATGCCGAACGGGCGATCCGCGCCGCGCTGCCGGCCGTCTGCGAGCTGGCCCAGGGCGGCACGGCCGTGGGCACCGGGCTCAATTCACCCCATGGTTTCGGCGAAGCGATTGCCGCTGAATTGGCGGCGCTCTCGGGCCTGCCGTTCGTCACCGCACCGAACAAGTTCGCCGCGCTGGCCGGCCATGAACCCCTGACGTCCTTGTCCGGCGCCCTGAAGACCCTCGCCGTGACCCTGATGAAGATCGCCAACGACCTGCGCCTGCTGGGCTCAGGCCCCCGGGCCGGCTTCGCCGAGGTGAAATTGCCAGCCAACGAACCGGGCAGTTCCATCATGCCTGGCAAGGTCAACCCGACCCAGTGCGAAGCCTTGTCGATGCTGGCCTGCCAGGTCATGGGCAACGACGTGACCATTGGTTTTGCCGCCAGCCAGGGGCATTTGCAGTTGAACGTGTTCAAACCGGTGATCATCCACAACCTGCTGCAATCGATTCGCCTGCTGGCCGACGGCTGCAGCAACTTCCAGCAGCACTGCATCGCGGGCCTCGAACCGGACGCCGAGCAAATGGCCGCGCACCTGGAACGTGGGTTGATGCTGGTGACCGCACTGAACCCGCATATCGGCTACGACAAGTCAGCGGAAATCGCCAAGAAAGCCTACGGCGAAGGGCTGACCTTGCGCGAGGCGGCGCTGCAACTGGGGTACCTGACCGATGAAGAATTCGATGCCTGGGTGAGGCCGGAGAATATGTTGGAGGCCGGTAGCCAGGGCTAACGCCATCCACTGTGGGAGCGAGCTTGCTCGCGATAAGGCAGGCAGGCTCGACATCACTGTTGCCTGTCAGGCCGCTAATCGCGAGCAAGCTCGCTCCCACAAAGGGGCTAACGCCCCACACGTCGGGCCTTGAGCCCGGCGATCAACGAGGGGCCCAGGGCGACCAGCGCCGAACCCAGCACCACCAGCACCGCCCCGCCATAGCCCAGCAGGTTGATCTGCTCGGCATGGACATAATCAGGCCACCACCAGGCCGCCATCGCCACCGCGGAGAAGGTCACCAGCGGCGTGATCGCCAGGGTTGCGCTGACCCGCGACGCTTCCCAATGGGCCAGGGCTTCGGCAAACGCGCCATAGGCAATCAAGGTATTGAGGCAACAGGCGAGCAACAACCAGCCTTGCAGCGGGCTCAATTGCAGCGCCTCCAACGGATGCACCCAGGGCGTGAGCAGCAGCGCGCAAAACAGGTAGATCACCATCATCACCTGCAGCGAATTCCACACCGTCAACAATTGCTTCTGGCCCAGGGCGTAGAACGTCCAGACCGTCGATGCCAACAACACCATCAACACCCCGGCGGTGTATTCGCTCAGGGAAGTCAGCAACTCGCCCAGGCGCTGGTTGAAAAACAGCGTGAAACCGATCAGCAGCACCAGCAAGCCAATGCCCTGCCCCACGCTGAACCGCTCCTTGAACACAAACAGGCTGGCGACCAGCAACATGATCGGCCCCATCTGCACCACCAATTGCGCGGTGCCGGGGCTCAAGCGGTTCAGGCCCATCAGGTACAACACGTAGTTGCCCACCAGCCCGAGCACCGCCATCGCCACCAGCCAGCCGCCGCGAGGGCCGAGGACCTTGCGACTGGGTAGGCGCCGGGTCGCCGCCAAATAAATGAACAGCAAACCGCCGGACACCAGCAAGCGAAACCAGGTCACGGTAACCGGGTCCATCACTTGCAGCACTTGCTTGAGCTTGATCGGCAGGATTCCCCAGAGCAGGGCCGTCAACAGGGCGAGGAACAAACCGTAGACCCAGCGACCGGACGATATGTGCATGCAACCCTCGAAGCCCAGGACAAAGAACGCCCATTCTAGGCATCTATTCGCCCAGCGACACAGGAACAGTTGCGGATTAATTGAATCGATACCGACATGGCACATGGCCGCCTATCGGCTGACCAAGCAGCGGTCCACGCCAGCCTCTAAACTTCACTCAACCTGATCCCGCCGCCCCTTTTGGAGCCCCTCATGCTTGGCAAACGCGCCCAGGACCTCGCCCCTGCGATGGTCTTTCCCAGTGACCGGATTTGCCGAATAAACGGCGAATTTTACTTCAACACCCGGGAAGGCACCCAGGAAGGGCCATTCGCCAATCGCGAGGAGGCGTTGCGGGAGGTGGAAGCGTATGTACAGCGGATGCTGCAACTGACTCAGGTCGCCAGCTAGCACCATACTCCTGTGGCGAGGGAGCTTGCTCCCGCTGGGTCGCGAAGCGGCCCCCCTGCCTATCAATAAACCGCATCGACAGTTTGGCGCCTGCTTCGCAGTCGAGCGGGAGCAAGCTCCCTCGCCACAAAAGCTCTGTGCAAGCATACTTTTTGCGGTTATCTCACCGCCTCGAACAACCCCGTAGCCCCCATCCCGCCGCCCACGCACATGGTCACGATGCCGTAGCGCAGGTTGCGCCGTTGCAACTCACGCACCAGATGCCCGACTTGCCGGGAACCGGTCATGCCGAACGGATGGCCGATGGAGATCGAGCCGCCGTTGACGTTGTATTTCTCTGGATCGATTTCCAGCCGGTTGCGGCTGTACAGGCACTGGGAAGCAAACGCCTCGTTGAGTTCCCACAGGTCAATATCGGCGATCTGCAAGCCCTTGGCCTTGAGCAGCTTGGGCACTGAAAATACCGGGCCGATGCCCATTTCGTCCGGCTCGCAACCGGCCACGGTGAAACCGCGGAAAAACGCCTTGGGCTTGAGCCCCAGCGCCAGGGCCTTTTCCAGGCTCATGACCAAGGTCATCGAGGCGCCGTCGGACAACTGCGACGAGTTACCCGCCGTCACCGAGCCGTCTTCGGCGAACACCGGCTTCAGGCCCGCCAGGCTTTCATAGGTGGTGTCCGGGCGGTTGCAATCGTCATGATCGACCACGCCTTCAAGAATCTGCACCGCACCGGTCTGCTTGTCCTCGACCCGGTACTTGACCGCCATCGGGATAATTTCATCATCGAACAATCCCGCCGCCTGGGCCTTGGCGGTGCGTTGCTGGCTCTGCAAGGCGTAGCGGTCCTGCTCCTCGCGGCTGACCTGGTAACGGCGAGCGACGATCTCCGCTGTCTGGCCCATGGGGAAATAAATCCCGGGCACTTGCTCCTTGAGCAGTGGGTTGACCAGGTTGTCGGTATTGACGCTTTTCATCGTCAGGCTGATGGATTCCACACCGCCCGCCACAATGATGTCGCTGCAACCGGAAGCGATCTGGTTGGCGGCGATGGCAATGGCTTGCAGGCCCGAGGAACAGAAGCGGTTGAGGGTCATCCCGGCCGTGCCGATGCCCAATCGCGAGAGCACCGCCACGTTGCGCCCGATGTTGTAGCCCTGGGCGCCCTCATTGGAGCCGGCCCCGACGATGCAATCCTCGACACTGGCCGGGTTGATGTCGTTGCGCGCCAACAAGGCATCGACGCAATGGGCCGCCATGTCGTCTGGACGGGTCATGTTGAACTTGCCACGAAAGGACTTGGCCAGGCCGGTCCGTACGCTGTCGACGATCACCACTTCACGCATGGCTGTACCTCATTGTTCTGGTCGGTTGAGAGTGAATCGAGCATAGATCCACTGGATAACCGACCGCGACAATCATTCACCTCGCGTATGCGTACCCATCGCCCTAGCGCTTCTTCTTGCGAGCCTGTTTTGCGCTGCGCTCGAAAGCCGCCTCCAATGCCTGGTTGAGGGTGCGCAGTACCTTGACCCGCGCCCAGCGCTTGTCGTTGGCCTCCACCAAGGTCCAGGGGGAAATCTCGGTGCTGGTGCGGTCGACCATGTCGCACACTGCGGCGCGGTAGGCGTCCCACTTGTCGCGGTTGCGCCAGTCATCCTCGGTGATCTTGAAACGCTTGAACGGGATTTCCTCGCGCTCCTGGAAACGCGCCAGCTGGGTTTCCTTGTCGATGGCCAGCCAGAACTTGACCACCACCACACCAGCGTCGGCGATCTGCTCCTCGAAGTCGTTTATTTCCCCGTAGGCCCGCAGCCAGTCGGCCTGGCTGCAAAAACCTTCGACCCGCTCCACCAGCACCCGGCCGTACCAGGAGCGGTCGAACATGGTGAACTTGCCGCGCGCGGGGATATGCCGCCAGAACCGCCACATGTAGGGGTGGGCGCGCTCCTCTTCCGTGGGCGCGGCAATCGGCACGATGCTGTATTGGCGTGGGTCCAGGGCCGCCGCGACCCGCCGGATCGCCCCGCCCTTGCCCGCCGCGTCATTGCCTTCGAACACCGCCACCAGGGCATGTTGGCGCATGCGCTTGTCCCGCAGCAGGCCGGCGAACCGCGCCTGCTCGGTGATCAGTTGTTCTTCGTAGTCAGCCTTGTCCAGGCGCCGGGTCATGTCCAGGCTGTCGAGCAGCGTGACCTGCCCGTCCAGCTCGGGCAGCGGCGCCACACTGACCTTTTGCGGTTTGATCTTCGACCGGTCCAAGGCCTGGCGCAAACCGTCGAGCAGGATCCGCCCGACGGTGAGGCTGCGATAACAGCTGTCCATGCCTTCGATCACGTGCCACGGCGCGTAATCGCGGCTGGTGCGGCGCAGCACCCGCTCACCGTATTTGACGAACTTGTCGTAGGTCTGGGACTGCTGCCAATCCAGCGGGCTGATGCGCCAACTGTGCAGCGGGTCATCCTTGAGCCCCTTGAGCCGGGCCTTCATCTGCTTCTTGGAGAGGTGGAACCAGAACTTGAAGATCAGCGCGCCTTCATCGCAGAGCATTTTTTCCAGGCGCTCGGCACCGGCGATCGCCTGGTCGAGTCGTGGGTCCTTGAATTCGCCATGGACCCGGCCCTGGAGCATCTGGCTGTACCAGTTGCCGAAGAAAATCCCCATGCGCCCCTTGGCCGGCAGCATCCGCCAATAGCGCCACGCGGGAGGCCGCGCCAGTTCCTCGTCGGTCTGCTGGTCGAAGGTGCGCACTTCAATCAGCCGTGGGTCCATCCATTCATTGAGCAACTTCACCGTCTCGCCCTTGCCCGCGCCTTCGATGCCGTTGATCAACACGATGACCGGAAACCGGCCCTGCTGCTGCAACTCGAACTGCGCTTCCAACAGCGCTTCACGCAGGGCGGGCACCTCGGCCTCAAAGGTGTCTTTATCGATCACATGGCCGATTTCAGCGGATTCAAACATGGGCAGCTCCTTCCGGGGATGGCTCAAGACTAGCGGATTGGATGCGGCCCTGTGCAGCAGATTCCATTCAGATGCGCGCTGTGTTGCGATGGGTCAAGCAAGCCGATACCGATCGGCTAGAATGGCCGCTCAGTTTTGACCGAGCCTGCCATGACGCCCATCCAGCAACACGCCCAACTCGACTGGGATGATCAGGGGCGCCCGCGTTCGCGGGTGTTCGACGATGTGTATTTTTCCGATCAGTCGGGCCTGGATGAAACCCGTTATGTGTTCCTCGAGCAGAACAACCTGGCCGAGCGCTTCGCTGCGCTGGCCGCTGGCGGGCGGCTGGTGATTGGCGAAACCGGGTTTGGCACCGGCTTGAATTTTCTCTGTGCCTGGCAATTGTTCGAACAGTGCGCGCCAGCAGGCGCTCGGCTGCACTTCGTCAGCGTCGAGAAGTATCCCTTGAGCCCCGAAGACTTGCGCCGGGCCCTTGCCCTGTGGCCGCAACTGAGCCTTCAAGCGGAACAATTGCTTGAGCAGTACGTGGCGATCCACCAGGGTTTCCAGCGCCTGGTCCTGGCCAATGGCCGGGTGACGCTGACCTTGTTGATCGGCGATGCCCTGGAGCAGTTGCCGCAGTTGGACGGGCAGATCGACGCCTGGTTCCTCGACGGCTTTGCGCCGGCCAGGAACCCCGAGATGTGGACCGCCGAGCTGTTCGCCGAACTGGCCCGGCTGGCCGCACCCGGCGCTACCCTCAGTACCTTTACCAGCACCGGTTGGGTTCGGCGGTTGCTGAACGCGGCGGGCTTCAAGATGAAGCGCACACCGGGCATTGGCCATAAATGGGAAATCCTGCGCGGCGTGTTTCTTGGCTGGCCCGAGCAGGCACCCGCGCCGTCCCTGGCAAAACCCTGGTACGCCCGTCCCTTGCCGCCCACCGGCGAGCGTCGGGCCTTGGTCATCGGCGGTGGCCTGGCCGGGTGCGCCAGCGCGGCGAGTCTCGCCGCCCGTGGTTGGCAGGTGACGCTGCTGGAGCGTCATGCCGGGTTGGCCGAGGAAGCTTCCGGCAATCCCCAGGGCGTGCTGTACCTCAAATTGTCGGCCCATGGCACCGCGTTGTCGCAGATGATCCTCAGCGGCTTCGGCTACACCCGCCGTGTGCTGGAGCAACTGCAACGCGGCGTTGACTGGGATGCCTGCGGCGTCTTGCAACTGGCCTTCAACAGCAAGGAAACCGAGCGCCAGGCGCAACTGGCCGAGGCGTTCCCAGCGGACTTGCTGCATTCACTGGATCAGTCCGAGGCCCAGGTTCGCGCCGGTATCGGCCTGGCCTGTGGCGGCTTGTTTTATCCCGAAGGCGGTTGGGTGCATCCGCCGGCGCTGTGTCGCTGGCAAGCCTCGGGGCCGGCAATTGATGTGCGACCCCATCATGACGTGCTGCACCTGCGCCGAGTCGACGGCCAATGGCAGGCATGGGACGGCGAACGCTGCCTGGCCAGTGCGCCAGTGGTGATTCTCGCCAGTGCTGCCGAGATCAAACGCTTCGAACCTGCCGCTGGTTTGCCGCTCAAGCGCATTCGCGGGCAAATCACGCGATTGCCGCAAACCAGCCGCAGCCAGAGCCTGGCGACGGTGGTCTGCGCCGAAGGATATGTGGCGCCGCCGCGGCTGGGCGAACATACCCTGGGCGCCAGTTTCGATTTCAACAGCGACGACCTGACCCCCACCGCTGCCGAGCATGCCGGCAATCTGCAGATGCTCGAAGAGATCTCCCACGACCTGGTGGAGCGCCTGGATGCTGGCACCCTGGACCCGCACCACCTCGAAGGCCGCGCGGCGTTTCGTTGCACCAGCCCGGATTACCTGCCGATTGTCGGACCGCTGGCCGAGCGCCAGGCCTTCACCGAGGCTTACGCTGCCCTGGGCAAGGATGCGCGCCAAGTGCCGGACGCCCCCTGCCCATGGCTCGATGGCCTGTACATCAACAGCGGCCACGGTTCCCGCGGCCTGATCACCGCGCCCCTGTCGGGCGAACTGATCGCCGCCTGGCTGGACAACGACCCCCTACCACTGCCCCGCAGCGTAGCCGAGGCCTGCCATCCGAACCGGTTCGCGTTGCGGGCCTTGATTCGGGGCAAGACCTGACACCCATTTAAAGTGCCCCCCCATCCCCTGTGGGAGCGAGCTTGCTCGCGATGGCAGTGGATCAGTTGGCATCTGAGCTGACTGACCCACTGCCATCGCGAGCAAGCTCGCTCCCACAGGTTCCTCTTATTTCGTGAGGCATGCGGCAACCCCCACCCACCGGCTTATAACGCATCGATCTAAAACTCACAGCAATCCCTCCGGTCAGTTTCAGAGTACCCGCCCTTTCGGCGCGTGCTGCTTGACCCCTCCCCAACGGAAACACCGGTAAGGACTTATGTGCGGATTAGCTGGAGAGTTACGTTTCGATCAACAACCTGCGGACCTTGCGGCCGTAGAGCGAATCACCCATCACCTGGCCCCTCGCGGCCCTGATGCCTGGGGTTTTCATAGCCAGGGACCGATTGCCCTCGGCCACCGACGCCTGAAAATCATGGACCTGTCGGACGGCTCGGCCCAGCCGATGATCGACAATCAATTGGGCCTGTCACTGGCCTTCAACGGCGCGATCTACAACTATCCGGAGCTTCGCACCGAGCTGGAAGGCCTGGGCTACACCTTCTACTCCGGTGGCGACACCGAAGTGCTGCTCAAGGGTTACCACGCCTGGGGCGAAGCGCTGCTGCCCAAGCTCAACGGCATGTTCGCCTTCGCCATTTGGGAGCGTGATGCCAAGCGGCTATTCATCGCCCGCGACCGCCTCGGCGTCAAGCCGCTGTACCTGTCGCGCACCGGCCAGCGCCTGCGCTTCGCCTCGGCATTGCCGGCGCTGCTCAAGGGCGGCGACATCAATCCGATGCTCGACCCGGTGGCCCTCAACCATTACCTTAATTTCCACGCGGTGGTCCCGGCGCCCCGCACCTTGCTGGCCGGTGTTGAAAAACTGCCGCCCGCCACCTGGATGCGCATCGAAGCCGACGGCACCACCGAGCAGAAAACCTGGTGGACCCTGCCCTACGGCCCTCACGCCGATGAACAGCACCTGAACCTGGAAGACTGGATCGATCGCGTGCTCGACAGCACCCGGGAAGCGGTTGCCATTCGCCAGCGCGCCGCCGTGGATGTCGGCGTGCTGCTGTCCGGCGGCGTCGATTCAAGTATGTTGGTGGGCCTGTTGCGGGAAGTCGGCGTCGAGGACTTGTCGACATTCTCCATCGGCTTCCAGGATGCCGGCGGCGAGCGCGGTGACGAATTCCAATATTCGGACCTGATCGCCAAGCACTACGGCACTCGCCACCACCAACTGCGCATTGACGAAAAAGAGATCATCGAGCAACTGCCCGCCGCGTTCCGCGCCATGAGCGAGCCGATGGTCAGCCACGACTGCATCGCCTTCTACCTGCTGTCGCGGGAAGTGGCCAAGCATTGCAAAGTGGTGCAAAGCGGCCAAGGCGCGGATGAGCTGTTCGCCGGTTATCACTGGTACCCGCAGGTCGATGGCGCCAGCGATCCGTACGCCGCCTATCGCGCGGCATTCTTCGACCGCAGTTACGAAGAATATGCCGCCACTGTGCAGCCCAACTGGTTGACGGCCAACGACGCGGCCGGGGACTTCGTCAAGGAGCATTTCGCCCAACCCGGCGCCGATGCCGCGGTGGACAAGGCCCTGCGCCTGGACAGCACGGTGATGCTGGTGGACGACCCGGTCAAGCGCGTCGACAACATGACCATGGCCTGGGGCCTGGAAGCGCGCACACCGTTCCTCGACTATCGCCTGGTGGAACTCTCGGCCCGGGTCCCGGCGAAATTCAAGTTGCCCGATGGCGGCAAGCAGGTGCTCAAGGAAGCCGCCCGACGGGTGATTCCCAGCGAAGTGATCGACCGCAAGAAAGGCTATTTCCCGGTGCCGGGCCTCAAGCACCTGGAAGGCGACACCCTGGCCTGGGTTCGCGAACTGCTGCTGGATCCGAGCCAGGACCGCGGCCTGTTCAACCCAGCCATGCTCGACCGCCTGCTCACCGACCCCAACGGGCAACTCACGCCGTTGCGCGGTTCGCGACTATGGCAGCTGGCGGCGCTGAACCTGTGGCTCAGCGAGCAAGGAATCTGATCGATGAAACCTCACGCAACTGTTCACAACCAACGCCTCTTGCGCGGCCAGGCGCCCTCCTATGAACGCCTGCAGGCACGCCTGGCCGAAGACGGCAGCGAATTGGGCGCCGACCCGATCGCGGTGCATTGCGGCTGGGGCCGACTGCTGATCGGCCACACCTTCCCGGACGCGGCGTGCCTGGCCCGGGAACTGCTCAACGAACAACCCGGCGAACGCGACATTGCCTTGTACGTGGCCGCGCCCCAGCAGGTGCTGGGGCTGGAACCGGCGCAACTGTTCCTCGATCCATCCGACACCTTGCGCCTGTGGTTCAGCGACTATCGCCAGTCCACCCGGGTGTTTCGCGGCTTCCGCATTCGCCGCGCCCAGAGCGAGACCGACTGGCAGGCCATCAACCAGCTCTACCAGGCCCGGGGCATGCTGCCCATCGACCCGCTGCGACTGACCCCGCGTCACGAAGGCGGACCGGTGTACTGGCTGGCTGAAGACGACGATACCGGTGCGGTGATCGGCAGCGTCATGGGCCTGAATCATCAGAAGGCCTTCAACGATCCGGAAAACGGCAGCAGCCTCTGGTGCCTGGCCGTCGATCCGCAATGCCCGCGACCCGGTGTCGGCGAAGTGCTGGTGCGTCACCTCATCGAACATTTCATGAGCCGTGGCTTGAGCTACCTCGACCTGTCGGTGCTGCACGACAATCGCCAGGCAAAAAATCTCTACGCCAAACTCGGCTTTCGCAACCTCTCGACCTTCGCCATCAAGCGCAAGAACGGCATCAACCAGCCGTTGTTCCTTGGGCCCGGCCCCGAGGCGGAGTTCAATCCATATGCGCGGATCATCGTCGAAGAAGCTCACCGGCGCGGCATCGAAGTGCAGGTGGACGATGCCGAGGCCGGCTTGTTCACCCTGGTGCACGGCAGCCGCCGGGTGCGCTGCCGCGAGTCCCTGAGCGACCTGACCAGCGCCATCAGCATGACGCTGTGCCAGAACAAAAGCCTGACCCACAAGGTGCTGAAAAACGCCGGCCTGAACCTGCCGGCGCAACAGCTGGTGGGGAACGCCGATGACAACCTGGCGTTTCTCGATGAGCACGAACGGGTGGTGGTCAAGCCGCTGGACGGTGAACAGGGCCAAGGCGTGGCGGTGGACCTGCGTACCATCGAGGAGGTGCAGAGCGCCATTGAAGCGGCTCGGCAGTTCGATAGCCGGGTGCTGCTGGAGAGCTTCCACGAAGGACTGGACCTGCGCATCCTGGTGATCGGCTTTGAAGTGGTGGCGGCGGCGATCCGGCGCCCGGCGGAGGTGATCGGCGACGGCCGGCACACCATCGGTGCCCTGATCGAAGCCCAGAGCCGCCGACGGCAGGCCGCGACGGGTGGTGAAAGCAAGATACCGATGGACGCCGAGACCCTGCGCACCCTCAATGCGGCGGGGTACGACTACGACAGCGTCCTGCCGGCCGGAGAGCACCTGTTCGTACGCCGTACAGCGAACCTTCATACCGGCGGCGTCCTGGAAGATGTCACCGGTATCCTGCATCCGACCCTTGCCGATGCGGCGGTCCGTGCCGCACGGGCGCTGGACATCCCCATGGTCGGCCTCGACCTGCTGGTGCCGGCGGCCGATCAACCCGAGTATGTGTTCATCGAAGCCAACGAACGCGCAGGTTTAGCCAACCACGACCCCCAACCCACCGCCGAGCGTTTTGTGGATCTGTTGTTTCCTCATAGCCAGACGGTGGCTTAGCAGAGGTGTGGTGTCTGAACAGTCCCCATCGCGAGCAAGCTCGCTCCCACAGGGTTCTGAGGCGCACTGCAGATCCCATGTGGGAGCGAGCTTGCTCGCGATGAGGCCAGTTCAGGCACCCATCATCCACAGCCGAACACACTCATCGAAACCATCGATGCGCTCAACCCATCAGGAGTTTCCATGATCAGTAAGATTCCCGAACCGGATCTCGAATACCTGCAAAAGGTCCTGCTGGAAATGCTCGCCATTCCCAGCCCGACCGGCTTCACCGACACCATCGTGCGCTACGTCGCCGAGCGGCTCGAAGAGCTGGGTATCGCCTTCGAAATGACCCGTCGTGGCACGATCCGCGCCACGCTCAAAGGCCGCAAGAGCAGCCCCGACCGGGCCGTGTCGGCGCACCTGGATACCATCGGTGCCTCGGTGCGGGCCATCAAGGACAACGGTCGCCTGACCCTGGCTCCGGTGGGGTGCTGGTCCAGCCGGTTTGCCGAAGGCAGCCGGGTCAGCTTGTTCACCGACACCGGCGTGATTCGTGGCAGCGTGCTGCCATTGATGGCATCCGGTCACGCGTTCAACACCGCCGTGGATGAAATGCCCATCAGTTGGGACCACATCGAATTGCGCCTGGACGCCTATTGCGCCACCCGCGCCGATTGCGAAACCCTGGGAGTGGGCATCGGCGACTACGTGGCCTTCGACCCCTTGCCGGAATTCACCGAAAGCGGTCACATCAGCGCCCGGCACTTGGACGACAAGGCCGGGGTCGCGGCACTGCTGGCGGCGCTCAAGGCGATTGTCGACAGTGGCGAGGAACTGCTGATCGACTGTCACCCCCTGTTCACCATTACCGAGGAAACCGGCAGCGGCGCAGCGGCCGCATTGCCCTGGGACGTCAGCGAGTTCGTCGGCATCGACATCGCGCCCGTCGCCCCTGGCCAGCACTCGAGCGAACATTCGGTCAGTGTGGCGATGCAGGACTCCGGCGGCCCTTACGACTATCATCTGTCGCGGCATTTGCTGAAACTGGCCAAGGAGAACGACATCTCGGCACGCCGCGACCTGTTCCGCTATTACTTCAGCGACGCTCATTCGGCCATCACCGCTGGCCACGATATCCGTACCGCCCTGCTCGCCTTCGGCTGCGACGCCACCCATGGCTACGAACGCACCCACATCGACAGCCTGGCCGCCCTTAGCCGCCTGCTCGGCGCCTACATCCTCAGCCCACCGGTGTTCGCCAGCGACGCGCAACCGGCCCAAGGCTCCCTGGATCGCTTCAGTCACCAGATCGAGCACGATGCCCAGATGGAAAGCGATACCCGGGTGCCGTCGGTGGACAGCCTGGTGGGGCAGCGGTCGGATAATTGATCCAGCGCTTTCATTGCCTGGTCTATTGCCATCGCGAGCAAGCTCGCTCCCACCCCCGGTGTCAGGCTAGTTGTCGCCTCTCCAAATTCCTAAAAGCATTTCGGGGGCGGCAAGAGTATGGTCATGCCTTTCTATTCACCTGAACGTAAAGCCGCGTTGCTGAAAATGATGCTTCCGCC